>NZ_DASPIS010000112.1:0-17181 GCF_035628975.1 Azospirillum sp. | reverse complement strand
TTCGAACAGCGCCGGCAGCTGGTGATGCTGCTGATCGACCGCGTCGTCGTCACCGATGCCGACATCGAAATCCGCTATGTGCTGCCCACCAGCCCCGACAGCGAGCACGTCCGCTTTTGCTTATTGCGTAAAGACTATTTCGACGACCCAACGGTGTCTGCCCAGGCGCTCGCTGTTCTCGATGCCGCGGCGGGCGATGCGCGGAATAATGGCCCGCCGTCGCAACGCCCGCCGGCAGAAGGCGAAATCATAGCCCTTGTCGGCGTGCAACTTGGTTGGGCGTCGTCGTGGGCGACCCGCGCATTGCCGGATCGCCGGCACGGCATCGACGACTTCCTCCAACAGCTTGCTGTCATGCCGGTTGGCTGGAGAAATCCTCACGGCCAGCGGGATGCCGTTGGCATCAACGAGGATGTGGCGCTTGGAACCCGGCTTGCCACGGTCCGTCGGGTTCGGCCCGGTCGCTTCGCCCCCCTTTTTGCCGGGACCGCGGCGCTGTCCACGGCGGCTCGCTCCCAGTTGATCGCGTTGGCATAGCCCAGCCGATCCAAGAGGACACGGTGCAGGCGTTCCCAGACACCGGCTTGGTGCCATTCGTGCAGCCGGCGCCAGCATGTCATGCCTGAGCCGCAGCCCATCTCAACCGGCAGCAATTCCCAGGGAATGCCGGAGCGCAGCACAAACAGGATGCCGGTCAGCGCCGCGCGGTTGTCCAGCCGGGGCCGCCCGCCCTTCGGCTTGGGCGGCTCCGGAGGGAGCAGCGGTTCAATCAGCGCCCACAGGGCGTCGGAGACGAGAGGTGCAGCCATGCCCCTCCCAACAGCCCAAATCCCGTTTTGTTAGGCGCTCTTATCTCACCGCCCCCTCGGCTTCGCCCTGGCGGTCGGCTCGGCTTCCAGCGGGTTGTCGGGCCAGTAGTGTTTCGGGTACTGGCCTTTCAAATCCGCCTTCACCGCCTTGTAGGCGTTGGCCCAGAAGCTCGCGAGGTCGCGGGTGACCTGCACCGGGCGGCGGGCGGGGGACAGCAGGTGCAGCAGCAAGGGAACCCGGCCGCCGGCGATGCGCGGGGTCTCGGCAAGGCCGAACATCTCCTGCAGGCGCACCGCCAGAACCGGCTCCTCGCCGTCATAGTCGATGGGGATGCGGGAGCCGCTCGGCACCTCGACATGGGTCGGGGCTTCGGCGTCCAGGCGGGTCCGCAACTCCCAGGGCAGAAGGGCGCGCAAGGCGCTCGACAGGTCGATGCGCTCCAGATGGGCGCGGCGCGACACGCCGTCGAGGAAGGGGGCCAGCCACTCCTCCAGACCGTCCATCAGGGCCGGGTCGGACAGGTCGGGCCAGTCGTAGGCGTCGCCCTCCCGCGCGCGCAGGAACATCACGCGGGTGCGCCATTTGCGCAGCTCGTCGGTCCAGGGCAGGCAGGCGGGGCCGAGCGCGCGGATGCCCTCGATCATCGCGGCGGTCATCGCCTCGGCCGGCGGCTTGGCCAGCTTCTCGTCCTTCAGGATCAGGGCGAACAGCATGCGGCGGCGCCGCGCCAGCACCATCTGCTCGCGCGCGTCCCAGGCGACGATGGTCTCGGTGCGGATGTCGTCGGCGAAGCTCTCCTCCAGATCGGCCAGCGTCACCGGGGCGGCCAGGAAGATGCGCGATTCGCGGGCGGCGCCGTCGAGGTCGGCGATGGCGAGCCACTCCTCGGCCGACAGCGGCTCGGCCTCCTGGAAATAGGCGCCGCGCCCGCCCGACAGGCGATACTGCGCCGCAACCCCGCCCGGCTGGCCACCGGGGCGGCGCTGGCCGATGCGGTCGGGATAGGCGAGCGCCACCAGAATGCCGACGGCGTTCGAGTCCATCGCGTCGTCGTCGCGCACGCCAAGCTGGCGGCGCCACTGCCGCGCCTGCTTCACCGCCTGCTGCGCCCCGCCGCGGTCGACGCTGAGGACGCGCGCCGCGCCATGGCCGCCGCGCTCCTCGCCGCGCAGCAGGTCGACGCGCAGGCGCAGGTCGGCGTCGCGGAAACCGGGCTGGGAGCGGACGATGTCGCGCTCGCCCAGCAGGGCCGCGACCAGACAGGCGAGCGCGCCCTGGCCCATCGCCTTGCCGGCCAGCATCATGTGGGCCAGACGCGGATGCACGCCGAAACCGGCCATGCGGCGGCCGTGCGAGGTGATGGCGCCCGCCTTCTGATCGGTCTTGTCGAGCGCGCCGAGGCCGGTCAGCAGCTCGCGCGCCTGGGCCATCGCCGCGGCCGGCGGCTGGTCGAGCCAGGACAGGCTGGCAGGGTCGGAGACTCCCCACACCGCAAGCTCCAGCGCCAGCGGGGCGAGGTCGGCGTCCTCGATCTCCGGCGTGGTGAAGGGAGCCAGCGCCTTGTGCGTCGCCTCCGGCCACAGGCGGTAACAGACGCCGGGCTCCAGACGGCCGGCGCGGCCGCGGCGCTGCTCGGCAGAGGCCTGGCTGACCTTCACCGTCGCCAGCCGGGTCATGCCGCCGCGCGGGTCGAAATGCGGAACCCGCATCAGGCCGCTGTCCACCACGATGCGGATGCCCTCGATGGTCAGGCTGGTCTCGGCGATGGAGGTCGCCAGCACGATCTTGCGCTGGCCGGGCGGGGTGGGGCCGATGGCGCGGTCCTGCGCCTCGGCCGACAGGTCGCCATAGAGCGGGGCGAGGATGACGTTCGGACCGAGGTCGGACTGGTCGAGCAGGGACTGGACGCGGCGGATCTCGCCGACGCCAGGCAGGAAGACCAGGGCGTTGCCGGGCTCCTCGCGCAGGGCGCGGCGGACGGCGGCGGCAACGGCGTCCTCGATGCGGGTGCCTTGGGTCGGGGCGTCGAGATGGCGGGTCTCGACGGGATAGGCGCGGCCTTCGCTGGTCACCATCGCGGCGGGGCCTTGCGCGTCGGCCAGCAGGGTGGCGACCGGGGCGGCGTCCAGCGTCGCCGACATGACGACAAGGCGCAGGTCGTCGCGCAGCGCGCCGCGCGCCTCCTGCACCAGGGCAAGGGCGAGGTCGCTGTCGATGCCGCGCTCGTGGAACTCGTCGAACAGGACGGCGCCGACGGCGGGAAGCTCCGGGTCCTCCTGAAGCTGGCGCAGGAATAGGCCGTCGGTCACCACCTCGATCCGCGTCTTCGGGCCGACCTTGGTGTCGAGGCGGACGCGGTAGCCGACGGTCTCGCCCACCGCCTCCCCCAGCATCGACGCCATCCGGCGGGCGGCGGCGCGGGCGGCGAGGCGCCGCGGCTCCAGCACCAGGATCTTGCGGCCCTTCAGCCAACCAGCCTCCAGCAGGGCTAGCGGCACCCGCGTGGTCTTGCCGGCGCCGGGCGGGGCCTGCAGCACGGCGGTGCCGCGGCTGTCCAGCGCCTCCAAGAGGGCGGGCAGGACGGGATCGATTGGCAGGGCGGGGAAGGCGGGCTTGCTCATGAGGGGGAGTCTGCTGCCGCGAACCGGCGGGAAAGGCAATGCTTTTTGGAGGACGGGCGGGACGGCACGCGCCAAAAGGTCGCAAGGGGCGGGGAGGGGGCGAGGGGCCGCGACCGATGACTGCAAAAACTGTATGGTTTTAGGGTCGTCGGGTTCATTCGCTCATCAAAGGGATCCATGACCGATATCCACGATGCCGCCCTGTTCCTCGCCCACGCCTGCGCGCTGGAGGAGGACGCCGCCAACCGCTTCGCCGATTTGTCGGAGACGATGAAGACCTATGGCAACCAGGAGGTCGCGGCCTTCTTCGGCCAGATGGCGAAATTCTCGCGCATGCATCTGGCCGAGGCGCGGGAACGGTCGGGCTTCCGCCAGATCCCGGACCTGAAGCCGGAAGACTTCCAATGGCCGGACGGCGACAGCCCGGAAGCGGCCTCGATGGAAGGCTCGCACTATCTGATGACGGTGGAATACGCGCTGGAACTGGCGCTGGAGAGCGAAAAGCGCGGGCAGGCCTTCTACGCCGAGGTGGCGAAGACCACCACCGATTCGGAAGTCCGCATGATGGCCGAGGAGTTCGCCGCCGAAGAGGCCGAGCATGTCGCCCAGTTGGAGGTGTGGGCCAAGCGCTATCCGGCGCTGCAGGCGTAGGGGCTTGGCTCCCGGAGCGGCCTCCCCCTCTCCCCCCTGGGGAGAGGGTCGGGGTGAGGGGGGATGCAAAGCGGGGATTCTTGGTGAAGGGCCGCCGCGCGTCCCCCTCACCCTAACCCTCTCCCCGGGGGGGAGAGGGGATCTTCAGGCGGGGCAGTCGTTCACTTCGACAGGGCGGACCAGTCGATCTCATACACCTTGTCGGCCGGTTTGTAGGTCTTGAAGGCGGCGATCACATCGTCGACGCCGACGTCCCCCGGCACGTTCTGGATTTCATAGACGACCGAGCTGCCGCTGGTCGGGCCGACGTCGGCGTTGCGGTGGGCCTGCGAGACCAGCCCTTCGCCGGCCTTCTTGATCATGATGGAAGCCATGCATCCGTCTCCTGTTGCGACTCGCCCGACCGGAAAACCATAAACAAAAAGTGGTTTAATCGGAAGGCGGAAAGAGGCGGTCCGGCACATCCTGCCGGGCGATCCACAGGGCGGTCAAATCGTCGCACAGCCGGGTGCCGAACCGCTCGGTGAAGCGGGTCATCACCCACAGAAGCGGCCAGGCCGGCGCTTCCGCCAGCGCCTGCGCCACCAGATCGGCGAGCCCGTCGTCGCCCAACATGGTGTCGTCGGCGTCCTGAGCCTCCGTCATGGCGTCGGAATAGAGGAACAGCGCATCGCCGTCGCGGAAGGGAGCGGAGCGGGTGACGTAGCCGGCCTCCTCCAGGATCCCGAGGGGCAGGCCGGACGAATCGAGCACGCTCAGCCCGCCCGCCCTCGCCAGCAGCGGCGGCGGCGAGCCGGCACCCGCATAGTGCAGGCGGTCGCTGCCGCGGTCGATCACGCCGTAGAAGGCGGTGGCGAACTGACCGCGTGCAAGGATGGCGGACAGGCGCTGGTTCAGGCTGGTCAGAAGGCGTGCCGGCTCCATCAACTCCTCCATCGGCTGGCGCGCCAGCAGGGTGTGGAGCCGGAAGGCATTGATGGCCGCGGCGATGCCGTGCCCCGACAGGTCGGCGATGAAGACGCCGATCCGTTCGGCATCGATTTCGAACGCGGTCCAGAAATCGCCGCCGACCTCGTCGGAGGTTTCGAACACCGGGGCGATACTCAAGTGATGGCGGTCCGCCAGCGCTTCCAGCCACAGCGGCTCCGGCGCCAGCGAAAGCTGCATCGCCCGCGCCTGGCCCAAATCCTGGCCGACCCGCTCGCGGAAGGCGCGCAGTTCCTGCACCATCGACCGGCGTTCCAGATGATAGCGGACCCGGGCGATGCATTCGCCGGGATTGACCGGCTTGCCGAGCAGGTCGGTCGCGCCGGCCTGAAAGCACAGGGTCCGCATCTGGTCGGTCATTTGGGCGCCCTGCACCAGGATGGGCAGGTCATGCCAGCGCGGGTTGCTCCGCAACTCCCGGCACAGGGCGAGCAGGTCGGCACAGGCAAGGTCGGCGTCCACCACCAGCAGGTCGGGGTCGAACGCGCCGATGCAGGACAGCAGCTCCGGCCCGTTGGAGACGCAGGCGATCCGCGTGATGCCGGCCCAATGCAGGAACCGGCTCAGGATGCGCTGGTCATACAGGCTGTCGTCGGCGATCAGCACCTTCCGATCGCCCAGCGGCTGGCCGAGATCCAGCGCGTAGAGCTGTCCCGAGGCCATCGGATCCGCCCCGCCGTGCCGGTCAGGCCGAAACCGGGATGATCCCGTGCAGGTTGGCTGCGCGGAAGACGCGGTGGACCTGATCGCGCGCACCTTGCATCGCCAGCCGCAAATCCTTGCGGCGGGCCGTGTCGTGCGCGATGAAGAAGACGCCCAGCCCGGTGGAATCGACGAACTCAAGGTCCGACAGGTCGAAGACCACCCGGTGTCCGGCCGGCCGGTCCATCGCCGCGATCACCGACCGGAAGGCATTGTGGTCGGTGAAGGTCATGCGGCCGCTCAGACGGATCTCGGTAAGGTCGTGGACATCGCTGACGGTGAAATCCATCACTGCTTTCCCCTTTGCTCCTGTTCCGCAGCGGAGTTGCGGTTTTCACCTGCACTTGCTGCGCTGCGGAATGTTAGGCGGAGGGGATGTCACTTTGATGATGGAGCGACCAAAAAGCTGCATTGGCCGCGAAATTGCTCAACTTATTTGTGTTCCATACGATGAGTTTTCCGAGGAAAAACTTCCGTCAGGGTAGGGAGGCGGATTCGCTTGCGGCCTTCCCGTGGGACGCTGTCCGCTCCAAGTCCGAGGCGGGGATCACCCGGCCGGGCACGCGGTCGGGCTGGGCGCCGGCGACCGCCCCGGCGATGCCGCCGGTCAGCCAGGCCGAGAAGGCGCTGCGGCCATCGGCGCCGGCCTCGCGGTTGGCGCAGGCGGGGGCGGGGGTGGCGGCGGTGGGCTCCGCGGCCGACGCGGCGGCGATCAGGCCGTTGGAGCGCGGAGCGGGGCGGCTGTGCACCTCGATCAGGGCGACGCGGATGCCGGCGGCCCAGGCACGATCGATGAAGGCGCGCACCTGCTGGGCCGTGGCGGAGCTGCCGGTGACGGCGTCGGGCGTGCCGCCGGTCAGCCACGCCGACGGGGTTGGGCCGCAGCCGCGCCGGTATTGCAGTGCCACCTGGTCCTGCACATGGGTCTGGCCGCGATAGAGGCGCATCAGGCCGTGGCCGTAGCGCTCCAGCTCGTCCATCGGGCCGCGGCTGGCGGTCAGCAGGCTGCGGTCGATCAGGATCAGCGTCGGCTTCACGGCGATCAGCCGGTCGAGCAGCGGCTCGAAATCGGCGAACTGGGCCTGCCGGTGGACGATGCGCAGGAATTCCAGGTTCGGCACGCCGCGCTTGGCGGCAAGCTCCGCCATGCCGCGCTCGTCCAGGGTGGCGTCGCGCAACGCGGTGTCGCCCAGCGCCACCACCGATACCGAATCGGAGTTCCGCGCCGCCCGGTCGGCCAGCGCATTGATGCGGTTCAGGTTGTACCAGGCGAAGGGCTGGTCGTAGAGCAGGGTGCCGGTCCACAGAACCGCCAGCACCGCCAATCCACCCAAGGCCAGCGGCGCCAGCAGCAGCCCGAAGCCCAGCGTCCGCCAGCGGCTCCGGCCGCGGGGCGGCTCCGTGACGGCCTGTTCGGCGGCGACCTGCTCAGCAGCGGGCTTATCGGCAGCGGCTTGGGCGGCTTGCGGTTCCGGATCGGTCATCGGTGGACTCCACGGCGGTCATGACACGGCGGTCATGACACGGTGTTCGGGGCACAGCGATCATGCGGCGGGCGCTCGCATCGGGGGGGCTGGGCGCGTCGGGTGAGCGCCCGGCTCCTCCCACAACGCGCGGGGGAGGAGAATCGGCATGTGGAAATTGGGGGTATCCCCAAGGGGACGGAACACCCCTGCGGCAGGGTCGCAGTTTGCCGAACGCACCAATCCTGTGTAGGATCCGAGCCCGATTGGACGGCCTCACAGCAGGATTGGCGATGAGCACCGAAATCCGCACCTTCACCATTCCCGACGCCACCGCAGAGGAGGCGCAGACGCAGCTTTCCGCCTTCCTGCGGACGGTGGAGGTCCAGCGCATCGAGACCGCCTACGCCGACGGCGCGTGGCGCGTGCTGGTGCTGTTCACCGATCTCCGCCGCAAGGAGGAGTCGCAGCAGATCGAGGCGGCCATCGCCGCCGCCCTGAACGGCTGGCGCGACAAGGCCGCGGTCCAGGCCGGGGTGACGCGCGACGTCGTGCTGTCGGACGATCTGGTGTCGGAGATCGCCCGCTTCGCCCCGACGACGGAGCACGAGCTGTCGATCATCATGAACGCCCGCGGCCTGGGCGCCGCCCCCCATGGCGGCGAGATCGTGCAGGTGGTGCGCTCCACGCTGGACCTGCTGATCGACGACTAACCGGCGACTGGTCGGCGGGGCAAGCCACCGACGGCGGTCTATCCGCTTCGGTCGGGCGTGACACACCCAAAGGCTGTGCCCGCCCTGCCGTAAGCGTCAGTTGGACCCCGCCCCTTGCCGTGTCAGGATCGCACAATCGCGATGCAATCAGCGGGTGAGGCGGTTGTGGCTTCGAAGGTTCCTCCGAAGGCTCGTGCCGTAGCGGATTTGGCGTGGGGCGAGGTGCCCGACGATCGGAAGTCCGAATACCGAAAGCCTGATTACAGGAAGCCCGATTACAGGAAGATCGCGCATGAGCTGGCGCAGCTGGGTGCGGAAGCGGCCAACCGTGCCCGTGCGACCGGAAACGGCCATTACGCCCGCTTGGCCCGTACCCTGACCAACCGCGCCGGCGAGATCCTGGATGATCTGGACCGCGCCGGGAAGGCGTGAGGGGCAGGAGTTGTGAAAAAGGAAACGGCGCCCGGGTGGGGCGCCGTTTTCGTTTGTGGGGAGTGGTTGCCGATTGCCCCCACCCCAACCCTCCCCCGCTCCCGGCCGACCGTAGGTCGGTCCGATCGCAGGGGAGGGAACTCCGCCGCTCTGACCGCAGGTCCGCTGAGAGCGGGGCAGGGTGGGGGCCGTCAGCCTCAGACCACCTTGGCCTGGTGCATGGCGGCGATCTGGTCCTTGTTGTAGCCGAGCTGGGCCAGCACCTCGTCGGTATGCTCGCCGAGCAGCGGGGAGCCGGTGACCTCCACCGTCATGTCGGAGAACTTGATCGGGCTGCCGACCGTCAGGTACTTGCCGCGCTGCTTGTGGTCGACCTCCACCACCGTGCCGCTGGCGCGCAGCGACGGGTCGTTGGCGATCTCCTTCATCGACAGCACCGGCGCGCAGGGGATGTCGTACTTGCGCAGGATGTCGACGGCTTCGAACTTGGTCTTGTCCTTCAGCCAGTCCTCGATGATCGCGAAGATGTCGAAGATCTTGTCCTGACGGGCCAGCGCCGTGTTGTAGGCCGGATCGTCGATCCACTCCTCGCGGCCGAGAGCCTTGCAGATCGGCGCCCAGGCATGGCCCTGGATGGTGAAGTAGATGTAGGCGTTGGGATCGGTCTCCCAGCCCTTGCACTTCAGCACCCAGCCCGGCTGGCCGCCGCCGCCGGCATTGCCGCCGCGCGGAACCACGTCGGTGAACTTGCCGTGCGGGTACTGCGGGTATTCCTCCAGATAGCCGACGCGGTCCAGGCGCTGCTGGTCGCGCAGCTTGACGCGGCAGAGGTTCAGCACGCTGTCCTGCATCGACACGGCGACCTTCTGGCCCTTGCCGGTCTTGGTGCGGGCCATCAGCGCGGTCAGGATGCCGATGGCGAGGTGCATGCCGGTGTTGCTGTCGCCGAGAGCGGCGGCGGACACGGTCGGCGGGCCGTCCCAGAAACCGGTGGTGGAGGCCGCACCGCCGGCGCACTGGGCGACGTTCTCATAGACCTTCAGGTCCTGGTAATGGTGGCCGTCGCTGAAGCCCTTGACCGAGGCGACGATCATGCCGGGGTTCAGTTCCTTGATGCGGTCCCAGCTGAAGCCCATGCGGTCGAGCGCGCCGGGGCCGAAATTCTCCACCAGGACGTCGGATTCCTTGATCAGACGTTCCAGGACTTCCTTGCCCTCGGCGGTCTTGGTGTCCAGGGTGAGGGAGCGCTTGTTGCTGTTCAGCATGGTGAAATAGAGCGCATCGGCATCGGGGATGTCGCGCAGCTGGCTGCGGGTGACGTCGCCGGCGCCCGGACGTTCGACCTTGATCACGTCCGCGCCGTACCAGGCCAGAAGCTGCGTGCAGGCGGGGCCGGCCTGCACATGGGTGAAGTCGATGATCTTGATGCCTTCGAGCGGCTTGGTCATGACTGCAACACTCCCTTTATTCGCGTTGTTTACGTTTGTCCCGTGGACGTGTTTCTGCTTGCTCTGCTGTCCGGCCGGCCGACGCCCTCAGAATGGAGGCGCCAAGGCCGGTGGCCGGCCGGTGTTCGATGTCCGCCGAAATCGGATGGCCGAATTCCGATTGGCCGAAATTCGGCGGTTATGGTTCAGGGGGCTGGAACGGAGGACTGGATCAGCCGGCCGCGGTTGCGACCGCCTCGAGTTCGGCGAGGCGGCGGCGCAGCTTCCGCTCTTCGGTCCAGCGATCGGTTTCGTCCCGCACCACGGCGACGATGCCGGTCACAGAACCGTCGGTCCCGCGCAACAGCGCGACGGTGAAGGCGATCGACAGGCTGTGCCCGTCCTTGTGGACCGCCGGGACCCGCAGAAGATCGTGCCCGTAGCGGGTTTCCCCCGTGGCCATGGTCTTCTCGTAGCCGTCCCAGTGGCGCTGCCGCTGGCGTTCCGGAATGATGATGTCGAGCGACTTGCCCATCGCCTCGGCGGGCGTGAAGCCGAACATCCGCTCCGCCGCCGCATTCCACAGGGTGATGGCGCCAGCCGGATCGGACACGATGACCGCATCCCCGATCACCGACACCAGCTGCTCGCAATCAACAACCGCGGGAGAACCCGCTGCTGCAACAACCGCGGGCGACCCCGCTGCTGCCGTCTGTTCCATGTCGATCTCCTTGGCGCTCGCCCCCTCTTGGATTGGGCGCCGGGGGAGCCGGTGCGTCATGGCCGGAAAGCCGTGCCGCACTGACATTATCGATACGGTATACCAGATGCCACCGACCATGCAAGAGGATTTGAGCGCGGTGCAAACTGTCCTTATGGCGAACAGACAGCCGGTCGGCGCGAAAAGGGACGGCACCGAAATCGACAGGGCTCCGCCTGGGGCACAATCGATTGTGTGCCCATGGTTATCCGCATAGGATCCAGGCGACGGCGCCTGCAGAACGGGAAAAATCCGCCCTTCCGCCGCAACGAAAAGGAATAGGAATGGCCGCTTTCGACAGCTATTGCGTGGCGCCCTTCAAGCAGCGTCTGCCGATCCAGCGACTGTTCCCGGACGATCACGAGGTGAATGGCGGGATTTGCTTCGGCCTTACTCTGGAATGGATCAGACGCCACCGTGCCAACAAGGGGGAAACGCCGCAGAAGCGTATCGCCTTCATCGACCAGGACAGCACGATCCTGCATGCCAGCATCAAGCAGCGCCTCTATGGCGCGGAACTGTTCTTCGATCTCGACCTGTCATCGGGCCAGTTGGGTGCCCGCAACCAAGCAATGAGCCATGCCGGGTTGAAAATCGGATCGACCAGAACGGAGTGGATGGACGCGACCGACTCCGACAGCATCAAGGAGGTGATGAAGGCGATCTCGATCGCCACCGCCAGCCCCCACACCTATCACATCGTCAGCATGAATTTCGAACAGCGGGGGGCGGCGCACGCGACCTGCTGCTACAAGTCCGGTGGCAAGGCCTTCGGGTTGGGATCGCACCTGTATTTCTTCGATCCCAATTTCGGCGAGTTCAGGGCGTCGAGCGGCAGCGTCGCCAACCTGTTCACCGGGCTGGTCGACCGGTACCGCAACTTCGTGAAGCGGGACGGGTCGACCATCGACTACCGGGTTCAGGAATTCGTGGTGCAGAGCATTTCCTTCGCCTGACGGGATCACCCGACCAGATCGAAGAAGGGCATCGAGGCGTATTTGCTGGTCTTGATGTTGGCGACCACCTTGTCCTGCGAATGGCCGCCGCCGGCCAGGGTCGCCGGCAGCTTGATCACCCTGCCCACCGCCTTGGACGATTTGCTGATCGGATCCCATTGCAGGTTGAAGTTGACGATCTGCTTCTCGACGGCCGGCAGATTGTCCTGGTGCACGCGGACATAGGGGCCGTGGATGATCCCGCCGCGCACCATCTTCGAAACGGTCGGCGCATTGAAGGCGCAGCAGGGCAGCCCTTCCTCCACCGCGACGATGGTGGCGATGGCGCCGCCCAGCGAATGGCCGCAAAGAATGGGGCTCGCCTTCTTGATGAGGATCTTCGCCTGTTCCAGCAGAAGCTTGGCGGCGCGAATGCCGGCTGGCAGGCTTTCGATGGTGTAGAGGGCGATGTCGGTCTTCAGGTTCTTGCCGCCGGCCATCTGGCCGGAGGTGCTGCTGCCCACCGCCGTGCCGCGGTAGGAGATGATGTATTGGTCGGAGTGCTTTTCCTGATAGACGGCGCCGAAGAAGCCGACATCGGTGTCCTCGTGGGTGAAGATCACCTGGAAGCCCGGCGGTGACCGCCGTGCCCCTTCCGCCTTGTTGAAGGCGGCGGCGTCGTTGCCGCGACCCTTCTGGAAGTTATAGACGGTGTTCGAGGCAACGGCCAGATCGAGGATGTTGACCGGCATGACGGCGCTCTTAAGTGGTAGGCGGGTTCCTGAGACAATACCGGCACGCAAGGACTGTCAACAGACCGGAACGATTGTTATCGGTGAAAGATTTTCGATTGAGGTTGTATCTGGAAAAAAGAAAAGGGCGCCTCGCGGCGCCCCTCCAGGAGTCCGAAGGCCGTAGCCCTCGGATCAGGTCGGTCGAGGGAGGGACAGCCGCCCTCCCTTGCCTTTTCCAGATCAGACGTCCAGCAGCAGGCGGCGCGGATCCTCGATCAGCTCCTTGATGCGGACGAGGAAGGTGACCGCCTCCTTGCCGTCGATGATGCGGTGGTCGTAGGACAGCGCCAGATACATCATCGGGCGGACCTCGATCTTGCCGCCGATGACGACCGCGCGGTCCATCGTCTTGTGCATGCCGAGGATGGCGGACTGCGGCGGGTTGATGATCGGGGTCGACATCAGCGAGCCGTAGACACCACCGTTGGAGATGGTGAAGGTGCCGCCCGTGAGCTCGTCCATCGACAGCTTGCCGTCGCGGCCCTTCTTGCCGAGAGCGGCGATGGTGCCCTCGACGCCGGCGAAGTCCAGCTTGTCGGCGTCGCGGACGACCGGAACCACCAGACCCTGCGGCGTGCCGACGGCGACGCCGATGTCATAGTAGTTCTTGTAGACGATGTCGGTGCCGTCGATCTCGGCGTTGACGGCCGGGATCTCCTTCAGCGCCTGGACGGCGGCCTTGACGAAGAAGGACATGAAGCCGAGCCGCACCTTGTGGCGCTTTTCGAAATAGTCCTTGTACTCGGCGCGCAGAGCGATCGCCGCGGACATGTCCACCTCGTTGAAGGTGGTCAGCATGGCGGCGGAGTTCTGGGCCTCCTTCAGACGCTCGGCGATGCGCTGGCGCAGGCGGGTCATGCGGACGCGCTCTTCCTGAGCCGCGCGCGGACGGTCGCCCTGGGTGCCGGCAGCCCACACCATCTTCGGCGCCGGAGCCGGGGCCGGAGCGGCCGGCTTGGCGGCCGGGGCGGCCAGCACGTCGCCCTTGGTCACGCGGCCATCCTTGCCCGAACCGGCGATGGACGAACCGTCGATGCCCTTCTCGTCCGCCAGCTTGCGGGCGGCCGGGCCGGAAGCGGCCAGGTTGCCCGGAGCGGAAGCGGCGGCCGGAGCCGGGGCCGGTGCGGCGGCCGGAGCCGGAGCAGCGGCCGGGGCGGCAGCGGCAGCCGCCGGGGCGGCGCCGGCGCTGGCGCCCTCGTTGATGACGCCCAGCAGGGCGCCGACCTCGACGTTCGCACCTTCCGCGGCGACGATTTCCGCCAGCACGCCGGCGGTCGACGCGTTCACCTCAAGCGTGACCTTGTCGGTCTCCAGCTCGACCAGCGCCTCGTCCATGGCGACGCTGTCGCCGGCCTTCTTCAGCCAGCGGGCGACCGTCGCCTCGGAGACGGACTCACCCAGCGTGGGGACCTTGATGTCGGTAGCCATTTCTTTTCCTCGTTCGTCTTCTTGTTCGCTTGGGTGATGGTCAGCGGACCGTCAGGGCTTCGTCCAGGAGCTTGGCCTGCTCCTGGTTGTGACGCTTCAGCAGGCCGGTGGCCGGCGAGGCGGTGGCCGGGCGGCCGACATAGGAGGGGCGGGCGGCCTTGTGGCCGACATCCTTCAGCACGGCTTCCAGACGGCGGTCGGCGAAGAACCAGGCGCCCTGGTTCTCCGGCTCTTCCTGGCACCAGACCAGCTCGGCGTTCGGATACTTGGCGAACTCGGCCGCCAGCGCATCCTTCGGGAACGGGTAGAGCTGCTCCAGGCGCAGGATGACCACGTCCTTGATGCCGCGGCTCATGCGCTCCTGCAGCAGGTCGTAATAGACCTTGCCGGAGCAGACGACGATGCGGCGGATCTTGTCGTTGGCGGCCAGATCGTTCGCGGTCTCGCCCAGCACGCGGTGGAAGCTGCTGCCCGGACCCATCTCCGACAGGTCGGAGATGCACAGCTTGTGGCGCAGCAGCGACTTCGGCGTGAACAGGACCAGCGGCTTGCGGAAGCTGCGGCGGATCTGGCGGCGGAAGACGTGGAACAGGTTGGCCGGCGTCGTCACGTTGCAGATCTGCCAGTTGTCTTCGGCGCACATCTGCAGGAAGCGTTCCGGACGGGCCGATGAGTGTTCCGGACCCTGGCCCTCGTAGCCGTGCGGCAGCAGCAGCACCAGGCCGGACATGCGCAGCCACTTGGACTCGCCCGACGAGATGAACTGGTCGATGATGGTCTGCGCCGTGTTGGCGAAGTCGCCGAACTGCGCTTCCCACAGAACCAGATTGTGCGGCTCGGCCAGCGAATAGCCGTACTCGTAGCCGACGACCGCGGCTTCCGACAGCGGGCTGTCATGGACCTCGAAGGTCGCCTGATCCGGGCTGACGTGGCAGAGCGGGATGTACTTCTCTTCGGTGTTCTGGTCGTACATCACCGCATGGCGGTGCGAGAAGGTGCCGCGGCCGGAGTCCTGGCCCGACAGGCGCACACCGGTGCCCTCGGCCACCAGCGTGGCGTAGGCCAGCGCCTCGGCAGTCGCCCAGTCGATGCCTTCGCCCGATTCGAGCGTCTTCTTCTTGGCTTCCAGCTGGCGCGCGATCTTGGAGTTGATCGCGAAGTCCTTCGGGTACTCGCAGAGCTTGAAGCCGATCTGCTTCAGCGTGTCGATGTCCACGCCGGTCTCGCCGCGGTGAGGCGAATCGGCGCCCTGCGCCTGCAGGCCGGCCCACTTGCCTTCCAGCCAGTCGGCCTTGTTCGGCTTGTAGGTGCTGGACGCCTCGAACTCACCCTCCAGCTTCTTCATGAAGTCCTGGGTGATCTGGTCACCCTCGGCCTGGGTGATGACGTTCTCGCTCACCAGCTGCTTGGCATACAGCTCGCGCGTGGTCGCGTGGGCGCGGATGTTCTTGTACATGATCGGCTGGGTGAAGCCCGGCTCGTCGCCCTCGTTGTGGCCGTGGCGGCGGTAGCAGACCATGTCGATCACGACGTCCCGCTTGAACTTCTGGCGGAACTCGATGGCGATGCGGCTGACATGCACGACGGCTTCGGGATCGTCGCCGTTCACGTGGAAGATCGGCGCCTGCACCATCTTGGCCATGTCGGAGCAGTACACGCCCGACCGCGAATAGGTCGGGTTGGTGGTGAAGCCGATCTGGTTGTTGATGATGAAGTGCATGGTGCCGCCGGTGCGGTAGCCGCGCAGCTCCGACAGGCCCAGCGTCTCGGCCACGATGCCCTGGCCGGCGAAGGCGGCGTCGCCGTGGATCAGCACGCCCATCACCTGCTCGCGCTCCAGGTCGCGGCGCTGCTGCTGCTTGGCGCGCACCTTGCCCAGCACGACCGGGTTGACCCATTCCAGGTGGGACGGGTTGGCGGTCAGCGACAGGTGGACGATGTTGCCGTTGAAGTCGCGGTCCGACGAGGTGCCGAGATGGTACTTCACGTCGCCGGAGCCCTGCACGTCCTGCGGGCTCGACGGATTGCCCTGGAACTCCGAGAAGACGGCGGAGAAGGGCTTGCCCATGAAGTTGGTCAGCACGTTCAGACGGCCGCGGTGGGCCATGCCGACGACAACCTCCTTCAGGCCGAGCTGGCCGCCGCGCTTCAGGATCTGCTCCAGCGCGGGGATCATCGACTCGCCGCCCTCAAGGCCGAAGCGCTTGGTGCCGGTGTATTTCAGCTGCAGGAACTTCTCGAAGCCCTCGGCCGCGGTCAGCCGCTCCAGGATGGCGCGCTTGCCGTTCACCGTGAAGTCGGTGTGGTTGCGGCCGCCCTCGATGCGCTCCTGGATCCAGGCCTTCTCTTCCGGATCCTGGATGTGCATGAACTCGACGCCGATCGTCCCGCAATAGGTCTTGTGCAGGATTTCGAGGATCTGGCGGAGCGTCGCCGTTTCCAGGCCCAGCGAGTAGTTCAGGAAGATCGGACGGTCGAGGTCGCCCGGGCCGAAGCCGTAGGTCGCCGGATCCAGTTCCGGGTGCGGCTCGCGCTTTTCCAGGCCCAGCGGGTCGAAATGCGCGTTCATGTGGCCGCGGACGCGGAAGACGCGGATCAGCATCAGGGCGCGGATGCTGTCCAGCGTGGCGGCGCGCAGCTGCTGCGGGCTGATGCCGCCATAGACCTGCTGGGCGTGGGCCAGCATGGCGCCGTTGCCCGGACCGTTCATCGCGGCGGCGGCGCCATTGCCAACGCCATTGGGGGCACCGTTGGGGGCGGAGACGATGAAGCTCTCGGCGACCGGGTCGCGCTTGGCCCTGGGGTCTTCCAGATCGGACACGGTCCAGGACGCGCCGCGCAGCTCGTCCAGGACGGCGCGCGAATCCTCGTCCAGATCCTGGAAGAAGCTGTTCCAGCTGGGATCGACGGCGGCCGGGTTGGACAGATAGCTGGCGTAGAGCTCGGCGACGTAACCGGCGTTCGAGCCGAAGAGGAACGAGGTCTGTTCCAGATTTGCCGACATGGTTTCACCTCGGGCGTGGACCCGGGTCCCTGTGGGAGAATTTCGTGTGGATGAAGGGGACGGGGTTTGGATCCCCATGTGCAAACGCCGACGGGTGAGCGCCGACGACGAAGGCCGGCGGCGCGAAAAACGCACCGTCGACGCTTGCATATGGGTCCCCAGGACCGTCCGTCCAAGAGGGCCGCCCGGAGGGGTGAGGGGCGGCGGGCGGGGCACCGCGGCGTCCCGCCCGTCATCCTCTCCTCAATGGCGCGAAGCCGCGGACGTCGCGGTGAGGCGGCGTCCGCAGGCGATCAGCCCTTGAACACCTTCAGCATGGTGGAGCCCAGGCTGGCGGGGCTGTCGGCGACGGCGATGCCGACCGACTTCATGAAGTCGATCTTGAAGTCGGCGGTGTCGTTGCCGCCGGAGATCACCGCGCCGGCATGGCCCATGCGGCGGCCCGGAGGAGCCG
>NZ_DASPIS010000111.1:0-2788 GCF_035628975.1 Azospirillum sp. | reverse complement strand
GTCCCGTCGTCGTCGCGCCGAGAAGCGTGAGGTCCTGCCGGACGCCAAGTATGGCGACCGCGTGATCACCAAGTTCATGAACTGCCTGATGCTGGACGGCAAGAAGTCCGCCGCCGAGCGCATCGTCTACGGTGCGATGGGCCGCATCGAGGCGAAGACCAAGAACGACCCGGTCCAGGTGTTCCACGATGCCCTCGGCAACGTGAAGCCGCACCTGGAGGTTCGCTCCCGCCGCGTCGGCGGTGCGACCTACCAGGTCCCGGTCGAGGTCCGCTCGGACCGCGCCCAGGCGCTGGCCATCCGCTGGCTGATCTCGGCCGCCCGCGCGCGTTCCGAGAACACCATGATGGAGCGTCTGTCCGGCGAGCTTCTGGACGCGGCCAGCCAGCGCGGCACCGCGGTCAAGAAGCGCGAGGACACCCATCGCATGGCCGAGGCCAACAAGGCGTTCTCGCACTACCGCTGGTAAGGCACCCGGCCGCAGGGACGAGTCATGCCCCGTTCGCACCCACTCGATCGCTATCGTAATATCGGCATCATGGCTCACATCGATGCCGGTAAGACGACGACCACCGAGCGGATTCTGTACTACACCGGAAAGTCCTACAAGATCGGCGAAGTGCACGAAGGCACCGCCGTCATGGACTGGATGGAGCAGGAACAGGAACGGGGCATCACCATCACCTCGGCCGCGACCACCTGCTTCTGGCGCGATCACCGAATCAACATCATCGACACGCCGGGCCACGTCGACTTCACCATAGAAGTCGAACGCAGCCTGCGCGTGCTCGATGGTGCGGTCGCGGTGTTCGATTCGGTCGCGGGTGTGGAGCCGCAGTCGGAAACCGTGTGGCGGCAGGCGGACAAGTACCACGTGCCGCGCATGTGTTTCGTCAACAAGATGGACCGTGTCGGCGCGGACTTCTACCGCACCGTCGGCATGATGGTGGACCGCCTTGGCGCCACGCCGATGGTGCTGCAGCTGCCCATCGGGTCCGAGGCCGACTTCGTCGGCCTGGTCGATCTCGTCGAGAACCGGGCGATCATCTGGAAGGATGAGACGCTGGGCGCCGAGTTCTACCACACCGACATTCCCGACGAGTTGAAGGATCGCGCCGCCGAGTACCGCGAGCGCCTGGTCGAGATGGCCGTCGAAGTCGACGAAGCCGCCACCGAGCAATACCTCGTGACCGGCGAGGCGCCTGACGCCGCCACGCTCAAGCGGCTGATCCGCCAGGGCACGACGACCTTCAAGTTCGTTCCCGTGCTGTGCGGCTCCGCCTTCAAGAACAAGGGCGTGCAGCCGATGCTGGACGCCGTCGTTGACTACCTGCCGAGCCCCCTCGACGTCGCGCACATCGTCGGCCACCGGCCGGACGGCGCCACCGAGGAGCGGGCCACCGACGACTCCGCGCCGTTCTCCGGCCTGGCGTTCAAGATCATGACCGATCCGTTCGTCGGGTCGCTGACCTTCGTGCGCATCTATTCCGGCACCGTCGAGACCGGCGGCTACGTGCTGAACTCCGTGAAGGGCGAGCGCGAGCGGGTGGGGCGCATGCTGCTCATGCACGCCAACACGCGCGAGGAGATCAAGGAAGCGAACGCCGGCGACATCGTCGCCTTCGCGTCCCTGAAGTCGACCACCACCGGCGACACCCTCTGCGACCCGGCCAAGCCGATCATCCTGGAGCGGATGGAGTTCCCCGAGCCCGTCATCGAGGTCGCGGTCGAACCCAAGACCAAGGCGGACCAGGAGCGCATGGGCATCGCCCTGCAGCGCCTCGCCCAGGAGGACCCGTCCTTCCGCGTCTCCGTCGACCACGAAAGCGGCCAGACGGTGATCAAGGGAATGGGTGAACTGCACCTGGAGATCATCGTCGACCGCATGAAGCGCGAGTTCAAGGTGGAGGCCAACGTCGGCGCGCCGCAGGTGGCGTACCGCGAGACCATCACCAAGCGCGCCGAGATCGACTACACGCACAAGAAGCAGACCGGCGGCTCGGGCCAGTTCGCCCGCGTCAAGCTGGTCTTCGAGCCGTTGCCCGTCGGCAGCGGCTTCCAGTTCGAGAACAAGGTCGTCGGCGGGACCGTGCCACGCGAGTACGTCCCCGGCGTGCAGAAGGGCCTTGAGGCGTCGAAGGACACCGGCATCATCGCCGGCTTCCCCGTCATCGACTTCAAGGTCGACCTTGTGGACGGCGCCTACCACGACGTCGACTCGTCGGTGCTCGCCTTCGAGATCGCGTCGCGGGCCGCTTTCCGGGAAGGCGTGGCGAAAGCCGGGCCAACCCTGCTCGAGCCGATCATGAAGGTCGAGGTGGTGACACCGGAAGACTACATGGGCGACGTGATCGGCGATTTGAACAGCCGCCGGGGCCAGATCAACGGGATGGACCAGCGTGGCAACGCGCGGGTCGTGACCGCCATGGTGCCGTTGGCCAACATGTTCGGTTATGTGAACACCCTGCGCTCCATGAGCCAGGGACGTGCCCAGTACACGATGCAGTTTGACCACTACGAGCCGGTGCCGCAGGCCATCGCCGACGACGTTCGCGCGAAGATGGCTTGATCAACCACTCGGATTGAAAACACGGAGAGACAATCATGGCGAAGGCCAAATTCGAGCGGAACAAGCCGCACTGCAACATTGGCACGATCGGCCACGTCGACCACGGCAAGACGTCGCTGACGGCGGCGATCACCAAGGTGCTGGCCGAGAGCGGCGGCGCCACCTTCACCGCCTACGACCAGATCGACAAGGCGCCGGAAGAGAAGGCGCGCGGCATCA
>NZ_DASPIS010000110.1:0-13776 GCF_035628975.1 Azospirillum sp. | reverse complement strand
CACGAGGAGGGCGGCCGCAGCGACCGTGACGCGGAGCCAGACAAGGGTGAGGGCAGGCAATTCCCGCACGGCCACGCCGTTGAAGAAGAACGACCCGCCCCAGAGGACGGCGAGGGCGAGCAGCATCGCCCACTCCTGCCTACCCATTGCTGATGGGGTCAAATTACCTCTTGCTGTCATCTCGCCGCGCCCTCAATTACATATTGTATGGCGACTATCGCGCGGCCCTCCACACGCCACACTCCGTTTCTTGCGTTGGTATTCGGGAGATGGAGATGAATGCGGTTGTCTGGACTTTGCTAGCTTTGGTTACCATTCCCTCGAATGCGCAAGGTTCAGATGAGGGGCAGCGTGTTGCATGGAGGTGGCGGATGTCAGGGTTCGCCCTGACCCTGCCATTGCTCAGGTGAGGCGGACGGACTCCGGGCGTCCGAGATCGAGCATGCGATTAAGGACGAGCACGCCGATGGCGACCTCGGTGGTCTGGGCCTGATCGGTGTGGAAGCGCAGGCCGTCGCCAAGGACCTGCTTCCAGCGTCCGATCTGTCCCTCGACCTTTGCCCTCTGATTGTAGCCGCTGCTCCGCTGCCAAGCCATGCGCCCGGTCTCGGCGATCACCCGGATGTGGTGGTCGCGCTGCGTGGGCGCGGTCGAGGCGGTGTTGCTGAGCACGGCGTCCGCCCGAGGCGGCGCGACCACAGCCGCTTCGGGATGGCGCTCGTGCATGGTGGTGTAGACGGCGCTCCGGTCGTAGGCGCCATCACCGGTGAACGCGGCCACCGGGCCGGTGACCTGGTCGAGCAAGGGGCCAACCTGAGCGGCGTCATCAACATCGCGGTCGGTTAGCGTGGCGGCGACGATCCGGCCGCTCGCCGCCTCCATGCCAACATGCAACTTTTTCCAGGAGCGCCGTTTCCTGGTGCCGTGCTTTTCAATCAGCCACTCGCCCGGCCCCCGCAGCTTCAGCCCGGTGCTGTCCACCAGCAGGTGAAGGGGCCCGCCGGTTGAGCGCGGCGCTTCCGGCAGCGTCACTGTGGGGGCGCGGCGGGCAAGAGTGGAATGATCGGGCACCGGCAGGTCGAGCCCGAGCAACTGCAGCACGGAAGCGACAAGCCCCTCCGTCTGGCGCAGTGCAAGATGGAAGACGGCGCGCAGCATCAGCCCCGTCGTGATCGCCAGGTTGGATTAGCTGGGCTGCCCGTCCGGCGTGGTGCGCGGCGCCGCTTTCCAGTGGGCGATTGCGTCCTCGGTGAACCAGACGGTCAAGCTGCCGCGCTGGCGCAGGGAAGCATCGTACTCGGCCCAGTTCGTCACTCGTCGTTTCGGACGCGCAATGTGGTGCCGGCGGGCGGCGTTGGCCTTGTGCGGCATGGTCGACGATCCCGAATACGAGCTGCGAAGCCCCCGCCTACCTCAGCTTGGCTATCCGTGCAACACGCTGGCACGCGTGATCGCGATGCCCACGACCGACCCCGTCCTTGCGCGGATTGCCACCTATCCCTGGCCGCGCGGCGGCCTCACCGTCCGCCAGAACAACCGCGGCTACTCACTGTTCAGCGCCCGCACCGGCGCGCCAGTTGCCCGCTTGCGGCCACTGGGCGAGACCAACCGCGTCGAAGTTCTGTGGTGGCGGCGCGGGGCTTGGGGACCGGCTGGACCCTTCGGGGCGGTGTTCGACCTTGATGAAGCTCTCGCCTTCATCGCCGATGAACCGGCCTTCTGGATCCGGGCATGAGGGAAGGAATGCCGTCCCAGAGCGCGCAAAGCCGAGGATGACACTTATCATGCTGCCCTCTTGAAGAGGCGAGGGCAATGGGAGAGGGCAGTGGGCGGGTGTTGAGCCCGTCCACTGCCTTCCGCCGGGGCGTCAAAGGGGCTTTTCGGATGCGCCGAACTGGATCACCACACCGAAAGCCGCATCGGCACCGATGGTCACGACATCGTCGGCGGTTTGGAACGGGAGACCCAGGCGGCCGAGGTGTTCGGCAACGGCAGCCGGATCGGTGACCGCGACCCGATAGCTCATGTGGCCGGGGGCGCCGGTGTCTGGAGCGACCACCAGCCGGCCATCGGCTTGGAGCGGAAAGACGATGCCCGGCTTGCCGCCGGTTTGTCCGGCGACGCCGGTGAAGGCGGCGAGGAACTCTGCGTGTGCCGACGGGTCGGGGACTTCCAGCGTCACCGACGCGACATTGGCGGTGCCATTCGCGTGCTGCTGGAAGGCAGGGTTCCAGAAGGCCTCCGGATTGTGCTGCTGACAGACGAAGAAGGACGTGTCGGCCAGGCGCGGGTCGAGCGCGAAGGCCAGGGAGAAGGCGACGACGATTTCGCCGCCGTCCGGCCGTCGGCCTTTGCGTTCGAAATGGAAGGGCTCGAACCGGCCGATCCCCGTCCGCGCGAACTCCGCCGCATCGGCCGACGCGTCGGTGCTGTCGAGCACGACCATGGCGAGGCCTTCGCGCCTCTCCAGATAGTCGCGGACGAAGGCGCCAAAGCTGAAGCGTCCGGGGGCATGCGGCGGGATCAGAGTGCCGTCCCCCACCGTGATCAGTTCGAGGAAGGAGGATCGGAACTGGACCAGACGATTCTCGGTGCCCCAGGGATGGCGGTTGCGGGCGCCGACCTGGAAGCCGAGGCTTTCGTAGAAGGCTGCGGCGCAATCGAGGTCCCGGACCGCCAGGACCAGATGGTCAATCCGCCGGTGGGATGCGGTCATGCCCAGCGCCCTCATGTCCGCTCTCCCGTCGGGTCCTGCAACCGCCGGCTCACCGCCTGCACGGCGCGTTCAGACGCCTCCACCGCTCCGGCGAGATAGCCGGCCTCACGTGGGCTGACCTCGCTGCCGGCCAGGGTGAGTCGCTCCTGCCACGGGCCATCCACCCAGCTCTCGGCCGGCGCCGGGTGACCGGCGGAGGACGGATCGGCAGCGGTCGCCGTCAGCGGGTCGGCGGCCCAATCCTTCCACAGGGTCGCACGCGGGTGGGTGGCCTCCGGCCCGAAAAGGCGCGCGAACTGGGCGAGGCAAGCGGTGGTCAGCGCCGCTTCGCCGATGCGGGCGCGTTCGGCGGCGCCGACGCCGAGGAAGCCGAACAGCGCCGCCTGTCCCGATGCGGTGGTGGCGTCGTGCATTTCCGGCATGGGGCCGACCATGCTCTGCGCCGTGCCGGAGAAGCCGGCATAGCGCCAGAACGGGCGGTCATAGACGGCGAAGAACTTGGCATGCGGCGCCATCCAGGTTGGCGTCTCCCGCCACAGCCGGCGTGTCTCCGGCGGCAGGTCGGGGGAAAGCCCGACCGTGCTTTCCAGCAGGCGCGGCGGCAGGGCGGCGATGACCTGTGCGGCGCGTACCATCTCCTCACGCCCATCGCCATGGCGCAGCGTGACCTCCACACCCCCTTCGAGAAGACGCAAGGCGACCGCCTGGGCGCCGGTCCGAACCCGGCCCGGCGGGAGCGAGTCCGTCAGTGCGCGGATGACCGTGGCGGAGCCGCCGGCGAGGCGCAGCGACTGCGGGTCCTGGTCAAGGCCGGGGAGGCGGTGTGGGCGTTCGCGCGACATCCGCTCGAACACCACATCGCCTTTGCTGTGCTGACCGAAGCTCGCGAGGCCCAGTTCGGCGACCAGCGCGCCGATGGCGGGCTGCATCTCCGGCCAGAACCAGGACGGGCCTAGATCGAAGCCGTCGGTATCCGGCTCCCCGGCGGCATTCACCGTCAGGATGCGGCCACCGAGCCGGTCGCGGGCCTCATAAAGCTGAAAGTCGATGCCGGTCCGGTGCAGCAGTCGCGCCGCGTTCAGCCCGGCAAGTCCGCCGCCAAGAATGACGACCTGTGTCTCTGTCATGGGTTGGTGTCCTCTCAGGAGCGTTCTGGAATTGGCAAGATGTCGGGGTGCTGCAACGGCGCGTCCTTGATCCACAGGCTGGCGCCCTCCGGTCCGACGACGGCGGCGAAGTCGTGGCCCGCCGGCAGCCGGCACCAGCCGTGGGGAGCGAGATCCTCGCCCTCTTGGATCAGGTGGCCGGATATGATGAACAGTTCCAGGCCACGTCGGTTGGGGACCGTTACCGCCGCGCCGGGCTTCCAGTCCTCGATCACCACCCGCTCGGTGCCGTCGTCGAAGAGAAGCCGTGCCACCGCCGCGCGGTCGCGCAACGGTGCCGCCTCGCCCTCGTTGGGCCGGCGGACGATCTGCTTGCAGTCGCCTTCGCGGAACTGCCAAAGCCGCACCAGGATGGTGCAGCCGTCCGCCGCAGCGGGGCTGTGGCGCGTGCCGGGCGGGTTGCGGAAATAGGTTCCTGCCGGATAATCGCCATGCTCGTCCTGGAAGGTGCCGTCGAGCACCAGGATCTCCTCGCCGCCGGGATGGAGGTGGGCGGGAAAGGCGCTGCCCGGGGCATAGCGCACGATCGAGGTGGCGCGGGCGACCTCGCCGCCTTCGCGGTAGAGCATCCGGCGGTCGACACCGGCGATGGGGCTCGGCATCCAATCGAGCGTGCCGGCCTGGACGGTGACCGACCGGCTCAGATCGTCATTGAGGCGCAACGGCGGAATCTCCCATGGTCAGCACCATCCGGAACTTCACGTCGCCGGAAAGCATCCTGCGGAACGCTTCGTCGGCCCGTGCCAGCGGCAGGGTCTCGATCCACGGGCGGGCGCCGGTCAGCACGCTGAAATCGAGCGTCCGCTCATTGTCCCAGGGCGAACCGGTGATCGAGCCGACGATGGATCGCTCGCCGCCCACCAGATGTCCCGTCGACACCGCCAGCGGATCCTTGCCGATGCCGAGCAGCACCAGCCGCCCCTCCGGCGCGAGCCCAGGCATTACAGCCGCGACCACGCCCATGTCGCCGACGGTCGATAGAAGCGCTGCGGCACCCCCCAACCCCGTCAGCACGGCGGCGGCGTCTTCCCGTTCGGTATCGACATAGCGGTGTGCGCCGAGCGTCAAGGCATCCGCGGCGATGTCCTGCCCGCGACCGATGGCGATGACACGGAAGCCCATCCGGCGGGCATATTGCACCGCCATATGGCCAAGGCCGCCGATGCCGAGCACGGCGACGGTGTCGCCTGGTCCGGCGCCGGCTGCCTTCAGCCCGTTGAAAGTGGCGAGGCCCGCGCACAGGATCGGCGCGGCTTCCTGCGAGGAGAGGTCATCGGGGATGGAAACGAGGCCGGTGGCGCGAGCAGTCATCATCTCGGCATAGCCGCCGTCGCGGCTTGCTCCCATCACCGGCTGCTGCCGGCACAGATGGAACTTGCCGCGGCGGCACTCCCGGCAATCGCCACAGTGCCCGCCGAAACGGCTGATGCCGACGCGCTGGCTGACCGTCCAGATCGACGGCACCTGCAGCCCGAGGACGGTGATCCGCCCGACCACTTCATGGCCGGGAACCCGGCCCAGCGCGGGATCCGCCTTTTCGACATCGCCGCGGTCGGCCCCGCAGATGCCGCAGGCCTCGACCGCGATCAGCACCTCGCCCGCCGCCGGAACCGGGATAGGTTTTTCGACAAGCTCAAGCCGGCCCGGAGCGGTGACCGCCATGGCGCGATAGGTAGCCGTCATCCTTCGTCCCCCCGATTTTTGCCGAAGCCCTGCGCACGCACGCTCCGTGGTCAAGGCGGCGCTTCAGAGGGCTTCCCTCAGGTCGTAGCAGACGCTGCTCATGACCAAAAATGCCATTATTTCATCAAACGATGAATTTCCTGCATCGGACTTTTAGCGTGCGCCGAAACCGCATCATGAAGCGGCGCCATGCTCGGCACATCGTTCCAGGCCATCAAGCCGGCTGTTCGGCCGCAGCCGCGAGATGCTGAACCAGCTGCCGGGCGCTCACCGGCAAGGACGCCGTATCACGCACGCACAGGAACAGGCGGCGCGTCGCCCAGGCTTCGGCCAAAGGGATCGCGCGGATGCGGCCGGCGGCGATCTGATGCTCGATCGCCATCGACGGCAGGATGCCGATGCCGAGATTCTCCTCAATCATCCGGCACATCCCGTCGAAGCTGCGGACCTGGATGCGCAGCTTGATCGAACTGCCGGTCTCCATCGAGGCCCGCATGATGACGGCCAGCAGCGAACTGTCGGGATGCGGCCCGATGAAATCGTAGTCCAGCGTCTCCATCATCCGGACGGCTGGCCTTTCGGCCAGCGGGTGGCCGTCCGGAACGACGAGGACCAGGCGGTCGACATGATAGGGCAGGCGTTCCAGCCCTTCGGCGGCGGTGTTCTCGGTGATGATGCCGATGTCGGCGGACCGGTCCGCCACCGCCCGCACGATGGCTGGGCCGACCTGTTCCTCCAAATCGATCTTGACCATCGGGTAGCGCGTCAGGAAGCCATTGAGTTCGCGGGGCAGAAACTCCGAGATCGCCGAGGCGATGGCGTGCATGCGGACATGCCCCTTCACCCCGATAGTGAAATCGCTCAGTTCCCCTTCCATGCGGGCCAGCGTCTGCAACACCTGCCATGAGTAATGCAGGAAGGTCTGGCCGGCCGGGGTCAGTGTGACGCCGCGGGCATGGCGGCGCAGCAGGGCGATGCCGACGCTCGCTTCCAAATCGGCGATCCTCTTGCTGGCCGCCGACAGGACGATGTTCTCGCGCTCCGCCGCCCGCGTCAGATTGGCTTCCTCGCCGACGGCGACGAAGAGCTTGAGCGTGATCAGGTCAAAGCGCATGAACCTTCACCTTCGGTAATGCTGGGGCTTTTCAGCCGCAGCGGCCCAAATGGCCTTCAGAGCGCTGAAGCGATTGCCGAGCATCGGGTTCGGCTTCGCCGCTGTCAACGGCCGCCGTCCCTCCAGGGCCGCAGGCTTCACGAACCACGAAGGGTCGGTTGGCGAAACACCAATTGTCCGTGCACCACGCATTTCGTAGCGTCCGGCAACAAGGCCGTTGCAGAAACGGCCGCACCGCCCCCCAAACCGCGAACGGCTTCGCCGGCATCCCATGCTCGCGCCGACGCCGGCCCGCGCGAGCCGGCGGGACCGTGGCGGCGCGAACGGAACGATGAGGGAGAAACGCCATGACGGCGGACTGTCTGCAGGACGCGCTGCCTAAAACCTTCGGCCGACAGGTGGTGCGCAAGGTGACATGGCGGATCGTGCCCTTCACCTTTTTGCTCTATGTGATCTCGTATCTGGACCGGGCGAACATCGGTTACGCTGCGTTGCAGATGAACCATGAGCTGGCTCTGGGCGCCGAAGCCTTCGGCTTCGCCTCCGGCATCTTCTTCATCGGCTATTTCTTGTTCGAGGTGCCGAGCAACGTCATGCTCGCCCGCTATGGTGCGCGCGTGTGGATTGCCCGCATCCTGATCAGCTGGGGCATCGTGTCGGTGTTGACCGCCTTCGTGCAGACGGCCGAGCAGCTCTATGTGCTGCGTTTCCTTCTGGGCGTGGCGGAGGCCGGCTTCTTCCCGGGCATCATCGTCTATCTGACCCACTGGTTCCGAACCAAGGAACAGGCGACGACCATCGCGCTGTTCACAGCGGCGATCCCGGTGTCTTACCTTATGGGCGCGCCGCTCAGCACCTGGATGATGGACAACATCAACTGGCTGGGTCTCAGCGGCTGGCGCTGGATGATCATCCTGGAAGGCAGCCCGGCCATTCTGGGCGGCATCGCGACCTTCCTGTTCCTGGTCGACCGGCCGGAGCAGGCCAAATGGCTGGACACGCGGGAAAAGGCGTGGCTGGTCCAGGAACTGGACGCCGACCGCAAGGCGCGCGCCAACGTCCGCCACCTCAGCACGTTGCGCACGATGCTGAACCCGAAGGTGCTGTTCCTGTCGCTGATCTACTTCGTCTACCAGACCGGCAGCCTGGGGATCGGCTATTGGATGCCGCAGATCATCAAGGGCTTCTCCGGCACCCTATCCAACACCGAAGTCGGGCTGATCGCCATGGTGCCCTATGCGCTGGCGACGGTCGGGATGATCGTCTGGTCGCACAATTCCGACCGGACTGGGGAGCGCAGGATGCATTCGGCGTTGCCGCTTCTGCTGGCCGGCGTGGCGCTGGCCGCGGTCGGGACAGTGGGAACGCCGTGGCTGGCGATGGCGCTGATCAGCGCGGCGCTGACCGGCCTCTATGCCTTCAAGGCTCCGTTCTGGGCGTTGCCGTCGCTGTTCCTGACCCGCTCGACTGCGGCGATGTCGATCGCCGTCATCAACTCGATCGGCAACCTCGGCGGCTTCGCCGGACCCTATGTGATCGGTCTGGTCAAGGGGGCCACCGGCAGCGCCACCGCCGGACTGATCTTCCTCAGCGGCCTGCTGGTCGTCTCGTTCCTGATGACCGCGCTGATGCGCCTCGAAGAGCGCGCCTGACCGAATTCCGCAGTCTTCCAGCCCATCCTTTCCAGGGATCACCCATGGTTCAGCCCCTCACCTCCATCTTGAACGGCCCCTTCGGCACGCTGCGGCACATTAATCTGCATGAGGCGGCCGGCGGCGCGCTGGAGCGGATGCCCTGGTGCCATCGCGTCCTGCTGGAGAATGTGCTGCGCCAGCGTGATCCGGCCGTGGCAGAGGCCGGACGGCAGGCGCTGCTCGGCTGGCTGGACAGCGGGCGGAGCGAGGCGGAGATCCCCTACGCGCCTGGCCGCATCCTGATGCACGACACCACCTGCGGCCCGGCGCTGGTCGACATCGCCGCCATGCGGGATGCCCTGGCCGAGGCGGGCGGCGACCCGGTCCGGCTGAACCCGGCCTGTCCGGTGGCGACCTCCACCGACCATTCGGTGGCGGTGGACGTATCGGCCCGGCCGGACGCGTTGCGCCACAACATGACCCGCGAGATGGAGCGGAACGCCGAGCGCTACCGCTTCATGAAATGGGCGGCCAACACGGTGCGCGGCTTCCGCGTCTTTCCGCCGGGCACCGGCATCATGCACACCATCAACATGGAGCGGCTCGCCACCGTCGTGACCGTGGAGGAGCGGGACGGCGAACGCTGGGCGGTGCCCGATACGCTGGTCGGCACCGACAGCCACACGCCGATGATCAACAGTCTCGGCGTGCTGGGCTGGGGTGTGGGCGGCATCGAGGCCGAGGCGGTCATGTTCGGCGTGCCGCTGGCATTGCGGGTTCCCGAGGTGATCGGCGTGCGGCTGGACGGGCGCTTGGCCGAGGGGGCGCTCGCCACCGATCTGGCGCTGGTGGTGACGGAGCGGCTGCGCAAGCTGGGCGTCTCCGGCGAGTTCGTCGAGTTCTTCGGTCCCGGCGTGGCCGGCCTGTCGGCGGGAGAGCGGTCGGTCCTCGCCAACATGGCCCCGGAATATGGCGCCAGCACCGGCTTCTTTCCGATCGACCGGCGCACGCTGGCCTATCTGGGCGACACCGGCCGCGACGAGACGCACCGGACGCTGGTCGAGACCTACGCCAAGGCCATCGGCCTGTGGTACGAGCCAGACGCCGCACCGCGCTACACGGCGACGATCACTATCGACCTCGCCGCATTGCGCCCGACGCTGGCCGGTCCGCGCCGCCCGCACGACCGGCTGGAACCGGCACAGGTCCCGGCGGTGATGGCGCCGCTCCTCGCCGGAGCGGAACCGGCCGAGGAGGGCGACGAGGTGCCGGAGGATGCGGTGGCCATCGCCGCCATCACCTCCTGCACCAACACCACCGACCTCGGCCTGCTGGTCGCCGCCGGGCTTCTGGCGCGCAAGGCGCGGCGGCTGGGTCTGCGTCCGCCGGCCTGGGTTAAGACTTCGCTCACGCCCGGCTCGCCGGCGACGGCGCGGCGTCTGGCACGGGCCGGGCTGCTGGAGGATCTGGAGGCGCTGGGTTTCGGCATCGCCGCCTATGGCTGCGCCACCTGCATCGGCAATCCGGGGCCGTTGCTGCCGGTGGTGGCCGAGGCTATGGAGCGCCGCGGCATCAAGCCGGTCGTCGTGCTGTCGGGCAACCGCAACTTCCCCGGCCGTGTGCATCCGCAGCTGATCTCCGCCCTGCTGGCGTCGCCGCCCCTGGTGATCGCCTGGGCGCTCAACGGGCGGGCGGTGCTGGACGTCACCCGCGATCCGCTCGGCATCAGCAGCAATGGAGAGGCGGTCCGGCTCGCCGATCTGTGGCCGACCTCGGAGGAGATCGAAACGGCGCTGGCCGCCGCCATCGATCCGGATGACGTCGCCGCCGCCTATGCCGAGGCGGAGGCGTCGCCCCTGTGGCGTGATCTGGAGGCGCCTGACACCCAGCTTTTCCCCTGGGATCCGGACTCGACATATCTGCGCCGCCCGCCCTTCGTGAATTTCGGGCCGCAGGAGGCGCCGGCCCCGTCCTTCACCGCGCATCCGCTGCTGGTGCTGGGGGACGACATCACGACCGATCACATCTCCCCCGCCAGCGCCATTCCGCCGACGAGCGACGCCGGGCGGCACCTGATCGCGCGGGGGGCCGATCCGCAGGATCTGAACGTCTACGCCTCGCGCCGGGGCAATTGGGAGGTGATGCTGCGCGGCCTGTTCACCAATCGTACGGTCGTCAACCACCTCGCCCCAGACGGTCCGCCGGGGCACACCGTCTTCGCGCCCAACGGCGAGCGTCTGCCGGTCTGGCTCGCCGCCGAACGTTATGCGAAGGCGGGGCTGCCCACGGTGCTGATCGCCGGCGAGCGCTATGGCACCGGATCGTCCCGCGACTGGGCGGCCAAGGGCACGCAGCTGCTGGGCATCCGGGCGGTGCTGGCGCAGAGCTTCGAGCGCATCCACCGCTCCAACCTCGTCGGCATGGGCGTCCTGCCGCTGCGCCTGCCGGCGTCCTGGCGGCCCGAGGCGCTGGGGCTGGTACCGGGCGATCGTGTGGAGATCCACGCCGTCCTCTCCACGCTGGTGCCGCGCGCCGGTGTCCGGGTGGTCCTGCAGCGCGCATCGGGAGGCAGCGAGACCTGCGAGGCGACGGCCCTGCTGGAGACGGCGCTCGACGTCGCACTCATCCAGGCCGGCGGGGTGATCCCGATGATCCTTCGGCGTGCCCTCGCCGATTGACCACGGCTTTCGAAACCAACGGACAACAAGGGGAGGAAACCATGACCGCCATTTCTCGTCGGATGCTCGCCGGCCTGCTCGGCGCCGCCGCCTTCGCTCTGACCAGCGCCGCCGCGCCGCCGGCCGGAGCCCAGGTCAAGTCGCTTGAGCTGATCGCTCCCGCCAACCCCGGCGGCGGTTGGGACCAGACCGCACGGGCGATGCAGACGGCGCTCCAGCAGGCCGGCCTCGCAGCGAGCGTGCAGGTGCAGAACATCGCAGGCGCCGGCGGCACCGTCGGATTGGCCCAGTTCGTCACCTCCAAGAAGCGCAGGGGCGATGCGATCCTGGTCGCCGGGCAGACACTGCAGGGCGCCATCATCACCCACAAGTCGCCGGTCACCCTCAACGACATCACCCCCGTTGCGCGGCTGGTCGGGGAGTACGAGATCCTCTTCGTCCCGGCGAATTCGCCGATCAAGTCCTTGGGCGACCTCCTCGCCAAGCTGAAGAGCGATCCGGGCTCGGTGTCCTGGGGTGGCGGCTCCATCGCCAGCACCGACCACATCGTTGCCGGCCTCATCGCCAAGGCGGTCGGGGTCGATCCCGCCAGGATCAACTACATCGCGCATTCCGGCGGCGGCGAGGCGCTGGGCGCGATCCTGGGCGGCCATGTGACCGTGGGGATCGGCGGCTATGGGGAATACCAGTCGCTCACGACCGACGGCAAGGCGCGGGTGCTCGCCATCACCTCGGAACAGAGGTTGCCGGGCGTCGACATCCCGACCCTCAGGGAGCAGGGGGTCGACGTCGCCTTCTTCAACTGGCGCGGCCTGATGGCGCCTCCCGGCATCCGTGACGCCGACCTGAAGGTGCTGACCGATGCCGTCGCCAGGATGGTCGCAAGTCCGGCCTGGAAGGAAACCATGGCGAAGCGCAAATGGACCGACCTCTACCAGCCGGCCGGCGAGTTCGCGGCCTTTATCAAGGAGGATCGCGCGAAGATGGAAGGCGTCCTCACCGATCTCGGGCTTGCGAAGTAAGTTTGCGCCCCAATCTGCGAACGAAGGCCGTCCGGCCGACATGAACCGCAACGGGCGTCGGGAGGCGCCGGAAACCATGCCACAGTCCCTCACCCCGTACTACGCCTATGTCGGTTCGCGGACGACCCGGGAACGCAATGCGCGTGGGGAGGGGCTCAGCGTCTACCGGGTCGATCCGGCCGCGGCAGCTTGGGCTCCGGTCCAGGTGCTGCGCGACCTCGTCAACCCGTCCTTCCTCTGCTTCGACCGGCGGCGCCGTTTTCTCTACGCCGTGCACGGCGACTGCAGCGAGATCAGCGCCTTCCGCATCGATCCCGCTTCGGGTGAACTCGCCTTCCTGAACCGGAAAGCGACGGGGGGCAGGAACCCGGTCCATCTCTGCGTCGATCCGACCGACCGCTTCGTCGTCGTCGCCAACCACATCACCTCATCGCTCGCCGTCCTGCCGATTGCGGCGGATGGGTCTCTCGGCAAACTGTGCGACCTCGTGACCCTTGCCGGGACGATTGGTCCGCATCGGGACGAGCAGCCGTTCCCCAAGCCGCATCAGGTCGAGTTCGACCGGAGCGGCCGCTTCATCGCGGTTCCCGACAAGGGACTGGACCTGACCTTCGTCTTCCGCCTCGACGCGGCGACCGGCAAGCTGTCCGCGGTGGACGGTGCCGCGGCCGAAGCGCGGGAGGGCGCCGGTCCCCGCCACATCGCCTTCCACCCGACCAACCGCTTCGCCTACGTCGTCAACGAACTCGACTCCACCGTCACCACCTGCCGCTTCGATGCGGAAACCGGAAAGCTCGTCCCCATCCAGGTGCTGAGCGCCCTGCCCGACAGCTTCGTCGGCAACAGCCGGGCGGCGGAGATCGCGGTGTCGGCAAGCGGCCGCTTCGTCTGGGCTTCCAACCGCGGGCACGAGAGTGTTGCGGCTTTCGCGGTGGACGAGGCCACCGGCCGCCTCACAGCCGTTGGATGGCAGCCTACCGGCGGACGGACACCACGGTTCTTCGCGCTCAGCCCGGCGGACGACGTCCTATTCGTCGCCAATGAGGACAGCGACAAAATCGTCGGATTCGGTATCGATCTCCGCACCGGAACCCTGGCGTCGCCAACGACCGTGGCACACACCGGCAGCCCAGTTTGCATCCTCTTCAATCCCCTCGGCAGTGAGCGAAACCGACTGTAAGAACCTGTTCGTAGACGTCATGCGCTGACCTCCTGGGGCGTGAGCCGCTTCAGGCGCCTGGAGAGGATGGAGATGAAGGCGATTTCGACGAACGCGACGAGGTGCTCCTTCTTCCGCTCGACGATGGTGTTCAATCGTCGGTAGCGGCTGATCCAGCTGAAGGAGCGCTCCACGACCCAGGCGATCTCGGTAGGGATGAACACGCCGTCACGGCCGCGGGCGATCGGCCGGACGGTGATGCCGAGCGCTTCCGCGGCTTTGGCCAAGCGTTCACCCCGATAGCCGAGATCGCCGATGGCGGGGCCTTGGAACCCACGTCCAGCGAGTTGGCGCAGTACCGGTACGATGCCCTTGGTGTCGTGCACGTTGGCCGGCATGGCGTCGATCGCCAGCGGGAGGCCGTACTTCTCCACCGCGATGCTGACCTTCACGCCGCGGATCGTCTTGCCGCCATCCACGCCCCGCGCGAAACAACTCGGGGCCGAGGGGCAGGTGCGGCTGTCGATCACCACCGTGCTCGGCTCGGCCGTGTCGCCGCATGCCATGCGCCACGTGCGGCACAGCCGGTCGAGTAAGCGCCGCC
>NZ_DASPIS010000109.1:0-10175 GCF_035628975.1 Azospirillum sp. | reverse complement strand
AATCCGGTCGCCTGCAAATCACTGTCGCCTACCCTGCCGAAGGGGCTATAACCGACGCCCTGGCTTTGCTATCGCGCGTGTGTGCCCTGATGCCCCTTCGGATCGAGACCTTTTCCAACGTCACCGGCGGCTCCAGCTTCTTCAAGGCGGTGGGCCATCCGCTGGCGGCGCCCAAGGCCGCGATCCTGATCGCGCGGCTGGCCTCATACGGCCCGGTGGCCGTCTATGACCCGATGGGCCTGCTGTCGGGGCTGGCGGAGTTCTATGACCTGTCGGCGGTGCCGGTTTGCGGCATCTATGTCCAGGACGTGGAGCAGGTGGGGAAAGAGGTGTTCGGCCACGCCGCCCGCCCGGTGACCGACCTGCCGGCCAGCGGCGCCCGCACCGTCTTCATCGTCGCCTTCGATTCGCAGCGCTTGGAAGGCCACATCGCCCACCTGATCCCGAAACAGGCGGGGGTCGTCTCGCTGGACGCCATGCGCGTGCCGGAAGACATGCTGAACGACCCCGGCCATTACCTGTCGAAGTTCAACTGGGCGACCAATTTCGCCTGGTTCCGCGACGGCGACGGCCACCACACCCGCGTGGTGTCCGCCAACTACTGGCCGCGCTACGGCGCCAAGGGCACCCGGCTGTGGGCCTGCCTGTTCGACGGCGAGGGCCGCCCGATCGCCGACTGGACGGAGCCGATGCCGCCGTCGGACGGAACCGTGGTGATCGACAGCCGACAGGTTCGCGAGCGATTCAACCTGTCCCCCTTCTGCGGGTCGCTGTTCCTGCACATCATCGGCGCCGCCGGGCATGACGTGGTCAAATACGCCCTCGACACCTATGGCGACGACGACACGGTGCTGTCCTGCACCCACGACGCCAACGCCTGGCCGGCCGACCTCTATGCCGGCCTGCCCGCCCCGCGCGAGGGAGAGCGGGTGTCGTTGTGGATCCAGAACAGCCACCCCACCCCGATCCCGGCCGGTGCCGTCGGGCTGAACCTGATGGGGTCGCCGGAAATCCGCGTGCTCGACCGCGCCGTCCCGGCCTTCGCCACCATCGAACTGGACACCGCCAGCCTGTTCCCCGAAGCCCGCTGGCCCCAGCAGTTCGAGGTGCAGGCCGGCAAGCATTTCGTCCGCCCGCGCTACGAGATCGTCGCCGCAGACGGCCGCCGCCGCATGGCCCACGCCAATGTGGAGCGCACCGACCTGAAGCCCGACCCCAAGCTGCCGCTGCTGACCGGCGGAGCGGTGGACAAGGGCGTGGTCGGCAAGGGCCACATCCTGCCGGCGCCGCTGCTGCCGATGGGCCGCTGGCGCACCACCCTGCTGCCCACCCCGATGAGCACGGCGCAGACCGAGCTGCCGGTGAAGGCCGTGGTCTACGACCGCAACGGCAAGGCGGTGGCGGAACACCGCTTCGGCAACCTCAAGCGCTCCGACAGCCGGGCGCTGGACGTCACCGGGCTGGTCGCCGACCGGACGGTCGTCGACGCTTGGGGCCACGTCGAACTGGTCTATGATTTCGAAGTCGGAACGGTTGCCGACGGCTGGCTGCACGCGCTGGTCCGTTACGAGGACGTAAAGACCGGCCATGTGGCGGAGACCAGCTTCGGCAGCCACATGTTCAACATGGCGATGGTCTACCGCGACGAACCGCAGAGCTACCATGGCCGTCCGCCCGGTCTGTCGACCCGCCTGTTCCTGCGGCTGGGCACCGATCCGTGGGACACGCTCTGCCACCTCGTCTACCCTGCCTCGACGCCATGGCATGCCCTGTCGGACACCAAGCTGATCCTGCGGCGCCGCGACGGTGTGGAGGTGGCGCGGAAGCGGCTGGAAATCTCCTGTGGCGGCTCACGTTTCTGGCGCTATCACGAGATGTTTTCGGAAGCGGAACGGATTGCGGCGGGCGATCATGCCTATGTGCTGATCCGCGACACCACCTGCCGCCTGTTCGGCTACCATGGCTGCCTTGCAGGTGACAGCGCCTTCAGCCTCGACCATATGTTCGGCTTCTAGAACCGATTTAATCACGACTCCCCTTCGCCGGGATTTTGCGGGATCACGTCCATGGCCACCACGCACCACACCAAGGTCCTCATCATCGGCGCCGGCCCGGCCGGCTACACCGCCGCCATCTATGCCGCGCGCGCCAACCTGGAACCGCTGATGGTCCAGGGCATGCAGCCGGGCGGCCAGCTGATGATCACCACCGATGTGGAGAATTTCCCCGGCTTCGCCGATCCGATCCAGGGCCCCTGGCTGATGGAGCAGATGCAGAAGCAGGCGGAGCATGTCGGCACCAGGATGGTGTTCGACCTGATCACCGACGTCGACTTCACCCAGCGTCCCTTCGTCTGCAAGGGCGACAGCGGCGACACCTACACCGCCGACAGCGTCATCATCGCCACCGGCGCCCAGGCGCGCTGGCTCGGCATCTCGACGGAAGAGATCTATCGCGGCTTCGGCGTGTCGGCCTGCGCCACCTGCGACGGCTTCTTCTTCCGCGGCAAGGAGGTGGCGGTCATCGGCGGCGGCAACTCCGCTGTGGAGGAAGCGCTGTACCTGACCAACCACGCCACCAAGGTGACGGTCATCCACCGTCGCGACAGCTTCCGTGCCGAACGCATCATGCAGGACCGCCTGTTCCGCCACCCGAAGATCGAGGTGGTGTGGGACAGCACGGTCGAGGAGATCGTCGGCGAGGGCGACGGGACGATGGGCAACCCGCGCGCGGTCACCGGCGTGCGCATCAAGAACGTCAAGTCGGGCGAGGAGCGCGTCATTCCGGTGGCGGGCGTCTTCGTCGCCATCGGCCATGTGCCGGCGACTGGCATCTTCCAGGGCAAGGTGGAGATGGACGACGCGGGCTACATCGTCACGGTGCCCGATTCGACCGCCACCAACATCCCCGGCGTCTTCGCCGCCGGCGACGTGAAGGACAAGGTCTATCGTCAGGCGGTCACCGCCGCCGGCATGGGCTGCATGGCGGCGCTCGAGGCCGAACGCTGGCTCGCCCACCACGAGCCGGCCGCCGGCGCCCATGGCGATCCCAGCCCGGCGGGGACGTGGTGATCTGAGGGTTCAGTTCAAGCGGCGGATGCCCCCTCCCTAACCCTCCCCCGCTTGAGCGGGAGAGGGAACTCCGCCGCTCTGCAACCGACTCCCTCTCCCGCGCAGCGGGGGAGGGTTGGGGAGGGGGCACACGCAGCACACGCAGCAACCACCTCCCCGTACCCCCCTATGCCCTTGACGGGCTTTGCACAAAGCCCCGACTGTGATTCCCTTGAGCGCGTTCGACTGGGCGCGTCCAACCGCGAGGGAGTCGTCTTGCCTACGCTGAAACGCGGCCTGACCCTGCTGGTCACGGTGGCCGCAACCCTGCTGGGCCTGCTGCTGGTCACATTCCTGATCGGGCGCGTGGTGCCGATCGACCCGGTGCTGTCCGCGCTCGGCGACCGGGCGAATGCCGAAAGCTATGCGCAGATGCGCACGCAGCTGGGCCTCGACCTGCCGCTGTGGCAGCAGTTCCTCCACTATGTCGGCGACGTGGCTCAGGGCGACCTCGGCACCTCGGTGCTGACCTCGCGCCCGGTGCTGGAGGATGTGCTGCGCGTCTTCCCGGCAACGCTGGAACTGGCGACGGTCGCGGCCATCGTCGGGGCGGTGCTGGGCATTCCGGCCGGGGTGTTCGCCGCCGTCAACCGCGGGCGCTGGCCAGACCACGCCATCCGTCTGCTCGGCCTGCTCGGCCATTCGGTGCCGATCTTCTGGCTGGGACTGATGGCGCTGCTGCTGTTCTACGCCAAGCTGGACTGGGCGCCGGGGCCGGGACGGGTCGACGTCTTCTACGAGGGGATGGTCGATCAGGTGACCGGCATCGTGACGGTGGATGCGCTACTGGCTGGCGAGACCGACATCTTCTGGAACGCGGTGGGGCATCTGGTGCTGCCGTCGGCGATCCTCGGCCTCTATTGCGTCGCCTACATCGCGCGGATGACGCGCGGCTTCATGCTGGACCAACTGCGCCAGGAATACATCACCACCGCCCGGGTGAAGGGCCTGTCGGAGACCCGCGTCGTCTGGGGTCATGCGTTGCGCAACATCACCGTGCCGCTGATCACCGTCATCGCCCTGTCCTATGCCAGCCTGCTGGAGGGGTCGGTGCTGACCGAGACGGTGTTCGCCTGGCCCGGCCTGGGGCTCTACATCACCAATTCGCTGCTCAGCGCCGACATGAACGCGGTGCTGGGAGGGACGCTGGTGGTCGGCGCGGTCTTCATCGCACTGAACCTGCTGTCCGATCTGCTCTATCGCCTTCTGGATCCCCGGGCCCGATGACCGCGCGCACCGACACCCGATCCGCCACATGGCGGGACTGGCTGACCACCGACACGCCGCAGTCCCGCGGACAGGCCCGGCTGGGCCGCGCCTGGGCCGGCTGGACGTCCTTCCGCCGCAACCGGCTGGCCGTCGCCGGGCTGCTGATCGTGCTGGCCCTGGTCGTCGTCGCGGCGCTGGCCCCTGTGCTGGCGCCCTACCACCCCTATGCCCAGGACTTGAACAACCGGCTGCTGCCGCCGAGCGCCGCCCATTGGCTGGGCACCGACGCCTTCGGCCGCGACATCCTCTCCCGCCTGATCCATGGCGCACGGCTGACCCTGATGATCGTCGCGCTGGTGGCGGCGACGGCGCCGCTGGCCGGGCTGGTGATCGGCACGGTCGCCGGCTATTTCGGCGGCTGGGTCGACACCGTGCTGATGCGGATCACCGACATCGCGCTGGCCTTCCCCAAGCTGATCCTGGCGCTGGCCTTTGTCGCCGCGCTCGGCCCCGGCATCGAGAATGCGGTGATCGCCATCGCCATCACCTCCTGGCCGCCCTATGCCCGCATCGCGCGGGCGGAGACGCTGACCGTCCGCCGCGCCGACTTCATCAGCGCCGCCCGGCTGCAGGGCGCCTCCAGCCTGCGCATCATCCTGGGCCACGTCATGCCGCTGTGCATCGCGTCGCTGATCGTGCGGACGACGCTGGACATGGCCGGCGTGATCCTGACCGCCGCCGGCCTCGGCTTCCTCGGCCTCGGCGCCCAGCCGCCGCTGCCGGAATGGGGGGCGATGATCGCCAGCGGCCGGCAATACGTGCTGGAGCAATGGTGGGTCGCCGCCATGCCCGGCCTTGCCATCTTCATCGTCAGCCTCGGCTTCAACCTGTTGGGCGACGGGCTGCGCGACGTGCTGGACCCGAAGGGGGATTGAGCGATGGCCGACGACACTCCCCTTCTGGAAGTCTCCAACCTCCGCGTCGCCTTCCCCACCCGCACCGGCATGGCCGAGGCGGTGCGCGGCGTCTCCTTCACGCTGGGCCGGGAGAAGCTGGGCATCGTCGGCGAGTCGGGCTCCGGCAAGTCGATGACCGGCCGCTCCATCCTGCGCCTCGTGCCGCCGCCGGGCCGAGTGACCGCCGACCGGCTGGCCTTCAACGGCGAGGATCTGCTGGCGGCGTCGCCCAGGCGCATGCGCGACATCCGCGGCCGGCGCATCGCCATGGTGATGCAGGACCCCAAATACTCCCTCAACCCGGTGATGACCGTCGGCCGCCAGATCGCCGAGGCCTACCGCGTCCACAGCAAGGCCGGCGCGGCCGAGGCCAAGCGCCGCGCGCTGGAAATGCTGGCCGCCGTGCGAATCCGCGATCCGGAGCGGGTCTATGACCGCTACCCGCACGAGGTGTCGGGCGGCATGGGCCAGCGCATCATGATCGCGATGATGCTGATCCCCGACCCCGACCTGCTGATCGCCGACGAGCCGACCTCGGCGCTGGACGTCACCGTGCAGATGCAGGTGCTGGCGATCCTGGACGACCTCTGTTCCCAGCGCGGCATGGGCATGATCTTCGTCAGCCACGACCTGAACCTCGTCGCCTCCTTCTGCGACCGCATCCTCATCATGTATGCCGGCCGGGTGGTGGAGAGCTGCCGCGCCTCGGAGCTGCACGCCGCCCGGCACCCCTACACCCGCGGCCTGCTGGCCAGCCTGCCGCGGATCGACGAGCCGCCGGGCGACCTGCCGGTGCTGAGCCGCGATCCCGCCTGGTTGGAGGGATGATGACGATGATCGACATCCGGAACCTGCGGGTCCGCTTCGGCCAGGGCACCGATACCGTCACGGCGGTGGACGGCATCACCCTGTCGGTGCGGGAGGGGGAGAGCTTCGGCCTCGTCGGCGAGTCGGGGTCCGGCAAATCCACCGTCCTGCGCGCGGTCAGCGGCCTGAACGACGAGTGGACCGGCCGCATCGCGGTCGCCGGCACGGAACAGGGGCCGAAGCGGCATAAGGGCTTCTACAAGCTCTGCCAGATGGTGTTCCAGGACCCCTACGGCTCCCTGCATCCGCGCCACACGGTGGACCGCATCCTGGCGGAGCCGATCGCCATCCACGGGCTGGGCGATGCCGACGCGCGCATCGACCGGGTTCTGCGCGATGTCGGATTAGGCTCCGCCTTCCGTTTCCGCTACCCGCACCAGCTGTCGGGCGGTCAGCGCCAGCGCGTCGCCATCGCCCGCGCCCTGGTGCTGGAGCCGCGCATCCTGCTGCTGGACGAGCCGACCTCGGCGCTCGACGTGTCGGTCCAGGCGGAGATCCTGAACCTGCTGCGCCGCCTGCGGGCCGAACATGGCCTGACCATGGTGCTGGTCACCCACAACCTCGCCGTCGTCGCCAACCTGTGCGACCGGCTGGCGGTGATGAACCGCGGCCGGCTGGTGGAGGAGATGACGGTGGAGGAACTGCGCCGCGGTGCCGCGCGCGAGCCCTACACGTTGCAGCTCCTGCGGGCCAGCCTGGGCTATGACCGCGCGACGGCGGAAAGTTTCCGGGATTATGCGTGAGGGGGCGATCACGCCGTGGTCTCACGCCAGCCGCACCACGCACAGCTTGTCCTCCGCACCCTTGGCGGCGGCCTTGTGGTCGGCGATGGCGGCGTTGATGGTGTCCGGAGTCAGGCCGTGGCAGCCGGGCGGGATCACCACGGCCACGCCGCTGGCCGCCAGCAAGGGAAAACGTCGCACCGCCCCGTAGCGGTCCTTGGCCAGGAACCCGCCGCTGACCCGCGTTTCGGCGTCGTACAGGCTCTCGGCATCCGAACGGAACAGGGCCAACAGCTCCGTCAGCCGGGCCAGCACCTCGCCTTCCTCGCCGCCACTGACGCCCAGGAAGAAGTCGTCGCCGCCGATATGGCCGGCGAAAGCGTCGGCGTCGATGGAGGCCCCGGCGCTGCCGGCCCAGGCCTTCAGCCGCTCGCTGAACATCAGGATGGCGCGGTCGCCCTGGCGGAAGCCGAAATTGTCGTTGAAGGGCTTGAAGTTGTCGAAATCCAGATAGGCCAGCACATGGCCGCGCGCACCATCGGCCAGCGCCCCTTCGATGTGGCGCAGGATGGCGGCGTTGCCGGGCAGGCGCGTCAGCGGGTTCTGGTCCGTCGCCATCGCCAGATTGCGCTCATGCACCAGCCGCAGCAGGGCGCCGCCCGACAGCACGCCGGCATAGGCGCCGCCCTCCACGATCACGATGCCGTCGGCGGCGGATTCGGTGGAGAAGGCTTCGATCACCCGGTCAAGCGGCATGGAGATGTCGCAGACCGGCGAGCGGATGACCAGATCGTCCAGCCGGTCGCCCAGTCCACGGTTGCGCAGCAGCTCTCCGCCGAAGCGTGAATAGACGAAGCGCTTCAGATCGCGTTCCCGGATCAGCCCCAGTGGTCGGTCTTGTTCGTCCACGATCGGGGCGATGGAGGCGCTGCCGTCGCGGCGGAAATAGTCCAGCAGTTCGGTCTTGCGCGAATCGACCCGCAGCGGCGGCAGCCGTTCGATCACCTCCGACAGGCGGCGGTGCGACTCGCTGGGCTGGCGCCGGTCCCGGCGGTTGAGATCCTCGACGATCGCATAGCGGTTGGGCAGCCCGGTCAAATCCACCCGCGGCCGAGCGATCAGGAAGCCCTGGGCGAAGTCGCAGCCGAGATCCCGGCAGGTGTAGAACTCGGCGACGGTCTCCACCCCCTCCGCCACGATCAGGATGCCCAGCGCATGGGCGTGGCCGGCCAGGGCCGCCACCAGCGCCCGCTTGCGCGAATCCGCGTCGATGCCGGTGATGAAGAAGCGGTCGATCTTCACATAATCGGGCCGCGCCTCGTACAGCGTCCGCAGACCGGAATGGCCGACGCCGAAATCGTCGATGGCGATGCCGGCCCCGCCATGGCGGTAGCGGTCCACCGCCGCATCCACCGCGATGCCGCTGGCGACCGGACGGCTCTCCGACAGCTCCAGCACAATACCGCTGTTGCGCGACGCCGCCGGATCGCGGGCCAGCCAGGGCGAGTCCGGCTGCCCGATCAGCCTGGCGTCCAGGTTGAGGAACAGCTTCGCCTCGCTCCAGCCCGACAGCGCACGGTAGGCGGCGACCGCCTTTGCGTGCAGTGCGGTCTCCACCGTCGCCAGCAATCCCGCGGCCTCGGCAGCATCCAGCAACTCGCCGGCATTGGCGAATCCGGTGCGCTCGAACCCGCGCAGCAGCGCCTCATAACCGTGGCAGCGGCCCGAGCGCAGTTGGACGATGGGCTGGAAGGCGTAGCGCAGAGCGCCGACCGCCGATGCCCAGTCGAACGCCGCAGCATCGCCGTCGGCGGAGCGAACGGCGTTCCAGCTCGCGCCATAGGACTCGGCTCGGTCGCTATCCGTCCGTCCGGCCTTGGTCCCGGCTTTGGTCGTGGTCAGCACAGTCATCGCTCGGTCCGCCAGCGCCGATCCCGCAATGGGGCGGCATCTGCTTGTAACAGAGCTTGTTTGCGTTTTCATGACCACAGCCCGGCGTTGTCGCACAACGCCGCAGTCCGTCCGGAACGCAGAGGATTCAGTCGCGCCAAAACGCGGGTTGATCAGAGATGGGGTCTGAACACGGTGCGGTGGAATGCGCATTGCCCCCACCACCGCGCATCGCTATGCATGCGGCGGTGGGAACCGGGCGGCGGACAGGCCACCGCCCGCGTCCCACCTACCTGGGAGGACAGAGTGGAGAAAGCACTCGTACTCCTGGTCCTGGTGCTCCAGCTGATCAAGGCGATCCTTGACCTGCTGAAGTAACCGGACCGGACGGGGGGTGCGGTAGCAGCCGCATCCTCCTGTCCGCCAGAATATGGTCAAAACGCCCTCCACTGCAAGACCCGCCCCACCACCGGAGCGCTCATCCGCGCCACAACCGCTCAATCGGCCGGAGAGTGGTTCCCCGTCCGCAGCCCGGCCGTCCCGAATCGAATCCTCGTATCGCTGCGCCCGCCTGCGCTATAGGAAGGCCCTCCCCAACGGGGGCGGTTCGGGTGAGCGGGAGGCGAGCGGGATGAAGGTCGGCATCGACATGGGAGCGACGAACGCGGGCAGCAACGCGACGCTCGACCTGGAGGAGCTGCTGGCGACCCGTCTGCTGGTCCAGGGCAATTCCGGCTCCGGCAAGTCGCACCTGCTGCGCCGGCTGATCGAACAGAGCGCCCAATGGGTGCAGCAGGCGGTGATCGACCCGGAGGGCGACTTCGTCACGCTGGCCGAGCGCTTCGGCCATGTGGTGGTCGAGGCCGACGAGCACAGCGAGGCCGCGCTGCAATCGGTCGCCGCCCGCGTGCGCCAGCACCGCGTCTCCGTCGTCCTGAACCTGGAGGGGCTGGACGCGGAAATGCAGATGCGCCATGCCGCCGCATTTCTGGGCGGGCTGTTCGATGCCGACCGCGACTTCTGGTATCCGATGCTGGTGGTGGTGGACGAGGCGCAGCTGTTCGCCCCGTCGGCCGCCGGCGAGGTATCGGACGAGGCTCGCAAGGTCTCGCTCGGCGCCATGACCAACCTGATGTGCCGCGGGCGCAAGCGCGGGCTGGCCGGGGTGATCGCCACCCAGCGTCTGGCGAAGCTGGCGAAGAACGTCGCGGCCGAGGCGTCCAACTTCCTGATGGGCCGCACCTTCCTCGACATCGACATGGCGCGCGCCGCCGACCTGCTGGGCATGGAGCGCCGGCAGGCGGAGATGTTCCGCGACCTGGAGCGCGGCCACTTCATCGCGCTCGGCCCCGCCTTGTCGCGCCGGCCGCTGCCGCTGCGCATCGGCGCGGTGGAAACCCAGGGCCGCACCGGCAGCCCGA
>NZ_DASPIS010000108.1:0-13442 GCF_035628975.1 Azospirillum sp. | reverse complement strand
TTGCTCGTGTCGGATCGCCAAATCATGACCGGCGCATTGTCAGCGAGAAGCCGGAACTGCTGCTCTCCACCCTGGTCGACATTCTTCATGGTCGGTGTTTCCCTCGGTACTTTGCATCACCAGATTGCCTCGTGACGCGGGAACGAAGCTGTGGCATTCGTTCTAATTATTTGACCTCAATCAATGGCATCACTCAAATGAAAGGTCTACTGACCGTAGGTCCTAGCTCAGACCGCCGGGACTCAACCCCGGACACACCTGTGGTTGAGGATGGCCCCGGCTCAGAACGTTCAGAGGGCACTGCCCCACGCACCCTGCGCATCCTCATCGTTGAGGGCGAGGGCATCACTGCTATGCATATCGAGGATATGGTCTTGGAACTGGGCCATGACGTCATCGGCACAGTGTCCAATGGCCCCGCCGCTGTCGCCGCCGCCACGGCGCAACGCCCCGATCTGGTGCTGATGGACATTACCTTGGCCAAGGGCACCGATGGTGTCGCCGCTGCCCTGGAGATCCAGCGCACGCTAGGCATCTCCTCCATCTTTATGACGGCCCATTCCGACGCAGGTACAAAACACCGTGCCCAAGCGGCCGGATCGCTGGGATATCTTGTGAAGCCGTTTGCCATCGAGCAAATGGCAGTACTGCTCAGCCGCCTATAATGTCAGGTTTTCATAATTCGTCGGCCTTCGCGGCGAGGATGAAGATGCAAGCGGCGATGAGGAGCGCGCGCGGTCTCCGGACCGGAGCGGACCATGCGCAACAGCATGCGGTGAACACGCACCAGCACGGACCGCACCCGCGAAGGCTTCCGGAGTTCTGATGACATCGGCCGCCAGAAGGCTATCAAGCAGATCCGATTTCTGAAAACGCGTCGTCAGGCCGATGCGATCACATGCGGGACGAAACGGCTGGTGTTGCCGGTGGTGGGCGCGCGGTCCTCGCGAATCCCCAGGCCGCAGGCCTTGTCGCCGGCCATCCAGACGCCGAAGACCGCGTGGTTGCCGTCGGCCTCCGCCAGCGGCGTGAAGGCCTGGTACACCCAGCCCTCGTCGACATAGAGTCCCTCGGTCTGGGCGATCGGCTGGCCGACCGGGAAGCCGGCGGCATCGAGCGTGGCGATGCTGACGTTGCTGCCCTCGCGGCCGAGCAGCGGCTTCGCCACCACCGTGCTGCCGGCGGAAAAGCCGCTGCGGTCGAGGGCCGTCGGCAGCACGGTGGGATGGCCGGGGTTCAGCCCCCACAGCAGGGCGTAGCCAGCGTGCTTGTCCGTCGTGATCGTGTCGGGTGTGCGGCCGGTGACCTCGACGGCGGAGCGGAAGAAGCGCACGGCGGCGACTTGGTCGCGATGTTCGCTGAGGTAGACGTCGACCAGGGCGCCATCGCTGTCGATCGCCCGGTACAGATAGCACCACCGCCCACCGACCTTCAGGTAGGTCTCGTCAACGTACCAACTGCGCCCCGCAGTACCACGCCGGCGGTGCCGCAAGGCATTGGTGAGCAGCGGGGCGAGCTTCGCCTCCCACTGCCGCACTGCCTCATGGGAGAAGACCATGCCGCGCAACAGCAGGATCTCGGCAAGATCGCGCAAGCTGAGCTTGAGGCGCGGCCGCCAGAGCACGATGAGGAAGGCCACGTCGGTGGGCACCTGCAGCCGATTCAGCACCGAGCCTGTGCGCTCATTGAACTGGCGCCCGCACTCCCGGCAGCGGAACCGCCGATAGCCGTGCGCGGTCCGGTCCGGACGTTCGGCGGTTGCGGTCGACGAGCAGTGCGGGCAGTGCATCGGTCACTTCGTGCAGAGAGGTGACCCTCTACGTTCATCCCGCCGTTTCGATCAAGCTGGCGCGAAAGCTGCCGGAACCCCCGCAGGGTCAGGTGGACGACCGGATCGCCGCCGGACGTGACGATGCCGTCGGTCAAACCGACCACCTCGTAGACGTCCCGCCCCAGCCGCAAGCGCTCGCCGATCTCCAGCCTGGCGCGGCGGTCGGCCAGCATCTCGTAATGGCTGCGGGTGATCGGCCGGCCGGCGGCAAGGCGTCCCGGCTCGCCGAGCCGACCCAATTCGTAGCCGACGACGTAAAGGCGCAGGGTCTGCCCGCGGTGAACCGTTGCCACCGACTGGAAGGTCAGCGAGCCGACCGCAGCCACCCCGGCCAGTCGGGCCACCGCGTTACGGTGATCGCCAGGGATGCGCGACGCATCCGCGAAGGGTCCCCGGGTGCCGGATTCGACGATCCACAGATCGCCCCCGGGCGAGCGCGCCAGCGTCAGCGCCTCGTCCACCAGTCCGCGGTAGATGCCGATCATCGACAGTACGACCCCCAGCAGAAGGCTGAGTCCCAGGCAGGTCAGCGGAACCGGCCGAGACTGTGGCGGACATCGCGCAGTGCGAGGTTCATGGCGTCGTCTCCAGCGGTTCGGCGCTCCGGCCCTCGCGCAGGCCGGACGCCGGGGCGACGACCGGCCGCGCGCCGTTCGGCAGGCCGCCGGTCACCTCCAGCTGCCCGTCCAGCATGCGTCGGCCAAAGCTCAGTTTCCGCCGGGCGAGCCGGCCGTCCTCGACGGTCCATACCATGCCGCTGCGCCCGTCGAACCGCTCGACCGCTGCTTGCGGCACCAGCACGGCGCGCGGCAGGGAAGCGACGGCGATGGTCGCCTCCAGTTGTTCGGCAAGGTGGTGGCGGGACGGGTAGTCCCCGCATTTCAGGTAGACCTTCCGCTCTTCGGTGACGCGGTCGCTTTCCAGGTCGATGCGGACCACGCGCGCCGCGAAGCTCCGGCCGGGCAGCGAGCGCAACCGCACCGCCGCCGCCTGCCCCTCCGTCAGGCCGCCGGCCGAGGCCTCGTCGATGTGGACCAGCGCCCAGACGCTGTCCGGCGCGACCAGGGTAAACAACGGTTCGCCGGGATTGACGGCGGCCCCCAGCTCCTTGTGGCGGGCGATCACCAGCGCCTCGAACGGCGCGGCCAGGGTGTAGCGGTCGAGCCGCGCGGATTCGTAGCGCAGCCGCGCTTCGGCGTCGGCCACCGTGGCGTCGGCCAGCGCGAGGTCGGATCGCGCCAGCGCCAGCTCCGCTTCGGCGACGCGCAGGTCGGTGGCACTGTCCTGCGCCACCTCGACCGACACGCTGCCCCTGGACAACAGCTCTTGCCGCCGCCCGGCGGCCTGCCGACGCTTGTCGAGCAGCGAGGTCGCCTTGAGGATCGCGGCCTCCGCCTTGGTACGCGCCGCGCGGGCCTGTCCCAGTGCGGCCTCCGCTTCGGCGACGCGGTCGTCCTGCTGGCGGGTGTCGAGCCGGGCGAGGACGGCGCCCTGCGGCACGCGGTCTTCGTGGTCGGCGAACAGCTCCGTCACCGTGCTGGCGAGCTCCAGCCCGACCGCCGAGCGCACGCGTGCCTCAATGGCGACGTCATGCTCGACCGCCGCGACCGCGACGGCGACCGGGCGGAGCAAGGCCGCCCACCCTCCGGCGGCGGGGGCACCGGCGGCAAGCATCAGAACAAGACCTAAGCGCCACCGATGCATGAACGAATTCCCCTCGGCCATTCCTCCAGGGGACGCCTGGTACCCTTTGGCCCCGATCGGTTGGTGAGACAGTCACAGACCGGGTTGGGGCGAAACGCCGCACGCCGCCGCGATCATGCAGGCGCCGGCCGCCAGGGAAGGGGACCTCCTGGACATGCGGGGCGGTGCAATGGGAACCGTTCCCCAAGCGGGGTGACGCACCGGATGGGCCGTCCAATGGGAACGGTTCCCATTGGACGGAGTCCCCTCCCTTACTTTCGCTGTTCCAGCAGGGTGTCGATCAGCGACCGCATTCGCTTCAGCCGCTCCCAATCCTCGTCAGTCAGCGGCCGCGGCCTCTCCACCATCGCGCCGATGGTCTCCTGGGCCCGGCTGAGCACGCGGTACACCCGCTGCGGCAGGGCGCTCAGCGCCATCTCCGGGGATTTTTCGTCCGGCTTGTGCGAGGGGCGCTCGCCTTCCTCGCCTGCAGCCTTCGGCGGCGACGGCTCCCCGCCCGCGTCGGGGTTTCCGACGGCGGCGCCGCTCTTCCACTGATCCCACATGGCGAGGGCGGAGGCTTTCGACGCGGCCCGGGTGAGGGTGAGGAGAAAGCGGAGCGTCGGCTCATGCTCCGCATATTCCTTGCGGATCACCTCCGGCAGGGACTGCAGACGGAGCAGTTTGGAGATCATGCTGCGGTCCTTGCCAACGATGCCGGCAAGCGCCTCGTCCGTGTACCCGTGACGCTCCTTCAGTCCCTGCAGGGCATCGGACTGCTCGAATGGAGACAGGTCGACGCGCTGGACATTCTCGACCAGCGCCACCTCCAGCGGGTCGCCGGCGGTCAGCACCGCGGTGATCGTCGGCCAGCCGAGCGCCCTGGCGGCTCTCCAGCGCCGCTCACCCCACACCAGGAGATATTCGCCGTTGGCCTGCTGCTGCACGCCGATCGGCTGCTTGAGGCCATGCTTGGCGAGCGAGGCTGCCAGAGAGGCTAGATCCTCTTCCCGGAAGATCTTGCGCGGCTGATCGGGATTGGTGACGACCAGCCCGATGTCGCAGGCGAAGGGCCTCTCGAAGGGCACCGCCTTGCCGGTCAGCGCATTGCTGTCGAGCCGCACCGGGTTGGCGCTGGTCTGGTCGCTGCTTTTGGCGATGAGACCCATGTTGGAGCGCGGAATGCCCTTAGCCATGCGCCGTCACTCCATGGCCGGCCGAAACCACGCGACGGTCGCGCTCCCCGATCAAGGTCTGCACCACCATATCGAAGGTGCCGATGCCGGGAGCCTTGGCATTGAACGCGACCAGCGCGTCGCCGCCGGCAGAGGATTGCGGGTAGAGTGTGGTGTTGGGGATCGGCGGGAAGATGTGAACCTCCTGCCCATAGGTCTCGTGCATGTCCTTCAGGGTGGCCTGGTCCTGGGTCGTGCGGCCGGAATAGAAGGTCGGCACGATGCCGAGCAGCGAAAGGGTGGGGTTGCCGCGTTCGCGCACGAAGTCGATCTGCTTGCGCAGCGTGCCCATGCCCATGAAGGCAAGGGGCTGCGTCTGGCAGGGGATCAGGACCGTGTCGCTGGCCACCAGAGCGTTAGTCACCAGATGCCCTAGCGTGGGCGGGCAGTCTATCAGAATGAAATCGACGCTGCGCCGCAGCTCGGCGAGACGGCTGCGCAACGTGTTGTGCGAAAACTGCTGGGCGGCGAGTTCGGTCTCGCTCTCGGCCAGCTTGAGCGAGGATGGCAATACCCGCAGGCGCGGGTTGCGCGTCTCCACCAGACACTCCTCGGCCTTCACGGCCCCCTTGAGGACGTAATAGAGCGTCTTCTCGGCTTCCTCGCAGGCGACGACGTCCACGCTGAGATGGATGCCGGCGTTGGCCTGGGGGTCGGAGTCCACCAGCACGACGGAATAGCCGCGGTCGGCCAGCATGCGCCCGACATTGACGCAGCCGGTGGTCTTGCCTACGCCGCCCTTCTGGTTCGCCAGCGACACGACGAGCGCCGGACCCGGCTTCTCGACGGGAAGCACCGGGTGCTTGCGGACGAAGGCGACGACGGCCTGCGGGATACGCTCGCCCCCATTCTCCCAGCGAGAGATCCGCTGCCGGTCATAGGAGCGGTCCAGCCCCTCGTTCAGGAAGGCCGCGAAGTCCTCCCGCGACTGCCCGCGAGCCTCGCGGTAGGCCTTCAACTGATCGCCGAGCATACCCCCCTCCCCAACCAATTGAGTTCAGCGATCCACGGATAGAGTGAGACACTCACCCTGTCAACGTGGATCGGGAGGGCTGACCATGCCCCCGATAGCGTCTCGCCCGGACTTTCGTCATTTCGGCCACACCCGGCCGGACGCAAGATCAGGGAAAGCGGCGGAATCCCTGCAGTTCGGCCATGCGACCGACCCCCGGAACCGACGGCACGCGCGGGCCCTTCGCCGCCAGCCGGCGGAGACACTCGGCCAGCCGGCGTTCCTTCTCACAGGCCTCCTCGCACAGCGCCCGCATCTCGGCGATGCTCGGCCGCCACTTCTTCGTCCGGCGCCATGTGCGCGCGGCCTGATCGATCGCCCAGCCCGAGAATTCGCCGAGATCCTCGACCCAGTCCATGGCGACCAGCTGCTCCACCTCCGGCGTCAGCCCCTTTGCCGGATAATGCGACAGCAGCGCCAGGACACGGCCGAGCAGCCGGTCCGGCTCCGCCGGAGCCAGGACCGAGCCTTCGAGATCGTCCAGCGCCCGCTGCGCCATGGCGGCCTGCCGGACCGTGACGGTCGCCGGCGGTGACCAGATCTCCGTAAGCCCTTCGAAGCCGTCGTCGCCGAAGCGCGGGCGGTGCTCGAGACGACCGGCGGCCAGGATCTCGCGCAGTGGGGCCGGCAAGGCCGCGACGAGCAGCCGGTGGCGGTCGGCCGGCGGCATGCCGGGGTCGAAGGGCAGCGGCGAGCGCTCCGGCAACGGCATCACGGCAGCGGACATGGCAGCGGACATGGCGAACCTCCTCAGAACGGGGACCGGGGCTCGGGCTTCGCGTCCCTGAGCCGGGCCGCGACGGTCATCCAGGCGTTGATGCGCTGTTCCGCCGCGGTGTCCCGCGTCCGGCCGGCCGTCGGGACCGCGGTCGCCCGGGTTTTCGCCGCGGGTGCCTTGCCGGTGGCGGCGTCCTGGACCAGCCATGCGCGCCATGCCGCGGAGATGTCACGGTAGCGGTAGCCGTGGGCCTGGCAGCGCAGGACGAAGCCCTCGACATGCCGGCCGAGATCGACCGTGCCGAAGCGGCTGCGGGCCCAGGCCAGATCGTCGGCGCTGGGCATCCAATCCACAGGCACGTCATGTGCCGGCCCGCGCCCGCCCGTGGCGAGCGAGTCCGGATTTTGTTCGGACTGGAGCTGTTCCTGACTCGCAGGCGGACAGGGGGCGTTCACCACCGAGTCATCCCTGTCCTCGGCCGGTACAGGGCGGATCGCGTCCGCCGCGGCCATGTCCCCGTGCCGCTCGACTCGCAACCGGTACAGGCAGGACAGCCGGGAGCCGTCGCGGCCGCGGCGGTGCTCGATGCCAACCAGACCGATGTCGTCCAGTCGCTGTAGGATTCGGTTGATCGTCGGGCGCGACCGCTTGAGTTTGGCGGCGAGCGTCGACTGCGACGGCCAGCAGACGCCCTGCTCGTCGGCGAAGGTGGCGAGCGCGGCCAGGACCGCGAACCCGTCCGCGTCGAGGTCGGGGTGGTCGAGCCACCAGGCGGGGATCTTGCCCCAGCGGCTGGCCCCGTGGCTGGGTGTGTCGGTCGGGGGGGTGGTCATCGGGTGCTCCTGCGAGGTCGGGCAATCGGCATGGGCCAACAAATCTGTGGGCAGGATTCCCTGTGGCACGGCCATCGGCCAAATTGCACCCGGCGCCCACAGGTAGGTGGCGGGTGCAGATGCATAGGCGTCGGATGCAGGTCGGTAGGGCGCGGGTGCCAATGGGTAGGCGCCGGGTGCAGAACGGTTGCGAATCGGAGCGGACCTCCTGCACCCAGCGCCTACCGGATAGCGGTACGGGGGCTGCATTGGGAGTCCAGGGCGGGTCGTGCTTGACGCGATCCCGGTTCCTGCACCCACGACCTACCGGTATTTCGGGAAGAACACGGCTGGAGACTCCATCAGCACCCGGTACCTACCGACTGTCCGACCCCCAGGCCGCCGGGCCGGACGGGAGGGGGCCGTCGGCACGAGCGCCGGTGCCGATGGATAGGCATCGGGTGCAGATCAACTCGGAAGCCGGGGAGCCGGCGCTTCAGGGTGCCGGCGTCGGATTCTGCGCGGCCATCCCGGCCCGATTCGGGCGGGAAAACGGTAGGTGCCGGGTGCCGAACGGATTGCAGGAGGGACCCGTCCGGTGTTTCCTGCACCCAGCACCCACCCATCGGCACCCGGGACCTAAGGCTTCTGCACCCGAAACCTACCGATCTGCACCCAGCACCTACCGGCGTCGGGAACGGCATGCCGATTCCGCCGTTGCGCATCGGATGTCCGAGCCAATAGCGTGTGTCGTTGGAGACGCGGCTGGAGACCCCAAGATGTCGAGCAACAATCCGGGCGGAAAGGGCGACCTGAAGCAGATGGCGCTGCCGCTCCAGTTCGCGCTGTTCGAGATCGATGAACCCGACGACGCCAAGCGCACGACGCATTTCGTCGGCTTGTACGATGTCGCTCCCAAATGGGTCTTCTTCGCCTCCGACGTTGCCCGCTCCAACGGCCGCAAGCGCTCCGTCGGCGCCGGCGAGGTTGCCGACTCCGATGCGGGCAAGCCGCGCTTCCTGCGTCAGGTGAAGCGCGAGTTCGTCTTCAACGACAAGACCTATTCGCTCAAGATCCTGCCGGCGCGCATCGAGCGGCGGGTGAAGGACGGCGGCACCGAGGTCATTGAGGAAATCGATACCTTTCCCGGCGAGAAGGAACAGGTCGTCGAGGAGGTCATCCGCCGGCTTGCGGCCGAGAAGGCCCGGCTTTCCACCGGCGAGAAGGATTCTATCGTCTTCAAGTTCACCCTCTACGAGGTGCTGCAGGAGCTTCGGCGGGTGAAGCACACGCTGAGCCTGCCGGAACTCAAGGAAGCGCTTCTCGTCCTGCGCCGCTCGACCATCGTCATCGCGGAGAAGGGCGGGAAGAACGCGCTCCTCGATTCCAGCGTCTTCCCGCAATTGTGGATGCGCAACCATGACGTTAATGCCGGCGGCTCGCCGGACGAGAACGGCCGGGCCGACGTCGAGACCGCCGTGCAGTTCAACTGGATGGTGGAGAACACCATCCGCAGCGTCGAGCAGCAGCGCATCTCCTACGAGTGGCTGATGCGCATCGAGAATCCGTTCTCGCGCTGGCTGTTCAAGCGCGTCGCCTTCACACTCCTGCAGCGCCATCACCAGGATCGCTCCAGCATCGAGATCACCGCCCGGGAGATCATGCGCGACAGCGGCATGACGGAATGGGCGCGCTGGTCGAACATGCTCCGCTGGATTTCCGACATCGTCGACGTGCTCAAGAAGGTCGGCGCGCTGGCGGAGGTCGAGCGCGAGGTTGTCAAGGTCGGCAAGCGGCATGACGACATTATCTTCCGTCTGCGTCCCTCCGACCTGTTCCTCCACCAGATCGCCGAGGCGCATCGGGTGTCCGCCTGGAACCGGCGGGAGATCGCCCGTGTGACCGCGGCCGAACAGGCGCCGGGCAACTTCGTCCGCGTCGATGCCAAGGATCTGGCCGACACCCGGCGCCGTCGGAAGGCCGCATTGACGCAGGGCGTATCCCAAAACACCGCGGAGACGTAAGGCGACGGGGCAGGGACGGCCCCATCCGGTCATGGCCGCAGCTCCCGCGTCAGGCCGCCGGGGATGACATAGGCGGGCCCCGTCAATTTGTCGGGGTCGGTGATGGTGGCGGGCGCGGTATGACCAGGAATGCCCGGTTGACAGAAGTGATTACGCGGCCAGGGGCACGCCTGCCACCTCGGCCCAGACGGCGAAGGCCTGGGCTCGGAAGGTGCGGTACTCGGCAGCGGGGCGACGGTCGCGGCGGAGGTGGACGAGGTTGTTGATCGGGTCGTGAACGGAGAGGAATCGCTGCACCTGCCGGGGTGACTTGAAGCGCTTCATCTGCCGCTTGCGTCGGCGCGTCGGATGATGACTGTTCTCGGACCGGTTGTTGATGCCCTTGTGCTGGCGGTGCTCGCAGCGCAGCTTCAGGGCCTTCTTGGCGGCTGCGTAGGACTTCAGCTTATCCGTGATCAGCACCCGCGGCGCCCGACCCTGCTTCTTCAACAGCTTGCGCAGCAGACACTTGGCCGCCTTCGTGTCGCGCCGACTTTGCACGAGCACGTCGAGAACAAAGCCGTCTCGGTCGACCGCGCGCCACAGGTAGTGCTTCTTGCCGGCAATGCTGATCACGACTTCATCCAAATACCACTTGTCGCCGCGCGCAAGGCGCCGTTGCCGGATGCGGGTGGCGATCTCTCAGCCGAACTTCAGGCCCCATTGGCGCACGGTTTCATGGCTGACCGTGGTACCACGCAGCCCCAGCATCTCCTCCACCATCCGAAGGCTCAGCGGAAAGCGGAAGTACAGGTACACCGCGTAGCTGATCACCTCGGCAGGGAAACGGTAGCCGGCGTACATCGAGCCGGGGGGCGTCGTCATCCCGGCCCTATACCATCCCCAGGCGCCATTGCCAGCCCGAACTTGACGGTGCTTGGCCGCGAGGCCGCCCGCATTGCCGGCCGATTGGCGGAAATTGAGAACTTGTCTGCAGCGGGCGCGTCCTAGCCGGTGCTGGGCGGGATGCTACTTTAAGCTGAAGAGGGGTGGTGCGCCGGGTGGCCGGTCTGGTAGGGCTGTGGGCGTCATCAACAGTCATCAGAGCTCCATTTTATGGGCACGGCCGTTCATCCCGCAAGCACCACACCGGCGATCTGGGATGCGTTCTCGGACGTTGATGCCTTCGTGGACGAGGTTCTGACCGAGTTGGCGGCGATGGCGGCCGACGGCAGTCGCCCGACCCATTCTGGGCCGAAGCTGGCGCTCACCGGAGCAGCGTTGCGCAAGGCGATCATGGCGATCTGGTGCGTGTGCTTCTGCGGCATGCAATGGCGCGCCATCGGCCAGCTCTCCGGCGTGCCCTTTGGCACGCTGTACACCCTGTTCGCCCGCTGGACCCGGCTCGGGCTATGGCGCCGCTTGCTCGACCGGCTGCGCCGCACGTGTCGGCTGGCCTGCGGCGATACGGCGGAACCGAGCGCGGTGGTAATCGACGGCCGGACCTGCCTCTCCGCTTCGAGCTATTTTGCGCGCGGCGTAGACGGCGGCAAGAAGATCCGCGGCATCAAAATCCATCTCAGCGTGGAAAAGTACGGCGTCCCGTTAGCGATCGACGCCACGCCCGCCAACGTGCACGACACCAAGGGAATCGTGCCGGTGCTGCGCCAACTCGCCGGACGCGGGTTCCAAGGACCGGCTATCGGCGATCTCGGCTATCGCGGCGCGCGCCTCGCTAACGCCGGGGAGGCGCTTGGCATCACCATTCAGCCGATCGCCCGCGGCCGCGACGGGGCGTTCATTCCCACCGAAATCGCCTGGGTCGTGGAGCGCTCCTTCAGCTGGACCAGCCGCTACCGCCGATTGAACACCATCGTCGAGCGGACGGAGGAGCACCTAGTCGCATTCGTCTAGATCGCCTTCATCTCCATCCTCTCCAGGCGCTTGAGGCGGCTCACGCCTCAGGTTGTCGACGCATGACGTCTACAAACATGCTCTCAAGCGCCGCCGCCCCAAGCCGGGCGACAAGTGGTTCCTGGATGAGGTCTTCATCCGCATCCGCGGCAAACAGCACTATCTCTGGCGCGCCGTTGACCAGAACGGTGTGGTGCTGGACATCCTGGTCCAGAGCCGGCGCAACACGAAGGCGGCCAAGCGTTTCTTCCGCAAATTGCTAAAAGGACTGCGCTATGCGCCACGGGTCGTGGTTACGGGCAAGCTGAAATCCTACCCGGCAGCGAATAGGGAGATGAAGCTCGGCAGCAAACATCGGCAAAGCCGATACCTGAATAACCGCTGCGAAGTCTCGCATCAGCCGACCCGACGGCGCGAGCGGCACATGAAGCGGTTCAAATCCTCCCGGCAGGCCCAGCAATTTCTCTCCATCCACAGCCGGATCCACAATCACTTCCAACTGCGCCGCCACCTGATCTCTGCTTCCGAGTACCGCGCCGCCCGCGCTCGCGCGCTCGCCGGCTGGCGCGAGGTGACCGGCCTCGCCCAGGTTAGCTGACCAAAGACCCAGCAGCGGGGCTGCTCGTCCTTATTGCGCCCTTGGTTGGTCAAGTTGACAACACCGAAGAAACGATGATCGAAGGAACGCAAGGGTACGGCACCCACGCGGCGGCACTGGCCGAACAATACGAAAGCATCACGTTTGGTGATGTTCACCATGAGGTGATGCATCTCTTTCCGTCCCCACCCGCACGGGTCCTCGACATCGGGGCGGGGTCAGGTCGCGACGCCGCAGCGCTTGCCCTGCTCGGCCATAGGGTCGTTGCTGTGGAGCCGACCGATGCGCTTCGACAGGAGGGGTTGCGCCTTCATGGTGAAAAGCCAATCGAATGGATCGATGACCATCTTCCCGATTTTCAGCAACTTCATTGTCGAAAGGAACGCTTCGACCTGATCCTTCTGACGGCTGTTTGGATGCACTTAGACATTCAAGAACGGCGAACAGCCATGAGATCTTTGGCAGGGCTCCTCAATGCGAATGGCCGGATCAGCATGTCATACCGGCTCGCGCCTGAACTGACTCTCGGGCCGCAGGGGATTCCCAAATTCTGGCGAGCATGATTCACTGAAACTCCACCGGGAGTGGGGGTGACCATGTCGGCAAGCCTGAAGATCGCGGACGGGATGACGGTGGCGGAACTGCGGCACTGGGCACGGCGGTGCGGCAACGGTCGGGCGGCGGCGCGGGCGTATGCCATCGCCAACGCTTTGGATGGGCTGGACCGTGCGGAAGCGGCGCGCTTGGCGGGCATGGAACGGCAGGCGTTGCGGGACGCGGTGCGGCGCTACAACACGGAAGGGGTCGCGGGGCTGTTCGACCGGCCGAAGGGACACCGGGCGGAGTGGCTGAGCGACGCGGAACAGGCGGCCTTGGCGGCCGCGGTCTTCAAAGGACCGGACCCCGCCGTGGATGGGGTGTGCACGTGGACCTGCGAGGCCCTGGCGGTGTGGATCGCCGCCAAGTTCGGCAAAACCTTCCATCCGCACAGCGTCGGCCGGACTCTTGGGCGTCTGGGCCTCTCGCGCCAGAAGGCCCGGCCCGTTCACCCGAAAACCGAGAGCAAAGCGCAGGAGCGCTTCAAAAAAGGGGGCTTCGCAGCGCCCTGACGGCGGCCGCCGAGGCGCACCCGGGCAAGCGCCTGCGCGTGTTTTTCCAGGATGAGGCGCGGTTCGGGCAGAAGGGGCGGCTGTGTCATCGCTGGTGGCTGAAGGGCCAGCGTCCCCCCGGCCTATGCGACCAGAGGTTCGACTGGACTTACCTCTATGCCGCCGTCGAACCCAAGACGGGGGACGGCTTCGCCCTGGTCCTGCCGACGGTGTCCACCGCCGCCATGAACCGCTTCCTCGCCGACTTCGCCGCCACCCTGGCCCCGGACGACCACGCCGTCATGGTCCTCGACGGCGCCGGTTGGCACGCCAGCAAGAGCCTGGCCGTTCCCGCCAATCTCACCCTCGTGCCCTTGCCGCCGAAATCACCCGAGCTGAACCCGGTGGAAAACACACCGGCAGGGAACCTCTGAAACGACGGTTCTGTTGACACCACGGCTGGGGCATGAGGCTCTTCATGCTCTGGCCGTCTGGATGGCGCGACATCATGAGCAGTTCAAGGCAGGAAGCGATCCAGTGGCTGGAAC
>NZ_DASPIS010000107.1:0-8468 GCF_035628975.1 Azospirillum sp. | reverse complement strand
CTTCCGGCACGCTGTCGACCGTATCTCGGCGATCAGCATGCTTCACGACCAACTGGCGATGCGTCCCGACCAGCCAACCATCGATACTGCCGCCTATCTGGAGGCGTTGTGCGGCAACCTGCGGCACCGCTGCGCCGGCATTGTAATAGACACGCGGCTGGACAACGCCGAACTCAGCCACGAGCGAGCGGTTTCACTGGGGCTGATCACCAACGAACTGGTGACCAATGCCGTCAAGTACGCGTTTCCGGACGGCTCCGGCACGGTGCGCGTAGAGTTCACCGCTGATGAGGGGCGAGGCCAGGGCTGCCTGATCGTCGCTGATAATGGGATCGGCATGGGGGAGCCGCGGCCGGGCAGTACCGGGCTGACGCTGGTCGCAGGGCTTGCTCAACAGCTCGGAGGCGAGGTCGAGCAGGAACCAACGGAGAGAGGAACCAAGTTCCGTCTCTGCTTCTTGCTGGTGCGCTGAGTAGCACTCCGGAACAGTTTATAGGGAAAACCGGGCCACACAGCCGAAAGCGAGGGGGTGGGGCACTCGCGGACGGACGTCGGAGGGCGGTTGGTCAATGGGCGACTGGCAGCCCCCCATGGGTCAACGCCGGAGGCGGTACGCTTCTCTCCCTCCCAGCGCGTCTCCGGATCCGGTACACAAGCCGCCCTCTGTTATTTCCGCAGTCTTGCTGCAACCGATGGCTCCGATTGCTGTCCCGGATGGGCTATCTGCGCAATTTTGGATTGGAGCTTCCAACTCTGCGATGCAGTTTGCGAAACCTGAAAAGCCTCTATCAGGGATGACCCTCGCATAATCAACTCCCGCCTTTTGGTATATGTTTTGCTGTGGGTTGATTGCTTTCGCCTTCTTGCCGTTGCAGTGGAGTTTCCATGCCCCGACACCTGCGCCCACTGCTCACTGCCGCACTGGCCTTGGTCGTCGTCATTGCCATGACGGCTCACATCGTCTGGCAGGATCGGCAGAGGACTATCGCACAGACGGAAGCGCTTGCCGCTGACATGGCCAAGGTCGTCGAGGCCCACGTCCTGCACACAACGAAGGGTGCTGCCATCGCCCTGCGTCAGGCAGCCACCCTGGTCGACGAAGCCGGCAACTTGGAAGCCGTGCGGAGTGACGCCTACTGGCGCCGGTTGCGTGATGCGCTCGCCAACATGGACGGCGGAGAAACCCTCTGGCTGTTCGATGCCCAGGGCAATGCAGTGGTCGGGACTGGCCGGCAGCAGGCGCGGCCAATCAACATTGCCGATCGTCCCCACTTCCAGGCGGCGATGGCGGGAGCAGACCTCGTCATCAGTCCGGCGCTGCGCAGCCGTCTGGACAACCGCATCCTCTTCACCATCTCGCGACCGATCCGTGACTGGACCGGCGACATCATCGGCGTCGCCAGCACCGGCATGAAGACTGACTGGCTGGTCAACTTCTATGCTCTGATGTCGTTCGGGATGGAAACATCGGTCACAATCTTTCGCACCGACGGCGAGATCGTCGCCCGGCACCCGGACCTTGCCAGCCATCTCGGCAAGAACAACCGGAACGGGCCACTATTTCGAGAGCATCTCCCGCAGTCTCCTGTCGGAGGCTATTGGGCACGCTCCGCGCTGGACGGCAAGGAACGGCTCGCCGCCTATCGGTTGATCCCTGATCTGAACCTGGTCGTTTATGCCGGGATCGACAGTGGATCGGCCCTTTCCGGATGGCGGACCCGCTCCCTCTGGTTCGTCGGCGAGGTTGCCCTGGCCACGACCCTCGTGCTGGTCTTACTCATGTGGGGGACACGCATGATCCGCCGCGAGCACCACGCTCAGATACGCATGCTGGAAGCCGAGAGTCTCACGCAACAATTGGGCGCTGAACTCCACCAAGCCCGGCGCGATCCCCTGACCAATTTGCCCGCCCGTGGGCTGTTCCTAGAGCTGGCGGAAGAGATGCGCCTGAGCGCCAGCAAGAAGGGGACGGTCCTTGCTTTTCTTTACATCGACCTCGATGGCTTTAAGGGGGTGAACGATCGGCACGGACATGAACAAGGCGACAAGGTTTTGACGATAGTCGCCGAGATCATGCGCCGGATGACCCGAGATGGCGATCTGATCGGCCGGCTTGGCGGCGATGAGTTCGTCATCTGCCTGTCCGGACACAGTCCTGATGTTCGGACGGTTGCCACCGGCGTCGCTGCCCGCATCATCAAAGAGGTTCGTGATCTGAATCTCGGCGTCGGATGCAGCATCGGAATTGCGCTTGCCACAGGCGACTGCGGCGACTTGCCTTGCTCGCTCCGTCAGGCGGACGCCGCGATGTACCGTGCGAAGCAGATGGGTAAGGGGGCCTGGTTCATCCATGAACCGACGCAGGAGCCCTGCCTGTCGTGCGACGACAGGGCCATCGCCTGACCCAGAACAACGCCGAGCCCCGTAAAGCAGGCTCCGGACTCCACCCTGCAACACGTCGATCCAAGTCAATCGGAACGATGCCTTTCGCACTCTGTGCGTGCGATGGCATTCAAAGCCTGCCGAGCAAACGCTGCCGCGAGCAGAACCTGCCTATAATCGACTTCGCCAATTAAGCTGCCACCCTTTGCAAAAACCAATGCAGCATTGTAGTCTTGGCCAAATGCTGTCGCGTTCCTTGACAGCCATTGTCTTCTGACTTGCATCTATGACTGTTTGGGACTATGCGTGATGAGCGGACGCGGAGCGATGACGAGATGATCCGGGATGCAACCCCTGACGGCACCGGTTCCCGCTCTGAAGTCGAAGCCCCCGCCCCTTCCCCAGACCAGCTTCAGGACATGTTCGCCGAGCTGGACCAGGTCCTCTGGTTCCTGCGGGCCGATGGCTCGGTCCGGTGCTTCAACCGGGTCTGGTGCTCCTACACCGGTCTGGCGGCGACCATGGACGGGCTGAGTTGGATCGAGGCCTTTCATCCCGATGATCGCTCGCCGCTGATGAGCGCGCACACGGCGGGCATCACTGGTGGTGTGCCCTACACAGTCGAAGCGCGCATGCGGCGGGCAGACGGGGCGTACCGCAGGCATCTGTGCCGGGTGAAACCGCTCCGGCGCGATGACGGCGTGTATGCCTGGATCGGAACCGCTATCGACGTCGAGGATATCCGGGGGGCCGAAGAGCGGCAGCGTTCGCTGATTGTCCTTGGTGACCGTCTGCGCGACATCACTGACACTGGGGAGATCGCCTGGACCGGCGCTGCCGCCATCGGCACGGCTCTGGACCTGGTGCGGGCCGGCTACGCCGGCGTCGAGGGTGATCTTGCGATCATTGAGCGGGATTGGGTGTGCTCGTCCGACCAACGGCCCGCTGCCGGCACCTACAGGATCAGCGACTGGGGCACCTTTCTGGCGCCGCTCGGTCGTGGCGAGACGGTCATCGTCAGAGACATCGAGACCGATCCCCTCACCGCCGATGCGGCGGCAGGATGGTTGGAGTGGGGTATTCGCGCGGTCGCCTTCGTACCGCTCCTGAAGGATGAGCGGCTTGCCGGCTACATGTTTCTGCACGCCCGCACCACACGGACCTGGGCTGCGGAGGAACTCGACTTCATTCGCAACGTGACTGATCGCGTATGGTCTGCCATCTGGCGGAGCAAAGCCGACCAAAGCTTGCGCGAGCGGGAACGCCGACTGGTACGGCAGGCCGAACTCCTGGAGCAGACCCACGACGCGATGGTCGTCCGCGAGCTGGGGGGCGCCATCCTCTCCTGGAACCGGTCCGCCGAGCGGCTTTTCGGCTTCAGCGCCGAGGAGGCGCTGGGACGATGCAGCCATGATCTGCTGCGCTCCGAGCTGCCACTGCCCGCAGCGGAGTTCGACGGGATGATCGAGCGCGAGGGAACGTGGACCGCCGACATGGTGCACATCGCGCGGGACGGGCGGCGGATTGTCGTCGAAAGCCGTCAGCTGCTCGTCGTGGAGCCCGACGGTCGCCGTTTGGTGTTGGAAACTAACCGGGACGTCACCGAACAGCGCGAGGCGCAGGCCGCCATCCTGGCCAGCGAGGAGCGGCTGCGTCTGGCGTTCTCGGCCGGCCGGCTGGCCGCCTGGGAGTGGGACATCGCCTCCGGGCGGGTGACATGGTCCGATCAGCTGTTTGTCAATGCCGGCCTGCAAGAGCAAGGATTCGATGGGACCTTCGAGGCATTCTTGGCGCTCGTCCACCCCGAGGATCGCTGCGCTGTCGAGACAGCGATTGCCGCTGCGCTCGCGGCAGAGGCCGACTACGCGGTCGAGTTCCGGATGGTGAAACCGGATGGCTCGGTGCGCTGGACCTCGTCCTGCGGACGCGTCGTGCGCGACGCGAGCGGACAACCGATGCGCATGGTCGGTTACGATGCCGACGTGACCGAGCGGCGGGGCGTCGAAGAGAAGCTGCGGCAAAGTGAATCGCGCTTCCGAAGCTTCGCGGAGAACTCGACCGACGTGCTGTGGATCGCCGATGCCGCCACCGGCCGGCTCGACTATCTCAGCCCAGCTTACGAGGGCATCTGGGGCGAACCGCGCGACCGGGTCATGGATGACATCGGCCGTTGGGCCGAACTGGTCCACCCCGAGGACCGGGCCGTCGCCAGCCAGGGCTTTCCGATCGCGCTCGCCGGCGGCGCCCACACGGTGGATTACCGCATCATCCGTCCCAGCGACGGCACCGTGCGCTGGATCCGCGACGCGGGCTTCGGCATCTGCGGTGCCACCGGGCAGGTGGAGCGGGTGGCGGGCATCGCCCAGGACATCACCGAAATCAAGATGGCCGAGGTAGCGCTGCGCGAAAGCGAAGCGAAATTCCAGACCATCGCCAACTCCGTCGACCAGATGATCTGGTCGACACGCCCAGACGGGTTTCACGATTACTACAACCGACGCTGGTACGAGTGCACGGGCGTTCCGGAAGGCTCCACCGATGGCGGTGCATGGATCGGCGTGATCCATCCCGAGGACCGCGACCAGGCCAGGGATGTCTGGCAACACGCTCTGGCGACGGGTGAGCCGTATCACATCGAATACCGGTTGCGGCACCGGTCGGGCCGGTACCGCTGGGTGATCGCCCGGGCGCAGTGCGTGCGTGACGCAGAGGGCCGGATCGTTCGCTGGTACGGGACCTGCACCGACGTCGACGAGCTGAAGCGCACGGCGGACGAGTTGCGCCGCACCTCGGCCCTGCTCCGGCTGATCGGCAACTCCATCCCCGACGTCATCTACGCCAAGGACCGTGACAGCCGGCTCCTCTACGCCAACCCCAGCATTGTGCGCGTCACCGGCCGTCCAGTTGATGCCATGCTGGGGAGCAACGACCGTGTCTGGGCGGCCGATCCGGCGGAAGCGGAGCGGGTCATCGCCAACGACCGCCGTGTGATGGAAACGGGCGACACCTTCGACGTGGACGAGACCTTCACCCATCTCAACGGCGAGACCCGCTATTACCGCTCGGTGAAAGCACCGCTTCGCGACGAGGCGGGCGCCATCATCGGCCTCGTCGGCATCACCAGCGACATGACCGAGCGGCGGAAGGCTGAGGAACGCGAGCGGCTTTTGGCCCGCGAGGTCGACCACCGCGCCAAGAACTTGCTGACGGTGGTGCAGTCCATCGTTCAGCTCACCCGCGCGGACGATATCGACAGCTTCACCGCCGCAACCATCGGCCGTATCCAGTCGCTGGCCCGGGCGCACAGCCTGCTCGCCGCGTCCCGCTGGGAGGGAGCGGAGTTGAAGCCGATCATCGAGGAGGAACTGGCCCCCTTCGCCGTCAAGAATGCCTCCCGCGTGCGAATGAGCGGACCGTCCATCCGGCTCCGGCCCGAAGCGGCTCAGGCCATAGCGCTCGTCGTGCATGAACTCGCCACCAACGCCGCGAAATACGGCGCACTCTCGCGGGAAAGCGGACGGCTCGATGTCACCTGGGCGGTCACGGTCGGGAGCGGAGAGGCTGGGCGGCTGGGGCTGCGGTGGCAGGAGCGGGGCGGTCCCCCGGTGAGGCCGCCTTCACGCCGGGGCTTCGGCTCGACGGTCATGCGCGCCAGCGTCGAGCGGCAGCTCCAGGGCCAAGTGTCCCTCGACTGGAACCCCGACGGCTTGGTGTGCGAGCTGACCATTCCAGCCGAGCAGCTGTCGGCGGGCATGGGATGGAAGGATGCGCGGCCCACTGAGACAACGGCCGCTTGGGAAGCCGCGACGGACCTGTCCGGCCGGCGGGTGCTCGTGGTGGAGGACGAGGCCCTTGTTGCGCTGCAGATCGAGGCGTCGCTGGCCGAGGCTGGTTGTACCGTTGTCGGCCCCGCCTCGCGGGTCGGCGACGCCTTCGACCTGCTGTACGGACAGGGAGCCGATGCGGCTCTCCTTGACGTGAACCTTGCTGGGGCGCACAGCTTTGCCATCGCGGAAATCCTTGCCGCGAAGCGAATCCCCTTTGCCTTTGTAACCGGCTACGAGGCCGTGTCGACGGTGACGGAGCGCTTTAAGGCGATCCCGGTGATCGCCAAGCCATTTGCCCCCCGCACGCTGATGAGGGTCCTTGGGGCGATGATCGCCGGACAGACGGGAACCTGGAAAGACGCTCGCGCCATTGAGAATGGCTAGATGTTTAGAGTCCGACTCTGAATCGGTTTGGTTGATCAAGCCCTGGCCAGTCGTCGCGAGAGTAGCTTAATGCTGGCGATCATGATCCAGGCGAGGGCGCTTTCGATGGAGGCTTCAAAATCCTTTGCAGCCGGCGGTTGCGGCTGATCCAGGCGATGGAACGCTCAACCACCCGTCGCCGAGGCAGGAGTTCGAACCCCTTGGCGGTGTCGGATCGCTTGATGATCTCCAGGGTCCAGGACACCATCTGGGCCAAGGCAGCCTCCAGTTTGGGTCCAGCATAGCCGCCGTCGGCGAAGACGTGGCGCAGCCACGGGTGGGTCTGGCGAACCGAAGCCAACACCAGCGAGGCGCCGTCGCGGTCCTGGATGTCGGCGGCATGAACGATGGCGCCGACCAGCAAGCCATTGGTGTCGGTCAACACATGCCGCTTGCGCCCCTTGATGCACTTGCCCGCATCGTAGCCCCGGGGGCCGCCGGCTTCCGTCGTCTTCACCGACTGGCTGTCGATCACGCCCGCCGTCGGACTGGCCTGCGGCCCATCGCCTGCCGGACAGCCATCACCAGATGGTGGTTGATCGTCGCCAACAGCCCATCGTCGCGCCAGCGGTAGAAATAGCCCTGGACTGTCGTGAAGGCGGGGAAATCCTTGGGCAGCATTCGCCATTGGCACCCGGTCATCGCGATGTACAGGATGCCGTTCAGAACCGCACGCAGATCCGTCGTCCGCGGCTGACCGCGCCGCCGGGCGCGCGGCAGAAGCGGTTCGATGACACCCCACTCCGCATCCGTCATATCGCTTGAATACCGAAGCTCGTCCCGCCGATACTTCAACCGGGTGATTTCAGTCCAGACCATCCTGGGAAACCTTCATAGCTCGCAACCACGAACGAATCACAAGACACTGAAATCACTCAATTCTTTTCCGGTCAGGATCTCAGCTGGACTTTGGCCAATTTTGTGGTGTTGAGATCAGGCGTGGATCCAGAAGTCCGGCTCATTGGCGACGTAGTCGAGGGCTCTGTCGAGCGGCATGGTGGCGACGCCAAAGGGGCCTGACGCCCCCCAACTTTCGCCGTTCCACCAGAGCACCTTCACCTTGTCACCGTCGCCGGTGGGCCGGAACCTGACGATGGGGGCGCCGGTGCGCTCGCTGAGGAGCGTGTAACCGCGCGCGACCTTGCGTACGATCACGCCGCCGCCTCGGGCGCGATTGAAGCCGTCGATACGCTCCAGCATGGCATCCACGCTCATCGTGATCCTCCCGTTCCAGCCGGGTTTACCCAAGGGTTCCAACCAGCGGAGCCCCGTCATGTCTCCCGTTCCAGACAGCCTCGAGCGCTGGATGGCGCCCTTTGCGGCGCTGTTCACACGGCCTACCTGGCGCCATGTCTTGGTGCTGGTTGCCGGAGCGCTTCTCACCCCTGGGCGGCGCACCGTGACGGCAGCGTTGAGCATCATGGGACAGCGCGAAACCGGCAGCTTCGCCAATTTCCACCGCGTGCTCAATCGGAACCGCTGGTCGAGCCGCGCTGTCGCCCAGCGTCTGTTCACGCTTCTGATCGCCACCTTCGTGCCGCAAGGCCCAGTGGTAATCGGCATTGATGAGACAATCGATCGGCGCTGGGGCCCCAAGATCAAGGCGCGCGGCATCTATCGAGACCCGGTCCGCTCCAGCCATGGTCACTTCGTCAAGGCCAGCGGCCTGCGCTGGATGGTGGTCATGCTGCTGGTTGTGCATCGGCCTGCAACACTGGGCCAGTTTCAGGGGTGATCGGCGTCCAATAACCAGCCACCCCTGATCTGGCAGACTACCACCCTGGGTTTGGACGACAGGGTGGCGGACAGGGATGTTGACGGTGGAGACGATCGCAC
>NZ_DASPIS010000106.1:0-8321 GCF_035628975.1 Azospirillum sp. | reverse complement strand
TCCACGCCGGCTATCGCTCCGTCACCGGAACCGCACGTCGCCAGGGGCAGTCCGCCTGGACCGCAATCCAAGCGCTCGTCGAGGGAACCTTTACCGTCGCCTGACTGCTCATCAGCTGCCAGCTAGGTGAGCAGTTACATCGCCGACGGCATCTGCGACGCGGCCATCCTCCGCCGGCTGGAATCCATGCGCCCCGACGGCGAGAAGTCGGAAGGCTGGATGGAGCGCCAGCGCAAGGCGGTCGCCCGCGCGCTCGACCTGCTGGAGGCCGACGCGGCGGCGCTGGCCGGCGAGGCCACCATCGGCACGCTCGCCGTGCTGGCGGCGCTCGGCTATCTCGATTTCCGTTTCGGCCACGAGAACTGGCGCGAAGGCCGCCCGGCGCTTGCGTCCTGGTTCGACAAGGCAGCGGACCGCGACAGCCTGCGGCGCACCGCACCGCCGGTGTAACGTCCGCAATAAGTCGAATGTCCTGCCCTGAAAGCGCGTAATAAAGCGGCGTCCTGCACCAGCGGGCGCCGCTTTTGCTTCGCAACGCTGTTTACCTTCGATTCACCATGACTGGCCAATGGTCGGCCATCGACCATCGCTCGGACCGGCGATTTCGCGGGCGCAACGATGTTTCGATTGTGCGTCGCGAAAACTTCATCGAACCGTCACCCAAACATATAAAGAGAGGGGCTACCCATGGCGTCGGCCGGGCCGCGGAGAACCGCGGGTCCGGTGCGGACAACCTCCAGACCACGGGTGGCCCACATGGCAGATCGCGCCGACCAGCGCCGGCGATCCGGCATCAAGTCGAAAATGCTGATCGCCTTCGGCACCGTGGCGGCACTGCCCTGCATCGCGGCGGTCGTCGGCTGGATGTCCTACGGCGCGGTCCGGGGCCATGTCGCCGACATCACCGGAACGCAGGTGCCGGTGCTCAGCGCCGCGCACGGCCTCGCCACCACCACTGCACGGGTGCTGGCGCTGGGGCCGCTGATCGACGCCGCGTCGTCGGAGGATGACCTGACCCGCCTGCGCAGTGCCGTGGCGGCGCAGCGTGGGGAGTTGGACGGCCAGCTCGCCCGGCTGGCCGATGGGCATGGCGATATCGGCCGCATGGGCGAGCTGGCGGCCACCGCCCGTTCGCTTCTGGGCACCATCGACGCGCTGGGCGCGGCGACCGGCCGCCGGCTGAGCCTGCAGGAACAGCGCAGCGCCCGGCTGGCGGAGTTGAGCGACGCCCATGCCCGGCTGCTGGCGGCGCTGAAGCCGGACATGCAGGCGTCGCGCGAACAGCTTGCCCAGGCGATCGCCGCGATGGTGGAGGCGACCTCGCAATCCTCCGAGGCGATCGGCGGCGAGTTGGGGCAGACGGTGATCCCGTTGTTCCAGCTGCGTGGCGCGGAGGCGGCGCTGACCAAGGCGCTGCTGATCGGCGCCTTCGAGACCGACCGGTCCAAGGTGATGTCGCTGTCCACCGACTTCGATTCGGCGCTGTCCGACCTGCAGGGCGCCCTGCGCCCGCTGTCGAAGAGCGAGGCGGCCGCTCCCGTCGTCGCGGCGATCAACGAACTGGCGGCCTACGGCGACGGCGACAAGAGCGTCTACACCCGCCGCGTCCGCCAGCTGACCCCCGGCATCGGGGAAGCGGAGGCGCACAAGCTGGCGGAGGCCCAGGCCGCCGCGGTCGATGAGATCGTGCGGCTGGACCGCGACGCCAACAGCCGCATGCTGCCGCTGATGCTGAACTCCCGCGGGCGCATCGCAGAGGCCGGAAGCGCCATCGCGGAGCGGATGCAGGATCTCTCCACCAACGTGGTGCCGGAGGCGCAGCACCGCTACACCGTGCTGAGCGGCCTGATGGCCGACGCCAACCTGCTGGCCGGCAAGCTGGCCGAGGCTGGCAATGCGGAAACGCCGGCCCGTCTGGCCGCCGCGCGCCGCACGCTGGACCCGCTGGCCGCGACCATCCGCAAGTCTCTGCAGGACGGGCAGGGCGATCTGGGTGCCGAGGTCCGCCGGTTGGCCGAACGGCTGCTGGCACTGGGCTTCGGCGACGACGGCATCCTGGCGCTGCGCGGCGGCGAACTGGCGGCCTATGCCGAAAATGCCGCGCTGATCGACAGCAACCGCAGCACCGGCGCCGCCCTGACCGGGATGGTCGACGGGCTGGTCCTGGCGGCCGAGCAGGCGACTGCTGACGGGGCCGAAGCCGCCCATGCCGCCCTGGAGCGCACCAACCAGGTGCAGATCCTGCTGGCGACGGCCGGCGTGCTGCTGGCCGGTTTGATCGTCTCGCTCTATGTCGGGCGCCGCGTCGTCGGCCGGATGGAGGCGCTTGCCGACGCCATGCGCCGGGTCGCTGCCGGCGACCTGACGGTGGAGCAGAAGGCCGATGGCAACGACGAGATCACCGACATGGCCCGCGCCCTGTTCGTCTTCATCGCCAACGCCCGCGCCATGGAAGAGGCGCATGAGAAGGTGGAGATCGAGCGGCGCAACGCCGCGTCGGCCCGGCGGACCAGCATGCTGGAGATCGCCGACCAGTTCGAGAGCAACGTGCTGAGCAGCGTCGAGACGCTGGCGGACGCTGCCCGCCAGATGGCGGCACGCGCCCGCTCGCTGACCGACATCGCTGCCAACGCCAACGACCGCGCCGAGGCCGCGATGCAGCTGTCCGGCGAGATGGCGGCCGGAATCCAGCAGGTGGCGACCGCCGCGTCCGAAATCTCGCAATCCATCGCCGAGATCAGCAAGCGCACCGGCGAATCGGCCCGCATCATCGGCGACACCGCCGCCGGGGCGGAGCAGGTCAAGGCCACCGTCGCCGACCTGTCCGGCACCGCCGGCGAGATCGGTACCGTGGTGGGGCTGATCGACGAGATCGCCGGCCAGACCAACCTGCTGGCGCTGAACGCCACCATCGAGGCGGCGAGGGCAGGGGAGGCCGGCAAGGGCTTCGCGGTCGTCGCCGGCGAGGTGAAGGCGCTGGCCAGTCAGACCGCCCAGGCCACCGCCGAGATCGCCCGCCAGATCGCCGCGACCCAGGCGGCCAGCCGCCAGACCGCGGCGGTGGTGGCGACCATGACCGGCAGCGTCCAGCGCATCGAATCCAACGCCTCGGCCATCGCCGCGGCGGTGGAGGAGCAGGCGACCATCACGTCCAGCATCGTCGACAGCTCCCACCGGGTCGCGGTGGGCACGCAGGCGGCATCGGACCATGTCGCCGGCCTGTCGGAGGCCGCAGCCAAGGTGCGCGCCCAGGCCGGCGACGTGCTGCAGGTGGCGGAAAGCCTGTCGCACGAGGCGACCAGCCTCGGCTCCGCCGTGCATCTGTTCCTCCAGGATATCCGGGCGGCGCGATGACCATCGCGAAGCCGGCAAGAATGGGTCGGTTTCATAAAACTGACACGTAAACAAAACAAACCCGTCACCAGCGGTGGCTATGGTCACCGCGACGAAGAAGGCGGGTTACGACCTCCGGCGAAGGCCGGGATTTTCCCAAACCCAACGACACCGTCCAAACCTATCGGGAGTTTTGCCGTGAAAACCATGACCTCGGCGTTCGTTCGTTGCGCCGCCTTCGGTGCCCTGGCCGTTCTGTCCGTGTCGGTCGCCCCGCTGTCGGTCGCCTCGGCCGCCGACATCTCCGGCGCCGGCGCCACCTTCCCGTACCCGATCTATGCCAAGTGGGCCGACGCCTACAAGAAGGAGACGGGCACGGGCCTGAACTACCAGTCGATCGGTTCGGGCGGCGGCATCAAGCAGATCAAGGCCAAGACGGTCACCTTCGGCGCGTCGGACATGCCGCTGAAGCCGGAAGAGCTGGAGCAGGCCGGCCTGATCCAGTTCCCGATGATCATGGGCGGCGTCGTTCCGGTCGTGAACCTGAAGGGTCTGAAGTCCGGCGAGGTCAAGCTGTCGGGCACCGTTCTCGCCAACATCTACATGGGCGAGGTCACCAAGTGGAACGACCCGCAGATCAAGGCGCTGAACCCGAACGTCAACCTGCCGAACACCGCCATCGCGCCGGTGTACCGTTCTGACGGGTCGGGCACCAACTTCCTGTTCACCGACTACCTGTCGAAGACCAGCCCGAAGTTCAAGACCCAGATCGGCGCCAACACCTCCGTCCAGTGGCCGGCCGGCATCGGCGCCAAGGGCAACGAAGGCGTGGCCAACATGGTCAAGCAGACGGACGGCTCGATCGGCTACGTCGAATACGCCTACGCCAAGCAGAACAACATCACGTATCTCGGCCTGCAGAACAAGGACGGCAAGACCGTCGTTCCGAATATCGAAGCCTTCCAGGCCGCCGCGGCGAACGCCGACTGGGCCAACTCCAAGGGCTACTACGTCATCCTGACGGACGAGCCGGGTGCGGAGAGCTGGCCGATCACCGGCGCCAGCTTCATCCTGATGTACAAGAACCCGCAGGATGTCGCGACCTCGGCCGAAGCGCTGAAGTTCTTCGACTGGGCGTACAAGAGCGGCGCCAAGATGGCCACCGATCTGGATTACGTGCCGATGCCGGAGTCGGTCGTCTCCATGGTCCAGAAGACCTGGTCGCAGTCGATCCAGGCCGACGGCAAGCCGATCTGGACCGCGTCGGCCAAGTAACCACGGCCAACCCGACCCCGGGATGCGCCGGCAGACGGTGCGCCCCGGGGGCATGATCCGCCGGTGGGGACGGAAATTTCGCCGCCCCCACCGCACGCCTCACGGAGCGGCCATGACCGAGATCGCGCTGACTTTGACCGACGCACACGCTTCCACCGCCCGACGGGCCCGCCGCCAGCGCCTGCAGGATGCGGCTTTCCGCAACGCCACGCTCTTCTTCGCGCTGCTCGTCCTGTTCATCCTGGGCGGCGTCACGGTTTCTCTCATCGACGGCGCGCTTCCGGCACTGCGCGCGTTCGGCTTCGGGTTCGTCACGACCGAAGTCTGGAACCCGGTGTCGGAGGAATTCGGCGCGCTCGCCCCCATTTACGGCACGCTGATCACCTCGGTCATCGCCATGGCTGTCGGCATTCCGGTCAGCTTCGGCATCGCGCTGTTCATCACCGAGATGTGCCCGGCCTGGCTCAAGCGACCGCTCGGCGTCGCGATCGAGCTGCTGGCCGGCATTCCCAGCATCATCTACGGCATCTGGGGCCTGTTCGTCTTCGCCCCCTTCATGCAGTCGACCATCCAGCCCTTCCTGATCGCCACGGTGGGGCAGGTTCCGGGAATCGGCAACCTGTTCATGGGCCCGCCCTACGGCATCGGCATCCTGACCGCCGGCCTGATCCTGGGCATCATGGTGCTGCCCTTCATCACCTCCATCACCCGCGACGTCTTCGAGACGGTGCCGCCGATGGTGCGCGAATCCGCCTACGGGCTTGGCGCCACCACCTGGGAAGTGGTGTGGAACGTGGTGCTGCCCTACACCCGCACCGGCGTGATGGGCGGCGTCATGCTGGGGCTGGGCCGTGCGCTGGGCGAGACGATGGCGGTCACCTTCGTCATCGGCAACGCGCACCGCATCAGCTCCTCCATCATGGCGCCGGGTACGACGATCTCGGCCTCCATCGCCAACGAATTCACCGAGGCGGTCGGCGACGTCTACACCGCGTCGCTGGTGGCGCTGGGCCTGATCCTGTTCCTGATCACCTTCGCCGTGCTGTCGATCGCCAAGCTGATGCTGCTGCGCCTGCAGCGCCAGGCCGGAGTCTGAGGCCATGAGCATGTCAACTTCCGCGACGCTGGCCGCTCCGGCCGGCGGCCTGTACAACCGCCGCCGCATCGTCAACAAGGTGGCGCTGGCCCTGGCGCTGGGCGCCGCCGGCTTCGGCCTGTTCTGGCTGGTCGCCATCCTGTGGACGCTGCTCTACAACGGGCTGTCGGCGATCAACATCGCCCTGTTCACCGAGAACACGCCGCCGCCGGGCGGGGAGGGCGGTCTGCTGAACGCCATCTTCGGCAGCGTCATCATGACCACGGTCGCCACCCTGGTCGGCACGCCGATCGGCATCATGGCCGGCACCTACCTTGCCGAGTTCGGCCGCGACCGCAAGCTGGCCGAGGTGGTGCGCTTCATCAACGACGTGCTGCTGAGCGCGCCGTCGATCATGGTCGGCCTGTTCGTGTACGAGGTGATGGTCATCCGCATGGGCCATTTCTCGGCCTGGGCGGGGGCCATGGCCCTGGCGGTCATCGTCATCCCCGTCGTGGTCCGCACGACCGAGGACATGCTGAAGCTGGTGCCCAACAGCCTGCGCGAAGCCGCGGCCGCGCTCGGCGCTCCGCAGTGGAAGGTGATCACCATGGTCGCCTACCGCGCCGCCCGCAACGGCATGATCACCGGCGTCCTGCTCGCCATCGCCCGCATCAGCGGCGAGACGGCGCCGCTGCTCTTCACCGCCCTGAACAACCAGTTCTGGAGTGCGGACATGAACGCGCCGATGGCCAACCTGCCGGTGGTCATCTTCCAGTACGCGATGTCTCCCTACGAGGACTGGCGCCAGCTGGCCTGGGGCGGCGCGCTGCTGATCACGGTCGCCATCCTGCTCCTCAACATCGGCGCCCGGCTGCTGGCCGGTCTCGGCTCGACGAGAAAGTAACCATGACGATGACCCACATGGACGCCAACAGCCCCGCCCACGGCAGCCACGCCCACGGAAGCCACACGATGCCCCCCGGCATGATCCCCGGTGCCGGTGCCGACCGCGGAATCGCCGGCGCCGGCCTGCCCGAGAAGATCAGCATCCGCAACCTGGACTTCTTCTATGACGGCTACCGGGCCCTGAAGAACGTTTCGCTGCCGCTGTACGACCGTCAGGTCACCGCCTTCATCGGGCCCTCGGGTTGCGGCAAGTCGACCCTGCTGCGCATTCTGAACCGGATGTACGACCTCTACCCCAAGCAGGTCGCGACCGGCGAAGTCATGCTGGACGGCGTCAACATCCTGTCGCCCAAGCAGGACCTGAACCTGCTGCGCGCCCGCGTCGGCATGGTGTTCCAGAAGCCGACGCCGTTCCCGATGTCGATCTATGACAACATCGCCTTCGGCGTGAAGCTGTACGAGAAGCTGTCCCGCGCCGAGATGGACGAGCGGGTGGAGTTCTCGCTGCGCCGCGCCGCCCTGTGGGACGAGGCGAAGGACAAGCTGCGCCAGAACGGCATGAGCCTGTCCGGCGGCCAGCAGCAGCGCCTGTGCATCGCCCGCGCCATCGCGGTCAAGCCGTCGGTCCTGCTGCTGGACGAGCCGACCTCGGCGCTCGACCCCATCTCCACCGCCAAGTGCGAGGAGCTGATCGACGAGCTGCGCTCCGACTACTGCATTGCCATCGTGACCCACAACATGCAGCAGGCGGCCCGCATCTCCAACTTCACCGCCTTCATGTATCTGGGCGAGCTGATCGAGTTCGGGAACACGGAAGAGATCTTCACCAACCCGACCAAGGAAAAGACGTCCGAATACATCACCGGCCGGTTCGGCTGACGCCCATGCTCCGCCGGTCCTTCCCACCAGGGGGAGGGCCGGCGGGGAATTGTGGTTGGGTTGCATACTGGAAGCTGTTCAGGGCGGCGGTTCATTCAACCGCCGCCTTTCGTGCGCTTCTGAAGTAAGGTGGGATCGGGCCGCTCACCGTGATGGCGGGAACGGCTGCGAAGTGAAGGATTTTCTTGAATCGGAGGCCTCCGGCATCGTCGTCGTGGCGCGCCTGCCGGCCGATATCCAAAAACACCTCGGCGCCAAAACGACCCGCGTTTTCCTGTCGTCGGAAACCAGGGACAGCCATAAGAAGCACAGATGGACCCCGGAAGCCTTTGCCCGTCTCCAGGAGATTTTGGACCAAGGCGAGGTTCGGGAGGATCGCGAGAGGCACGTGGTCATAGCGCACCATGACTCGGTCTGGTGGTGTGCGGTCGTCAAAGTGACTGTGGATCGCAAGGAGGTCTATCTTCAGTCCCTGCGGCGCAGCAACAACGACCAGATCGCAAACATGCGAGCGCGCGGAGTTCTGATTCGCCGAAGTAGAGGAAGGTAGCGGCTGGGGAGAGAGACACGCCCCACGGACCCGAAGGCTACCCGGCATCTCTTACAGTACGCCGCCACCTGTGTTTGAGCATAGCCGGGAACCATGGATTCGACAAGTCGCACAAATCGACGATTATTTTACATAACTATTCTTATGTGTCGGAACACTTGTAGGCGCAAAGCTAAAATGTCAGTCCAGCGCAACATAGAAGTGTCAGTCTTCCATCCCGTTTTCGACGGCTGGGAGGCTGGCGATGGGCTGGATCACGATGAGCGAACGAGACTTGCAACGGGTCGAGGTTCTCGGCGA
>NZ_DASPIS010000105.1:0-43368 GCF_035628975.1 Azospirillum sp. | reverse complement strand
AAAGCATCTAAGCGGGAAACCCACCTCTAAACCAGAGCTCCCTTGAGAGCCGTGACAGACCATCACGTCGATAGGAGGCATGTGGACGGGCAGCAATGCCTGAAGCTAAGCCTTACTAATCGCTCGATCGGCTTGATCTCACCGAGCGCCATGCACAGCGGTAAGCCGCTCCATGGACCTCATCGAAGACGCACCCCGTCACTTGAAACTCGATTTTATCGCGAACAGCGAAAAGGCCGCCTCCCTTGTGGGAAGGCGGCCTTTTCGCGTTTGGCAGTGCAAGTGAGGCAGTGCAAGTGAATTTCCGGCTTCTTCTACTCGCCCAGCCCCTTGAAGCCCATGTCGCTGTCGGCGACGGTGACGAACCAATTCTTCGGATCGCCGGTCGGCCCGGCCAACTCCGGTTGGTCCAGCGCCGGGCGCACCATCATGCGGGTCGGCGTGTGCAGGCCGTTCTTCAGGCACAGGAAGCCCATCATCGACAGCGGCCGCGCCGCCTGGGCGTTCAGAGTCCGGCACATCAGCGCGACCATCCCCTGCCGGCGCGCCAACTCAGTCATCAGCGAGAAGGCCGCCACCAGCCAGCCCGGCCGGGCGAGATAGTCGCAGATCACACCGACCGGCTCCCCCTTCCAATGATCGACGCGCAGCACGACATAGGCCAGCACGGTCTCGCCGCGCATGACATAGAAGCGGCGGAAGCGGTCGGCCTGCGGTGTGGTGTCGAAACGCCAGTTCAGGAAGGCCCAGTCGCGCCGGGCGATCACGGGATGCTGCGGCGAGGCGGCCTCCCACAGATCGTCGACCCGGTAGTCGAAGCGGTCGATCTCCACCAGCTTGGCGCCGAGCAGCTTGGCCGACAGCCCGTAGCCCATCGAGGCGGCGGCGAGTGCCGGCTTGCCGATCCGGGCGACCAGCTTGGCGAGTCCGCCGCCATAGGGGCTGACGCGCAGGCAGCGCAACGGATCGATCACCCGCAGATAGGTCGGCACGTTGCCGAGGTCGAGCCAACCCGCACGCTTGTAGGACTTGTAGGCGGCCTCCGTCATCGACAGCGACACCGCGAGATCGCTGGCGCTGGAATGGGTTTCCGACAGGGCGGGACCGACGCCGCGCAGGCGCCATTCCGGGGCAACCATCAGGTCGATCGCCCAGGAGGCCCGGCGGTTGCGGTCGCCGACCTTCAGGGCGAACGGAATGCCGCCCTGCTGGCCGACGACGGCGCCGTTGCGCTTGCACAGCCAGAGCTGCGGCCCCTCGTGCTCCCGTTCCGGCGGCTCTTCGAACAGCCAGTGGAAGTGGTCGGGACACAGCTGGATGGCCTCGGCGCCGAAATGCGCCCGCTGGAACGCGTCGAGGGCGGCACGGTCATCCGGCTCGTACCGTCCGACGCCACGCTGTTTCCAGTCGATGACGCTCATGCTTCATCCCCGACGGACACCGGCTGCACCAGATGGGCATCGCGCAGGATGCGGGCGGAGGTCCGGCGCTTGGCGGTGATATCCTTGTAGACCCGGCGGACCTGCTGCACCGTCAGGTCCAGGGCCGCCGCCGCTTCCTCTTCCGTGGCGCCGCGGCCGTAGGCGCAGAGCGCAAGGTCGAGCTTGTCGTAGGGCAGGGCGTAGTAGAACTCCTCCTGCGACTGCGGCAGGGTGTAGGTGTCGGTGCTGGGCGACTGGCCCTGGATTTCCGCCGGCAGGCCGAGATAGGCCGCCATCTGGTAGACCTGGGACTTGTAGAGGTGGGCGATCGGCTTCAGGTCGGCCAGACCGTCGCCGCCGCGCACGAAGAAGCCCAATTCATATTCCAGCCGGTTCGGCGTGCCGAGCACGGCGTAGTTCAGACGGTCGGCGTGGGTGTATTCGACCGTCTTGCGGATGCGCTGCTTCAGGTTGGTGGCGGCGACGACATCGAGATAGACGTCCACCGGCATGCGGCTGGTCTGGCGCTCCCCCTCCGGCGATTCGACGGTCAGGGTGAAGTAGTTGACGCGGTCGGCGTCCAGCAGGTTGCCGGCGAGACCGATCTTCTGCTTCCAGCCCGGACCGAATTCCGGGAACAGCCGGCGGATGGCGTTGTCGCGCCGCTCGTAGCAGCCGAGCGCCTCCAGCGGACCAGTGATGTTCTCCATCACCGGGGTGACGCCGAGATGCTCGCAGAGCAGGGTGCCGAGGCGGGTGCTCTTCGGCGAGTTTTCCTTCTCCGGCATCAGGATGCACAGCACGCGCTCCGGCCCCAGGGCGCGGACGGCGAGCGTGGCGCAGACCGAGCTGTCGATGCCGCCGGACACGCCGAGCACGATGCCCTGGCGGCGCAGATCTTGGGCGACGATGCGTTGGATGGCGTCTTCGATCTCGCGCGCCGCGGCCGCGCAATCCAGATCGAGGGCCTTGGAGTCGAACGAGGAAAGGGCGTTCAGCATGGTCACGGTTCCCGATGGGGGTTGATGCATCGTCGGTCAAAAAGAGACGCGGCGGTCAGGCCGCGGTGGGCTGGGGCGTGGCGGTCCGAGCGTTGCCGGCCCGATCCTCCAGCACATGAATTTCGGCACGGTCCAGGGCGGCCCGCTGGTCGCGGATGCGCCGGGGAAGTTCGTCGTGGACGTAATGCGCCAGCAATTGCAGGGTCAGGGTGCCGACCAGCGCCATCTCCTCCCGCTCGCCGGCCATGCGGCCGTTCTGGCGGTGAGCCTTGTCGGCCAGGGCGGATACGGCCTCGGCATCCGTCAGGCCGTAGCGGGCGAGCGCGTCCGGCGACAGCAGGTCGCGCACATAGTCCGGGGCGCCGTCGCCGAACAGGGCGGTGGTCATCGGCGCGCGGTAGGGGCGCTTCGGCCGCTGGAAGATCTCGGCCGGCAGGTGACGGGCGGCCAGCCGGCGCAGGGCCAGCTTGTCGCGCAGCCCCAGCATCTTCACCCGGTCCGGCAGGGCGGCGCAGAGGTCGTCCACCGCCGGGTCGAGGAAGGGATAGCGGACCTCTATGCTGTTGGCCATGGCGACGCGGTCGCCCTGGGCCGACAGCAGGTAGGGGGTCATGAAGGAGGATATCTCCGCCCACTGGCTGCGGGCGAGCGGCGACCAGCGCGACCAGCCGTCCGGCAGATGGGCCGCCACATGCGCCTCGAAGGCGGCATCGTCGGCTGCGGCCTGGACGTCGGCGGACAGCAGACGCTGCGACCAGGCGGTGTTCCGCCAACGGGTGCGGTGGGCGTAGAAGGTCTCCTCCGTATCCATCATCCCGCGCTTGAAGAAGGCCTGCCACAGCGGGCTGTCCTTCTGGCCGTTGACGGCGGCGAAGGGATGGATGCGGCCCAGCAGCTTCGGCCGCGCCTTGCTGTCGGGCTGGCGCGCCCAGAAGCGGCGGACCTTGTCTTCCTTGAAGATGTCGTAGCCGGCCAGCCACTCGTCGGCGCCCTCGCCGGACAGCACCACGCGGATGCCGCTCTCGCGCACCAAACGGGACAGCAGGAAGAGCGGGGCGGGGGCGGTGCGGACCAGCGGCGTCTCGCCATGGCGGATGACGTCGGGCAGAGCGGCCTGGATGTCCTGCGGGCTGCAGAGGATGTCGTGATGCTCGGTCCCGACATGGCCGGCGACCAGCCGCTGCTGCGGCGTCTCGTCGAAGCCGGCATCGGTGAAGCGGACGCCGAAGCTGTGCATGTGGGTGGTGTCGAGCTTGCGGGCCAGCGCGGCGATCACCGAGCTGTCGAGCCCGCCGCTGATGTAGACGCCGACCGGCACGTCGGCGCGCAGACGCAGGCGGATGGCGTCGAGCAGCTTCTCCTCCAGCCGGTCGGCCGCCTCGTCCAGCGACAGGTTGGCGAGCGACGGATCGGTGGCGAAGTCGGGCTGCCAGTAGCGGTCGACATGCAGGGCGAGCGTGGAGTCGATGCGGATGGCGGTGGCCGCCGGCACGCTCTCAACGCCTGCGAACACGCTGCCGTGCGGCGCGGTGCTCCAGTGGGTGAAGACCTGGGCGAGGCGGGCCGGGTCGAATGCGGGCGTCACCCGGCCGCCGCCGAACAGGGCCTTGGCCTCCGACGCGAAGACCAGATGGTCGCCGCGGCGGGCATAGAACAGCGGCAGGATGCCCAGCCGGTCGCGGACCAGCCACAACTCGCGCCGCTTGGTGTCCCACAGGCAAATGGCGAACTGGCCGTTCAGCTTGGCCCAGGTGGCGGGGCCGTATTCCTCGAAGGCGTGGACGATCACCTCGGTGTCGGTCCGGGTGTAGAAGCGGTGGCCGCGCGCCTCCAGATCCCGCCGCAGTTCGACGTGGTTGAAGATCTCGCCGTTGAAGCTGATCCAGAGGGTGCGATCCTCGTTGTGGATCGGCTGGAAGCCGCCGGCGAGGCCGACGATGCTGAGCCGCGCATGGGCAAGCCCGATCCGGTCGTCACGATAGAAGCCGTAGCCGTCCGGACCGCGGTGGCCCAGCATGGCGATCATGCACTTCAGCTCGTCCAGACCGGGCGGTTCGGCATGCGATCCTGCGAGAACTCCGGCGACACCACACATGAGCGTGCTCTCTGTCCTGGGGTGGGTGTTGGTGGTGGTCGGTATCGGAGGCGTTTTGCCCCCTCCCTAACCCTCCCCCGCTACGCGGGAGAGGGGACGGATGCTGCTGCCGGACGTGCCCCCTCTCCCGCGAAGCTCTCGCACAAAGCTCCGCTTTGTGCTGACGCGGCAGGCGGACCGTAGGTCCGCTGAGAGCGGGGGAGGGATGGGGAGGGGGCCGTTGCAGTCTCCTCCACCAGTTCCGCGCGCCGGATCTTGCCGGAGTCGGTCTTCGGCAGGCTGTCGCGGAACTCGATGAATTTCGGCACGAGGTGGCTTTCCAGACGGCCGCGGCAGTGCTGGCGGATCGCCGCTTCTGACAGGGACGCACCGTCGCGCGGGACGAGGAAGGCCTTGACCGCCAAGCCGTCGGCATCGTCGGGGACTCCGATCACGCAGGCCTCCAGAACGCCGTCCAGTTCGTACAGTGCGTTCTCGACTTCCCGCGGGCTGACCTTTTCGCCGCGGCACTTGAACACGTCGTCCTTGCGGCTGACGAAGTAGAGATGCCCTTCGGCGTCCTGGGTGAAGAGGTCGCCGGTGAACAGCAGGGTTTCGCCCTGGGGACCGCGGCGCAGGCGGCGGGCGGTCTCCTCCGGCCGGTTCCAGTAGCCGCGCATCACGTTGGCGCCGCGCACCACCAGCTCGCCCACCTGGCCGGGGGGAAGGCGGTTGCCCTCCTCGTCGGCAACGAAGGCCTCGCAGTTGGGGATGGCGCGGCCGACGGAGGCCGGCTTCGCGTCGAGTTCGGCGGGGCTCAGCGTGCTGATGCGGGTGCAGCACTCCGTCATGCCGTACATGGAATGGAAGACGGCTTGCGGGAACCGCTCGCGCAGACGGCGGAGATGGGCGGCCGGCAGCGGAGCGGCGGCGTTGGTCAGATAGCGCAGGCAGTCGAGATCGGCGGTCTTCGCCGCATCCAGCCCCAGCAGGGTGGAGAAGACCGTCGGCACGCCGGGCAGGCCGGTGACCCGATGCTGGACCATGCGCTTCAGCGTTTCCATCGGGAAGGCGAAGGAACGCTCCAGCACCAGGGTGAAGCCGACGCGGACCCCGGTCATAACCTGGGACAGGCCATAGCCGAAGGTCAGCGGCAGGACGCACATGACCACGTCGTCGGGCGTGTTCTCCAGATAGGTCGAGATGGCCCAGCTGGTGTTGACGTAGTTGGCGTGTGTCAGCATCACGCCCTTCGGGCGCCCGGTGGTGCCGGAGGTGTACATGATCGCCGCCAGATCCTGGTCGATCAGACCGGGATCGACCGGCTGGCGGTGCTGGCCCGCCACCGCGTCGGCGTAGCGGAGGCCTGGGAGGAGCCCCGCCGCACCGGTCGGAAGGCCGGCGCCGACCCACAGGACGGCCGGCGGCGTTTCCACCGCCTCCAACGCCGGCAGGACCTGCCGGGCTAGCGCCGCCGGTGCGATCAGGACCCGGACGCCGGCATCGGCCAGCAGGTAGGTCAGCTTGTCGGCCTTGGTGGACGGATTGACGGGGACGAAGACGCCGCCGGCCTTGAGGGTGGCGAACAGGCCGGCGACATACTCGATGGAGTTCTCCAGCATCACCGCGACGCGGTCGCCGCGGGCGATCCCCGCCGACTGGAGCGCGCAGGCGACGGCGTCGCTTTCACGATCCAGCTCGGCGAAGCTGCGGCGCGCATCCCCGGCGATCAGCGCGGTGCGGTCGGGATCGCGCCGGGCCGTGTCGGTGAGGAACTGGTGAACCAGATGGGCCATGGTGAGGATGTCCTTCTTGCCTTTGCCCGTCTTCTTGGCCGCGCCCGTCTTGGCCAAGTCCGCTTTGGCCATGTCCGTCTTGGCCATGTCCGCTTTGGCCGCTTCCGCCGTCGTTCCCGCGGGGTCAGGCGGCGTTGCGGAGTTCCTGCTTGCGGCCGACGAAGGCGGCGATGCGGTCCACGGATTCCAGGTTGTCGGCGATCATGTCGTCGTCATCGACGGCGATGCCGAAGCGCTCTTCCAGGAAGGCGACGACGTGCATGATGCCCGTGCTGTCGATGATCCCCGACTCCAGCAGGGATTCGCTGTTGTCGAAGCCGGAGTCCTTGCCGAGCAGGAAGTTCTCCACGATGAACGCGCGGATTTCCGGCAGGGCGGGAGCGGTCAGGGTCGTGTCGGTCAGGGTGGCGGTCCGCATGTCTCTGAAAACTCCTGCTGGGTTCGGTCGACTTGGGTTGCGTCGCAAAAGGGGTTCTGTGGCAAAGAGGGTTCGGTCGAAACCGGGTCCTGGGGCTTCGTAGGGACTGTCCGGGGGCGGGTTCCGGCTGACCCCCTGCGTGCTGTCCTTTCGTCGTTCCGGCCTTCGATTTCGCATCAGCGTGATATGCAATTTTATTGTGACGATCGCGCTGCTTTGCGAGGGATCAAAGGATAGGAGTGCCTTGAAGTCTGTGGTTAGCCACTCTGTTGTCTGGTTATAGGGCTAGATGACGGTGTCCTGACCTTTGGCGTGCGAAAGTAATTGGCGGTCATACGCCTGCAGACTTGGGCTTCGCCATCGGCCCCGACCATCCGGACATGACCTCTCCGGCCTCGGCGCCGCCGGTGCCGCCCTTGCGCTTGCGCAGCCATGCCGGAATGCCGGTCAGCTGAACGCTGAGCCATTCCACCGTCGCGTCATCGGACACCGGGAAAGCCTTCAGCCGCAGGGGATCGGTGGAAGCGTCGTTCCAGCCGGGATCGATGGTGCGCGCGGTCCGGTAGCCGGCGCGGCGGATCTCCTCGACCTCGCGGTCGCTGAAATCGCCGTTGGGAAAGGCGAAGTGGCGGCAGGGCCGGCCCAGCGCCTCCTCCAGCTCGGTGCGGCACAGCGCGATCTCGTCGGCGCAGCGGCCGTCGTCGCATTGCAGGAGGATGGGGTGGGTGCGGGTGTGGGCGCCGTAATCGGCGACGTCCGTCATCCGCGCGATCTCGTCCCAGGTCATCGCCTGGCGGTCGGAGCCGTCGCGGTCGGGGTCGTTGCCGGCCTCCGCCAGCAGGCGGCGGCGTTCGGGATCGGGCACCCGCTTCAGCCGTTCCACCCCGATGCCGTCGGCGGCGGGGGTCTTCCACCAATAGGGGCGGGCGGTGCCGACGATCTGGCTGCAGAGATAGATTGTCGGACGCAGGTCGAATTCGCGGAACACCGGCGCCAGTTCCGTGTTGTTCCGATGACCGTCGTCGAAGGTGATCACCAGCGGATAAGCGGGCAGCTTGTCCCACCGGCCGGTTTCCATCGCGGTCGCCACCGCGTCCAGCGTGGTGAAGCCATAGTGCTTCGAATACCACCGCATATGCTCGCGCAGCACCTCCGGGGTCGGGTCGTGGTAGACGACGATCGTGACCCCGTGGCGCGCCTTCAGGAACCGCTGCATCGCACCGAACCCCGACCAGCGCACCAGATTGGCGATGGCGTTCTTCATGGTGCATACCCTCCTTCTTGTCGATGCCCCCGGTCCGTGCCGGGAGACCCGATCTCCGGGCCGGGGGCAAGGCTGGACACGTCGCTTCAGCCGGTCGTGCTCTTGGAGTGGCCGGTCGGCCCGGAGGCCGGCACCGGCCCCGCCGGGACGGCGGGTGTCGTGCTCAGGCTGCCGCGGGCGTTGCGGCGGTAGATTTCCAGCAGCCGTTCGCGGAACACCGCGACGTCGAACTGGCGCTCCCACCGGGCGCGGGCGCCGGCGCCGAGGTTGCGGCGCAGGGTGCGGTCGTCGATCACCCGCGACAGCGTGTCGGCCAGTGCGGCGACGTCGCCCGGCGGCACCAGCAGCCCGGTCTCGCCGTCGGCGATGGCGTCGGGAACGCTGCCGACCGGGGTGGCGACGATGGTCAGACCTTCCGCCATCGCCTCCAGCACCGACATCGGCAGGCCTTCGAACATCGAGGGCTGGACCAGCACATGGGCGTTGGCCAGCTCGCGCCGGCAGCCGGTCTGATCAAGCCAGCCGGTGAAGGTGACGCGGTCGGCGATGCCCAGTTCCGTCGCGAGGCTGCGGTAGGTCTCCAGGTCGCCGTCGCCGGCGATGGTGACCTGCCAGTTGCGGTCGCGGCAGGCGGGGGACGCCAGTGCGTTCAGCAGGACGTCGATCCCCTTCAGCTTGATCAGGCGGCCGAGGAACAGCAGGCGCACAGGACCGGAGAAGCCGTCCTCCGCGTCGTCGCGGACGGGGGGCTTCACCGGGCCCGGAACGGCGTTGTGCAGCAGGGTGGTGCGCTGACGCGCCTCCGGCCCGAAGGCCTCGGCCACCCAGTCGCGCCAGAATTCGCCCAGCACGACGATCTCGCTGGTCATCGCCATCATGCGGCGGATCGCCCAGCGCATGATCGGGCTGGAGTCCTTGAAGTGCTTCGGGAAACGCCCGCCATGCAGGTGCAGGACGACCGGCACGCCGAAGGCGCGGGCCATGGCGATCAGGATGCCCTTGCGCAGGACGCTGCCATATTCCGCCATGTGGATGTGGACGAGATCGGCTTTTCCGGCGACGAAGCAGCCGGCGAGGCGGGCGGTGGCCCGTGCGAAGTAGAGGGGCATCAGGTGGAATTTGCCCGGACCGTAGCTGTCGACCACCTCGAACTTCACATCCGGGCAGTTCTGCCGGAGATCGGTCGTGAAGTTGTCGACCACACGGCCCATTCCGCCTTTCTCCTGGGTACCGCCGGGGGAGACGATGTAAATCATGTCCACTCCTGATCCTTTCCCTGCCCGCCTTTCCTCTTTCGCGTCCCGGCATTTTGCCGTGTGACGTCCGTCCTTCGACGGCTGCGGCGGGCTTGTTTTGTTTTCGGCCTCTATCCCTTTTGCCTGTCGATCAGGCGCCGGAGAACTGCAAGCTGTGGTGCGGCCGATCGGCTGCCGCCGGTTGGAATGTCCCGCGGCCGGAGGCCGGGTGACACGCAGGTGCAAGTTTACGCGATGCCGCACCCGCACGCTGTGGAGCGACCGAACGGGTTGGCCTGCCGGTATGGTTACCCAACCTGTGCATGTACAATCTCCATTCCGGTTATATGCTTCCTGATTGTTTCCTACCCCGATCACCGAACCGGAGGCGGGTCGCCGTCACCTCCGTTTGGAGGCCGTGGCGGCCGATCCGGCCAGCTTGTCCAGTTCCCCCGACAGCTCTGTTCCGCTGCGGTCGAGCTCCTGGTAGATGGCCAAAAGGGACTTGGCGTAGGCGTCGATCACGAACTGCTTCAGGAAAAGCCGGCGCCCCTGCTCCGCCAGGCGGCTGTAGAGCGCCGAGTCGCTGCCCACCTCCACGATCGCGCCGGCCAGGGCGGCGGCGTCGTTGACCGGGATGATCCGCGCGGTCTCGCCGTCGGCCAGCACCTCCGGGATCGAGCCGACCGGGGTGGTGATCACCGGCAGCTGTGCCGACAGCGCCTCCAGGATCACCATCGGCAGACCTTCATGGGTCGAGGGCAGCAGAAGCATGTCGTGGGAGCGGATGTGGGCGTGCGCCTCCTCCCGGCCGATCCAGCCGAGGAAGCTGCACTCCTCCGCCACCCCCAGTTCCGCGGCCATGGCGCGGTAGCCGTCCACGTCGCCGCCGCCGCCGATGGTGACGCGGAAAGGCTGGCCGCGCTCCTTCAGCAGGGCGCAGGCGCGCAGCAGGGTGCCGATGCCCTTGCGTTCGGACAGGTTGGCGAGCACCAGCAGGGACAGGACGGCCCCCGGTTCCGGCGGCCTGCGCGGGCCGAGATCGGCACCGACGTCGGGCACGGCGTTGTAGAGCACCCGGATCTTGCGGGGATCGGTGCGGACCGACTGGACCAGATAGTCCCGCCAGTTGTCGCCCAGAACGACGACCCGCCCGCAGCGGTTGAACAGCCAGCGGCTGATCGCGCGGGCGAAGACGCCGCCTTCGAAATATTCGACGAAGGACGCACCGTGCAGATGGACGACGGTGGGGCAGGACAGCAGCCCGGCCACCGCCTGCACCGCCGCCTTGCGCAGGAAGCTGGCGCGCTCCGACACGTTGATGTGCACGACCGAGGCCCGGCGGCGGACCAGGATCCAGGCCATCCGCGCCAGGGTTAAGCCGAGGTAGAAGGGTGACAGCAGAACGCTCCCGGTGCCGCGGGTGTCGAGGATGATCGATTGGGTCGTCCCCGTCTTGTCGAACTGGTCGACCACATAGCCCGTCATGCGGCCGATGCCGCCGCCGCCGTCGAGCGCACCCGGCGTCGCGAAGACGACGACGGTGCGCTTGGCCGTTTCCGGCTGGCGGCTGGGGGCACGGCTGTCGTTGATGCTGTCCATAGGCGTCAGGGTCCTTTTTCCGGCTCAGGCAGCGTCGGACGCGGAGAACAGGGCTTGGCGCAGCCGGCGTCGCAGTCCGACGGGCATCAGCGAGTGCATGGTGAAGGTGGCGAGCGCCATCGGCGTCGGCTGCCCGTCGCGTAAGGCGGAATTCAGGATTCTCCAGCGGGTGCCCGCGGTGCGTGCCGCCTGCTCGCCGCCGGTCGCCTGGAGGAGAAGGCTGGCGTAGGCGCGCGGGGAGAGGTGGTTGCGCATCTCCTCCGCCCATTCCAGCGCGTGGTTGATGTTGTGGCAGGTCGACAGCGTGACCCGGTTGTTCTCCTCGGTGTAATGGACGGCCATCACGTCGGGGATATGGATCAGCGCCACGCCGTCGATCCGGCCGCAGGTGATCAGCCATTCCCAATCGTCGAAGCGGGACTTGGGAACGGGATTGCGCAGCAGCAGCGCCTTGGGCGTCAGCAGGGTCGTGGTGGGAGCGAAGGTCTCGCCCTTGAACAGCCCGCGGCGGACGAACAGGTAGTCGCCGATGGCGTCTGCGGGCGTCGACAGCCGGCGCGGCCAGGCGAAGGTCCCGCGGGCGGTCACCACCTGACAGCGGCAGCTGATGATGGGGAAGCGGACGTCGGCCGGGCGGGCCGCCATCTGCAGCTCCACCTTCTCGGGCATCCAATGGTCGTCGTCGTCGAGGAAGGCGATCCAGTCGCCCCGCGCGCTGCGCACGCCGATGTTGCGGGCTTCCGCCGCGCCGTGGTTCGTCTCGAGTTCCATCACGGTCAGCCGCGGATCGGCCAGCGTCGCCAGATGGGAGGCGGTGGCGGGATCCGGGCCGTCGATCACCACGATGACGTCGAGGTCGCCATAGGTCTGGTCCAGTGCGCTGCGCACCGCCCGCATCACCATGTCCGGACGGTTCCGCGTGGGGATGACGACGGTGACCTGCTCGTTGGGCGCCGCCTCGTCGTTGGCCGCCTGTTCGCCGGGCCCTTGCTTGCCGGCCCCTTGCTTGCCGATTGCCGGACGGTTGAAGCTTGCCGGCTCGTTCTTCTGGCTCATGGGTCTGCCTTCGGTCGAAGGAAAATGGGAAAGGTCGCTGATGACGTGGCCTTGTGCAGGCCGGATGTTCGAAGGCCGGATGCGGCGGCTAGAGCCCCCGGCTCTGGGTGGCGTAGGCCGGACCCATGCCCGAGGGGTTCATCCCGGCCGGGGCATGCCCGTGCAGTCGGGCCCGTTCCGCGGCGCGGTCGTTCAGCAGCCGCTGCCAACGGCTCTGCTGAACCAGACGGACCACGGCGACGGTGGCGATCACCCAGTTCATGGAATGGCGCTCGGCGAACACGCTCTCGGACACCGACACCGCCAGCAGGGCGCAGCCGACGGCAAAGGTCCAGGCGGCCTCGGGCCGGCTGTTGCCGTAGCGGGCGGCGAAGAAGCCCTGGAACAGCAGGCGGCAGAGCAACGCCAGCACCAGCGCCACGCCCACCAGCCCGAGGTCGAGCGTCAGCTCCAGCCAGCCGCTGTGGGCCGACGTGATGCCCCAGTCGCGGGTGAAGCTGGACCCAGGACCGTTGAAGCCGAACCAGTAGGCGGCATAGCCGTAGCCCTGCAGCGGACGCTCGCCGACCGAATGGACGATGTGCTCCCACAGGACGGTGCGTCCGGTCAGGGTGGGGTCGCGGCCCAGAGCGTAGAGCACGTCGTACCAGAAGGTGGCGCCCGCCGTGACCATGATGACGAGCAGGGCCAGCAGCAGCGCCATGGTGGGGGCGAAGTTGCGGATGCTGCCGCGCAGCATGGTGGTGGACAGCAGCGCCACCGACACCAGGATGGAGGTGATCAGGCCGGTGCCCGACCGGCTCATGACGATCAGCAGCATCGCCAGAAGCATCAGCGGCCGGGTGACCCAGCGGCTCTGCTCCTTCTGCCAGTCCAGCCAGACCAGGGCCAGGATCAGCCAGACCATCATGCGGCCGGTCACGTTCTTCTGGAAGAACACGCCCTTCCAGGCGCCGACATGCTGGGCGCTGTCCAGCCCGATCTCCGGCATCGCGAAGATCATGAAGAAGGAGACGAACATCAGCGCCGACAGCCCGACCACGATCAGCCGCATGATCTCCGGGAAGCGGAACCGCAGTCCGAGCCAGATGCCGAACACCGTGGTGAACAGGAAGGCGATAGACCGGCGCAGCGTCACGTCCGGGAAAAGGGACCACAATGCGGTCAGGAAGGCGAAGGCGATCATCGCCGTCAGTGCCGGGCTGGCGAAGGGAATCTGGAAGGCGATCGCCGGCCTCAGCGCGATCGCCGCAAGCAGCAGGACATAGATGCCGCCGTAAAAAACCGTGACCCCGGCCGCTTCCAGGTCGCCGGCCAGCGGGTCGCCGCCGGTCAGCATCAGCGGAAGCACCGAGCCCCCGAAGGCCATGATGCCGATGACGGCGATGCTTTTTTCCAGAAAATCGAGGATTTTCATCGGCTTTCCCTTAGGCTGCCGTACCGGGTTCGGCTTTGCAGCACTGAAGATGCGATTGCCACCCCCCATCTCGTAGCCGGGCGGTGGCATTAGACCGAAGGAGGCCGCGCCCGAAAGGGGTAGCCGGAATCGCGTTTCCCGCTCCCGTTACCGCCCGAAAAAGGGAATGGACCCTAAGCATTTTCAGGAACGGCGCAGCGTGGACGAAAAAAAGACCCCCGCGCGGGTGGCGCGGGGGTCCGGCTGGCATTCGGTCCGGGATGGCGGCGGCTTTACGAACCGTCGCCCTTCAGCACCATCACCGCGGTCTTGCAGAGGATGAAGAAGTCGAACAGCAGGCCGCAGTTGCGGACATAGAAGACATCCATCGACACGCGTTCCTGGAAGGTGGTGCGGTGGCGGCCGGACACCTGCCAGTAGCCGGTCAGGCCGGGACGGACGGTGCCGATCACCGCGGCGGAGTCACCCACCTCCGGCAGTTCCTTCGGCATGTACGCACGCGGGCCGATCAGGCTCATGTCGCCCATCAGGATGTTCCACAGCTGCGGCAGCTCGTCGAGCGAGGTCTTGCGCAGGAAGCGGCCGAGCGGGGTGATGCGCGGATCGACCGTCAGCTTGTGGTAGGTCATGTACTCTTCGCGGGCGACCGGGTCGTTCTCCAGCAGCTGCTGCAGTTGCTCCTCGGCATCGACATGCATGGAGCGGAACTTCAGCAGGTCGAAGGTCTGCTTGCCGCCGGCCCAGCGCTTCTGGCGGAACATCACCGGGCCGGGGCTGTCCAGCTTGATGGCGACGGCGAGGCCCAGCATCAGCGGCGCCACCACGACCAGCAGGATCGCCGACAGCACGATGTCCATGGCGCGGCGGATGCGCAGGTAACCGGTCGGCGGACGGACGCTGACGCGCAGGGCCAGCGAGCCGTGCAGGTTGTGATAGGTCGCGTCGACGGCGCTGACATTGCCCTCGCCCAGCACGCAGTAGACCTGACGAAAGGGCAGGGTGCGGACCAGGCCGGTCAGATCGCTGCCGTGGCGTCCCATGTCGGCGACGATGGCTGCGGTGGCCTGGCGGGCGACGGCGGGCGACTTGGCCAGCAATTCGACCGGACCCATCACCGGCAGGCCGGCGACGCGGGTTTGCCACAGGCTGTCGTCGTCGTCGACGAAACCGACCGGACGCATGCCGAGCCAGGGCAGGCGCTGCAGCTTCTCGGCGATGGCGGCGCCCTGCGGGCCGGCGCCGACGATCATCACCGGCGTGCGCCAGTCCAGCGCGCTGGACAGCAGCCCCTGGATCAGCAGCAGGTCCGCCACATAGGTGACGGCGAAGCCGAGCAGCGCGATCGACAGCGCCTCCACGAAGAAGGAGCGGAAGCCTTCCATCACGATGAAGGGCACGGCCAGGACGGCGCAGCACAGGAAGGCCGCCTGGAAGGTCCGCCTCGTCCGTTCCATGTAGTCGAAACGACCGAGGGTGTAGATGCCGAACACCGACTTCACCAGCGGCACCAGCATCAGGCCGGTGACCAGCGACCGCTGCCAGGCGGCGGCCTCCACCGGATCGATCAGCGGGTCGGTGCCGAGGAAATGGTTGAGCGTCCAACCCACCAGGGCGAGAACGAGGCCATCGGAGAGTGCCAGCAACAGCCCGGGGGCGATCGTCGGGAACGTCGCCTTCTTTGCCGAGGTCAGATCAATGACCGCTTCTGGGTCCAGTTTGCTCATCGCAGGTCCCGTGGTTGAAGGGAATGCCAGCCACCGCACGGCCATTCGTGCGGGTGGTCGCTCGTCATCAGCGTCTCTTGGGAAACGGCCCGTCTTTACTTTGCTGCGCCGCGAAGTCTGCAGAGGCGCATTTGTGTAAAGATCGCTCTTTCATGATTTTTGTCAGCCGATCCGCGGTTCGTTGAGGACGAATTAGGATGAGGAGGCGCAGGCAGCAACAGTGCATACGGACGTTGATTTCGCGTCCGCGATACCACCGGAGTTTCAAAGGGTGCGCACACCCGAATATTAATGGGGATACTTTTGGATGCTTTACCCGGCAGGGATAGCGTTTCGGGGTAAGGGCAAGGTGGTGCCGCACCCCTGTCGACACCTGAATGCACCGCGAATTGTGGGTAGAAGCGGGCGGCGGCCTCCCTCGACCGGTCGGATTGCCGGGGCGCGGAAGGGGGCGATCTCCAAACTTGCGGGGAGGGGTGTCCCCCCGGTTTTCCCGATGGAGGATGGTCAACGATTCCGAGCGAAGGCGTGGCGCGAACGCACCCTTGCCTGTTGCAGGGCGTAGGAGGCAGCGTGCCAGTCCGCCGGAAAGCCTAATCCGGAGGTCCGGTTTCTCTGGCGGGTCCGCTGACCGAAGCCGTGGTGACTAGCACCGAAGAGTGCCGCCGTCGCTTCAAGGCCGAATTGACGCTTTCCGGACCGCCGCCGAGATTTGGCGCGGTCCTTTCCCGCGCTCCATTCCCGTTGTGCGCCTGTGTGATGCACCGGACGCCGCCTACCCATCCCGAGCGGGACCGGGGCGAGCGGGGCCGGGGAGGGACGGTGGGTAACAGGGGGCGAAGGAAACCGGATGGCTCTCGAAGCTGGCACCATCATCAAGCATGGCTGGATGTTCATGGTGGCGAATGTGGTCAACCGCGCCGCGGGACTGCTTCTGCTGCCGCTCTATGCCAAGGTCCTGTCACCGGCGGAGTTCGGCGTCTACGCCCTGATCAGCGTCGTGGGCGACATCGTCGCCGTCATGCTGATGATCGGAATGATCAACGCCTTCACCGTCGTCTATTTCGAACATTCGGACGATCGCGGCCGGTCCCGCGTGGTCAGCACGACGATGATCGGCCTGTGGGCCGCCTCGCTGGCCCTGCTGGCGGTGGCGCTGCCGGCCGGCTGGGGCGCCAGCGAGCTGCTGTTCGGCAGCCGGGACCAGGGACCGATCATCGCCTTCGCCTTTGCCGGCATCGCCTTCAGCGCGGTGTTCGAACTGGCGCTCGCCTATTACCGGGTCCACAAGCGGTCGGGCACCTGCCTGCTGATCTCCGTCGGCAAGGCGGTCGGGCTGATCGGCCTCAACCTCAGCTTCCTGTTGTGGATGGACCTGGGCGTTACCGGCATCTTCCTGGCCAACGCCATCACCTTCGTCGGGCTGGGCGTCGGGCTGACCGTGGCGATCCTGGCGGCGAACGGCCTCGGCTTCTCCTTCGGGCTTCTGAAGCGGGTGACGGTGCTGGGCCTGCCCTTCATGCCGCAGACCATGCTGGACATGGGCAACCAGTTCGCCATGCGTTATCTGGTCAACCTGCTGATGGGCGTGGCGGCGGTCGGCGTGCTGTCCTTCGGGCTGCGGCTCTCCACCATGCTCTACATGTTCCTGACCGCGTCCTTCCTGCAGATCTGGTCGGTCAGCCGGATCGAGGCGCAGGACAACACCGCCGGCCGGGAACAGTCGGAATTCGTCTTCTATCTGTTCGTCGTGCTGCTGTCGGCCGCGGCACTGGGCATGGCGCTGACCGCGCCGGAGGTGCTGTGGCTGATCGCGTCCAGCGAGTACGACACGGTGCTGCCCTGCATGCCGCTGCTGGTGCTGGCCTATGTGGTGCACGGCGTGCGCATGCATGCCGAGGTCGGGCTGGTGAAGACCAAGAAGGTCGGCGTGCTGCCGGCGATCTCGCTGGGCGGGCTGGCGGTCGGCGTGCTGATCATGGCCGTCACCCTGGGGCCGCTCGGCCTGATGGGCGGGGCCATCGGCGTGCTGGGTCGCGAGCTGGTGATGCTGGGCGCCACCGAGGCGCTGTGCCGCCGCCTCAGCCCGAAGGAGCCGCCGCTGAGCGTGCTCCGCATCCTGGGCATCCTGGCGCCCGGCGCCGTCGCCTATCTGGCCGGACTGGCCCTGTTCGAGTTCGAGGTGAACCCGACCTACACCGCCGCCAAGGTCGGGCTGACCATGCTGTTCGCCATCGTCGCCCTGTTCGGGCCGAGCTTCGGCAAGACCGACCGTGCGATGCTGTTCCGTATGGCCGGCCGATTTCTTCGCCGTCCGCAGACGGCGTGACGACACCTGAACCCCCGGGAGGATCACACCGCGATGCAGGACGCTCCCCGTTACACCTATCGGCAGACCGTCGCGGCGGACGCCGTCCGCTACGGCGGCGGCTCCGGCCTCGGGGCGGTGCTGAAACTGCTGGCCAGCAACCGCATGTTCCGGGTGACCTTCACCCTGCGCAGCTGCCAGGCGGCGAACCGGATGGCCGGGCCGCTGCGCAAGCCGTTGCTGGCCGCCTGCCGGCTGCTGCACCGCTGGACCCAGCATTCCGCCGCCATGGACCTGCCGTGGGAGACCGAGGTCGGTCCCGGCCTGCGCATCCTGCACGGCTGGGGGCTGGTGGTGAACGCCAACGCCCGCATCGGCGCCAACGTCACCCTGTTCCATGGGGTCACGCTCGGCCAGAAGGACGATCTGCTTCCCAGCGGGCGGGTGACCCATTATCCGGAACTGGGCGACGGCGTCTGGGTCGGGCCGCATGCGGTGGTGATCGGCGTGTCCATCGGCGACGAATGCATCGTCGCGGCGTCCTCCGTCGTCACCAAGCCGATGCCGCGGCGCACCGTCGTCGCCGGCAATCCGGGCAAGGCGGTGGCGGAGGTCACCATCCCCGACATCCCGCATCCGGCGCCGGTCGGTCCGGCAGCCACGGTGGCGGCAACCGCCGCCGCCTCGCCGGTTCCGGGCTGAAGCTGAAGCACGCCTCACACGGAAAAAGGGCCGGCAGCTATGCTGCCGGCCCTTTCCCATAACCGTGGTTCGCCCCGAAGGACCGACCGTCAGGCGGCGTGCGCCATCGGGTCGTGCCACTCCGCACCGTGGTAAGCGGTGTCGTAGGCGGCGTGCGACAGGTCGGTGACCGAGCTGTCGATGCTGGCGACCGACGCCGTCGGCAGGTCGGCGGCGGTGCTGCTCGCGGTGGTCAGCGAGTGGGCCAGCAGGTCGGCCGAGCTCAGCGACGCGGCGGCGGCCTTGGCGGCGGCCGAGGTGATCGTGCCGGTGCCGGTGGCGTCGGCGATGGTCGCGGCGGTCGAGTTGGAGATCTTCAGGCTGAAGGTCTCGTTGCCTTCCGTCACGCTGTCGCTCAGCACCTTGACCGAGACGGTCTTGGTGGTTTCGCCGGCGGCGAAGGTCAGCTTGCCGCTGGTGGCGGCGTAGTCCGAACCGGCCTTGGCCGTCCCGTCCACCGTGGCGTAATCCACCGTGACCGGGGTGCCGGAGGCTGCCGACAGCTTCACCGTGAAGGTGGCGTTGGCGGTGTTCGGGGTGCTGGAGCCGCCGGCGGTATCGAAGATGGCACCTTCCATGGCGGGCTTGATCAGGTTGATCTTGGACTGGTTGATGGTCTTGTAGTCGTCCATCAGGATGCCGCCCACGTCACCCGATTCCGGCGTCCAGGCCCAGAAGGTCCAGCTCATGCCCTTGTCGCCGGCGGCGATGTCGCTCTTGCCGTCCAGGTTCCAGTCGCCGTTCAGGTACTTGCCCATGGTCCGGGCCCAGGTCTGCTCGGCCGAGCTGTTGAACAGGCCACCCCATTCGCCGAGCAGGATCGGCGCGGTGTCGTTCTTGTACAGGTAGCCCCACATCTTGTCGTACTGGGCCGGCAGGTTGTTCGGATAGGCCGGGTCGTTCAGCCAGCTGAAGTTGCCGACGCTGTGGCCGTAGGCATGCGGGGAATAGACCAGCTTGTTGGGGGTGTCGAAATGGATCGGGCGGGACTGCGCACCGGCCAGCGTGCTGCTCCACTCCGTGCCTTCGACGAACAGCAGCCAGTCCTTGTTCACGGTCTGGATGGCGTTGCCGATGCGCTCGGCGGCCGAGGCCCAGTCGGTGGCGGCGCTGCCGCCCCAGGTGGCCGTGACGCTCGGCTCGTTGTGCAGGTCGGCGCCGATGACGGTCTCGTTGCCGGCATAGTGCTTGGCCAGCATCTTCCAGTTGGCGATCACCGTCGATTCCGGGTGGCGGCTGGTGTACCACAGCCCGTGCTCGTTGGTGCCGGCGCCGCCGTCGTTGCGGTGGTGGTCGAGGATCACCTTCATGCCGAGCTTGCCGGCATGGTCGATGACCTTGTCATAGACCTGCAGACGGGTCAGGCCGACCAGATCCGGGTTCTTCGAATAATCGATGCCGTTGGTCACCGCCGAGCTGTCGAACATCTCGTCCGACATGGTCAGGCGGATGGTGTTGAAGCCGACCGACTTCATCTTTTCCAGGTGGCCCTGGTAGCTGTCGGCCCACAGGCCGGCGGGCACGTAGTTGTAGCCCTCGCCGCCGAACCAGTTGATGCCGGTGAGGCGGACGGTGTTGCCGGCCTCGTCGACGATCTGGTTGCCCTTGGTGCTCAGGAAGCCCTGGATGCCGCCGGAGGTGGTGCTGCCGGTCGGCTCTGTCACCGACACGTCGTTGACCGACAGGGTCAGCTTGGTCGCCGGTTCGGTCGGGTTGGTCGGGGTGGAGGTGCTGCCGGCGAACCAGGACTTGTCGGCCTTCACTTCCATGGTGCTGTTCCACCACAGGGACTTCTGACCGGCGATGATGTCCTTGCCGTCCAGTGCGCCCTTGTCGATCGACACGACGCTGTCGGTCGGGGCGACGGCGTGGCCGCCGATGGTGATCTTGTTGACGTGCAGGTTGCGGTCGATGCCGCCGACGACGCCGTCGTTGTCGTACTGGATCTGGACCTTGTGGGCCACGTCGGCGCTGACGTTGGCCTTGAAGGTGAAGTCCTTCGCGGCGGTGCCGGCGGTGGCTTCGCCGATCACCTTACCGTCGACCAGGACCTTGAAGTGGGCGTTCACGCCGCCGGCCGCATTGCCGTAGGCGTTCACGACGATCGGCGTGCCGCCGGTGGTCGGGGTGGTCGGCGTGGTGGGGGTGGTCGGGGTCCCGGCGGCGCCGGCGAACACGTCCTTGGACATGTTGAAGTCGAGCGAGCCGCTCCAGGACAGAACTTCGCGGCCGGACAGGGTGCCCTGGCCATCAGCGGCGTAGGAGACCGTCGAGCTGTTGGAAGCGATGGTCTTGCCGTTGACTTCGATCGACTTGACGATCAGATCGCGGTACATGCCGGCCTTGTCGGTCGACAGCCAGTCGTTGTCATACACGACCTGAACCTTGTGCGCGGCGTCCGGCGCCACCTTGGTGGTGAAGCTGTACTTGCCTGCGCTGGTGGAATTGACCGTCGCCTGGCCGACGGAGACGCCGTCGACGAGGAACTTGAAGTGCGGCCAGACTCCTCCGGCAGCCACACCCGAGGCATTGACGACGAAGGTCATATCGACGGGGTTCGTTGCCATTGGAAGTATCCTCTTTTCCGTGTTTTCGCTGGAGCCCAGACTGGCCGGAAAAGGTTAACGAGGTATTTCAAATTTTAGGGAAATGCGGCTCTAATGCCACTGTCTCCTGTGAAAAGAAAGGGACACGAAAAACCCCTTTGTCGATGCATTGCTGCAACAAAGGGGTAGATCGTGTCCCTGGCGCTTTGCTTTTCAGTGCTTTAGCGGCGAGCGAAAAGGTGTCACTTGGGCTTGTGCGCCACCACGAACACCTCTGGCCGGAACATAAAGAGCTGCCCAACCCTTCCGAGCTTGCGATTAAGGGTTAATGGAAGCCGTCCCAAAAATGCCTCAACCAAGCGCACGTAGCCGAAATAGGCGCGGCTTGCGAAATGCAGGTTCAGCCGGCGGCGCACCGCCATCGGCACCACGTAGACCGCCTCGACGCGGTCGAAGCCGGCCTGGCGCAGCATCGCCGCCGTCTCGGCCCAGCGGTATTCGCGCAGATGCATGCAGACCGGCTCGTCCAGGCCGAACACCTCCGACAGGTCGGCCGGGCCGGCGAACTTGTGCGGCATGCTCAGGACATATTTCCCGCCCGGCTTCAGGATGGTTTGGACGTTCGTCATGTGGGTGACGACGTCGTCGGGATGCATGTGCTCGACCACATGGGTGGAGATCACGCTGTCATAGCGGTCGGCCGGCTCGAACCGGGCCAGATGCACGCCGTCGCTGTTCTTCCAGGTGATGTTGGAGTCCTGCTCGATCCAGCTGGCGCCGCGTTCGCGCGTCACCTCGGTCGCAACGCAGCGATAGCCGTGGCGGGCGAGATAGCGCAGCAGCCGCGCCTTGCCCGAACCCACCTCGTACACGTCCTGTGGCCCGCCCAGCAGGGTCAGGAAGTGGCGGAAGTCCAACTCGTCGTTGCGGGTGTGGGCGTCGTCCTCCGCCTCGTTCAGCCAGGGGCAGCTGCTGTAGAGCGTGGTGTAGGCCTGCTCGAAGGCGTCCCAGCGCTCTTCGGGCTTGGTCGCCAGCAATTCGCGGGCAAGGCGCCGTTCCAGGTCCCAGTGCCGGTGAACCATCTCCGCCGTCAGCGGATAGGTCGGCGAGAGGTGGAACTTCCGCCGGTAGCGTTCGACGAGGGCGTCTCCGCCCGCTTGGTCGGCGGGCAGGCGATCCATCGGCAATGTGTCGGCTGTGTTCTGCACGATCGACCTCTCCTTCAGGGGGGTGCCGGACGCTTTGAGGGACTCTAAACGGGAGCGTAAGCGGACGCTCGCACGCGAAGGGGCGGGAGCGCGGGCCTATCGGAGGGGGTGGAAGCCGAGAAGGGCGTACCCCCGCTGCGCACCGCACCGCTTCAGGTCGCAGGCGGCTCAGCCCGACCGCGCCCTGCCGGTCCGCGCCTTGTCCTGCAACGTGTCCACCACCGCCGCATAGAGCGGCAACGGCCGGGAATCCGCATCATAGGGGGAGGGGTGGGGCTTCAGCTCCGCATGCTCCCTGGCAATGAAATTCAGGTCGGAGCGCAGGTGCCACCAGCACAACTCATCCAGCCGGGCATTGTCCAGCACATCGGCCAAATAATTGCGGGCCAGCAGGGCCATCGCCCGGTCCTTCTCCGCCCGCGACCAGGAACGGGGCAGGCGCGTCTCGTCGACGTCCGTCTCCGTCATGTGAACGGACAGGCCCAGCTTGTCGACCGCGCGCAGGAACTTGCGCATGCCGGCGCTGTCATAGGGCTTGCCGCCGATCAGGTGGCTCTGCAGCCCGAGGCCGTGGATCGGCACGCCGCGCTTCACCGCTCCGGTCAGCCAGTCCAGCAGATAGGCGCGCTTGCGCTGCTGCCAGCCCTCGTCGATCTCGATGCCGAACTCGTTCAGAACCAGCTTCGCCTTGGGGAAGGCCTTGTGCACGTGATGGAAGAAGGGGTCGAGCCATTCCGGCCCCTTCTCCGCGCCGCCGGCCGCCACCCACCACATGCCGCGGCGGAAGCCGTAGCGGTCCTGCTGGCGCGGGTGGCTTTCCACCGTTTCCCAGAAGAAGACCTCGTTGGCGACGTCGATGCGGTAGAAGATGTCGCCGTAGCGCTGGCGCACCGCCTCCACCACGCCGGTGAAGCGCGGCCAGACGTTTTCTTCGCTGAGCGTGCCCTCGGGCGAGAAATAGGCGCTTTCCGAGATGCCCAGCTCCGCCTGCCGGGATGCCGGAAGCTTCATGTAGGGCGGCATGCCCATATGCTGCCAGATGATCGTATGCCAGTTCGGCGCCGCGCCGATGGAGCGTGCCAGTTCCACCGCCGCATCGAAGCGGCGCCAGTCGTAATTGCCCTCAGTATGCTGGAAGAGACCCCATTTGCCGCCGTTTTCCGGGGTGACGACGTCGCATTCCCGCGCCATCAGCCGGTCCAGCATCGGGTCTTCCGGATCGATGTAGTGGTCGCGCGCCGCCCCGTGGCGGATGCCGAGCGCCCGGCAGGCGTCGCGCAGCGTCACCGCCGGCTCCGCAGCCCCGGCGGCATGGGATGAAGCGGCCTCGGCCGGCGTCGGGCCGGAGGCGCCGCGGCAACTGGCCAGCACGGCGCCGGCGGCGGCGGTCCACAGCAGCTCGCGCCGGGAGGGGCGCCATTTGGGAAGGCTGGGCTTCGGAAACGTGATCATAGGGAGGGCTTCTCTTCTGGTCGCGGTTTCCCGTCATGAAGAGGCCCCTTCCTCCGGGCGCCGCAGCGTCCGGAGGAAAAGGGCCTCGGGGTCGAAGGAGCTTCAGGTCACCTTTTTCGGGTCACCGAGCCCACGTGCCGCTTACGGAGCGGTCCGCAGGGTGGTGTCGCCGTAGTATTTCCGGGTCGCCATGTAGCTGTTGTAGGGACCCTGGTAGCCGCGGGACGCCGCCTTCTTCAGGTTCACGTCGGTCATGACCGCGACGAACTTGGAGTGGTCGATCGGACCGAGGTCGGCGACCGCCTGCAGGTCGCTGGCCGTGGTGTGGCCCCAGCGGCTGACGAACAGCACCTTGGAGGCGGCGCCGCAGACGATGCGGGCATCCGACACGGCCAGCGCCGGGGCGGTGTCGAACACCACCAGGTCGAAGTGCGGCGACAGGCCGGCCATCAGGTGGATCAGGCCGTCGACGTTGAAGCGGTCCAGCGTCTCCGGCATCAGGCGGCCGGCCGGGATCATGGCGTAGGGCGCCTGGTCGCTGCTGTGCACGATCTCGTCCAGGGTGGCGGTGCCGGCGATCCAGTCCGACAGGCCCTTCTTGGCCGACAGGTTGAACAGGCCGTCGATGCGCGAGCGGCGGAAGTCGGTGTCGACCACCACCACCCGGCGGCCGGCCTGGGCCGCGACCTGGGCGACGGCGAGGCTCATCGAGGTCTTGCCGTCCTGCGGGCGGGCCGAGGTGACGGCGATGGAGCCGACCGGACCCAGATCCGACAGATGGTTGCGGAACAGGGCGCGCATCGATTCCGAGAACAGCGAGAAGGGGTGGTTCTGGAAGATCTGGTCCAGGCGGCCACGGGTGCCGCGGGTGGAGTGGTGCGGGACGATGTGGACCGTGCCGACGCCCAGGATGCGGCGGACGGCGTCCGGGGTGCGGATGCGGCGCTGGAACAGCTCGATGCCGAAGACGATGAAGATGGCGACGGCGAGCGAGGCGACGAAGCCGGCCAGCAGCAGGAGCATGCGGAACGGACCCGACGGCTCATGCGGGACCTGCGGCGCCGACACCAGCTTGACGGCGGTCGGGAAGGCGCGGTTGTCCTGCTGGGCCTGCACCTCTTCCAGACGGCCGAGCAGGCTGTCCAGCAGCTGGCGCTTGGCCTGGGCCTCGGCCTCCAGCGTGCGCAGCGGCACCGCTTCCACGGCCATGGTCTGATAGCCGGATTCCAGCTTGGCGATCATGCTCTTCAGGGCGTTTTCCTGCTCGATGGCGACGTTGGCCGCCTCGCGGACGCCGGCGATCTCGTGGCGCACCTCCTGCTGCAGCGACGAGTTGGCCTCGTTCAGGCGGGCCTGCAGTTCCTGGATGCGCGGGTGCTTCGGACCGTACTGGCGCGACAGCTGTGCCAGCTCGGTGGAGATGGAGGCGACGGTGGCGCGCAGCTGGGCCACGACCGGGGAGGCGAGGCTGCCGCCGTTGCCGGAGCTGCGCTCCAGCGTCTGGGCCTGGGCGACGGCGCGGGCGCGCAGCGCCGCGGCCTCGGCAAGGCGCAAGCGGGCCTGTTCAAGCTCGGTGGTGGCCATCAGGCCGTTGGTGCCGTTCTTGACCAGGCCGGCCTTGAAGCGGACGGCATCGACCTTGGTGTCGGCCTCCGCCACTTCCCGGCGCAGGGTGGCGATGCGGTCTTCCAGCCAGGCGACGGCGCTGGTGGACAGGTCGCGGTCCATCTGCTGGCGGGTTTCCATGTAGCGGCGGACGACGGTGTCCACCACCTTCTGGGCGATCTCCGGTTCGCGGGCGGTGTAGCGGACCTGGATCACGCGCGACCGGCCGACGACGCCGACTTCCAGGTTGCGGCGGACGCGGTCGAGGACGCCGTCGATGCTGTCGGCGGCGCGCGTCTCGCGCAGCTGGGTGTCCTTGGTCATGTCGTCGCCGTGGGCCAGCACGGCCTGGACGACGCCCGGCAGCTCGGGGCCGAACACGGCATGGGCCTGTTCGCGCGTCCAGGCGGTGGCGCGCTCGACGAAAGGCTTCGTCTCGTCGGCCTGGACCGGCGGGTTGAACTCCTGGTTCGTCGCCAGCTTCAGGTCGGCGACGGCCTGGCTCAGCACGGCGGTGGACTTCAGGATTTCGATCTCGCTGAGGATCGCGCCGTCTTCCGGCGTGATGGCGTTCAGCGCCTGGTCTTCCGCCCGGACGACCCGGACCTGACGGTTGTCGACCAGCAGAAGGGCTTCGGAGGTGTACTTGTCCTTCATCAGCGAGACGGCGAAGGCCGACAGGGCCGTCAGCGCCAGCACGATGACGACGATCAGCGTCTTGTGCGCCGCCAGCACCCGCAGGATGAACCGGAAGTCGGGGCCCATGGCCGGAGCGGGGCCGTCGAACTCGCGCGGCATGTGGTGGCCGACCTGGGTGGGCCACGCCGGAGCCGGCGGGCCACCATGGCCTCCGTTATTGATCTGGGGAAGATTTTCCACGTCTCAAAGCTCCTTCTGGATGGGCGACCGCCGGATCGGCGACGGAGGGATCCGGGGTTGATCGGGCGCTGCGGCGCCCGTTTCGCGGGTGCGGAGGGATGCGGCACGACGAAGGCGAAGGGTGCACCAGGCGAAGCCGAAGGCACCGATGCAGTAGCGGCGGAACAGACGGCGCGGTTCCTGCGCCAGCCGGAAGGCCCATTCCATGCCGGAACGCTGGACCGCTTCCGGGGCGCGCTTGAAGCGGCCGGCCAGGAAATCGACGATGGCGCCGCCGTTGACGATCAGCACCGGGTGGTCCAGCGCGCGCTTCAGCTCCGCCGCGACCTGTTCCTGCTTGGGCATGCCCATGGCGAGCAGGATCACGTCGGGACGGGTGGCCCGCGCCTGGGCGATGTAATGCTCCACCGGGTGGAAACCGTGCTGCAGGTCGGCGTAGCGGTGCGGCGTGGCCTCCTCCAGCACGACGCGGGCGCGGTCCAGCCAAGGGGTGGCGGTGCCGTAGATCGCGACGGTGCGGGGGGTGAGCGATTTCAGCAGCAGCGGGATGAAATCGGTGCCGTTCATGTTCAGTCCGGCCGGCATGCCCAGCACCGGCAGGACCGCCTGCAGCCCGATCCCGTCGCGCAGCAGCACGTCCGAGGCGGCGAACGCGGCCAATGCCTCGTCCGACCCCATGCAGACGTTCAGCCCGTGCGCGTTCAGGAAGGACAGCACCGTCGGACGGTCCACCGCGCCCAGCCGATCGACCAGGGCCCGGCGCTCGCCGTCGTTCGAAATGCACCGCATGCGCTCGATCAGTTCCAGGACCTCACGAGGATTCGGCATGCGCATCTCCCAGAAAATTAATCAGAGCAAAGCGTTGATCGTTTCGCGCCGGATCTTGTTGTCGATCCGGCCAACCGGTTTGCCGGTGAGCGGCGGCTAACCCGTTGGGGGCGGACCACCAAACCTGCGTGGCTCTATGTGGCCGGTGCTCCCCCCTTTTCGCACGGGCGAGATCGGCGAAACGGCGACGGATTCGAATTAGCCCGGGCTTGCTCCCTTCGGGGGATTCGGCTTGCCGAATCGGCCGGTCCGACCCATAAAGAGAGACCCCGGCCATAAAGAGAGACCCTGGCGCTCTATGGCTGTTGTTGGAGGGCGCCTCTGCCCCGGCCTGCCGGACAGGCCGCCCGGCCGATGTGGCCGGGTGAAGCGCTTGCATGACCAGGGCAAATCCAAGAAAAGACGATCATGACCGACGACACTTCCGACAACGCCCGCTCGGGCCGTACTCCCGGCACTGCCGACGAATTCGACCGCCGTGTCGCCCTGCGCGCGGTGGCCGCCGTGGTGCGCGGCGACGGGATCGAGGTGGACTCCGACAGCACCCCCGCGCGCTGGTCGGTCGCGGTCAACCACGTCGTCCAAATCCCCGGCACCGACCGGAAGCTGAAGCTGCGCTTCAAGGTGGCGCTCGGTCCCTTGCCGGACATCGAGGCCGACCTGTGGGGCCTGCTGACCACCGACGAGGGGGTCGGCCGGCCGCAGGCCAAGGCGCTGGGCAAGCGGGTGAAGGGCGCCTGCCTGTCCTCCCCCGCCATCGCCAAGGCAAGGGACCGGGTCGACGGCTGGTTCGCGTCGATGGAGCAGCGGGCGTCCGGCTTCGGCGAATCCTGGCGGCCGAAGGGCTTCGCCGACGAGCTAGGCCGCGTCGTCGGCTTCGGCGGCCGGATCCCGCGCCTGCAGACCCTGCTCGACGCGATGGAGGAGGCATTCTCCACCGCAGCATCCCGCGCCGGCCTGAAGGTTCGGCGGGAGCGGCTGGAGGACGCGTCCGGCATGGGCGTCTATCTGGACAGCTTCACCACCGCCCGCGCGATGATCCGCAAGCTGCGGCTTTATGTCGGCCCGACCAATTCGGGCAAGACCCACGCGGCGATGGACCGGCTGGCCGAGGCGGAGAGCGGCTGCTATCTGGCGCCCCTGCGCCTGCTGGCGCTGGAAGGGCAGGAGGCGCTGGAGACGCGCGGCCGGCCCTGTAGCCTCGTCACCGGCGAGGAGCGCGACGTGCGTCCGGGTGCCGCCTTCACCTCCTCCACCATCGAGATGGTGAACACCAGCAAGGTGTGGGGCGCCTGTGTCATCGATGAAATCCAGATGATCGGCGATCCCGACCGAGGCTGGGCCTGGACCCAGGCGGTGGCCGGCGTGGCGGCGCCGGAAATCCTGATGACCGGCTCCGCCGACGCCATCCCCTACGTCAAGCGTCTGGCCGACGCGATGGGCGAGGAGCTGGAGGTCGTCGAATTCACCCGAAAGTCGCCGCTGCGCGTCCAGGAAGAGCGGGTGAAGCTGGAGGAGGTGAAGTCCGGCGACGCGCTGATCGCCTTCTCGCGCAAGGACGTCATGGCGCTCCGCCACGACTTGCTGGGCCGCAACCACAATGTCGCGGTGATCTACGGCGCCCTGTCGCCGGAGGTCCGCCGGGCCGAGGCGCGCCGCTTCCGCGAGGGCACCGCCGACGTGCTGGTGGCGACCGACGCCATCGGCATGGGGCTGAACCTGCCGGTCGCCCGCGTCGTGCTGTCCACCACCCGCAAATATGACGGGCGGGAGGAGCGCGAGCTGACCGCGTCGGAGATCCGCCAGATCGGCGGCCGCGCCGGCCGGTTCGGCATGCATGAGGAAGGCCGCGTCGCCGTGCTTGACGGCGAGAACATCAACCCGGTGCGCCGGGCGCTGACCTCGCCGCCGGTGCCGCCGGAAGACCCGCGCTCGTGGATTTCGCCCAACCTCAGCCATGTCGAGGCCATCGCGCAGGAACTGGACACCGACAGCCTCGCCAAGGTGTTGCGCACCGCGGGTCAGGAGCTGCTGCGCGCCAACCAGACCTTCCGCATGACCGACCTGGAGCAGCGCATCCAGGCGGCCGCCGCGGTGGACCGCGCCAAGCTGCCGCTGGCGCAGCGCGACATGCTGGCCCGCTGCCCGATCGACACGCGCGACCAGAACAACCTGCGCCTTCTCGGCGGCTGGGCGGTCAACCAGGGCAGGGGCATCCCCAACGCCGCGCCCGACGCGGCCGAGCGGTTCCGCCACAGCGTCGGCACCGACGTGGAACTGGAGAAGGCCGAGCGCGCGGTGAAGGAGCTGACCGCCTACGCCTGGCTGGCCTACCGCTTCCCCGACGCCTATCCCGAGATGGATTTGTGCCAGGAGCGCCGGGCGCATCTGAACGCCTTCATCGAGCGGACGCTCGCCGAGCGCTCGCTCGCCCGCGCCTGCCCGGTCTGCGGCACGCGGCTGAAGGCCAACCACCGGTTCCGCGTCTGCGACAACTGCTACAGCAGCCGCGTCGAGGAACGCCGCGGCGGCCATCGCGGCGGGCCGGCGCGCGGCAACGGCGAGAAGGCACCGGGTCACCAGCACCATTTCCACCACCCGGTGGCGAAGGAGGGGGGCCGCGATGCCGGGCGGGGTGGTCCCCGCACCGGTCGTGGCGGTCCCAAGCGACGAAGCGGAGTCCCCTCTCCCCCCCGGGGAGAGGGTTAGGGTGAGGGGGGCGCGCGGCGGCCCTCCATCAAGAATCCATCCTGTGCATCCCCCTCACCCCGACCCTCTCCCCGGGGGGAGAGGGGGATTACGCCGCCGCGCTGCTATCCCGACCCGTCTCGTGCTTAGGCCAAGTGATCTCCTCCACCGCTCCGTTTTCGCCCAGGAAGTAGCGGCGCAGCGGCGTCAGGTCGGCGCCCAGTTCGTAAACCAGGGGGCGGCTGGTGGGGATCTCGAACAACGGGATGTCGTGGTCGGCGACGTTGTCCAGATGCTTGACCAGCCCGCGCAGGCTGTTGCCGTGCGCCGATACCAGGACGCGGGCGCCCAGCCGCAGCGCCGGGCTGATCGCCTCGGTCCAGAAGGGAACGACGCGGGCAGTGGTGTCCTTCAGGCTTTCGCCGCGCGGCAGGTTCGACCGCGCTAGTCCGGCATAGCGGCGGTCGGTGACGGCGGAGCGCGGATCGTCCGGCTCGATCGGCGGCGGCGGGATGTCCCAGCTGCGCCGCCACTGGAACACCTGCTCCGCCCCGTGGCGTTCGGCCGTCTCCGCTTTGTTCAATCCCTGCAACGCGCCGTAATGCCGTTCGTTCAGGCGCCAGTGCTTGTGCACGGGCAGCCACAGCCGGTCCATGTCGCGCAGGACGAGGTGCAGCGTCTCGATGGCGCGGCTCAGCACCGAGGTGAAGGCGACGTCGACATCGATGCCGGCGCCCTTCAGCAGTTCGGCCGCCTGACGGGTTTCGGCGATGCCGCGGTCGGTCAGCCCGACGTCGGTCCATCCGGTGAAACGGTCTTCCGCATTCCAGACGCTCTGGCCATGGCGCAGCAGGATCAGTCGGTGCATGGCGGGTCTCCCTTGCTTCGGCAGGCAGTTCGGCAGGCATGTCGGGCGGCGTGCCGCGGCCGGACGCATCCGGTTTGAAACGGGGCCGCAACACGCGGGTTCCCGCGGCGGATCGCCGCAGCGGTTCGGCTTGGGGTGGCCGGAACGGGGTCCGTTTCAGTCCGATTTCATGATTGCTTCCGGAGACACCAATTATGTCAGCCGCGAAATCATGGCGACATACTCGGACAATAATCGTGCGGTAGCGTCTGTGCTGTCGAAATTGCCGGCCCAGCCGGCCCCTGCGGAAGGAAAAGGGACGATGGCGGAACCGGATGCCGGAACGCAGCTCTCCTCGTGCCGCACAGCGGGCCTGCGGGGCGCGCCCACGCTTTCCGATTATCGCACCAGCAACCTGACAACCTTGCGTACCGAGGCCACGATGCTGCATCATCATGACGTCATCTCCAGAGCTGTGTCGACCGACCGAGAGATCACTCTGGAGGCGCTTCGTGTGTTCACTTATCTGAGCCGGAGGCTCCATTTCGATCGCTCCGTTCCGGTGCTCCAGTCCGAACTGGCTGATGCGCTGGGCATGCAGCGGCCCAATGTGAACCGGGCCATCAAGCTGCTGGAAACCAAGCAGATCCTTCTGCGGGAATCCAAACTGGGGCGCGCGATCACGTTCCGGCTGAATCCGGGACTGGAGGGCGGCCGGGCCTGAGTGTTTGGTCAGGGATGGAATGATCGTCGAGACCCGTGAACTGTTCTTCACAAATTCCGCCCTGAAGAAAGCCATCGCCTGGTACCAGAAGGCCCCCAACCAGACGGACCTGCCTCTGGGCGTCGTCACTTCGGTGGCGCCCAAGCCCGACGGCGGACTGTCGGTACAAATCCAGCAGAGCGGCGCCTCCAAGTCGCGGGAGGTCGTCTTCACGCCCAGCAAGACGCTGGCGCTGCTTCTGCTGTTCTGCCGCCGCCAGAAGGTTCCCATTCCCCGCGACGCCGGGAAGGAGCTCGAGGCGGCCGACGACGGACTGATCCTGATCGTGCGCGGCGAAACCGCCACAAGCGCCCCGCCGCCCTGAGCCGCAGTCCTACTGAACCGTGATCGTTCCGGTTCACCTTCTCCCAACCGGACATGGCCTGTCCCTGTCGGAAGCCGCCGCGCATCTTGCGCGTGCGGCTTTTTTTGCCTTCCCTCGCAGCACCTTCTGGGGCTTTCCCAAAGGTAAAGCTGGACCGACGGTGCATTCACTCAATGGATGCATCGGTTATGATGATGGTCATAGTCGCCAAGGTGGATCGCACTGCATTTCTTCGTGTGATATTGTTCCCTGGTCCGGTAGAGCTAAGCTATTGTTCCGAAAGCATTCGACCAATGGGTGACGCTCTGCCGGCTTGGCTGTCGAACATTCGAGAGAACGTAAGCTTCACCTTGTCGGGATCGGTTTTCTTCAGCTGAACCTTTGATTGTTGATCCAGATCGGATCGCAGCCTGCCCACGCCATTGTCGAGGACCGCTCCCTGATGACTTTTCCGCACCCGAAGCCGTTGCTGCCGAGGCAGCGCCGGCAGGCTCCGCCGGTCCTGCCGGCGCCGGCCTGACCGGGTCGGGTCATCACATCGAATGTCCGACCTCCGCATGCCATCTCCCGAGGGTGCCGCCGACAGTCAGCGGCGCTCTTCCACGCTTCTACGCCGGATCGCCTCTTCCCCCCGTGCGCTGCTGACCGTTCTGTGCACGACGCTGGCGCTGCTGGGAACCGCTTCCTGGGCCACCGTGACGGTGCTCGATTACCAGGATACGCTTGAGCGGTCCGAACGGGACGCGCGCCAGGCCGCGGTCCTGTTCGACAGCCATGCGCGCGGCGTGCTGGAATCGAGCGTCAATCTGCTGGAGCGCGTCGCCGGCCGCATGGATGGCCGCGGCATTGCGGCCTGGGCCGAGCGCAGCCTTGCCGAAGCGATGGCGGTCGAACGATTCGGCCGCATGACCCTGATCGGCGCCGATGGGTCGGTGCAGTTCGGCCACTCCGTCGCCTTCGCGGAGCCCGAGACCGCCGACGGCCTGTCCCTGCTGGTCCGTCCCTTGCCCCCGGATGAGGAGCATGCGATCCAGTCGGCGGCCGGTCACATGGCCGGCCAGCCCTCCATTCTCCTTGCCCGCCGCATCCACGGCGTGACGGGCGCTCTCGACGGCGCGCTGCTGGTCGCGGTGCCGGTGTCGGCCCTGACTCCCGTGCTGAACGCCTTCGCCGACGACACCCAGCGCGTGGTCGGGCTGTACCGTCCGGACGGCGTGCGGCTCGCCGGCGAGTCTGCCGGGTCGCTCGGCATATTGCCCCGGCTGGAGCCGGGGGCGGAGCGGGTGGAGGCGGAGTGGACGGTCGGTGGGGAGCGGTCGGTCCTCGGCCTGAAGCGGATGACGCGCCTGCCGGTCCTGTCGGCGGTGGCGATCCCGCGGCCGGCCGTGCTGGCTCCGTGGTATACCCGGTTGAAACGGGGACTGGTGGTCATCGTCGCCGGTGTCGCGGCGCTTGCCGGACTGTCCCTGCTGGGGGTGGCCAGCCTGCGGCGCGAGGCCGCCGCCCGCCATGCGCTGACCGAGGCGAACGCCCAGTTGGAACTGGCGAACGTTCAGCTCGAGCAGCGCGTGGAGGAGCGCACGGCCGCCCTCAGCTCCGCCAATCTGAAGTTGAGCCGGGCGCTGGAGGAGAAGGAGCGGGCGAACCAGGCCAAGGGCCGCTTCCTGTCCGCCGCCAATCACGATTTACGACAGCCTTTCCAGGCGTTACGGCTGTTTCATCACATTCTGATGGAACGCCTGGCCGACCCCCGCGACCGCGGAATCGCCGAGAAGATGGGCGAGGCGCTGGATGCCGGGGAAAAGCTGCTGCATGCCTTGCTGGAAGTGGCGACGCTCGATGCCGGCGTGGTGCGGCCGCAGCTGGCCGACGTGCCGGTCTCTGCCGTGCTCGAGGATCTGGCGAACGAGTTCCGCGGGATGGCGGCGGAAAAGGGGTTGGTGCTGCGCGCGATCCCGGCGCGGATGGTGATCCGCACCGACCGGACGCTGCTGACCCGCATGCTGGGCGATCTGGTGCGCAACGCCATCCGCTTCACCGACGCCGGGCGCGTCACCATCGGTTGCCGGCATCGGGGGCGCTGGCTGCGCATCGAGGTGTGGGACACCGGCCCCGGCATTCCGGCCGAACAGCTGGACAACATCTTCGAGGACTTCGTGCAGCTCGGCAATCCCGAGCGCGACCGTCGGCAGGGGCTCGGCCTCGGCCTTGCAAAGGTGCGGCGCAAGGCGGCGCTGCTGGGCCATGCGGTGGAGGTGCGGTCGCTTCCCGGCCGCGGTTCCGTCTTTGCCGTCAATGCGCCGGTGGTGGGAACCGAGCGGCTGCAGGCGCAGGTGATGGTTCAGGAAGCCGCCCCGGCCGAAACCGGCGACCGGCTGATCCTGGTGGTGGAGGATGATCCGGTCCAGCGCGACGCCGTGCGCCTGCTGCTGGAAAGCTGGGGGCACCGCGTGATCGAAGCGGTCGACGGCGAGGCGGCGCTATCCCTGTTCGCGGGAAGTGCCGGGGAGGTGCCCGAAATGCCGAACCCGGACATGATCGTCAGCGACTTCCGCCTTCCCGGCCGGTACACCGGCGTCCAGACGGTGACGAAAGTCGGCGAGCGGCTGGGCCGTGCCGTTCCGGGCCTGATCCTGACCGGCGATACCGCGCCGGAGCGCATCCGCGACGCGGTGGCGACCGGCTGCCGCCTGCTGCACAAGCCGGTGACGCCGGACGATCTGCGGGACGCCATCGCCGCAATCCTGTCCGAACGGCCGGCCGGCCGGCCGGCCGACGGCGGCGAACAGACGCTGGAAGACCAGTCGGTGGCCTGAATTAACCCTTTCTGAAGCCGGACGCTGCCAAACTGGTGCCGGAAAGGGAGTTCATGGGGCCATGGTGCAGAATCGCACTCTCAAGCGTCTCGACCAGACGCAACTCGATCAGGCAGTGCGGCGGCACGAGATGTTCCGCAATGCCCGGGTAGGCGGTGCGCGCGCCAACCTGTCCTTCTGCGATCTGTCCGGGCTCGATCTGTCGGGCCGCGACCTTGCCCATGCGGATTTCGTCGGGGCCGGCCTGCGCGGCGCCAACCTGGCGGGGGCGCGGCTGGACTGCGCCTCCTTCTTCGTCGCCGATCTGCGGCAGGCGAATTTCGACGGCGCCAGCCTGATCAAGGCCGACCTGCGCGGCGCCTGTCTGCGCGGCGCCATCCTGGTCGGCGCCAACCTGTTCGAGGCGGATCTGCGCGACGGTTCCCTGGCCGAGAAGGACCGGTCCGGCCATCTGCACATGGTGCAGATCGACACCAGCCCGGCGGAAGCCGATGGCGCGGACCTGTCCGGCGCCAACCTGACCAACGCCCGGATGTCGGGGATCATGGCGATCCACACCGATTTTTCCGACGCGGTGATGCGCGGCTGCAAGCTGGTGCGGGCCACCATGCGCGGCGCCAATTTCACCGGTTCCAACATGGAGGGCGCCGACCTGTCCGGCGCCGACCTGCGCGGCGCCTGCCTGCGCGGGGCCGTGCTGACCGGCGCCACCATGGTGATGACCGACCTGACCGATGCCGACATGGAGGAAGCGCTCACGGACAAGCCCGTCGGCCGCGTGGTGGCGGAACTCGGGCGGTCACTGGAGGATCTGCTGGCCGACCACATGGCATGGGTGGGGTCGAGCGGGGCACAGGGAGCGATGCTTGACCTGTCGGGCTTCGACCTGCGTCATGCGCCGTCGCTGGCCCACCTGTGCCTGACCATGCTGCGGGCGCAGGGGGCGACGCTCTACGGCCTGGACCTGTCGGGCGTTCAATTGCAGGCGGCGGTGTTGGACAAGGCGGACATGCGCGGCGCCAGCCTTGCCGACGGCGACCTGCGTGGCATCAGCCTGCGGCATGCGAAGCTGAACAACGCCAACCTGCGCAACGTCAACCTTCGGCCTCTGGTGTTCGACGAGCAGCGCTCCCGCCCCGCCGACCTGTCGGGGGCCAAGCTGCGCTACGCCGACCTCAGCGGCGCCTGCCTGCGTTCGGTCAACTTGGGCAACGCCGATCTGTCCTTCGCCAACCTGCGCGGCTGCGACCTCGCCCGCACGGATCTTACCGGCGCCAAGCTGTTCGGCGCCAAGCTGGAGCGCCGATCGCTGGCCGAGGGGGCGATCCTGGATGGGGTTGCCGGTCTGAAGCTGTAGGCGGCTTGCGCGGCATCAGGCCGTCGCGCGCGTCACCTTCCGGGCCAGCCGGCGCAGTTCCAGCGCGGCGCGGTCGGCGACGCGCTGCGCCTCCACCAGAATGCCGGTGAGATCCCCGACTTCAGGAGCGATCTCCCCTGCCGCATCGGACATCGCGTCCAACTCCGCCGCCGCCTTCTCGATCAGTCCGGTCACCACGCCGGCAGGGCCGGCGGCGCTGTCGAAACCAGCCATGGGAACATCCATTATAAAATTGTGGTCTTTGGCGAGTGTGTCGCATTCCTGCTTGCGGCGCAACGTCTTCTGCTGCGCCGCACAATGAGAGGGGTGCTCTCGCGTTCCGGCAAGGCCCGCTTGCATGGCCGCGGGCGGCGGCAGTACACACGGGAGGGCTGAGGAGGTGCGGGCGCTGTTGCGCGCCGAACGCGCCGGCACGAATTAACCTTCCTTCACGTTTTCATGGAAGACTGATCCAGTACGCCCCGTATCCCGTTGGAAAGCCGACCCTTGCCGAACACTGGCTCCGCCCATCCCCCCAAGGCCGATCCTTCAATGGCCCGGCCCCCCATGTCCATCGCCGGCCGGCCGATCGGGCGGGGTCATCCGCCCTATCTGATCGCGGAGATGTCGGGCAACCACAACGGCGACCTGGGCCGGGCCCTGGCGCTGGTGGAGGCCGCGAAGGAGGCGGGGGCCGATGCGGTCAAGCTGCAGACCTACACGGCCGACACCATCACCATCGCCCATGACGGTCCCGGTTTCCGGCTGGAGGGCGGGTTGTGGGACGGACGCACCCTGCACGACCTCTACCGCGAGGCGCACACCCCGTGGGAGTGGCATGCCCCGCTGTTCGAGCGGGCGCGGGCGCTGGGGCTGACCATCTTCAGCTCCCCCTTCGACGAGACCGCCGTCGAACTGCTGGAGGAACTGGACGCGCCCGCTTTCAAGATCGCGTCCTTCGAGCTGATCGATCTGCCGCTGATCCGCCGCGCCGCGCGGTCGGGCAAACCGCTGATCATGTCCACCGGCCTCGCCACGCTTGGCGAGATCGAGGAGGCGGTGACGGCCGCCGGCGACGTGCCGCTGGCCCTGCTGCATTGTGTCAGCGGCTATCCCACGCCGCCGGAGGACTGCAATCTCTGGACGATCCCGCATCTGGCGGAATGTTTCGGCGGCATCACCGCCGGCCTGTCGGACCACAGCCAGGGCATCGCCGTGCCGGTCGCCGCCGCCGTGATGGGCGCCTCGGTGATCGAAAAGCACTTCACCCTGTCGCGCGCCGACGGCGGTGTAGACAGCGCCTTTTCCCTGGAGCCGGCGGAATTCAAGGCGATGGCCGAGGCCGTCCGTACGGCGACCGCCGCCATGGGCCGGGTCGACTACACGGTGAAGCCCAGCGAGGCCGGTGGGCGCGACTATCGCCGCTCGCTCTATGTCGTCGCCGACGTCGAGGCGGGGGAGCCGCTGACCGCCGCCAATGTCCGCTCCATCCGGCCCGGCTTCGGCATGGCGCCGAAACACCTGCCCGACGTGCTGGGCCGGTGTGCTGCCCGCCGCTTGCGCCGGGGGGAGCCGCTGGGCTGGGACATGCTGGCGCCGCGAGGAGAGGATCCGCATGGATAAGCCGCGCGTCGTCGCGATATCGCAGGCCCGCATGACCTCCACCCGCCTGCCGGGGAAGGTGCTGATGCCGGCCGCCGGCCGGCCGCTGCTGGCCCACCATCTGGACCGGTTGTCCCGGACGCCCGGCCTGGATGCCGTGGTGCTGGCGACGACGGTGAACGCCACCGACGACCCGGTGGCGGAGTGCGCCGAGAGCCTGGGCGTCGCGGTCTTCCGGGGCGACGAGCAGGATGTGCTGGGCCGATTCGCCGGTGCGGCGGCTCTGGCGCGGGCGGATCAGGTGGTGCGGGTCACCGCCGACTGCCCGCTGATCGATCCGGTGCTGGTCGGCCGCCTCATCGCCGCCTTCCGCGACGATCCGTCGCTGGACTATCTGTCGATCGACAGCACCCGGTATCCGCGCGGACTGGATGCGGAGGTCTTCCCGCGCCGCCTGCTGGACGAGGCGGCAGCCAACGCCACCGATCCGGCCGAGCGGGAGCATGTCACCCCCTATATCTACCGCCGTCCGGAGCGTTTCCGCCTGGGGACCGCACTGGTGCCGGTCGAGCCGGTCGAGCCGCCCGACCAGCGCTGGTGCGTCGACGAGCCCGCCGACTATGAGCTGGTCCGCCGCATTCTCGAGGCTCTGCTGCCCTCCAATCCCGCCTTCGGCTGGCAGGATTGTTGCAAACTGCTTCGCGACCACCCCGATTGGATGGACATCAACCGTGCGGTCCGGCAAAAGACGCTGCACTGACGAGACACGCCCGTCCGGAAGAAGGGGCTGCCCAACCGGAACCCACCACCGGAACCCACCACCGGAACCCACCGATCCGGCTACACTAGGCCCATCAAGGAGATCAGCTTATGGATCGCAAAGACTTCCTGCTCGCTCTTGACGAGATGCTTGAACTGGATCCCGGCACGCTGACCGGCGACGAGGCCCTGGAATCACTGGAGGCCTGGGATTCGCTGGCCGTCATCAGCTTCATCGCGCTGGTCGACGAGAAGACCGGCGTGGTGGTGGAAGGCGAGAAGCTGGCCAAGGCCAAGACGGTCGCCGATCTGCTGGCCCTGGCGGGTGCCCCGGTCGCGGCCTGACCGGTGCCTGTTTCCAAGCCCGTTTCGGAAGGCAGCCGCCTGCGCGCCGGTGTCGCCACCGTCGCCGGCGGTCCGGCGGCCTACCTGTCGGTCGGCAGCGGCGGCGTGCCCGTCCTGCTTCTGCACGGCTTCGGCGGCGACCGGTTGACTTGGCAGTTCAACTTGTCGGCCCTGTCGTCCCGGCGGCGTGCGGTTGCGGTGGACCTGCCGGGCCATGGCGGTTCCACCCCCGACGTGGGCAGCGGCCGGGTTTCCGACTTCGCCCCTTGGCTGGTCGAATTCCTCGATGCGCTGGAACTGGCGCGCGTGCACGTGATCGGCCATTCGATGGGCGGTTACGTGGGGCGCGAGCTTGCCCTCCTGGCGCCGGACCGGGTGGCGAGCCTCACCCTGCTGGCCAGCGCCGGACTGGGTACACCCTTCGACCTCGGCTTCCTCAGGCGGGCCATCGCGCCGGCCGATGTGGAGGAGGGGCGGGCCTGCGCGGCGCGCCTGTTCGCCGGCCCGTCGCCGCTGATTCCGCGCTTCGGCGAGGTGCTGTACGCGCAGGGTGCCGACCCGGTCCGCCGGGCAGGGCTGGAACGGATCATTGACGTCTCCTTCGCCGCCCACGCCGACGGTGGCGGCCCGCCGGTGGACTGGAGCGCCTACCCGATGCCGATCCAAGTCCTGTGGGGCCGCGCCGACGGGATCATCCCGCTGCCGCCCGCCGACCGGCTGCCGCCGGGCGCCCCGTTCAGGGTCTTCGACACCGCCGGACACCTGCCGCACATCGAAGCCGCCAGTCCGGTGACCGCCGCGATCCGGGCCTTCCTCGACGGCTGCGACGATGCCCCCAGCCAGAGCTGAGCTTCCATGACCCACCATCCCGCCGCCAACCATCCTGCCGCCAGCCCCATCTTCGCCCTGATCGCCGAGGAACTCGGCCGCATCGCCGCCGACAAGGGGGAGGTGCTGCCGCCGCTGACCGCCGACAGCCGGTTCCTCGATGGCGGCCTTCCCATCGACTCCCTCGACCTTGCGACGCTGCTGGTGGTGCTGGAGCAGCGGACCGGCCAGGATCCCTTCCGCGAAGGCTTCCGCCAGTTCACCACGGTCGGAGAACTGGTGGCTCTCTACGCCGTCCCGGCATGACCGGGCGCCGCCCCGCCTGGATCCATCCCGCCTTCCGCCTGATCGAGGGGGAAGAGCGGTTCGGCTGGCCGGAGCTTGCCGGGCTGGCGGTGCCGGCGGGCGGCGTGGTGCAGGCCGACCGGCCGTCGCGCGTGCTGGCGGCCCTGGCCGCCGCCGAGGAGGCGGGCCGGGGGCTGCTGCTGGCCCGCGGTGCCGCTGATCCGGACGGCTGGCAGCAGGGGCAGGGGTTCTCCGTCACGCTGGAAAGCTCAGGCACCACCGGGACGCCCAAGCGCCTGTGCCACGACTTCGACCGTCTGCGCGGCCGACTGCGCGGCGTGGCGGAGGAGGGCGCGCGCTGGTTGCTGACCTATGATCCGGGCGCCTTCGCCGGCCTGCAGGTGGTGCTGACCGCGGCTGCGGCCGGGGCGTCGCTGATCGCCGTGCCTCCCCGAGCGTCCAGCGGCATCACCGGCTTGGCGGAGGCGGCGCGGCGCCATGCCGTGACCCATGTCAGCGGTACGCCGAGCTTCTGGCGCGCCTTCTTGATGGCGCTGGGCGATGCCGAATTGCCGCTCCGGGCGGTGACGCTGGGCGGGGAGGCGGCGGACCAGCCGCTGCTCGACCGGTTGGCGGAGCGCTTTCCCGGCGCGCGCCTGCGCCATATCTACGCCTCGACCGAGGCGGGGGCGCTGTTCGCCGTCGCCGATGGCCGCGCCGGCTTCCCGGCGGCTTGGTTGGAGGAGGCTCCGGACGGGCTTGCCCTGCGCATCGCGGATGGCGTGCTGGAGGTGCGCAGCCCGCGTGCGGCACCGGGCATCGCCAATGCGGAAGGCTGGCTGTCCACCGGCGATCTGGTGGAACGGCAGGACGGCCGCGTGCTGTTCGCCGGCCGGCTCGATGGGCTGGTCAATGTCGGCGGGGTGAAGGTCTCGCCCGAAGCGGTGGAGCGCCGGCTGCTGGCTGTCGGCGGGGTGGCCGATGCCGCCGTGTCGGCGGTGCCGAGCCCGATCACCGGCCATCTCCTGACCGCCACCATCGTGCCGGCGCCGGGTGTCGACGGGGAGGCCCTGCGTGCCGCCTTGCGCGCGGCGACCGCCGACCTGCCGCCGGCCGCGCGCCCGCGCGCCCTGACCTTCGCCGACCATATCCCGCTGAGTGCGGCGGGCAAGAAAAGCCGAAAGGGAGCCGCATGACCGCGCCCGCAGCCGCAGCCGCATTTATGGAACCGAAGCGTCACGTCATCGTCACCGGGGGCAGCCGCGGCCTCGGCCTTGCGCTGGTGGAGGCGCTGCTGGCCGACGGCTACCGGGTTTCCACCTGCAGCCGGTCGTCCTCCGAAGCGTTGGAGCGGCTGGCCGGCCCCGACCTGTTCTGGCGGTCCTGCCGCATCGGCGAGGGCGACGAGGTGCGCGCCTTCTTCGACGCCACCGTCGCCTGGGGCGGCGCTTCGCCGCTGTGGGGGCTGGTCAACAATGCCGGGATCGCGCGCGAAGGCGTGCTGGCGACCTTCCCGGAGGTGGATGCCGAGGCGGTGATCCAGACCAACCTGACCGGAGCGCTCCAGGCCGCCCGCGCCTTCCTGCGCGCCAAGCTGGTGGAGCGCGGCGCCGGTGCGAAGGGTGGACGGATCGTCAACGTCTCCTCCATCATCGGGCAGCGCGGCTATGTCGGGCTGGCGGCCTATTCGGCGTCGAAGGCGGGTCTCGACGGCCTGACGCGGGCGCTGGCGCGCGAGGTCGGACGGCGGGCGATCACCGTCAATTCGGTGGCGCCGGGCTATCTCGACACCGAAATGTCGGGCACCCTGTCGGACGGGCAGCGCGACCAGATCGTGCGCCGCACGCCGCTCGGCCGGCTCGGCACCGCGGCGGACGTGGTGCCGCTGGTCCGGTTCCTGCTGGGCGACGGCGGCGGTTTCATCACGGGACAGACCCTTACGGTGGACGGCGGCATCACCTGCTGAGGCGTGGCCGGTTCAGGCCGTGGGTGACAGCCGCAAGTGACAGGGGAGAGGCGGAGATGGTCGCCAGCCGGATCGACGGAGTGTGCGTGCGCGGCATCGTCGGCTGCGTGCCGGAAGGGCGCGAGACGGTCGACGACCTCGCCCGCCGCTTCGGCGAGGACGCGGCGCGCCGGATCGCCGCCGCCACCGGCATCGAGGAACGGCGGATCGCCGCCCCCGGCCAATGCACCAGCGATCTTGCCGAAGCCGCGGCGCGCCGTCTGCTCGACGGGCTGGGCTGGGAGCCCGGCAGCATCGATCTGCTGGTTCTGGTGACCCAGACCCACGATCACATGCTTCCCGGCACCGCATCGCTCCTGCATCGGCGGCTGGGGCTGCGGAAGGGGGCCGCCGTGCTGGACCTCACCCATGGCTGTTCCGGCTTCGTCTATGGGCTGTGGACCGTGGCGGGGCTGCTGAAGGCCGCCGGGCGGCGGGCGCTTCTGCTGGTCGGCGATACCACGTCCCGTCTGGTCGATCCGGACGACCGTGCGGTTGCGCCGCTGTTCGGCGACGGCGCCGCCGCGACCGCTCTGGAGTTGGACGGCACCGCGGCGCCGATGGCGTTCGACCTCGGCAGCGACGGTGCCGGCGCTCCCTACCTGACGGCGGAGGGCGGGGCGATGCGCCGTCCCGACCGGCCGGCGCGCCTGTTCATGGACGGAACCCAGGTCTTCGCCTTCACCCTGCGCGAAGTGCCCGGCAGCTTGCGGGCTGCGCTCGATACCGCCGGCTGGACGATGGAGGCGGTCGACCACCTCGTCCTGCATCAGGCCAACGCGCAGATGATCCGCCATCTCGGCCAAAAGCTCGGGGTGCCGGCCGACCGAACCGTGGTGGCGTTGCGGGATGTCGGCAACACCAGTTCCGCCTCCATCCCACTGGCGATCGCCGGCGCGCTGGCGACGCAGCTTGCGGCGGGGACGTGCCGGCTGCTGCTGTCGGGCTTTGGCGTCGGCTGGTCCTGGGGCAGTGCCGCAATCGCCGTCGGGCCGCTCGCGATGTGCGAAACGGTTGTCCTGCCCGGCAGGAAATACCCGGCAGAATCTGCCGCCCCGGCAAGCCCTGCCGCCTGACCGGCAGATTCTGCCGGGAGGTCGGCAAATTTTGCCGGGTGCTTTTCTGCCTACCGGTACGGATTACCAAGGAACCCCGGCAAATTTGAACTGGCCCGCTTCTTGCCTACCCCTTTGGCAGGGGGAATTAGTCCCCTTCCGGCAATCGGCGCCTCCAAAGAGGGGTGCCGCCGGACTTTGATCCTCCAAAAGGAGTGGCTACCATGGCTGGCAACGTTACCCTCTCCGCTTCCATGCGGACCAACCTGCTGCAGCTGCAGAGCACGCAGGAACAGATCAACAAGAAGCAGAACATCCTGTCGACGGGCAACAAGGTCAACACCGCCCTCGACGGCCCGACCGCCTTCTTCTCGGCCAAGGGCCTGAACCAGCGCGCCGGCGACCTGACGTCGCTGAAGGACGCGATGGGCCAGTCGATCAGCACCATCCAGGCCGCCGACAAGGGCCTGAGCTCGATCGACTCCATGGTGGACCAGGCCAAGGGCCTGACCACCGCGGCCTACGCCGCACTGGGTAACGACGCCGCCTCCGTGGCCACCCGCAAGTCGCTGGCCGCCCAGTTCAACACGCTGCGCGGGCAGATCGACAAGCTGGCCGCCGACAGCGGTTACGGCGGCAAGAACCTGATCGCCGGCAACGGCATGAGCATGGACAGCACCAGCGAGTCCCGTGCCGCCGTCAACACCATCACCGGCGTCGACAACGCCCGCGTCACCAACGTCCAGCGGGCCGATACCTATTCGATCCGCATCCAGGGCGACGGCTCGATCGAGGGCAAGACCGCCGACATCGGCAAGGCCGAGAACGCCCATGGCCTGACCGGCCTGAAGCTGTCGGGCACGATGTCCAGCACGTCGGGCAGCTTCTCCGGCGTCCAGATCGAAGTCCGCGGCGCCAACGGCCGCACCCGCGACTTCATCGTGTCGGACGGCAACGAAAGCCGCACGATCTCCTACTTCGACAACACCCAGACGATGACGACCAACCTGGCGACGCCCGCCACGGCTGGCAACCCGCAGACATCGGGTGTGAACGTCAAGGGCACCGTCGAAGAAGGCGACATCTTCAGCATCACGGTCGAAGGCCAGACCTTCAGC
>NZ_DASPIS010000104.1:0-58138 GCF_035628975.1 Azospirillum sp. | reverse complement strand
ACCCAAAAAGGCAATCCGCGTCGCTCTCGCCAGAAAGCTCCTCGTCAGGCTCAATGCCAAAGCCCGCGAAGTTCGGGCCGGACTCGCTGTGGAAGCTTGACAGGCCAGACAGTCGCTCACCCCGACCCTCTCCCCGGGGGGAGAGGGAGAGTTCACCCCTCTCGCGACAGCAACGCCACCGGCAGATCGGCGAACAGCGTCGCGGCGGAAACCGCGTCGCCGCCCTCGATCTCCGCGCCGGTCAGACGATTGCGCCAGCGGGTGCCGCGCGGCAGCGGGATGGCGGTGTTGCCCCAATCGGGGCTTTCGCCCAGTTGGCCGACCAGACGCGGGACCGCCACCACCACCGTATCGTCGCCGGCGCGGCGGGCATAGGCGACCACATGGTCGGCGCGATCGCCGGTCGCCTCCAGCGGAAGATACTCGCCGGCACTGAAGACCTCCGGTTTCTCCGCCCGCACCGCCAGCGCCTGCCGGGTCACAGCCAGCTTCACCGCACCGTCGGTCCAGCGCTCCAACAGGCCGGCGACGGTGCCGCGCTCCACCACATCCTCCACCTCCTCCAGCAGTCGGCGGCGGGCGTCGTAATCCACGGGCAGGCGGTTGTCGGGATCGACGAGGCTGAGGTTCCACAGCTCGCAGCCCTGATAGATGTCGGGCACGCCGGGGCTCGTCAGCTTCAACAGGGTTTGGGACAGCCCGTTGACCATGCCAATGCGCGCCAACGAGGCCTGGAAGGGCAGGAAGGCCTCCAGGAACGCATTGCGGCGGGTGACGTCGAGGGCATCGTGGATGAAGCTGACGACCGCCCCCTCATAGGCCTCGTTCGGCGCCGCCCAGGTCGAATGGACCTTGGCCTCGCGCATCGACTTGGTCATGGCGCCGACGATGCGCTCGGCGAAGGCGGTCATCGCCGATTGTTCGATCTGCTCGACCGAGGCCCCGGTCAGCTCCGCCGGCCAGGCCCCCAGAAGAAGCTGATAGAATAGATACTCGTCGTTGCGGTCGGGGGGGGCGGTGCCCTCCACGTCGCCGCGGCGGGCGCGCAGAAGCCGGCTCCAGGTCTGGACCTGCCGCTCCCACTCCTCCGGCATCTCGGACAGGGCGTAGAGGCGGGCGCGGGTGTCCTCGCCGCGCTTGGTGTCGTGGGTGGTGCTGGCCAGCATGTTGCCCGGCCAGTTGCGTGCCCGGTCCTGGTTGGCACGGTGGAAGGCAGAGACGCTGACGCCGAAATGGTCGGGATGACCGCCGACCTCGTTCAGCGCCGCCAGCCGGTTGTAGCGGTAGAAGGCGGTGTCCTCCAGTCCCTTGGCCATCACCGGCCCGCTGTACTGCTGGAAGCGCATGGCGAAGCGGGTGACCTGCCGGTGGCTGTAGCCGCTCTTGGGTGCCGCCACCAGATCGGTGGTCAGCAGCCGTTGCAGGAAATCATAGACCGAGCCGTCCGGCCCCTGTTCCGCCCGCCGCGCCTGTGAGATCGCCCAGTCGATGTCGCGGCGGTCGAGATCGCTCGGCACGCCGCCGTCGACATAGGTGCGGTAGACGGGGAAGCGGGCGATGGTCTCCTTCAACGCCTGATGCAGGATGTTGGCGGTGAAATCGGCGGTGGCGGGGTTGGAACGGGCGATGCGTGCCGCCTTGCGCGACAGCACGTTCAGCTCGCTCGCCATCTCGCTTTCCATGATGCGGATCTTGCACTGCCGCACCACCTCTTCGAAATCGTCGCGCCTGCCGATGAAGTCGGCGTAGAGGCGGGTGAAGGTCTCCTCCGCCTTGGGATCGACGAACAGGCCGCCCATCAGGTTGGCGTATTCGTAGCCGGTGGTGCCGTCGATCGGCCAATCCTCGCGCAGCCGCTCATGCCGGGCGAGGATCTTCTCCACCACCAGGTAGAAGGGCTTGGAGGATGCCGCGACCAGCCGCTCGCAATAGCCCCTGGGGTCGATCAGCCCGTCGATGTGGTCGATGCGGATGCCGTCGAGCGTGCCGTCCTCCACCATCTTCAGCACCATGCGGTGGGCGAGGTCGAACAGCTCCGGCTCGTCCATGCGCAGGCCGGCCAGTTCGTTGATGTTGAAGAAGCGGCGATAGTTGATGTCGTCGGCCGCCACCTTGAAATAGGCGACGCGCCAGTTCTGGCAGCCGATCAACTCGTGCAGGTGGCCCCAGCTGTCGATCTCCCCCTGATAGCCGCGGAAGACGGACAGGCGCTGGTTGATCGCGTCGGCCACGTCCGGCCGGGTCGCCACCAGCTCGGCCAGCTGCGCCTTCAGGTCCGACGCGCGACGAAGCTGGTGCGGGCGCGCATCGGCCAGATGGGTGAAGGCGTCGGCAATCCGCTCCAGGTCCGGGTGGTCGCTGCCCAGGATGGTGCCGTAATCCTGCGGCCGCACCGGCAGCTTGTGGGTGCCGTAGGCCCAGACGGCGAAGCTGCCGGTCTCGTTGTCGAAGCGAAGCTCCAGTCCGCCCGACACCAGCACAGCGCCATACTGGTCGCCCAGGAACGGCACCAGCACCTTGCCCTGCAGATAGCGGTAATCGGATTCCCATTCGATGTCGAAATACCCGGCATACGGGCTTTCAGGTCCCCACTCCAGAACGTTCAACCACCATTCGTTGTCGGCGCCGCCGACCCCCATGTGGTTGGGCACGAAGTCCAGGATCTGGCCGAGGTTGTTGCGCTTCAGCGCCTCCACCAGATCGCGGAAGTCGTTCTGGTCGCCGACCTCCGGGTTCAGCTCGTTGTGGTTGACGATGTCATAGCCATGGGAGCTGCCCGGCCGCGCCTTCATGTAGGGGGAGGCGTAGAGATGGCTGACGCCCAGACGGGCGATATAGTCGGCGATGGCCGCGGTGCGGTCGAAGCCGAATTCGCCATTCAGTTGGACCCGGTACGTCGCACGAGGGATCGGCTTGCCGGCGGCGGGGGCCATGGGTGTGTGCTCCTCGGAGTATGGAAGGGCGGAGTTGGGAAGAGCCATTGGGATCGGCTGCGTGATCAACTGCGGGCAGGGGAGGAGGACGGGCGCGCCGCGGCCAGGATGGCGGCGACCGCCGCAGGTTCCGGCGCGTCGGCCAACTCCTCCAGCGTCATCGACAGCTTGCGGCGCCAGTTGGGGTACTGGTCGGTGGTGCCCGGCAGGTTGACCTGATCGCGCTCGCGGGTCAGGTCGTCCAGTTGCGCCACCGCCAGCGCCGCGTTGGTGCGGGCGAGGAAGGCATGCACCGCATGGTCCAGCGTGTCGTCATAGGGACTGTCGGCACCGAAGCCGGCGGGCAGGGCGATCTCGGCGGCGCGTAGCGCATTCACCAGGGCGCCGCGGTCAGCCGACCGGCGGGTGCGCTGCTTCTCCTCCTCGTCATCCGCCGGGTAGAGGCCCTTTTCGGCCTTCAGCGCGATGTCGTCGCCCTCCCACCAGCCGCGCAGCGTGGCGAGGTCATGGCTGCCGACGGTGGCGAGCGCCAGCTCCGGATACTCGTCCGGCCCCTTGAAGGCGCCGTCCTCGGTCCATTCGAAGAAGACGACGCGGTAGCTCAGCACCCCGGCCTCGGTCATCCGTTCGCGGAAGCCCTCCGGAACGGTGCCGAGATCCTCGCCGACGACGAGGCAGCGCTGGCGCTGGCTCTCCAGCGCCAGGATGCCCAGCAGTTCCTCCATCGGGTAGGCGACATAGGCGCCCTCGCCAGGCGAATTGCCGTCGGGGATCCAATAGACATGCTGGAGCGCCATCGCGTGGTCGATGCGCAGCGCGCCGGCATGGCGCATGTTGGCGCGGACCAGATCGATGAAGGGCTGATAGCCGGCCACACGAAGCGCCCGCGGATGGAAGGGCGGCAGTCCCCAGTCCTGGCCAGCCGGATTGAACAGGTCGGGCGGCGCCCCGACATGGGCGGCGTCCACCACCGCCTGCGGCGTCATCCAGGTCTCAGCCCCGCCGGCATCGGCGCCGACCGCGAGGTCGCGGTAGAAACCGATCGTCATTCCGAGGTCGGATGCGCGCTCCGCCGCCGCGCGCAGCTGGTCGTCCGCCAGCCATTGCAGCCAGACGAAATAGGCGACGCGGTCGGAATGCTCCTTGGCGAACTGCTCCACCGCCGGTGCCTCGGCGTCGTGGAACTCGGCCGGCCACTGGTGCCAATCAGCCTTGCCCTCACGCGCAAAGCGTTCGCGCAGCGCCTGGAAGGTGGCGAAGCGCTCCAGCCCGATTCCGCCCTCGGTCCAGAAGGCGTCGAAGGCTGCGCGACGTTCCGGTTTCGCGGATGTCTGGAAGGCGGCGAACAGCTTTTCCAGGATCGGCAGCTTCAGCCTGGATACCGCCGTGTAATCGACATTGGCGGAGGCGCGGGCCGCCTCCAGTGCCTGCCGGAACTCGGACGAGGCGACCTGCCTGCGCAGGTCGGCATCATCGATGAATTCCGGCACCGCGGTGACGTCGATGTAGAGCGGGTTCAGGAACAGCCGACTGGCCGGGGAATAAGGGCTGGCATGTTCGGGGTTGTCGAGGAACATGGCATGCAGTGGGTTCAGCCCGACCACCGCCGCTCCGCGCGCCGCGGCGATGTCGGCCAGCGTCCGCAAATCGCCGAAATCGCCGATGCCCCAGTCATGGTCGCTGCGCAGGGTGTAGAGTTGCGCCGACAGACCCCACAGCTTTTCCCCCACCAGAATCGGCGTCGGCAGATGGCAGCGGGCCGGCGCCAGGATCAGCCGGGTTTCCGCCACGCCATGCTCCGTCTCGACCCGCAGCGTGTGGTAGCCGGCCTTGTCCAGCTTGCCCAGCGGCAGGCGCCGCTCGGCATAGGTCACGTCGCCCACGGTGATGCAGCGGCAGCGCGGCAGGCTGCCGAAGCCGACGACGCCGCTCTGCGTCTCCCCGCTTTCCAGCGTCAGGGTGTAGCGCAGGGTGCGGGTGCCGTGGGGCAGGGTGACCGGCGCCGTCACCGCCTCGCCCGCGCGGCGGACCACCACCGGGGGTAGGGCGCGGCCATATTCCTCCTCGTCAAGCCGGTCGAGAAGGGCAAGCGCGGCGGCCTCGTCCCCCGCCTCGACCCCCATGGCCGATAACAGGGCGCGGATGGTCTCCTCGCTGGCCGTCACCGTTTCCCCGGCGGCATTGTCGAAGGAGCGTTCGATGCCCATGCGGTCGGCCAGCCGATCGAGCGCCGAGGCCTCCTCCAGCCACAGCACCACCGACCAGGGGCCGAGCGTGTCGCCGGTCAGCCCCTCGCCTTCCGTCCACAGCACGCGGCCCGTGGCCTCGGGGAAGCCGGAAGCCGGCGTGTCGGCCAGATTGGCGAAGGCATGCAGCCGGCTGCCGTCGCCCAGCTTCCAGCAGACGGTCAGGCCGGTCTTGCCGACCACGCCATGGCCGGATGCACCGCCGGGAACGCCGTCCAGACGCGGCACGATCTCCGTCCGGCGCAGAGCCAGGGCGCGGCGATACCAGTCGAGCCACTCCGCATGCTCCGGTGTCCCACGGGCGTCCCAGTCCAGCTTGGCCGACTCCGCCGTTTCCGGCGCGGTCGGATCGGGAATGCGGGCGCGGGCGTCGGGGTCCTGGAATTCGGGGAACTTGGCGAACTCCTCCGCCCGGCCCTTGCGCACCGCCTCGGCCAACTCCTCGCCGAAGTCGCAGAAGAAGGGGAAGGGTTTGGCCGATGCCCATTCCTCGCCCATGAACAGCATGGGGATGCCGGGGCCGAGCAGATAGAGGATGGTCGCGGCGCGCACCGCTTCGGCCTTGGCGATGTGGGAGATGCGCTCGCCGAAGGCGCGGTTGCCGATCTGGTCGTGGTTCTGGATGAAGGTGACGAAGGCGGTGGGCGGCAGATGCGCCGACGGCTCCCCGCGCAGCTCGCCGTCGCGGTAGGCCGACGGATCACCCTGGAAGGCGAAGCCCTCCGCCAGGGCGCGGCCCCATTTGGCCGGATCGTGGGCGTAGTCGGCGTAATAGCCGCCGTCTTCGCCCGTGGCCGCGCTGTGCAGGCAGTGGTGCAGGTCGTCGTTCCACTGGGCGGAGTGCCAGCGCGGGTCGCCCTCGCGATGGCGGGCCAGGAAACGCGCCTGGTTGGCGTCGTTCTCCAGCACCAGATGGACATGGCGCTGGTTCTGGAAATGGCTGTGCACCCGCTCCGCCAATTCTTCCAGAACATGGCGATCGCTGTCGTCGATGATGGCGTGGACCGCGTCCAGCCGCAGGCCGTCGAGGTGATACTCCTCAAGCCAATAGAGCGCGTTGTGGATGAAGAAGTCGCGCACCGGCCCGCTGCGCTCGCCATCGACGTTGATCGCCGCCCCCCAGGGCGTCTTGTGGCGGTCGGTGAAGAAGCTGTTGGCGAAGGCGTGGAGGTAATTCCCCTCCGGACCGAAATGGTTGTAGACGACGTCGAGGAAGACCATCAGCCCGCGGGCATGCGCCTCCTGCACCAGGGTCTTCAGGTCCTCCGGCCGGCCATAGGCGCTGTCGGGGGCGAAGGGCAGAACGCCGTCATAGCCCCAGTTGCGCGTGCCGGGGAAGTCGGCCACCGGCATCAGCTCGATCGCGGTGACGCCCAGCTCGACCAGGTCGTCCAGCCGGTCGATGGCCGACAGGAAGGTGCCTTCCTCGGTGAAGGTGCCGACATGCAGCTCGTACAGCACCGTCTCGTGCCAGGGCCGGCCGGTCCAAGCGGCATCGGTCCAGGCATGGACGCCGGGGTCGATCACCTCCGACGAGCCATGCACGTCATCCGGCTGGAAGCGCGACGCCGGGTCGGGCACCGCCAGCCCGTCCGGCAGGACGAAGCGGTAGCGGCTGCCTGCCTGTGCCCGCGCGGTGGTCAGGCTGAACCAGCCGTCGCCCTGGTCCTCCATGCCGACCGGCTGGCCGCCATCGTCGATCGACAGCAGGACCGACGCCGCCGACGGCGCCCAGATGGAGAAGCGGACGGAGCCGTCTGCCTGCACCTCCGCCCCGAAGGGCATGGAATGGCTGCGGCGTCGCTCGTCCACCGGGGCGATGCGGTCACGGTCGCGGCTGGCGATTTCCGGCCCGGCATCGGCGCGGATGATGGCGGTGACGCCGGCCAGCGGGATCGCCACCCAGTCCGGCCGGTTGGCAAGCTCGTAGCCGACCTCGTACAGCGCCTTTTCCAACAGGAAGAGCTTCAGCAGCGCCGGCGCCGCCTGCGGGTCGCGCGGGAAGCCGGGGCAATCGCCGATGGCGTTGCGGTAGCCGTCGAGGAAGGCGGCCGAAGCGGCGCCCTCCCACCAGGAGAGCCACGCCGTGCGGGCATCGCGCGACGGCCCGTCGATGTCGGCCGGCATCGCGTCGCGGGCCATGGCGGCGGCGTAGGCGATGGAGCGCAGCATGCCGGCCACATCGCGCAGGATGCAATGCTTGGCCCGCCGTTCGGCCAGCGGCCGCATCGGCTCGCCTTCGAAATCGACGATCTGCACGTCGCCGCGCGACACCAGCACCTGACCCAGGTGATAGTCGCCGTGCAGGCGCATGGCGCTGAGGTCGGCGGTCGGCGGGATCAGCGCGTCGATCTGCGCCATCATCGCCGCTTCGCTGGCGGCGAGAGCCGTGGCCTGAGGCGCGATGGCCGGGTCAAGCGTCGGTGCCGCGGCGCGCAGCCGCTCCAGCACCCGCTTCGCCAGGGTGCGTACGCCGCCCGCCCATTCCTTCAGCCGCTCCGCCGTCGCCGGCTCCGGTGTGAAGGCATCGCCGCCGCCGGGGGTGGCGAGCGCGCGGTGCAATTCCGCCGTCCGCTGGCCGAGAAGGCGCAGGAAGGCGACGCTGTCGGCGTCGGCGGTGGCATCGCCGGCCTGGGCGGCATCGCTGTCGGCAAATCGGGCGACACGGTCGTTCAGGTATCCGGTGACATGGCCCCAGGCGTCCTTGGCCTCCGGCACCAGTTCCTGCATCACGCACAGGGTGGTGGAGCCGGAGCTGTTGGCCCGCTCCACCCAGCCCAGCAATGCCGGCGTGTTGGGGAACTGCGCGACCTCGGTCAGGAAGCGGCTGACCTCCAGTTCCGGGTGGGTGCCGGGCTCCAGCTTGCGCAGGCCCTTCAGAATGGCGACGTCGCCGACGCGGATGGAGGTGTTGGATTGTTCCGCCGTCATCCGGTGCAGCGGGGCGTCCGCGCCCAGCCTGTCGCCCAGCGCTTCGCAGGCGCGGGTGTGGCCGGCGGTGAGGCCGGGGGACAAGGCCGTTTCGCCCGCTTCCAGGTTACGGTTCAGGACGGCGCCCAGCAGCGCACGGACCACGCCGTCATCGGCATAGCCGTCGCGCAGGCGGCCGGCGACCGGCAGATCCTCGGTTCCCTTGATCACCGACGGATCCTCCCCCGTGCCGCGGTCGAGGATCAGCGGAAGCTGGTAGAGCTGCGGTTCCCGCCCCGGCGGCTCGACGCGCAGCAGGCAGAGCTGCGCCTGCGATCCTCCGGCCAGGGGCAGGGGCAGGGCATCGACGATGCGCACGACCGGACGGCCGGCATCCTTGGCAGCATACCAGCGGCGGGTCAGCAGATGGTCCGGCAGCAGGGAGTCCTGGAGACGCGACAGGATCTCGCCTTCCAGAGGGCTCGCCAGGACATTCGAATGGGCGTGTGGCTGCGGCGCGGTGGGCACGAGGGCTCCTCCCCTGTTGAGCGCTGGGTGGCACGTCGCTCAAACAGCACGGAGGGAGGGAGTTCCCGCACCCGCGAAGCCGCTTCTACGAACGACCGCGCCCTTCTCCCGAAAGAGTGGTCAGACAGTCCGCGGGTGGTGCGGCAGATGGGCAAGGCGGCCGATCCGCTCGGCCACTTGCAGAGCCTCGACGACGTCGTCGAGCCGCCCGTCGCGCATCAGGTTGTGCGCGTGGGTGTTGAGCGCGGCGACGACGGCCCGTTCATCGGACACCCCGCGCGCCGGCTGACCGTCCGGGTCGAGCACGGTGGCGCCCAGCGCCGCCATTGCCTCCGCGGTCAGGTTCACGGCCTCGGACAGGGCCTCTTCGTCGTCTTCCGCTGCGGTCAGGATCGGTTCCAGAAGCTCCGCAAGGAGACGGGGGGTCATGGTGCTAATCCTCGGTGACATTCTCAGGCCGTCCCCATCGACGTCGATGCTGCATGTTCTTTCGATACAACAGCCGGAACGAAGGAAAGGTCCGTCCCGCCGCTCCACCCGCGGCGACAGCCGCGCAGGTGGAGACGGCACATGGGAACCGAGTGCAGGGCTGGCAAGCGGGAGCCGCCGTCAACTGCCCCGATGGGAGAGGGGCAGGGCGGCCGGCTACGCCGTCAGGTCGAAGAAACCGCGAACCAGTTCGCAGAGACCTGGGACCGGGTTAGGCCGTCGAGCGAGAGCGTGAAGGTGTTGTTGGCGTCGCCCGTCACCGACAGCCCGAATTCGCTGGTGGTGAAGCTCGCCACCACTCCCATCCCGTCGGCACGGTCGTTGAAGCGCGCCATGATGTCGGAAAGACTGAGCGAGCTGTGGCGGAAGCTCAGCACGTCGACACCCGGTTGGAAATCGGTGACCGTCGTCACCGACGTGCCCGACCACAGGACATAGGAAAGGTTGCCGCCGCCCCCCGGATAGGAGGTCCAAGCCTTCGGATCCTGCCAGAGCAGGTTCGGGGGAGTGGCGAAGTCGACGAGGACGGTATCGGCACCGGCGCCGCCGGTCAGGCGATCGTTGCCGGTCCAGGCCACCAGCGTGTCGTCGCCGTCACCGCCGTTCAGCGTATCGCTGCCCGATGCCAGCCACGTATAGAAACGTGCGTCGTTGAATCCGACCGCCAGCAAATAGTCGTTGCCGGTGCCACCCTCCACGACCGCGCCGCCGCCGCTGCCGAGACCGCCATTCAACGTGTCATTGCCTGCGCCGCCCAGAAGGCGGATCGGGGCGGTGGTGCCGCCTGCACCGATCCAGTCGTCCCCGGCACTCCCGGCAACGGTGGGAACCGATGGATTGATGATCGGGGTGATGAACACCCGCAGCCGCTCGACATTAGCCGGCATGGAGTGGTTGAAATAGCCGCTGTTGCTGTCTTCGATCAGGACAACTTCATCGATCCCGGCATTCGCACCTTCGGTCACCAGAACGCCGGACGAATGAACGTAGTAGGTGTCGTTGCCGCTTCCGCCATTCAGGGTGTCGTTCTGCGCGCCGTACAGCGTGTCGTTGCCGGTTTCGCCGAACAGCACGTCGCTGAAGTCGCTGTAGCCGATGTAGGCGCCGACCATCGTGCTGTTGGAGATCGTGTATCCGTCGATCCCGTCCAGGATGTCGTCGCCGGCACCGCCGTTCAGGATTCGGACATGGCCGGGCGCGCCGTCGAAGGCGATCCAGCGGTCGTTGCCGGCAAGGGCCGCCATGTCGTTCGGCATCCGGCCTTCCCGCTTGCCGAAAACGTCGTAATGGACGCGGGCGGTCATCAAGCCGGCATTCACCGCATCGCGTACGTCCGGGTAGGCCTGGAGATACCACGCCTCGTCGAAATTCCCCGACGGGGCAGGGGGAAGCGGCGGGGTCGGCTTTGCGTAGAACGCCACCCCTTCGTAGCGATAGCTCGGCAGGGCCGCCATCACCCCGTCCCGCTCGCTTTCCGACGCGGTGAGGAAATGGTTGCCGGTGGCCGTGTCCAGGAACCGGTAGACGGGCTGGGAGAATTGATAATCCGGCGTCGCGGAAACAAGAAATGCCTCCGAATCCTCCAGGCGGAAATTGTCCGACATGTTCTGGAGGATGTAATCCCGCTCGACGGCGCTGGCGGTGTAGAAATGCTCCCCCGTATCCAGCCTGATGAAGCGGGCCACCGACACCGGAGTGCTGGCACTGCCTCCCGGCAGGAAAGCGACGCCTTCATACGTCATGTCGGCTCTTGCGGCGATGATGCCATCCCGTTCGGCCGTGCTCCCCGTATAGAAATACTCTCCCGTCCTACGGTTGAAGAAGCGGAAGGCTTTGGAGGATACAACGCCCATCTCAGTGGCCGCCATATGGTTAATTAACCACAAGTAGGCTAGGGCAATAACCCTTCAAAATCAAGACCCATTTGTTTCGCAGTATCGACAGAAGATTACTTGGATCATTCCGCCGGGATGGGAGCGTTGAGGGACCGCTCGACGAACTGGTAGACGACCACATCCGGCTTGCGCTCCTCGATCAGCGGCTTGTCGAAGCGCAGCCCCTTGTGCTCGGTGACGACTGCCTCGCGGAAGGTTTCGGCAATGTAAGGGATCATGGAGATGGTGAAGGAGTCCCGGAACCACACCACGCTCGGCGCGGTCGGCAGGTCGGCACGCAGAATGTTCTGGACGATGCCGTTCGGCATCGAGGCGTCGGCGCTGCGAAGCTTGGGCGGTCCGGCGAAGTCATAGCGGACCTCCTCCTCCTGGTAAACCGCCGCCAGTCCCAGCATGCGGGCGAGGTCGAGGTCTGCGCCCTGGCGCATGGCGAGGGTTCGCTTCATGTCGGCCGGGGTCAGCGGCGTGAAATCCGGACGGACCGTCTTGATCCACTCCATGATCCCCTGATATCCGATGGCGAAGGCGGCCTCGACCGTCCAGTGCGTGTCGGCCTGGTGGTAGACTTTCATGTCCTTCTTGGCGGCGACGAGGTCAGCGGTCATGTCCTTGAACACCAGCGGCGAGCGCCGCTCCGCCAGTCGCCGGACGATCTGGTCCATCCGGCTTTCCGGGTTCACCAGGGTGGCCCAGGCCGGCAGTTCCTCGCGGTACACGCGCTCCTTGTTGGGAATGGCGACCATCAGCATGGGGATGCCGCGCTCCGCCAGCCAGGCCTGCCGCCGCTCCATCACGTCGATCCAGCGGTCCAATTCTTCCGGCGTGAAGCGGTCGATGCCGCGCGTCTGCTCGAGCGCATGTTCGCCTGTGTAGAACAGCCAGCCGTCCCGGCCGAGCACGACCAGCGGCGAGGTGCTCTGGCCGAAAACCTTGACCCGGATCAGGTTGTTGGCGAGCACGAGATGGTTGCGGAAGCCGAAATGGTCCTTCAGCCATGCCTCGAAGCGCTGCGGCAGGACGGAGAACTCCTCGACGGTACCGGGCAGGTCGGGCAGCGCGTTCGGCGCCCGCATCTCGGTCGCCGTCACACCCGTTCCCACGGATACGATCTGGCCGATCATGGGCAGCAGGAGGAGCGCCAGAAAAAGTCCGATGCACAGCTTCTGCAAAAGCGTGCTGTGCACGATACCGAGAGTCACCGTTCGCATGGTCAGAACCGGAAGTAGATGAACGGGTTGTAGGTGCCGGCAGCGAGACTCATGACGGCCAGCGCGAACATGCCGAGCAGACCGGCTAGGTACAGCGCCTCGCCCGTGCCGACCAGGATGCGCCCGCCGGCCGCGCTCCGCGCCGCGTCAAGCCCGGCCCGCACCAGCCGGCCAAGCACCGGTGTCGCCGCGACCACGCCGATGACCAGCGCGGTGGCGGTCTCCGGCGTCAGGAACTGGAGGACGTGGGGCGCCAGAGGGCTTGGCTGGCCGGCTCCGGCCATGGCCTTCAGGAAGGTCCAGGCATGCCCCAGCGTGTCGGCGCGGAAGAACACCCAGCCGATCATCACCACCAGCAGCGTGTAGGCGTGGCGGATCGCCGGCACCGACCGGTCGAGCAGCCGCGCGATACCCAGCCGCTCGAACACCAGGAAGGCGCCGTGCCACAGACCCCAGACCACGAAGGTCCAGTTGGCGCCATGCCAGAGGCCGCACAGGAAGAAGACGACGAGCAGGTTCCGGTAGGTGACCAGCGGCCCGGCACGGTTGCCGCCCAATGGAATGTAGAGGTAGTCGCGGAACCACATCGACAGCGAGATGTGCCAGCGGCGCCAGAACTCGGTGATCGACTGTGCGATGTAGGGATAGTTGAAGTTCAGCGGGAAGTGGAAGCCGATCATCAACCCCAGCCCGATGGCCATGGTCGAGTAACCGCAGAAATCGAAGAAGATCTGCAACGTGTAGCAGAGGATGCCCAGCCACGCGACCGGCAGGCTCAGCCCTGTGGGTCCAGCGCGAAAATCTGGTCCGCCGCCACCGCCACCGTGTTGGCGATCAGCACCTTCTGCGCAAGGCCGATCACGAAGATCTGAATGCCCTCGGCGAACAGGCCCGCGTTGACCCTGCGGTTGTGGATCTCGTCCCGGATGTCGTGGAAGCGGATGATCGGCCCAGCCACGAGTTGAGGGAACATGGTGATGTAGACGGCGACGTAGATCAGGCTGCGCTCCACCGGAACCTGCCGGCGGTAGACATCGATCAGGTATGACAGCGCATGGAAGGTGAAAAACGAGATGCCGAGCGGCAGATGCACCTGCGGCGGGTCGGACAGCAGGTTCGGGGCCATCGCGGCCAGCATTTCGTAAAAGAAGCCCAGGTATTTGAAATAAACGAGGATGCCCAGGTTGACGACCACACCGGCACCCAGGGCGAGTTTGCGGCTCCGCCCCTCTCCCCCGGCGATCCATAGCCCGAAGGCATAATTGATGAGGATCGACAACAGCATGACGTAGGTATAGATCACCTCGCCATACGCATAGAAAATCAAGCTGAATAAAAGGAGGGTGGCGTGCTTAAACGGCAATGAGTAATAGCAAAAAAGAAATACCGGCAGAAAATAAAAAATGAACAAGATAGAGCTGAAAACCATATTTCACCCGAATTTCATATTCACTGCGCGCTCATGGTGCCGGACTTTCCAGATGAGAAGCGCGTCGGTCCTGAACGACACTCGGCATACCCCAAATCGGGGAGGTGTCTAGACCCGCTCGACCATGATGGTGGTGGGAAAATGCTCGCCCTTCCTACGGTTGAAGCAGCGAAGCGGTCTGGGAAATACGTGGTCTTGCGCCATAGCCATAGCCGCGGAAATGTTGGTCAACGGCACGCAAATTGACGCAACATCATTCCTATAGCAAACCTCTTTTGTTACCCCTTATGGGGTATGAAATGTCGTACCGCCTTCAGTCCAGAAAATCGTCGCGGCTCAGCCCGTAACGCTTCAATTTGTCGTAGAAGGTCTTGCGCGGGATGTTCAGCGCCTCGATGGCGGCCTTCACGCTGCCGCGATGACGGGCGAGTTCGGACTGGATCAGGCCCTTTTCGAACAGATCCACCTGCTCGGCCAACGACAGAGTGGACGGTGCCGACACCGGCACAGCTGCCACATCCTCCAGCCCCAGCACGAAGCGGTCTGCGGCGTTGCGCAGTTCGCGGACATTGCCCGGCCAGTCCTGGCTCATCAGACGCTGCATCTGCTCGCGAGAAGGCACGCGCGGTTCGCGGTTGTACCGTGTGGCGGCCTGGGCGACGAAATGCTGGAACAGCAGCGGAATGTCGTCCCGCCGTTCGCGCAGCGGCGGGATGGTCAGCACCACCACGTTCAGCCGGTAATAGAGGTCGGCACGGAACGTCCCGGCATCCGCCGCCTGCCGCAGGTCCGCCTTGGTGGCGGCGACCACCCGCAGGTCGACCGGCACCTGCTCGTTCGATCCCAGCGGCTCGACCACCCGTTCCTGAATCACCCGCAGCAGCTTCACCTGCAGCGACAGCGGCATGCTTTCGATTTCGTCCAGGAACAGGGTGCCGCCGCTGGCATGCTCGATCCGGCCGACGCGCCGCTTGGCGGCGCCGGTGAAGGCGCCGGCCTCATGCCCGAACAACTCGCTCTCGAAGATCGATTCCGGCATGGCGCCGCAGTTCAGCGCGACGAAGGGATTCTTGCGACGTCCGCTTGCCTCGTGCAGCGCGCGGGCGACCATCTCCTTGCCGGTGCCGGTTTCGCCGAACACCAGAACATCGGCGTCGGTATCGGCGACTGCTGATATGGTGGTGCGCAGCCGCTCGATGCCGGGGGTGCGGCCGACGATGGTTCCGGCGGGATCGGCGCCGCCGGCGATCTGCGCCCGCAGCCGGCGGTTCTCCATCACCAGCCGGCGCTTCTCCACCGCGCGGCGGGCGATCTCGGTCAGACGGTCGGACGGGAAGGGCTTCTCCAGGAAATCATAGGCGCCGTTGCGCATCGCCTCGACCGCCATCGGCACGTCGCCATGCCCGGTGATCAGGATGACCGGTAGGTCGGGATCGATCTCCTGCACCCGCGCCAGCAATGCCAGCCCATCCATCTGCGGCATCCGCACATCGGTGACGAGGCAGCCCGGCCAATCACGGCCGAGATGGCGCAGCGCCCGCTCCGCCCCGTCGCAGGCCGTCACCTCGAACCCCGCCAGTTCGAGCGCCTGCTGCCCGGCAACCCTCACCGCGCGCTCGTCGTCCACGAACAGGACGCTGCCGGCGTCATCATGGGCGGTGCTTTCGGAAAGGGACCGGGTCATGCAGGCTGCTCCGTGGTCTTGAGCCGCAAAGTGAAGACGGCGCCTTGGCCGGGCTTCCCGTTCCGGTTGGCGGCGGTCAGGCTGCCGCCGAAATCCTCGACGATGCCGTGGCTGATCGACAGGCCGAGCCCCAGCCCCTCGCCGGCCTCCTTGGTGGTGAAGAAGGGAACGAACAGGCGGGGCAGGTCGGCCTCGGCGATGCCGCTGCCGGTATCGGCGATGCTCAGCAGCGCCTCCCCGTCCGCCGTGACCAGCCCGATGCGCAGGCGGCGCACGGGACAGCCTCGCATGGCGTCCGTCGCGTTGCCGATCAGGTTGACCAGCACCTGCTGAAGCCGCACATCCTCGCCCACCACACGGACCGGCCGGTCGGGCAGGTCGACCTCGACCGCGATATCGTCCCGCCGCAGTTTGGACTCCAGCAGCGCCAGGGCTTGCCCGACGGCGGCATGGACCGACACCGGCCCCAGCGTGCCGGAGGCGCGGCGTGCGAACCCCTTCAACTGGCGGGTGATGGCCGCCATGCGGTCGGTCAGTTCCGCGATCTCCGCCAGGTTGTCGCGCACCGCGTCCGTCCGCCCGCGCTCCAGCAGTACGACCGCATTGTCGGCGAAGCTGCGCATGGCGGCCAGAGGCTGATTGATCTCATGCGCGATGCCCGCCGACATCTGGCCCAATGCCGCCAGCTTCGCCGCCTGGGTCAGCTCGTTTTCCGCCGCGCGCAGATCGGCGGTGGCGGCGGCAACCCGACGTTCCAGCTCCGCCCGCGATTCCTCCTGCAGGGCGATGCGCTCGACCAGGGCGACGCGGCGGAGCGCCACGGCATAGGCGGTGAGTGCGGCCATCGCCACCACTGCCGCGGCGAGCAGGCCGGCGACCCAGGCGCGGGCCGTCACCGGATCCAGGCTGGTCAGGCTGTGCAGGGTCCAATCGCCGCCGGGCATGGCCACCGACGACAGCAGATAGTGGCGAAGCCCGCCCTTTTCCTCCAGCGCGATGCGGTCGGACGCGCCGCCGAAGACCCAGGGCAGCACGTCCAGCCCCTCGCCGGCGCCCTGCGGGATGATCGGCAGACTGATCGGCAGCCGGCGGGGCAGGGCGCGATAGCGCCAGGACGGCATGTTGGTGATGAAGACCACCCCGTCGCGGTCGGTCACCAGCAGCTTTTCCTGCCCCGGCGCCCAGGCCCGTTCCAGCCGGTCGAAGCCCAGTTTCAGCACCACCGCGCCCACTGTGCGGTTTTCCGCCACCACCCGGTTGGCGGTGTAGTAGCCCGGCACCAGCGAGGTTGTGCCCCGCGCGAAGTGGTGGCCCTCCCCCTGGTCGATCGCCATGCGGAAATAGGGCCGGTAGGAGAAATTCTCACCCACGAAGCTGGCGGCGTCATTCCAGTTGCTGGCCGCCACCGTCGTGCCCTTGGCGTCCATCACATAGAGCGCCAGCGCGTCCAACGCCTGCGCGATGTCCTCCAGCTTGCGGTTCAGCCGGTCCATCGCCGCCGGCGACGGATAGGCCAGCAGGGCGCGGACCTCCGCATCCTGGGCCAGCGCCAGGGGAACGGCGGCATGCCGCTCCAACTCCGCCCGGAGATTGGCGTTGTAGAGTGTCAGCTGCGCCCGCGCACTGTCCCGCAAATCGTCCTGCGCCAGCGACGACGCCCAGCCGGCCGCCAGAGCCGCCGCCACCGGCACGCCCAGCAGCAGCGCCGCCATCAGCAACCGGCGCGGTCGTTCCAGCGCCCGTGCCACCATCTGCACCGCGCGGGACGGCGGGGCAGGTGCCGGTGGAGCGGCGGAATGGGCGGTGGAATCTGTCGCCGGGTCGTTCGGATCGCTAAGCAACAGCGTCTTTCGTCTTGCTGCGCCGCAACAAAGATGCCGCAGCGCTGTGAAGTGTGCGGATTTTCGCACATCGGAACGGCCCGTGTCGTGCGGATTCTCGCCCTCCGTCATTCGCCAAATGCTTGATGTTGCTGGATTCAGCAATTGGCCCACCGCTTGCTTTCACAGGCAATCAGTTGGGGGCCGCCCGCCCAGCCGGCGCCAAAGCCGGACGAAAGAACGGGCACCCCGTCAGGAACGCCGTTCCAAGGAACGCCACGAGGAGAGCAACATGAGCGCACACGCCATCGACGCGCGCCGGGACGGGGCGAAGAAGCCCTTCTACACCAACCTGACCTTCCAGGTTCTGACCGCCATCACCATCGGCATCCTGCTGGGCCATTTCTATCCGTCCATCGCGGTGCAGATGAAGCCGCTGGGCGACCTGTTCATCAAGATGGTCAAGATGGTGATCGGTCCGATCGTCTTCCTGACGGTCGTGACCGGTATCTCCTCGATCGGCAACCTGAAGAAGGTGGGCAAGGTCGGCGGCAAGGCGCTGCTGTATTTCGAGGTTGTGACCACCTTCGCGCTCGGCATCGGCCTGCTGGTCGTCAACCTCGTGCGTCCGGGCGCCGGCATGAACATCGTGCCCGGCCAGTTGCAGGCCGATTCGGTGCAGAAATACGCCACCACTGCCAAGGAACACGGCTTCATCGACTTCGTCGTCGGCATCGTGCCGGACAACGTCGTCGGCGCGTTCGTCCAGGGCGACATGCTGCAGATCCTGTTCTTCGCCGTGGTGTTCGGTGTCGCGCTGTCCGCCATGGGCCAGAAGGGCAAGGTGGTCGAGGACATCTTCGACAAGATCGGCCACGCCCTGTTCGGCGTGATCGGCATCCTGATGCGCGTCGCCCCGGTCGGTGCCTTCGGCGCCATGTCCTTCACCATCGGCAAGTACGGCATCTCCTCGCTCACCGCGCTAGGCCAGTTGATGGCGTCGGTCTACATCACGATGGCGATCTTCGTCTTCGTCGTGCTGGGCGGCATCGCGAAGGCCTATGGCTTCAGCATCTGGAACTTCATCCGCTACATCCGCCAGGAACTGCTGATCGTGCTCGGCACCTCCTCCTCGGAGTCCGTGCTGCCGCGCATGATGGAGAAGATGCAGAAGTTCGGCTGCTCCAAGCATGTCGTCGGCCTCGTCATCCCGACCGGCTACTCCTTCAACCTGGACGGCACCTCCATCTACCTGTCGATGGCCGCGATCTTCATCGCCCAGGCCTTCAACGTCGACCTGACGATCTGGCAGCAGCTCTACATCCTGGTCATCCTGATGCTGACCTCGAAGGGTGCTGCGGCGGTGACCGGCGGCGGCTTCGTGACGCTGGCCGCCACCCTGTCGGCCACCGGCGTGCTGCCGATCGAAGGTCTGGCCCTGCTGCTGGGCGTCGACCGCTTCATGTCGGAAGCCCGTGCCCTGACCAATCTGGTCGGCAACGGCGTCGCCACCGTCGTCGTCGCCAAGATGGAAGGCGAGTTCGACGAGACCAAGGCGGTCGCCGAGTACCAGCAGCACTTCAAGGAGCCGGCGCTGGCCCGGCTCTGACGATACGCAAAAGACACGCGTCACGCATGCGGGGCCGGATTTGGAAATTCCAAAGATGATCCATCCGGCCCGTCCGCGGATCCTGTAAGGTAAGGGGGACGGTTCGATTTGATTCGAATCGTCCCCTCACCGTTTGCGGGCGATGGTTGGCGCATCAGTCCGAATGGGCTATAACCGCCGATCAGGTGAAGTGAACGCAAAGAATTAACTGAAATCTTGTTAACCGGAGGAAGAGACCCGATGTCCGGCGATTTTGAGGCGATGGCGCTTGAGTATCACCGCAACCCGCGGCCCGGTAAGCTGGCGATCGTCGCGACCAAGCCCATGGCCAACCAGCGCGATCTGGCGCTGGCTTATTCGCCGGGCGTGGCCCACGCCTGCACCGCCATTGCCGAGGACCAGTCGAAGGCGGCGGAGCTGACCTCGCGCGCCAATCTGGTCGCGGTGGTCACCAACGGCACCGCCGTGCTGGGCCTGGGGCACATCGGTCCCTATGCCGCCAAGCCGGTGATGGAGGGCAAGGCCGTCCTCTTCAAGAAGTTCGCGGGCATCGACTGCTTCGACATCGAGCTGAACGAGCTGGACGTCGATGCGCTGGTCGACACCATCGTCCGGCTGGAGCCGACCTTCGGCGCCATCAACCTGGAAGACATCGCGGCCCCCGCCTGTTTCGAGATCGAGCGCCGCTGCCGCGAGCGCATGAAGATCCCGGTGTTCCACGACGACCAGCACGGCACCGCCATCGTGGTTGGCGCCGCCGTGCTGAACGGTCTGGCGCTGGTCGGCAAGGACATCTCCAAGGTCAAGGTGGTCTCCACCGGTGGCGGCGCCGCCGGCATCGCCTGCCTCGACCTGATGCTGTCGCTGGGCGTCCGCCGCGAGAATGTCTGGCTGGTCGACCGCATCGGCGTGGTCCACAAGGGCCGCAACGAGGAGATGAACGAGTACAAGGAGGCCTACGCGCACGACACCGAGGCGCGCACGCTGTCCGACGTCATCGACGGCGCCGACATCTTCCTCGGCCTGTCCGGCGCCAAGGTGCTGAAGCCGGACCTTTTGTCCCGCATGGCCGACAAGCCGCTGATCCTGGCGCTCGCCAACCCGGAGCCGGAGATCATGCCGGATCTGGCACGCGAAGCCCGCCCGGATGCGATCATCGCCACCGGCCGGTCCGACTTCCCCAATCAGGTCAACAACGTCCTCTGCTTCCCCTTCATCTTCCGCGGTGCGCTGGACGTCGGCGCCACCACGGTGAACGAGGAGATGAAGATCGCGGCGACCCACGCCATGGCCAATCTCGCCCGCGCCGAACCGTCGGACGTGGTGGCGGCGGCCTATGTCGGTGAATCGCTGCGCTTCGGCCCGGACTACATCCTGCCCAAGCCCTTCGACCCCCGCCTGATCGTCGAGGTGTCGTCGGCCGTCGCCAGGGCCGCGATGGAATCCGGCGTCGCCACCCGGCCGATCGCCGATTTCCGCGCCTATCGCGATCAGCTGAACCAGTATGTCATCCGCTCCGGCCTGTTCATGAAGCCGGTCATCACCAAGGCCAAGACCGCGCCCAAGCGCGTCGTCTATGCCGAGGGGGAGGATCCGCGCGTCATCCGCTGCGCCCAGGTGGTGGTGGACGACGGCATCGCCCAGCCGATCCTGATCGGCCGCCGCGAGGTGATCGAGCGCGTCATTTCCGAGATGGGCCTGCGGCTGAAGATCGGCCAGGATGTGGAGGTCATCGAGATCATCCGCGACCCGCGCTATCACAACTTCACCGAACATTACCGCAAGCTGATGGGCCGCAGGGGCGTGTCGCCCAGCCATGCCGCCAACGTGGTGCGGACCCAGCCGACGGTGTTCGGCGCTTTGATGGTCCGCCGTGGCGAGGCCGACGCGCTGGTCTGCGGCACCACCGGCCGCTTCAACGAGCATTGGGCGCACATCTGCGGCCTGATCGGCCTTCGCGAGGGCGTGAAGGTCGCCGCGACGATGAACGCGTTGATCTCGCAGAAGGGCGTCCACTTCATCACCGACACCTACGTCAACCCCGACCCGACCGCCGAGCAGGTGGCCGAGATCGCCCGGCTGGCGGCGGACGAGGTGAAGCGCTTCGGCATCGAGCCGAAGGTGGCGCTGCTGTCCCACTCCAACTTCGGCAGCGCCGACACGCCATCGGCCCGCAAGATGCGCGCCGCGGTGGAACTGGCGTATGAGCAGATGCCGGATGTGGAGATCGACGGCGAGATGCACGCCGACGCCGCCCTCGCCCCCGCCATCCGCAAGGAACTGCTGCCCGACAGCCGCCTGAAGGGCGAGGCGAACCTGCTGGTGATGCCGACGCTGGACGCCGCCAACATCGCCTTCAACATGATGAAGATCCTGGGTGAGGCGCAGAATGTCGGCCCGATTTTGCTGGGCGTCCAGCGGCCGGTCCACATCGTAACCCCGTCGGTCACCACCCGGGGTCTGGTCAACATGACCGCCGTGGCGGTGGTCGACGCCCAGCTTGCCGACCCGGTCAACGCCGCCCCGACCCCGCCGGTGGGCGTGGGGGCTTAAAACGGCCGCGAACACGGCTGCGTTTCCGGTGCAACCACCAACTCCCTCTCCCACCGAAGGTGGGGGAGGGTTGGGGAGGGGGCAAGCGTAGCGCCATATCCCTTCCACCGCATTCAATTCGTGCTATCCCTTACCCGTAGCCAACAGGAACGGCACGGGGCATGAGCAACCAGCGCAAATCCGGCAACTCCGCTGCCGCCACCGCCGCGGCGCTGGTGGGCCAAGCCGTGCCGCTGCATCAGGCCGGCCGGCTGGCTGAGGCGGAAGCCCTTTACCGCCAAGCGCTGAGCTTCCAGCCACGTCATCCCGACGCGCTCCACCTGCTGGGCATGATCGCCTGCCAGACCGGCCGCCTCAAAGAGGCCGCCGACCTGATCGGACAGGCGGTGGCGGCCAAGCGTGACGTTCCCGATTACCACGCCAACCTCGCCTACGCCCTCCAGGCCCTTGGCCGTTCGGCGGAGGCGGAGCGGGCGGCCCGCAATGCACTGCGCTTGCGCAACCCATTCCCCGAAGCCGCCAACACGCTCGGCAATGCCCTGAACGCCCAGGGCAAGGCGGAAGAGGCGGCGACCGCCTACCGCGCGGCCCTGCGCGCCCGCCCCAATTATGCGGAGGCCGAGGGCAACCTCGGCGCCGTGCTGCGCAGCCTCGGCCGTTCGGCGGAGGCCGAACCGTTGCTGCGCCACGCACTCGCCGCCAACCCGGCGCTGACGGAGGCGCGCGCCGCTCTTGGCCTCGCGCTGCTCGACCTCGGCAGTTCGGACGAGGGTGAGGCGGCGCTGCGCGATGTCCTGGCCCGCAGGCCCGACCACGCTGCTGCGGCGCTGGCGCTGGCCGGCTCCCTGCGACGCCGTTGGGGGGATGCCGAGCCCGCCTACCGACGCTATCTGGCGTTGGAACCGGCGGATGCCGAAGCATGGAACGCCTTCGGTCTCGCCCTGCAAAACGCCGACCGCATCGAGCAGGCGGCGGAGGCCTTCGCCCGCGCACTGCGGCTGGCGCCGGCGATGGCGGAGGCGATGACCAACCTCGGCACCATCCGCCGCTTGCAGGGTCGGGCCGGGGAGGCTGCCGATCTCCAACGACGTGCGCTGGACCAGCGCCCCGGCTATGCCGCCGCCCATACCAATCTGGCGCTCGCCCTTCAGGATCTGGGCGACGAGGCGGGAGCCGAACAGGAATTCACCCGCGCGCTCGACGCCGATCCGGCACAGGCGCTCGCCCGCTTCAACCGCGCCATCCTGCGCCTGCGCCAGGGACGGCTGATTGAGGGGTGGGAGGATTATGCGTCCCGCTTCGACTCCGGCCGGCTTGGCCCCAAGCGGCCGTTCGGCATCCCGGAATGGGAGGGGAACGACCTCGCCGGGCGCCGCCTTCTGCTGTGGGCGGAGCAGGGGCTGGGCGACGAGTTCATGTTCGGCTCCCTGCTGCCGCAGGTCATCGCCCGCTATCCCGACCTGATCGTCGAATGCGAACCGCGGCTGGTGTCGCTGTTCCAGCGCTCCTTCCCCGGTACGACTGTACGAGCCCCGACGCGCCGGCCCACCGATGTCGACTGCCATCTTCCTTTCGGTTCGCTGCCCCGGCTGATGTGGAGGGCGTCGCCCGTCCCGGCGCCTCCCGCCGGCTGGTTGAAGCCGGACCCGGAACGGGTGGCCGCATGGCGGCAGCGGCTGGATGCGCTCGGGCCCGGTCTGGCGGTCGGCATCGCCTGGACCAGCCAGCGCATCACCACCGAACGCCGCCAGTCCTATACGGAGCTGGAAGACTGGCTTCCTTTGCTGCGCCTTCCCGGCCTGCACCCGGTCAGCCTGCAATATGACGGACGCGAGGAGGAGATTGCGGCGGTCGAGGACCGGTACGGCCTGCGCATCCACCGCTGGTCCGATCTGGACCAGATCGGCGATCTGGAAAGCACGGCGGCGCTGATGGCCAACCTGGATCTGGCGATCACCGTGGCGTCTTCCGCCGGAGAGATGGCGGCGGCACTCGGCGTGCCGGTCTGGCGGCTCGGCCGGCGGGACTGGACCAAACTGGGCACCGGGGTCCGCCCCTGGTTTCCGACCATGCGCTGTATCCATCCACAGGACAATACCGGCATCAGCGACGCCATTCCTCTGGCAGTGCAGATGGTTACCGGACTTTCTGCAGGTGGCCTGTGAGCGTCATCGACCGGTTCGCCGAAGCGCTTCGCCACCATCAGGCGGGCGCTCTTGCAGATGCCGAACCGTTGTATCGGCAGGTTCTCGATGCGGAACCGCATCACGCAGACGCCCTGCACCTGCTGGGTGTCCTCTACCATCAGATCAACAAAAACGAACAAGCCATTGGTTTGATCGATAACGCCGTTGAACTTGCGCCGCATGTCGCCGACTACCACGCCAACCGCGGCATCGTGTTGCAACGGCTGGGCAGGCTGGTCGAGGCGGAGGCTGCCCAGCGGCAGGCGTTGGAGCGGGACCCCGGCCATGTGGGCGCTCACTTCAATCTGGGACTGGTGCTGGCGGCACAGGACCGCTTGTCGGAGGCGGCTTCCCATTATGCGGAGGCTGCCCGCCTGTCACCTGGCTTGGCCGACGCACACTTGAACCTTGGCGCCACTCTGCAAGGGCTCGGCCGGGCGGAAGAGGCGCTTGAGGCCCACGCGAAGGCGGCGGAACTGCTGCCCGGCGATCCACGCCCGTGGACCAACCTTGCGGTCAGCCTGCGCCACCTCGGACGGATGACCGAAGCGGCCGACGCGCTGCGTATGGCCGCGACACTGGGCGGCGGCGGCAACGACCCCGCGACGTTGTCGGCATTGGCCGCTGCGCTCCACGCGGCCGGCCGGACGGAAGAGGCGGCCGAGCGCTACGCCGACACATTGCGGATCGACCCGAAGAACTCGTTCTGCCTCAACGGGTTGGGCCTTTGTCTTAAAGCGCTTGGTCAGCTGGATGATGCCGCCGTCTGCTTCGATGCAGCGAGCGCCAACGAGCCCGACCATGCGGAGGCACTGGACAATCTCGGCAGCATCCGCAACGCCCAAGGCCGTTATGCCGAGGCCGAGGCACTGCACCGGCAGGCGATCGGCCACCGCTCCGATTTCGCTGGGGCGTGGAACAATCTGGGCAATGCCCGCCACGCCGCCGGCCGCACCGCGGAGGCATGGCGGGCGTGGCATACGGCACTGGCACTCGATCCCGCCCTGGCCGAAACCCACACCAACCTTGGCAACGCCCTGCGCAACACCGAGCGCTTCGCAGAAGCCGAACGATCACAGCGCCACGCCATCCTCCTCGCCCCGCTGGAGGCGCCGGCCCGCAACAACCTGGGCCATCTGCGCCAAGGCCGGCACGACCATGCCGGAGCGGCAGGCTGCTATCGCAGCGCCCTGGCGCTGGAACCCGCCTATGGCGAGGCCTGGAGCAATTTGGGGCTGGCGCGCCAGCGGCTCGGCGACGCCAGTGGTGCAGAACGCTGCTACGACCGCGCCTTGTGTCTGCGCCCGGATCTGTCGCTGTCCCACTTCAACAAAGGCCTGCTGCGGCTGGAGGTCGGCGACCTCGACCGTGGCTGGCCCGGCTATGCCTGGCGCTTCGGGTCGGGGCAGGTCGGGCAGGGACGCCAGCCTCGTGCACAGCCATGGCGCGGCGAGGATTTGACCGGCCGGCGCCTGATGATCTGGGGAGAGCAGGGGGTGGGCGACACCATCCTGTTCTCCGCCCTCTGTGCTGAGTTGGCCGGCCGCGCCGTCTCCACCATCCTGGAGGTCGATCGCCGGCTGGTGCCGCTGTTCGCCCGTTCCTTTCCGACCCTCAGGGTCAGGGCGGAGGCATTGGACGGGCAGGGGCGGGAGGCGATGGCGATCCCGGATTACGATCGCCATGTGCCGATGGGCTCGCTGCCGCGGGTCCTGCGCCGCCGGCAGGCCGATTTCCCGCCGCGCCCGTCCTGGCTGGTCCCCGACGCCGCCCTGGTCGAGCGATTGCGCCGACGATTGGAGGCGCTCGGACCCGGCCTGCGGGTGGGCATCGGCTGGCGCAGCCAGATGATGACGGCGGAGCGCAGCACCGCCTATCTGCCGCTCGATGCCTGGGCGCCGCTGTTCGCGCTGCCCGGAATCCAATGGGTGGTACTGCAGTATGGCGATGTGGAGGAGGAGGTCCGACAGGCCGAGCAGCGCTTCGGCATTCGCCTGCACCGCTGGGACGACCTGGACCGCAAGGACGATTTCGACGGCGTGGCTGCGCTGATCGCCGGGCTGGATCTCGTCATCTCGCCGGCGATGTCGGTTGGCGAACTGGCCGGCGCGCTCGGCGCGCCGATCTGGCGCTTCGGCGGTCGGGACTGGACACAGCTGGGGGCGGGGGTGCGTCCCTGGTATCCATCGATGCGCCTGTTCCAACCCCGGCCCGGCGAACCGCTGTCGGCGACGCTGGACGACATGGCCCGCTGCCTGACAAGGCTCGCTTCCAAAGCGGTTCCTCCTTCAGGAAGTGGTTCAACCCCTTCCAGCAAGCCGTTGTCGGAGCGAGCTGTCTCCTTGCATCGACAGGGTCGTTTGGCCGAGGCCGCCGCCCTCCACCGCAAGGCCGTTGCCGCCGATCCGCTGAACCCGCCGGGCTGGACCAACGGCGGTCTCACCCTGCTCGGATTGGGGCGAGGCGAGGCCGCCATCCTCTGGCATCGGCGGGCGCTGGTCCTCAACCCGGCTTTCACCGAAGCGATGGGCAATCTCGGCGTCGCCCTGCAGGCTGGTGGCCTACCGGTGGAGGCCGCGGCCCTGCACCGCCGCGCCGTCCGGCTGCGTCCTCAGACCGCCGAGAACTGGGGTAACCTCGCCGCCGCCCTGCTCGTCGGCAGACGCTATAATGAGGCCGAGGTCGCCTCTGCCCGTGCGGCGGCGCTGTCGCCGGCCCTCGCCGGGGTGCTCACCACGGCCGCCGCCGCACTGAAGGGACTGGGACGCTTCGAAGAAGCAGCCCGTCACAGCCGCAGGGCACTGCGTATCCTTCTGGTTTCGGCCAAGGGCTGGTCGAACCTGGGCATGGCTCTGGCCGGGCTCGGAGGGTGGAGCGAGGCAATGCACGCCCACCGTCGCGCCGTGGCTCTCGCTCCCGCTCTGCCGGACATTCTGCTCAACCACGGCCATACGGCGCTGATGCGGGGGGAGCGCAGGCTCGCCCGCGCCTGCGCCGAACGGACCCTGAGGCTCGCGCCCGGCCGGGGGGAGGCGCGCATGAACCGCGCCCTGCTGCGGCTGGCCGAAGGCGACATCGCCGGCGGATGGGAGGATTATTCCCACCGTTTTGCCGCCGGCGACGCGGCACCCCGCCGCTTCTGCATTCCCGAATGGCAGGGCGAGGATTTGGCGGGCCGCAGCATCCTGGTGTGGGGCGAGCAGGGGCTGGGCGACGAGATCCTGTTCGGAACCACGCTGCCCGATCTGCTCCGCCAAGCCAAGCGGGTGATCGTCGAGTGCGACCGGCGCCTGACCAGCCTGTTCGCCCGCGCGCTGCCGGAGGCCGAGGTGCGGGCGCCGACGCCGGATCATCGGATCGGCCTGCGGGACGCCGATGTCCATGCGCCGATGGGCACGATCGCCGCCCGGCTGCGGCCCGGCCTGCGACATTTCCCGGCGACCTCCCCATTCCTGACGCCGGACGACACATCGGCCGCAATCTGGCGTGCGCGGCTGGCGGCCCTGGGTCCTGGCCTGCGGGTGGGCATCTGCTGGCGCAGCAGCCGCATGACGGCGGACCGTGCCGGCGCCTACAGCCGCATCGCCCAGTGGGGACCGCTCCTCACCGTGCCCGGCATCACCTTCGTCAGCCTTCAGTACGACGAGCATGCGGCGGAGCGGGCCGACGCCCTGCGCCACTTCGGCACGACCCTGCACCACTGGCCCGACCTCGACCAGCGCAACGACCTGGACGGGGTGGCGGCGCTGATGGCCGGCCTCGACCTCGTCGTCACCGCGCCCACCTCCGTTGGGGAACTCGCCGCCGCGCTGGGCGTTCCCGTCTGGCGGATCGGCATGGCGGCCGGCGACTGGTCGTCCCTTGGAACGGCGGTCCGGCCGTGGTTTCCATCCATGGCGCTGGCCATGGCGTCGACCGGCGATCCGGCCGGCCATGATGCCGCCCTATCGACGGTGGCACAGCGCCTTCGCCGTCTGGCTGACGCCGCTGGCACCGCGACCTGACCATCCGAGCGGAAGCGTCAGCGCGATTCCGCATTGCGATTCCCGTTCGCGCCCATTATCGACTATGCCCGCCGGGTCCCGCGCGGGGTGGATGACCCGGCGCCCGCGCCGTCGTAAGCTGCATCGTCGGCCGGCCGGCATCAGCGGGAATTGAGAGAAAGGACGGTCGGTGCGGTCTGAGGACGCTCTTGCCAACATAGACGTCGCGGTGCTCGCCGGCGGGCTGGGCACGCGTATCCGGAGCGTTCTGGGCGACACGCCGAAGGTCCTGGCCCCGATCGCTGGCCGTGCCTTCCTCGGCCATCTGCTCGACTATTTGTCCACATACGGATCGCGCCGCGTTGTGCTGTGCCTGGGCCATCTGGCCGACCGGGTGACCGCTTGGCTCGCCCGCGGCGATTCGGCCGGAACCATCGACGTGGTCTGCCAGATCGAGCCGCGGCCGCTCGGCACAGCCGGTGCGCTGGGCTATGTGCGAAAGGAACTGCGCAGCAGCACCATCCTGGTGGTGAACGGCGATACGTTCCTGGATGCCGATCTGCGCGCCTTCGTCGCCTCGCACCGCCTGTCGGGAGCGGAGGCATCGGTCCTGTGCGTGACGGTCGAGGATGCCTCCCGCTTCGTGCGGGTGGAGATCGGACCGGACAGCCGTATCCGCAGATTCCCGGCGAAGGCGGCGGGGGCCGGCACCATCAATGCCGGGGTCTACCTGTTCTCCGCCGCCTTCCTCGACCGCTTCATCGCGGCGGGGGCGGTCTCGCTGGAACGCGATGTGCTGGAAAAGCTGCCTCCCGGCACGCTGAACGCCCATGTCGCCAAGGCACGCTTCCTCGACATCGGCACGCCGGAAAGCCTTGCCACCGCCGCCAGCGTGATCGCCGGCCGGGAAACCTGACGGCCGCTATTTGCCCCTGCGCGCGCGGTGGTCTGTCGCTGGACAGGCGCAAGGTGCCGCGCCAAGATGCGCTGACCGACTCGATCCCGCGTGCCGTGGCGGACTCGCCGCGCCGCCTCTTCCGGACCAGTGCCATGGCCGTCATCCTCATCCGAGCCGACGCTTCCCCCACCATCGGCACCGGCCATGTCATGCGCTGCCTCGCCGTTGCGGAGGTTCTGCGCGACCAGGGGCACGAGACATTGTTCGCCGCCGTGGAGTCCACCCCGGCCATCGACCGCCGCCTGTCGGCGGACGGCTTCCGCCATGTCTCCATCGCCGGCCCGGTGGGGGAGGCGGCGGATCTGGCCGCCACCCGCTCTCTGCTGCGGCGGGAGCATGGCAGCGCCGTGATGCTGGACGGCTACCGCTTCGGCGAGGCCTATCGCGCCGGGCTGCAGGCGGCGGGCGCGCGGGTGCTGGCCTGGGACGACCTCGGCGACGGCACCCCGTTGCATGCCGACCTTGTCGTCAACGCCGCACCGCAGGCGGCGGCGCTGCCCTATGAGGCGATGGCGCCGGGTGCCCTTCTGCTGCTCGGACCCGGCTACGCCCCACTGCGGCGGGAGGTGCGTCTGGCCGCCCGCGAACCGATGCGGAGCATCGCCGAACGGCCCGTCCTGCTGGTGACCTTCGGTGGTTCGGACCCGCTGGGGCTGACCGGCCCGGTGGTGAAGGCGCTCGCCGCGGCACGGCCGGACGGCTGCCGGATCGTCGCGGTCGTTGGCGGCAGCAACCCGCGCGCGGCGGAACTGGCGGCACTTGCCGACGGCCTCGGCCCCGATGTTGCGGTGGAAATCGATTCCCCGCGCATGGGCGCGCTGATGGCCGACAGCGGGCTCGCCGTTTCGGCCGGCGGCGGCACCATGGGGGAACTGGCCGCCTTGGCGGTGCCGACCCTGCTGGTGGTTACCGCCGACAATCAGGCGATGGCGAGCAGCGATGCCGCGGAGCTCGGCTGGAGCGAGGCGGTGGACGCCCGCGGCAGCGATCCGGCAAGCGCGGGAAAGACCATTTCCGAACGAGCGCTCGCTCTATGGACCGACGTCCCGCGGCGGCAGCGGATGCAGGACGCCGCCGCTGCGCTGCCGCTGGATGGGGAAGGGGCGGTGCGCATCGCCCATGCTTTGACCGGACGAGCGCCGTCGCTCTCTCCCATGGCCGGTAGTGCCGCCCGGCGACGGACGGCGCCGGCCTGAGCCTTCCCCCTCACGCCGTCAGCTGACCACGCGCCAGGTTCCGTCGCCCTGCTGGCAGGCCGTGCCGAAGCCCTGCTGGGTGCGCCCCTGGACCACGATGGTGGTCTGGTATTCGCGGCAGAGCTGGCCCTGCGGCCCGGTGCCCTCGCGCACGGGCGTGTAGCTGCCGTAATTGCCGGTATCCGGATTGTTCCAGCGCACGGTGCTGCCGGTGGGGGCGCTGTAGGCGTTGACCGCCGCCTGCTGGGCATAATTCTGATCGGCACGGTCGAGCGAGGCGCCCGCCGCATTGCCCAGCGCAGCACCCAGCAGCGTGCCGACGCCGACCGCCACCAGCTTGCCGCTGCCGCCGCCGAACCGCGAGCCGGCCAGACCGCCGACCACGCCGCCCAGCACGGTGCCGGCCGTCTGCTTGTTGGCGCTGACGCCGCCGTAGGAGTCGCCGTAGCCGGGCTGGGCACAGCCGGCAAGCGGAGCCGCGAGCAGGCTGGCGGACAGCGCGGCGGCGAGGAAGGGGCTGGCTTTCATGGTGGCTCTCGTCCTGTTGGGTCCTGTTTGGATCGGCACGAAACTGTTCGTTCCTGACGCTATCAACATGGCAGACCCGCGACTTATTCCCGGTGCGTGACGCGGTGCCTCGCTTGCCCCTATGATCAGGTCAACGGTTCCGCAAAGGAACCAATGACAAGCCCTTGGGAGGGAACGAACATGCTGCCCAACGCGGACAGCTATGAAGGGGTGTCCCGCGCCTTCGCCTGGCGCGTCCCCGATCGCTACAACATCGGTGTCGACGTCTGCGACCGCTGGGCCCAGTCCGAGCCGGACCGCATCGCCCTGATCCACAAGCGGCGCGACGGCGGGGTGGAGGAATACCGCTTCGCCGACATCCGCGCCCTCTCCAATAGGTTCGCCAACGCGCTTGCCGCCCAGGGCATCGGACGCGGCGACCGCGTCGGCATCCTGCTGCCCCAGGCGCCCGAAACCGCGGTCAGCCATGTCGCCGTCTACAAGCTGGGCGGAATCGCGGTGCCGCTGTTCTCGCTGTTCGGGGTGGAGGCGCTGGAGTACCGGTTGGCCAATTGCGGCGCCCGCGCGGTGGTGACCGATGCAGCCGGGGCGGCGAAGATCGCCCAGATCCGCGATCGCCTGCCGGAGCTGCGCGCGGTCTTCCGCATCGACGGTTCGGGACCCGGCTGCCTCGACTGGCACGCGCTGTGCGACGCGGCGTCGGACGACTTCGCCCCGGCGGACACCGGTCCCGACGACCCGGCCCTGATCATCTACACCTCAGGCACCACCGGCCAGCCGAAGGGGGCGCTGCATGCGCACCGGGTGCTGCTGGGCCATCTGCCGGGCGTGGAGATGTCCCACGACCTGTTCCCGCAGCCGGGCGACCGCATCTGGACACCGGCGGACTGGGCGTGGATCGGCGGGCTGCTCGATGTGCTGCTGCCGGCCTGGCACCATGGGGTGACGGTGGTGTCCCACCGCTTCGAGAAGTTCGATGCGGAGGCTGCCTTCGCCCTGCTGGCCGAGTTCCAGGTGCGCAACGCCTTCCTGCCGCCGACGGCGCTGAAGATGATGCGGTCGGTGAAGGCCCCACGGACACGCCACGCCATCGCCATGCGCTCCGTCGCCAGCGGCGGCGAGACTTTGGGTGCCGGGCTGCTCGACTGGGGGCGCGAGACCTTCGGCGTCACCATCAACGAGTTCTACGGCCAGACCGAATGCAACATGATCGTCTCCTCGGCCGCCACGCTGATGGCGCCGAAGCCGGGCATCATGGGGCGCCCCGTGCCCGGTCATGACGTGGCGGTGATCGACGGCGAGGGCAACCGCCTGCCGCCGGGGCGGATCGGCCTGATCGCCGTGCGCCGGCCGGACCCGGTGATGTTCCTCGGCTACTGGAACAACCCGGACGCCACCGCCGCCAAATTCATCGGAGATTGGCTCGTCACCGGCGACCAGGGGGAGTTGGACGAGGACGGCTACATCCGCTTCGTCGGGCGCGACGACGACGTCATCACCTCGGGCGGCTACCGCATCGGTCCCGGCGAGATCGAGGATTGCCTGATCGGCCACCCCGCTGTGCGCATGGCGGCGGTGGTCGGCGTTCCCGACCCGCTGCGCACGGAGATCGTCAAGGCCTTCGTCGTGCTGCAGGAGGGGGTGACGCCGGACGACGCGCTCGTCGCCTCGATCCAGGAGCATGTGAAGACGCGGCTGGCCGCGCACGAATATCCCCGGGCCATCGAATTTCTCGAAAGCCTGCCCATGACCACCACCGGCAAGATCATCCGCCGGGAGTTGAGGAACCGCGCCTAATATCATGATAGAATTGATTTTATTGGCTGCGGCCTTCCTAGCCGGAGCGATGAATGCCGTTGCCGGCGGGGGCAGTTTCCTGACCCTGCCGGCCCTGATATACGCCGGGGTGCCGCCGGTCGCCGCCAACGCGACCGGTACGGTCGCCCTGCTGCCCGGCTATGCCAGCGGAGTTTACGGCTACCGGCAGGATCTGACGCCGGTCGGCAACCTCAGCCTGCCGCTGCTGTCGGTGGTCAGCCTCGTCGGCGGTCTGGCCGGGGCGGGGCTGCTGCTGGTGACGCCGGATTCGGTGTTCCGCGGGATCGTTCCCTGGCTGCTGCTGCTGGCGACCGGGCTGTTCGCCTTCGGCAACCTGCTGGCGCAACGGCTGCGCAGCCTCGGCCTGCACGGCAACGGGGCGATGCTGGGCACGCTGTTCGCGGTGTCGGTCTATGGCGGCTATTTCAACGGCGGACTCGGCATCCTGCTGCTGGCGCAGCTCAGCCTGTTCGGGATGACCGATCTGAACGCCATGAACGGGCTGAAGAACCTGTTCTCCGCCGTGCTGACCGCCATCGCCGTGGTGGCCTATGCGGCCGGCGGGGCGGTGGAATGGCCGAAGGCTTTGCTGATGACGGTCGCCGCGGTTGCCGGCGGCTATGTCGGCGCACGGGTCGGGCGGAAGATCCCGAAGCCGGTGCTGCGCATGGGCATCATCGCCGTCGGGCTGGTGATGAGCGCGGTGTTCTTCCTGAAATGATCGCGCTATAGAGGGCGCCACCCGCCCTTGGCCCCGCTGCGACCGGATCCGTTGCCATGCTGACCGTTTCGGACCTCGACCTGTACTATGGTGACGCCCAGGCGCTCGACGGCGTCACGCTGCAGGTGGCGGCGGGGGCGACCACCGCCATCGTCGGCGCCAACGGGGCGGGCAAGACCTCGCTGATCCGCGCCATCGCCGGAATCCTGAAGCCGGCGCGCGGAAGCATCCGCTTCAAGGACCGGGAGATCGCCGGCCTGCCCAGCCATGTCGTCTGCGACCTCGGCATCGGGCAGGTCGCCGAGGGCCGGCAGATCTTCCCCAGCCTCAGCGTGCGGGAGAATCTGGAGATGGGCGCCGTCATCCCGCGGGCGCGCGCCACCGCCCGGCAGACCTACGACCGCGTGCTCGACCTGTTCCCCCGCCTGCGCGAGCGGCTGGACCAGGCCGCCGGCACCCTGTCCGGCGGCGAGCAGCAGATGCTGGCGATCGGCCGCTGCCTGATGGGCAAGCCCGACCTGATCATGTTCGACGAACCGTCGCTCGGCCTGTCGCCGGCATTGGTGCAGGAGCTGTTCCGCATCATCCGTGCGTTGGCGGCCGACGGGATGACGATCATCCTGGTCGAACAGAACGTCGCCGCTTCGCTGCGGATCGCCGGTCAGGCCTATGTGCTGGAGAACGGCCGGGTGGTGCTGTCGGGAAGCGGCGAGGCGCTGCTGGCAGATCCTGCGGTGAAGCAAGCCTATCTGGGGCTGTGACGGAGGAGAGGGTGCGACGGCCCCCTCCCCACGGCCCGCAGCCAGTTCGTCAGAACAGCCCCTGCGCCTCGCGCGCATAGTCCAGCAGCTTTTCCACCGAACGGGTGCGGTCGCCCGTCTCGGCGAAGCGGGCGCGTGCCGCTTCCGCTGCCTTCGACCTTGCAGCGGCGTCCTGGCCCAGCGCCACCGCGAGTTCGAGGTAGGCGGTCTCGTCCGCCACCGCCATGGCCGGGCCGGCGACGCCCGCCACGTCACCCCTGGCGTAGGTCACCACCGGCAGACCTTCGGCCAGAGCGAACGCCGCGCTGCCGCCACCACCCTGGCGCGGCGGATTCAGATAGGCGGTCGCCACCCCGTACAGCCCGCGGATGCCGTCCACATGCCCCAGCGCCTTCATCCGTGCGGCGTTGCGGGCGCCCGCGATGCGGGCGGGCAGATCCTGCACCGCACCGGCAAAGGCGACCTGCGCGTCGGGCACCCGATCAAGCAGGCGGTCGAGCGTCTCCAGGAAATCACCGCCGACCTCCTGGTCCAGCCGGTTGCCGACGACGACATAGAGCGGCACGCCGTCGGACAGGCCGAAATCGGCACGACTGCGGGTGGGCCCGCCGTCCGGAAGGGTCCAGCCGAAGGAGAAGGGGCGGAAGCGGCCCTGTGCCTCGGCCGGCCAGCCGGCGGCGTTGTCCTCCGGCGCGTAGCCCGGCAGGATCGTGGCGAGCGACGGCGGCAGGCCGCTGGAGGTGGGCAGGAGCACCACCGGGCGGCTGCGCGCGAACAGGTCGGCGACGGTGTTGGAAGCACCGAAGGCGACGATCACGTCGGGATCGAATCTCTCGACCGCGTCGACGATGGCGGTCAGCTTCTCCTCGTCGAATCGGGGCTGGGGGAAGGACAGCATGCGCACCGCCGCGCCATGGGCGGCGATGGTCTGCTCCCCGTCATACTCCTCGGTGACGTTGTAGCTGTATTCGGGGACGAAGCCGTTCTCGCCCGACACCGCCATGGCGTTGGGGTTCAGGATCAGCACCTCGCAGCCCTGCTCGTCCTGCAGGCGGCGGGCGTAGTCGAAGGCGTCGGCGGTGGGCTGGTGCCCCTCGCCCAGCATCTGGTTGGTGATCAGCGCCACGCGCTTCACCACGGCGCGTGGGGCCGCCCTGCGCAGCTTGGGTTCCAGTCCATAGCGGCGCGCCGTTTCCTCCACCAGCAGGCGGTAGAAGCGGCGGAACTCGCCGTTGGTGAAGGCGCCGACGTCACCCTTTCGGACGTCGCCCTGGAACAGCCGCATGGCGATGCCCCAGTAGGCGTAATGCAGCGACGGCACGGAGAAGCGAAGGGGATCGTCCAGCACCGCGTTGACCAGTACGCGGTAATGGGCGACGTCACCGGTCAGCAGGAACAGCAGCGACTGGCGCCGCATCACGTCGCCCATGGAATAGCGGGCATCGACCTCCTCCGCCGCGGCGGCACGGATGTCGTCGTCGTAACGGCGGATCAGGTTGGCGAGCGCCCCGACATTGCCCCAGCCGTCGCCCTCGTTGGTCAGCAGGCTGAGCGCGCGCGCGAAACTCAGTGCCGCCTCGCGCTGGCGCCCGCAAGCGTGCAGGGCGTGGCCCAGATTGGCATGGAACAGGGGAGAGCCGTCGTCGCCGGCCACCGCCTGGGCGATGCGGTCCACCGCCTCCTCCGCCCGGCCGGATTGCAGGGCGATGACCCCCAGCAGATGCAGGGCGTCCGGATGGCCGGGCGACGCGTCCAGCACGTCGCGGTACAGGCGCTCCGCCTCCGCGGTGCGGCCGGCGCGGTGATGTTCCGTCGCGACGGCCAACGTCTGCTCGATCTGGTCCATGATGCACGTCCTTGCTGTCGGGGCGGCCCCCATCCCCCGGAAGCCGTCGTCCCCTGCTGTTTACCCTGTTTTAGGAAACACGCGATCAACTTTCCGCATGCGTGGAACTACGACCATTCGGGGAGGCGACGGCCAAGGCGCCACCCCGCGTCTGACAACAGCCGTCGGGCCCATCCCGGCACGGTGCCTTTTGCGGGGGCTCGCCGCCCTTTGCATCGCCATGGCGGCGCCGATAGGCTCGGCGGCGGCGCAGATGGCGGCCGAGAGGCCGGGGATTGCGGCCGATGGGCCGTCGATCGCCATCAGCCTTGCCGACCGCCGGCTGTACCTGACCGCGTCGGACGGCACGACCAGCAGCTTCCCGGTAGCCATCGGCCGCCCCGGCGTTCCGATTCCCATCGGCGACAGCACCATCCAGCGCAAGCGCCGCGACCCGACCTGGAGGCCGACCGCCAACCAGCGGCGCGAGAAGCCGTCCCTGCCGCGGGCGGTGCCGCCCGGACCGAACAACCCGCTGGGCAAATTCGCGCTCGACCTCGGCTGGACAGCCATCGCCATCCACGGCACCAACGATCCGGATTCGGTGGGGCGGCAGGCCAGCGGCGGCTGTTTCCGCATGCTTCCCGCCGACATCGAAACCGTCTTCGCCGCGGCGGAGGTGGGGACCCCGGTGCGGGTGGTGCGGGACACTCTGGGGGGAAGCCCGCCGAAGCCAACGGCTGTTCCGCCGGCAAGGACGCTTCCCGTCGCGGTCAAGGCAGTACCGCAAGCTGCGCAGCAATCGCCGAGGCCGCTGCCGGTACCCGCTCCGGCCCCAGAGCCGCCACCCCAGCCGGTGGCCGACCCTCGCTGCCCAATGGTCACGGCGCCGCTCAGGCGGATGATCTGCGATGTGCCGGCGCTTGCCTTGCTGGATGGCCGTGCCCGCGGGGCACAGGAGCGGTTCCTGGCCGGCATCGCCGATCCGGCCGCCCGCGCCGCCGCCGCCTACGACCTGATCCAGGAGGAACGGCGCTTCCACGAGAGGATCGCCGCGCTTTGCTGGATCCGCAGCGGAACGGAAGGCGACCCGGATGTCGCAGCGTCGGCGCAATCCTGCCTGACCACCGCGCTCGACCGCCGGCTCGACGACGTGGCGGAGCGGATCGCGGTGTTGCGCGGCGGTGCACGTATGGCGGCCCGGCCATAGGGCTACCTATCGGAACGGTCGAATCGCACGGCGGCAGCGTCATTCTGGCTTGCCTGCATCCCCCTTGGACTGCTAACCCGCAGAACCCAACCGTTCGGACAATCCGCCACCCATGCCGATCGACTATTATTTGAACATCGCGGCCTCAGGGTTGCTGACCGGCCTGGTCTATGGGCTGGCGGCGCTGGGGCTATCGGTCATCTTCGGCGTGGTGCGCGTCGTCAACTTCGCCCATGGCGAGATGATGGTGGCGGGCATGTACGGCGCCGTGCTGCTGGGCGGCTGGTGGGGGCTCGACCCGCTGCTGTCGGCGCCGGTCATGGCGGCGCTTCTGTTCGCCTGCGGCTGGCTTCTGCAGCGCGGACTGGTGAACAAGTTCGTCGAGCGGCCGGAGCACATGCAGTTCATCCTGCTGCTGGGCATCGCCACCATCCTGGTCAACGCCATGCTGATGCTGTTCGGCCCGGACGCCCGCAACGTGCAGGTGCCCTACAGCTTCGACACGGTGGAGATCGGGCCGATGCTGCTGGATGCCGTGCGGCTGCGCGCCGGGGCGGCGGCGATCGTGGTGGCGGCGGCGCTGTTCGCCTTCTTCCGCTTCAGCCGCACCGGCAAGGCGATCCGCGCCTGCGCCGACAATCCGCTGGGCGCCCGCGTCGTCGGGCTGAACATCGACGGGCTCTATGCGCTCACTTTCGGCATCGGCGCCGCGGTGGTCGGGGTGGCCGGCGCGCTGATGACGCTGCTGGTCGATGCCCGGCCGCAGCTGGCCCCCGAATACACGCTGCTCAGCTTCATCATCGTCATCGTCGGCGGGCTGGGCAGCCTGCCCGGCGCGCTGCTGGGCGGCGTGCTGATCGGCATGTCGGAGGCGCTGGCCGGCTTCCTGCTGACGCCGTCCCTGAAATCCCTGTTCAGCTACGGGGTGCTGATCGTGGTTCTGCTGCTGCGCCCGCAAGGGCTGTTGGGGAAACGGTCATGATCGGCATGTTCAGGCGCATTTCCTCTGCTTCTGCCAAAATTCTACTGGCGGCGATCAAGGCAACAGAGCGGCCGGCAACTGGAATTGTTAGCAGATTCGCTTCGGGCGTAACATGGCGGGGAAGCGCTCTAATATTTTTTGCATTGCTAGCTACTCTTCTGGCCCCCCTCGTCGCCGACCGCTATCTGGTGTCCGTGCTGACCACGGTGCTGTGGTTCGCCTATGTCGGGCAGGCCTGGAACGTGATGATGGGCTTTTCCGGCCTGCTGTCGCTGGGGCACGCGCTGTATGTCGGACTGGGCGCCTATGTCAGCGCCGCGCTGTTCGTGCATTTCGGCATCGGGCCGTGGGCCGGCATGATCCTGGCGATACTGGTGGCGGTGGCGGCCGGCTGCATCATCGGCTTCCTGGGCTTCCGGTTCGGGGTGAAGGGCGTGCATTTCGCCCTGCTGACGATCGCCTTCGCCGAGGTGGCGCGCATCGGCTTCGACCACATCACCTGGGTCGGCGGCTCCGGCGGATTCTTCCTGCCGGTGGAGGCGGGGGCGAGCGACCCGCTGAACCTGCGCGGCTCGCCCCTGCTGTTCTACTACGTGGCGCTGGGGCTGGTGCTGGGCGCGCTGGTCCTGTCGCGCGTGCTGCTGCACAGCCGGCTGGGCTACCAGTGGCTGGCGGTGCGCGAGGAGCCGGACGCGGCGGAGGCGTCGGGCGTCGACCTGTTCCGCGCCCGCATGACCGCGGTGGCGGTGTCCGCCGCCATGACCGCGCTGGGCGGTGTTTTCCAGGCCTTCTACTTCAACAACCTGTTCCCGGAGCAGGTCTTCTCCATGGGTCGCTCCATCGAGATCATCCTGCCGGCCATCGTCGGCGGCATCGGCACGCTGATCGGCCCGATCCTGGGCGCCTTCATCCTGACGCCGCTGGGCGAACTGCTGACCTTCCTGATCGAGGCCGGCGGGCTGGACCTGCCGGGGCTGAAGCAACTGTTCTACGGCGTGGCGCTGGTGGTGATCGTGGTGTTCCGGCCGGAGGGCGTCTGGCCCTGGCTGGCCCGCCGCCTGCGCCTTGTTCGCCAGCCGGGAGATTATCGCCAACCGGGGGAGGGCGCCTGAGATGACCGCACTGCTCGAGGTCGAAGGCCTGTCAAAGCGCTTCCGCGGGCTGAAGGCCGTCTCCGACGTCAGCTTCACCGTGCCGGAGGGGCGCATCCTCGCCCTGATCGGCCCGAACGGTGCCGGCAAGACCACCACCTTCAACCTGATCGCCGGCGTCTTTCCGCCCGACGAGGGGCGCGTCACGCTGAAGGGCCGTTCCCTGACCGGGATGAAGCCCAACCAGGTCTGCGCCGCCGGGATCGGCCGCACCTTCCAGATCGTCAAGCCCTTCGGCCAGCTGACGGTGGAGGAGAATGTCGTCGTCGGCGCGCTGGCCCGCGAGAGGTCGGTCGAGACCGCGCGGCATCAGGCCCGCGCCGTGCTGGAGCGGCTGGAGCTGGCCGATCAGGCCAACCGGCCGGCACGCAGCCTGACGCTGCCCGACCGCAAGCGGCTGGAGGTCGCCCGCGCGCTGGCCACCCGTCCGACCCTGCTTCTGCTGGACGAGGTGCTGGCCGGCCTGCGCCCGACGGAGGTCGACCGCATGGTCGGGGTCCTGCGCGACCTGAACAGCCGCGAAGGCCTGACCATCCTGATGATCGAACATGTGATGCGCGCGGTGATGGCGCTGTCCGACCGCGTCGTCGTGCTGGACCATGGCGAGAAGATCGCCGACGGCGCCCCGGCGGAGGTCGTGGCCGACCCCCGCGTGGTCGAATCCTACCTGGGGGCCGAGGCGCTGGACTGAACCGGCCCCCTCAGTTGCTGAGGTTCGACGGGTCTTCGCGATAGCTGACGGCGGCGACCTCGGCGGTCAGCGGATGGCCGGGATAGGTGAAGCGGCGCAGCCATTCGGTATCGCCCGACGCGCTCCAGAAGCGCAGCATCAGCCGGCCCGGCATGCGCGGCAGCAGCTCTCCCTCCTTGGCCGCGACCTGGTGCACCGGCTTGCCGTCGACCGTCCAGACGATGCCGTCCGGCTTCCAGTCGAAGCCGTAGCTGTGGAAGCCATCGGCGGCGTCGAACCCGAGATCGACCACCGTGTTGCGGTGCCCGACGCCGTTGGCGACCCAGCTGATCTCCAGCTTGGTGGTGTCCTTGCCGGCGATGCCGAAGGTGATCTCGTCCCAGGGATCGCCGAAGGGCGGGCCGGTATAGTGGGAGACCGAGGTCATCACCCCATCGGCCTTCACCGCCTTCAGCGATACCGCGTAGTTGCCGTAGCCGTAGAAGCGGTGGGTGGAATATTCGCCGCAGGAATAGCGGTCCCGGCCGCTGATGTTGTCGCTGACCGACAGGGCGAGATGCCCCTTCTCCAACGTGACGTTGGCGCGGTTCCAGCTGCAGTTCATGTGCCCGCCGGCCTTCCAGCCGTCGGAGCGCTGCCAGCGCGAGACCTCGAACTTCCCCGACTTCTCGCTGAAACTGCCGCCGAGGTGGCTGAACAGGCCATCGGCCAGCGCCGGTCCGCCGGCACCGGCCAGCAGGGCCGAGAGCCCGCCGGCAATGAAGGTGGCGATGATGGTCGCTTTCCGCCTGCCCCGTCCAGTGGCGTCGTTGCGCATGGCTGATCCTCCCGCTGCAAACGGGCCGGCGCGCAATTTCGGTCGGCCCACACCCCCATATCGCGAGGGTGGGGCGGTGCGGCAACGGTGCGGGCGGGGGGTGGCCGCCTTCGACGGACTTACCTCCGCCGATAATCATCGGTCCTCAGTCGTCGGTGACGCCGCTCTTCGGGATGCGCACGTCGCGGTGAACCGACATGCTCAACAGCAGGCCGACGCCCACCATCAGCGTCATCATTGCCGACCCGCCATAGGACACCAGGGGCAGGGGGATGCCGACCACCGGGATCAGCCCCATCACCATCGCCACATTGACGAAGACGTAGAGGAAGAACTGCGCGGTCATGCCGACCGCCACCAGCCGACCGAACTGGCTGCGGCTGTTCAGCGCGATGATCCAGCCATAGATGAACAGCAGCAGATAGAGCGCCAGCAGGGTCAGCGCCCCGACCATCCCGAATTCCTCGGCCAGCACGACGAAGATGAAGTCGGTGTGCTTTTCCGGAAGGAACATCAGCTGGCTCTGCGAGCCGGACATGAAGCCCTTGCCGAACATTCCGCCGGACCCCAGCGCGATCTTCGACTGCAGGATGTTGTAGCCGGAGCCGAGAGGATCGGTTTCCGGATCGAGGAAGGTGTAGACGCGCTGCTTCTGGTAGTCGTGCAGGAACTCCCAGGCGATGGGGATGGCGCCGAGGCCGCCGCCGATCACCACCAGGAACTTCCACACCCGCACGCCGGCGGCGAAGAACACCGCACCGCTGCCCAGGATCAGCAGCAGCGAGGTGCCCAGGTTCGGCTGCATCAACACGAGGGCGACCGGCGTGAAGACCAGCAGCAAGGGCGGGATCAACAGCAGCGGACGGCCGATCTGGTCCAGCGTCACCCCGTGGAAATAGCGGGCGAGCGCCAGCGTCAGCGCCGGCTTCATCAACTCCGACGGCTGAAGCTGGAAGAAGCCGAGGTCGATCCAGCGCTGCGCGCCCATGCCGATGCGGCCCATCAGTTCTACCGCGATCAGCAGGCACAGCACGATGAAGAAGATGATGTAGGCCGACTTCATCAGGTGCCGGATGTCCACCAGCGCGATGCCCAGCATCAGGACGAAGCCGGGGATGGCGCGGACCAGCTGCGGCTGGGCCCAGGGCTTCCAGTGGCCGCCGGCGGCGGAATAGAGCAGCCCGACGCCGACCCCGGTGATCGTGCAGATCAGCAGGACCAGCCCCCAGTTGATGAGCCTGAACTTGGTGCCGAGCGTCAGCTGCGACCGCTGCGGCTCCAGACCGCCGGAGCCGAGATGGGAAAGAACCACGACCGTACGCCGATGTTGCCGGGAAAGGGGACAGTGCCGGATCAGCTCCGGCGGCCGGCCGGAGGTAACCGGGCCGGATAATGCGGCAAGCCGCTTCGCGGGTAAAGCCGGCCGGTGCGCCGGCCGATTTTTCTAACCGGAGCCGGGCCCGGGGCAGGGGAAGATGGCAAGGGAAGATGGCAGGGTGCCGGCTCAGGCAATGACCGCCGCCGTGCGCAACGCTGCGGCCGGGAAGAAGCGCACCTGGTTGCGGCCGCCGTTCTTGGCATCGTAGAGCGCGCTGTCGGACTGGGCGATCAGGTCGGAGAACTGGCTGTGTTCCCGCGTCATGCTGACGCCGCCGATGCTGCAGGTCACCGTCACCCCGCCCTCGGCCCCGAGCGGCGCCAACTGGCGTTCGATTGCGCTGCGCAGCCGCTCGGCCAGCATCCGTCCGGCCTCCGCCCCGGTTTCGGGCAGCAGGACGGCGAACTCCTCCCCGCCCATGCGGCCGATCGAATCCTCATGCCGGATCTGGCCGGCGCAGGTATCGGCCACCGCCTGGATCACCCGGTCGCCGAAAGGATGGCCGGCCCGGTCGTTGATCGCCTTGAAGCGGTCGATGTCCAGGATCAGCACCGTCAAGTCCCGCCCATACCGGCGGGCGCGGCGGAACTCGACCTCGCCCAGTTCGAACAGGCGGCGGCGGTTGAGAGCGCCGGTCAGCCCGTCGGTGTGGGCCAGCTTGGTCAGTTCGCGGTTGAATTCGTCGCTTGCCATCAGGATGTAGTTGATGGCGCCGATCACCGTGCCCAGCAGGGACAGCAGGAAGGTCGCGCGCTCCACGGTGTCGTCGACGAGTTGGCCGAGCGGCGCCTCCTGGCTGAGACCGGCCCCCATGCGGACCAGGTAGACGACGGCGAGCGCAACCGACAGCAGGCCGGTGACATAATGCGGAACGCCGCGGTGCTCGTAGCGGACCAGCACTTCGAAGGCGATGACCAGCAGCACGGCGGAAGCCGCGAAACTGACAAGGGTGCGGACCTGGGACAGGTCGCCGCCCGCCAACAGCAGCAGCAGGCAGCAGAGCGCGACGGCGCACCCCACGGCTGCCGGTCCGAACGGCCAGACCGGCCGGTTCTGCAGATGGCGGACGCAGGTGTAGTTCAACGTCAGCCCGACGAGCCCGATTCCGTTGGCAAGCGGGATGAACAACTCCGGCGTCTCGCCGCCGCGCAGCCCGGCGATGAGAAAAGCCGAGCCCAGCAGGAATTTGCCGTAGGCATAAGCCCGCAGTGAATTGCGGATGTGGCGCGGATAGCGGCCGGACGCCACGACGATGGACAGGCCCACGGCAAAGCCGATGACGGTGATCACCTGCGCGATGAAGGTCGTGTCGAAATTCATCCGCCGATCCGCCACGCCCGATTACGTCAGTATGTCATCGGCACGCTATACGAACCCTATGCCGCTGACAAGTCGTCCGAGACGAACTCTGGATCGGGAGTTCTCTCTATTGCCGATCTATTGTTATCGAGGACGATTGCGGAACCTTACCGCTTGTCCGGCGCATAGCCCTTCACGAACAGGTCGACCGCCGCATCGACGAAGCGTTCCAGTTCCTCGTCGCTCGGCCGCTCGCTGAGGCACAGCAGCAGCTTCATGTGCATGTTCGCCTTCAGCAGGCCGAAGAACTGATGGGTGGCGAGGTCGCAGTCGGCGATCGCCAACTCGCCATTGGCCGCCACATGGGCCATGAACTGGCCGGCACGCTGGAAGGTCTCGGCCGGGCCGCTCTCGTAGAAGGCCTGGGCAAGCTGGGGTTGGCGCAGCACCTCGCCCAACACCATCCGGTAGACCCCCAGCGCCTTCGGCGAGGCGATGAAGCGGACGAAAGTCCGTCCGATCAGGCGAAGTCCGTCCGCCGCCGGCAGACGCATCGCGTCGTCCCAAACGCTGCTCATGACGGAATTGGCGCATTCGCAGGCGACCATCGCCCGGAACAGCTCTTCCTTGCTGCCGAAATGCGCGTACAGCGTGGCCTTGGACACGTTCGCCTTCTTGGCGACCGCATCCATGCTGACGGCGCTGTAGCCATGCTCCAGGAACAGGGCGCCCGCGGCCTCCATGATCTGGGCCGGCTTGGAACCTGCTTCGGGAGTGGGGGCAACCAAGGTGGTCATACGCGCCTCGCCTGAGTCCATGTTCCTGGCCCCTACCGCGTTCCGCATCGCCCGACAAGCCCCCAGACACGCTGTTTTCGAAAACTGAACCGTTCAGTTCTGTCTTGACAACAGATAGGCCCTTCGCCATCTTCCGGCAAGACTAAACTGAACGGTTCAGTTTCTTTTCCGCGGCGCCGGCAAGAGCGCAATCCGGAAAAGGGGGCTTGGACCGCGGTGGATTGGGGATAGAGACAATGGCGAATGGCGTGCGGAAGATCGTGCTGTCGGGCGTTGCGCTTGCCGTGCTGGCCGGCGGTGCCGTCGCCGGAGAAAATTGGTGGCGGGAAGGCCGGTTCATGGAATCGACCGACAACGCCTATGTGCAGAGCGACATCACCGTCGTCAGCCCTAAGGTCTCCGCCTATGTCCGGGACGTGAAGGCCGCAGAGAACCAGCTGGTCCGGGCCGGCGACGTGCTGGCGGTGCTGGACGACCAGGATTTCCGTGCCAAGGTCGCGGAAGCCGAAGCTGCGGTGACGGCCCAGCGGGCTGCGCTCGGCACGCTGGACACCAAGCTGGAGCTGCAGCGCACGGTGATCGACCAGGCCGCCGCCACGCTGGCGAGCGCCGAGGCCGAGCAGCGCCGCGCCCAGCAGGAGTTCGAGCGCAGCCGCTCGCTCGCCAACGACAGCTGGACCAGCCGGCAGAAGCTGGAGACGGCCGACGCCGACCTGCGCAAGGCGGTGGCCCAGGTCGCCAAGTCGCGGGCGGCATTGGCCTCGGAGAACGAGCAGGTCAACGTCCTGCGCGCCACGCGGACGGAGACCGAGGCCCATCTGGCCCAGGCCGAGGCGACGCTGAAGACCGCGCGCATCGACCTGGAGAACACGGTGGTGCGGGCGCCGGTCGACGGCGTGATCGGCAACCGCGGCGTCCAGGTCGGCCAGTATGCCCGGCCGGGCGTGCAGCTGCTGTCGCTGGTCCCGCTGCCCGATGTCTATGTGGTCGCCAATTTCAAGGAGACCCAGCTGTCGCGCATGCGCCCCGGCCAGCATGTCAGCATCTCGGTCGACGCCTTCCCCGACCGTCACCTGGAGGGCATTGTGGAGAGCTTCGCCCCGGCCTCGGGCTCCAAGTTCTCGCTCCTGCCGCCGGAGAACGCGACCGGCAACTTCACCAAGATCGTCCAGCGCGTGCCCGTGCGCATCGCCCTGCCGCGCGACAACGCGCTGGCCGGCCTGCTGCGCCCCGGCCTGTCGGTGGTGGCGGAGGTCGACACCCGCGGTGCCGACGCCCTGCCGCATGTGACCGCCGGCGGCGTGTTCGGCGCGCTCGCCGACAAGCAGGCGGTGGCCGCCAAGTAACGGCGGCCACGGTCCGGCGGGGACGCCGCCCACCTCCCCCCTTCTGGGGCGGCGTCCCCGTCACCAATCCCAGCACTGTTTTGGCCGGAGCCATCCCCGGGCGGGATTCCGTCGGCCGCCATCGAAGGCAGCGGTTCCATGGCTACTCCGGCCCAGGGCATGCGCCCGCTCTCCACGCGCGACATCGTCGGCTTCTTCGCGATGGTCGTCGGCATGTTCATGGCGATCCTGGACATCCAGATCGTCTCCAGCTCGCTGTCGGAAATCCAGGCGGGGCTGGCGGCCAGCGCCGACGAGATCTCGTGGGTGCAGACCTCCTACCTGATCGCGGAGGTCGTGATGATCCCGCTGTCGGGCATCCTGTCGCGCATCATGTCCACGCGCGTGCTGTTCACCGTTGCGGCCGCCGGCTTCACCCTGACCAGCGTCGCCTGCGCCTTCGCCGGCAGCATCGAATCGATGATCGTCTGGCGTGCGCTCCAGGGCTTCATCGGCGGGGCGATGATCCCCACGGTCTTCGCCACCAGCTTCATGATCTTCCCGCCGGAGAAGCGGGCCGGGGTGTCGGTGATGATGGGCCTCGTCGCCACCATGGCGCCCACCATCGGCCCGACGCTGGGCGGCTATCTGACCCAGCACATGTCCTGGCACTGGCTGTTCCTGGCCAACGTGATCCCGGGCATCATCGTGACCTCGCTGGTCTGGCTGCTGGTGGATGTCGACCGGCCGAATCCGGAGCTGCGCAAGGGCTTCGACTTCATCGGCCTGCTGCTGATGGCGACCTTCCTGGGCAGCCTGGAATATGTGGTGGAGGAGGGGCCGCGCAACGACTGGTTCGACGACGAGGCCATCCTGGCGCTTGCCGTGGTGGCGGCGATCGGCGGCATCGGATTCTTCTGGCGGGTGCTGTCCTACCGCAATCCCATCGTGGAACTGCGGGCCTTCGCCGACCGCAATTTCGCCATCGGGTCACTCTACAGCTTCATCCTCGGCATCGGGCTCTACGGGTCGGTCTATCTGCAGCCTCTGTTCCTGGCGCGCGTGCGCGGCTTCAACAGCCTGCAGATCGGCGAGATCATGTTCGTGACCGGCGCCTTCCAGTTCATGTCCGCCCCGATCGCCGGCGCCCTGTCGAAGCGGATGGATTTGCGCGCCATGCTGGCGCTGGGGCTGATCCTGTTCGGCAGCGGCGTCTGGATGAACAGCCACTTCACCGCCGAGACCGGATTCTGGGAGCTGTTCGTGCCCCAGGCGGTGCGCGGCATGTCGCTGATGCTGTGCTTCATTCCGATCAACAGCGTGGCGCTCGGCACCCTGCCGCCGGACAAGCTGAAGAACGCGTCCGGCCTGTACAACCTGATGCGCAACCTGGGCGGCGCCATCGGACTGGCGGCGATCAACACGGTGCTGACCGACCGCAATGCCCTGCACCTGAACCGTCTGGGCGACAACGTGAACCTCGCCCGGCCGGAGGTGCAGCAGATGGTCGACAACCTCAGCCAGCGCTTCGACGGTCTGGTCGCCGATCCGACCGCCGCGGCGATGGCCCGGCTGGTCGGGCTGGTCCAGCGCGAGGCGCTGATCCTGACCTTCAACGACGCCATGCTGCTGATGTCGGCGGTGTTCTTCGGCGCGCTGCTGTTCATGCCGCTGGTGCGTCGTCCGGGCGGGCCGGTGAAGGCGGACCATTGAAGGAGAGGCCTGCGAGCGGCATAGGTTGTCGCCCGCGGGTTGTGCTATAGCTTGGCCCGGTCCGTCCGATTCCTGCCGAGCCCCCGCCGACCGCCATGAGCAAGCGCCAATACACCCGAGCCGAGGTCAAGGAACTGCTGGGCGCCCTGGAGCGCCAGTGCCGCGAAGCCTCCAAGCTGGCCCAGCTGGCGGAGCATGAGGCGAGCAAGCACAGCTTCGGCGCCTACCGCGACTTTCGCGACAAGGTGGGGGAGTTCCAGGCGCTGGTCATCCTGATTGAGCAGCGCATGCGCAATCTGGTCGATGCGCGGTCCGACGACCTGCGCGACCAGTTCGAGAAGCTCGACACCGTCATGCTGGCCCTGCTGGTGCGCGCCAGCATGCGGTTCTTCTTCGTGCTGTCGGCCAATCCGATCCTGCCGATGGGCGCCCGCGAGATTTTCGTCGCGGAGCTGCGCAGCCTGCACGACGCGGCGGAAAAACTGCGGCGTCCCAACTACGTGGGCAAGCTCGGCCCGGAATTGGAGCGGGAACTGGAGACGGCGTCGCTGATCCTGGAAGAGATCATCGACAAGGCGCCAAGCCTGCTGAACTTCCGCGGGGCGCCGGTGGGGGAGTAGGGGGCCGGCTGCCGATCCCCCCTCCCTAACCCTCCCCCGCCCTCGGCCGGCCGAAGGCCGGTCCGATCGCGGGAGAGGGGACTGCCGCCGCTATGCAAATCGATCACGCCGACAAGCGTTCTAGCCCCTCCACCGCCAAAGGCGGGGGAGGGATGGGGAGGGGGCACCGAAGCCAGCGCCCCAAAGCCCCTCACTTCGCCAGAAACTGCGCGATCGTGTCCCCCGCCTTGGCGATGTTCGCGACACCGTCGAGATGACCCAGCGTCGAGGTGATCGACTCGGTGTACTCCACGCCGTTGCCCTGCTTTTCCAGACGGTCCTTCAGCGGGCGCATGTTGCGGTCGGGCGGGAAGACGAGGTCGTCGGCGGACGGGATCAGCAGGACAGGCGCCTTGATCTTCGCCAATCCATCCTCAAGCGAGGCGCCGTTGCCGGTGACGAAGGTCTGGTTGGCCTTCACCAGATAGAGGAAGTGGTTGGCATCGCTGACCTCGGCGCGGCCGGACGCCGCCTTGTCCAGCCAGGCTTCGATGGCATACTGGTTGCCCATCGCGGCCTTCGGGTCCTTGCCCTCTTCCGCCCATTTGCGGCCGAAGGCGGCGTCGGCCCATTTCCAGTGGCGGGCGTGCAGGGTGACCAGCTTCAGCGCCTCGGTCAGGCCGGCCTTCGGCTCCGTCTTGCCGTAATAATCGCCGTTGTTCCAGTTGGGATCGAGCTTGATCGGCGCCGCCCACAGGTTCAGCCAGCCGATCAGGAAGGGATCGGCCTCCGGCCCGCCGATGGCGGCGACGACGCGCTTGACCATGTCCGGATGGTCGGCCGCCCATTCGAAGGCCTGCAGCGAGCCCATGGAACCGCCCATCACCGCCTGCAGGGACTTGATGCCCAGGCTGTCGATCAGCGCCTTCTGGACATTGACGAAGTCCTTGATGGTGACGATGGGGAAGCTCATGCCATAGGGCTTGCCGGTGTCCGGGTTGATGCTGGCCGGGCCGGTCGTGACGACGGTAGGGTCCTTGGGCGACAGGTTCACCAGCGTGTCGGAGCTGATGATGAAGTATTTGTCGGTGTCCAGCGGCTTGCCCGGACCGATGATGCTGTCCCAATAGCCGGGCGCCGCATCCTCCGCCTTGTATTTCCCGGCGGCGTGGCTGTTGCCGCTGAAGAAATGGGTGATGAGGATGACGTTGTCCTTCGCCTCGTTCAGCTTGCCGTAGCTTTCCCAGCCGATGCGGACGTTCTTGATCGTCCCGCCGCCGACGGTGGTGTAGGACGGCATCTCGAAGACCTTCTTCTCGACGATGCCGTCCAGCGCCAGCGCCGGCAGCGCGCCGAACAGGCATGCGGCCATGGCGAGCCCGCCGAGACGAGCGGACCAAGTGGACCCGCGGACAACCCGAGGCATGGGCAACCCCCTCCCAATTGTTTGCTGGACGGGCAGTCTACCCATACGGTTGTGTCTGTCCAGACGCCTTCGCTGACGCTTACGGTTAGGTGCGCCGTCAACGCAGGCGGACGGCGGTGCCGTTGACCGACACCATCAGCATGCCGTTCTCCTTGCCCAGGACCTCGTAATCGACGTCCACTCCGACGATGGCGTCGGCGCCGAGCGAACGAGCAGCATCCTGCATGTCGGCGAAGGCCGCCTCGCGCGCCTCGCGCAGCGCCGCCTGATAGCCGCCGGCCCGGCCGCCGACGATGTCGCGCACGGAGGAGAACAGGTCGCGGAACACGTTCACGCCCATGATCGCCTCGCCGGCGACGATGCCCAGATACTGGGCGACCGGGCGGCCTTCCACGGAATCGGTGCTGGTGACGATCATGGTCGCGTTTCCCCTTGCGGTTTCGATGCCGCACAGATGGGGCCTTTACGGCGGAGTCCAAGGCGGCACTGCGAATTCGCACGCATGCCTAGCCCATCGCGCCTTCCCTCACCCCGTCGGTACCGTGTAGGACAGGGGTAGGCACGCCGGGGGGCGATAAGGGCAGGTCAGGGGGAAAGCGATGGACGACACGCGGCGCGCCATCCTGCGCTGGATGACCGGTGTCATGGAGGCGAAGGGCTGGAGTGCCGGCGGCTGGGCACGGCTGGCCGACGTCACCGCCACCAACCTGACCCGCTTCCTGCGCGATCCCGTCATGGGCAGCGTGCCCAGCGCCGACACGCTGGCCCGGCTGGCCCGCGTCGCCGGGTCGGAGCCGCGCTTCCTCGACGACCATGCCTATGCGCCGGTCTCCCGCGTGCCGGTGCTGACCCTGGAGCAGGCCCACATCTTCCTCGATCTCGGCAGACGGGCAGGGGAGGCGTTCCTGGCCGGAGCGCTGAAGGACGGCGCGTCGTCAGTCGCCATGGACGGCCGGACCTCCCGCCGCGCCTTCGCGCTCCGCATCCTGTCCAAGAGCCTGGATGCGGCGGGCGTGCTGCCGCGCGATTGCGTGGTGCTGGAGCCGCTGGACGTCCTGACGCCGCAGACCGGCGACGTGGTGGTGACGGTGGGGGAGGGCACCATCTGCGGATACCGCTTCTTCCCGCCGCATCTGATGCCGATTTCGACCGATCCCGACTGCCGCCCGACCGCCATCGACCGCGCGCATGTCGCCGGAGTCGCGGTCCATGTGGTGCGAGCGCTTCGCATGTAAAAGGGCGCGCCGCGCCGAGTCGCGGCGCGCGTTCCAATCCGCCGCGACTCGCAAAAACGGACGTGTCTACTCCGTCCGTTTTGTCTTGTGACGACTCCCGCCAGAAGACACCAAATATAGCGTGTTTCCAGGACTTTGCGCTGGTCTACGGCCAAGCCATAGGTTCACGTTTTGTTCTTGAAAGCTGCGTGTTCGCATCCCATATTCAGGGTCCGGTGAGGCGGCCTGAAAATGATGCTGCGATATCGCAGCGACGGTTACGCTTCGAAGCCGGAATGGCGGCCTCCAAGCAAGGGGCCGGAACCGGAGTTGTCGGGGCAGCATGGCGATCACTCAGGCGCAGCGGGAATTGAGGGCAGGGCGGATCGGCTCGTCGGACGCCACGCGCGTGATGGCCGGCGACTGGCTGTCGCTGTGGCGCGAGAAGACCGGCCGGGTCGATCCCGACAACCTCGACCTCGTCGCCGCCGTGCAGATCGGCATCGCGACCGAGCATCTGCACCCGCGCTTCGTCGCCCATGCGACCGGGATACCCTGCGTGGCGGCACCCGACACCTACCGCCATGCCGATCATGACTGGATGGTGGCGCACCCCGACTTCCTGACCGGCAGCGAGGCGGGCGGTGCGCTCGACACGATCGTGGAGGCGAAGTTCAACAGCGGCTTCCAGAGCGATGCCGACCTCGCCCGCCGCTATCACTGGCAGATCCAGCATCAGCTGGAGGTGGTAGGGCTGGACCGTGCGCTGCTGTCGATCCTGCGCCCGACCGGCCACAGCCTGGTGACGGTGGAGCGCCGGCCGGACGATGTCGAACGGCTGGTGGAAACGCTGGAAGCCTTCTGGTGGCACGTCGTCAACGACGTCGAGCCGTCGGACCCGCTGCCGATGGACGGCCCGTCCTATGAGAACGGCCGCGTCTTCGACATGGGGCGCCACAACCGCTTCCGGGCCTTGGCCGACCGGCTGGTCGCCAACCGGACGGCGGCGCTGGAGGTGAAGGAGGATGAGGCTGCCCTGAAGGCGCTGATGCCCGACGATGCCCGCATCGCCTTCGTCGCTATCGACCAGCCGGACGGCCGTTCCGGCGGCCTCTATCTCGCGCGCGATCGCGAAGGCCGGCTCAGCCTGCGCTACGGCGCACCGCCGCGCCGTGCCCTGGCCGACGCGCAATCCTGGCCCCAATCACCTGAAGAGCACTCCGCTGACCCGAACGCGGTGGAACTCAGCCTGGAAACAGTGCTGACCGCCGGCTGGGGTGAGGGGAGAGCCGAAACGTTTGGACAAGAAGGACCCAAATCATGGGACGCATGAGCAAGACCGACCACGTCATTGCCGACACTGAAGCCGCCGAATCCAACGTGGCAGAATCCGGTGCCACCGAGTCCAACGTGACGGAGACCACTCCGGTCGAACCGAAGTCCGGCGGCAGCCGCGGCTCGCAAGGCTCCAAGGGGTCCGCCGGCGGCAGCCGGGCGGCGGAGCCGCAGCGCATCGACACCATGTTCCTGTGGAACCGGCTGAAGCGCACCGACCCGAAGGCGACCAAGCCCTTCACCCGCTCCGGCGGCTTCCGTGGCACGCAGATCGACCCGACTTGGCGCTTCCAGATGATGACCGAGGTGTTCGGTCCGATCGGCAAGGGCTGGGGCTATGAGCAGGTGGACTGGACCATCGCGGAACGGATGATCTTCATCTGCGCCCGCGTCTGGTACATCGACCCGGAGACCAGGGAGAAGTGCTTCACCGGCCCGCAATGGGGCGGGACCGAGATGGTCCGCCGCCGCAACGGGATGGAGATGCCGGACGACGAGTGCTTCAAGATGTCGATGACCGACGCGGTCGGCAAATGCCTGCTGCAGCTGGGTCTGGCCGCCGACGTCTATATGGGCCAGTTCGACGACAGCAAGTACCGGGAGGAGTCGGAGGCTTTCTATGCCGCCAAGTCCAACCCGGACCTGCAGCCCGCCGCCGTCGAAGCCTTCGAGGCGGAGGTGAAGCGCCGGCTGGGCGCCTGCCTGGATCTGGATGATCTGGAAGAGGTCTGGCGGTCGGGCGTCGGCACCCGCCTGCGGGAGATCGGCACCGTCGACCGCGCCGCCCAGCACCGCATCACCGGCCTGTTCGCCCAGAAGAAGGCCGAGATTCTTAAGCGCGAGGAAGAGGACGGGCGGGAAGCCGCCTGACGGATGGCCATGACCCAGACGACTCATGACATCGGCGACCGGTCGCCCAGCGGGTTGTTCCGCATGAGCGCCTGGGAAGGCGAGTTCGAACGCGCCAACGCCCAGCTGCCCCGCTGGTACTGGAACCGCGACCAGCGCCGCCGCCACTACGCCCGCTGGGTGGAGGCGGAAGCCGAAACGTTGGCGATGCGGCTGTCGGGACTGCTGCGGTCCGACACCCCGGCGGAGAGCGCAGGGGCGGCACGCGTCCTCGTCGATTCTCTGGCGCGTGACATCGACTGGGCTCGACGGTTGGAAGACTCGGAATCGGAAGACGGGCAATCGAAAGACAGGACGTTCGCCCACGCCGCCTGATGGCAGGCGGCATCAAGGGAAGGATATCATCTCATGACGATAGAAGAGGTCCAGGCGCGTCTGCGCGCCGCTCAAGCCCGCATCGGGCGTGAGGGCCGCTTCGCCCTCACCCTCAGCCTGGACGGGCGCGAGGAATGCTACATCACCCATTGGTTCCGCCCCGAGCCGCACGCCTTCGAGGACTGCCGCGCGGTCGGTTCCGGAACCCTCAGCGAATGCCTCGAAGCGCTGGACCGCTATGTGGCGGCGAACCGGGTGCGTGACGAGGCTCCGGTGCTGATGGCGGCCGAATGACATCCCCGTAACGGCCAAGCCATCGGCCTTTGTCCCCTCGTTCCCCCCGCGGACGAGGGGACTTTTTTTGTCGAGCGTTCGTGCGCGCCCGCGGTTGTGCTATCGTCTCCACTTTCAAGCGGAAGGGGAGCGATCATGGATCCCGTACTTGCCTTCGTCAGCATCGCCGGGGCCATAGCGGTCGGTGCAGCCAGCCCGGGGCCTAGCTTCGTGCTGGTCGCCCGCACCTCCGTCGCCGTATCCCGCCGGGCCGGTCTGGCCACCGCGCTCGGCATGGGAATCGGCGGGGTGTTCTTCGCGTCCCTGGCCCTGCTGGGGCTGCATGCGCTGCTGTCGCAGGTCGGCTGGCTCTATGCGATTCTGAAGCTGGCGGGCGGTGCCTACCTGCTCTATCTCGCCGTCCGCATCTGGCGCGGAGCCGCCGAGGCGCTGGTGGTGGCGGATGAGGGGCAGACCGCGCCCGCCGGGCTGATGCGGCCGCTGCTGTTCGGACTGCTGACGCAACTGAGCAACCCGAAGACGGCACTGGTTTACGGCAGCATCTTTGCGGCGCTGATGCCGGCCGAGCCACCGATGTGGCTGTTCGTCTTCCTGCCGCCGGCGGTCTTTCTTATCGAGGCCGGCTGGTACGCGATCGTCGCCGCCGCGTTTTCCGCCGGCCGGCCGCGCGCCGCCTACCTGCGGTCCAAACGCTGGGTCGACCGGGTTGCCGCCGCCGCCATCGGCGGATTGGGTATCCGTCTGATGTCGGACGCTCTGCCCCCTCCCTAACCCTCCCCCACCTTCGGTGGGAGAGGGGACAGCCGCCGCATCGCAAACTCACCCTCTCCCGTCGAAGACGGGGGAGGGAGGGACCCGCGGCGACGCCGTGGGAGGGAGGGGGCATCCGCTCCCTAACCCTTACTTCTTCTTGCCAGACTGCGCTCTGGCGAACGCCTCGGCGAAGGCGCTGTTGACCGGCTCCGGCGCCTTGGCCGGTTTCGATGCAGCCTTGGCCGCGGGCACCGCCGGACGACGGTCCTGCTGCGGCGCCCCCTGCTGCGGACGCGCCGATCCCCGTTCCTCACGGCGCTCCTCCCTCCGTGGGGGACGCGGGGCTTCCTCGCCCATGCGCATGGTCAGGGCGATGCGCTTGCGGGGGATGTCGACCTCCAGCACCTTCACCTTCACCACGTCGCCGGCCTTCACCACTGTGTGAGGATCCTTCACGAAGCTGTTGGCCAGCTGCGAGATATGCACCAGCCCGTCCTGGTGGACGCCGATGTCGACGAAGGCGCCGAAGGCGGTGACGTTGGTGACGACACCCTCCAGCATCATGCCGGGCTGGAGATGCTTCAGGTCCTCCACACCCTCCTTGAAGGTGGCGGTCTTGAACTCCGGACGCGGGTCGCGGCCGGGCTTCTCCAGTTCCTTGATGATGTCCTCGATGGTGGGCAAGCCGAAGCGCTCGTCGGTGAACTCCTCCGCATCCAGGCCGCGCAGGAAGCGGGCGTCGCCGATGACGCTGCCGAGGTCGCGGCCGGTGGTCTTCACGATGCGCTGGACCACCGGATAGGCTTCCGGATGGACGGCGGAGCCGTCGAGCGGATTCTCGCCGTCGCGGATGCGCAGGAAGCCTGCGGCCTGCTCGAAGGTCTTCGGACCCAGCCGCGCCACGTCGAGCAGCTGCTTGCGCGAGCGGAAGGCGCCGTTGCGGTCGCGATGCTCGACGATGTTGCGGGCGATGGTTTCGTTCAGGCCCGACACGCGGGTCAGCAGTGGGATGGAGGCGGTGTTGAGGTCGACACCGACCGCGTTCACGCAATCCTCGACCACGGCGTCCAGCGAGCGGGCCAGCTTGCCGCCGGCGACATCATGCTGGTACTGGCCGACACCGATCGACTTCGGCTCGATCTTCACCAACTCGGCCAGCGGGTCCTGCAGGCGCCGGGCGATGGAAACCGCGCCGCGCAGGCTGACGTCCAGGTTGGGGAACTCGTGCGCCGCGGTTTCCGAGGCCGAATAGACCGAGGCGCCGGCCTCGCTGACCACCAGCTTGGTCAGGGACAGCTCGGGATGGCGCTTCATCAGGTCGGCGGCCAGCTTGTCGGTCTCGCGCGAGGCGGTGCCGTTGCCGATGGAGATCAGCTCCACCTTGTGCCGCGCCGCCAGCGCCGCCAGCACGGCGATGGAGCCGTCCCAGTCGTTGCGCGGCGGGTGCGGATAGATGGTCGTCGTCTCCACCAGCTTGCCGGTGGAATCGACGACGGCGACCTTGACGCCGGTGCGGATGCCGGGATCGAGCCCGATGGTGGCGCGCGGGCCGGCGGGGGCGGCCAGCAGCAAATCGTGCAGGTTGCGGGCAAAGACGCGGATCGCCTCGTCCTCCGCCCGCTCACGCAAGGCGCCCATCAGGTCGGTTTCGATATGCGGACCGATCTTCAGCTTCCAGGTCCAGCGCACCACGTCGGACAGCCACTTGTCGGCCGGGCGGCCCTGGTCGCGGATGCCGGTGTGGACGGCGATGGCGCCCTCGGCCGGGTGGGGCTGGCCCTCCTCGACGGGCAGGTCAAGGCGGATGTCGAGCACGCCCTGCGCCCGGCCGCGGAACAGGGCCAGCGCCCGGTGCGACGGCAGCTTGGACCAGTTCTCCGAGAAGTCGAAATAGTCGGAGAATTTGGCGCCCTCCGCCTTCTTCTCCTCGATCACCTTGGAGGTGACGACGCCCTTGTCGGCCATGGCGGTGCGCAAGCGGCCGACCAGTTCGGCATCCTCACCGAAGCGTTCCACCAGGATGTGGCGGGCGCCGTCCAGCGCCGCCTTGACGTCGGCGACGCCCTTTTCGGCATCCACGAAGGCGGTAGCCTCGGCCTCCGGCTGCCTCGTAGGGTCGGCCAGCAGCGCGTCGGCCAGCGGCTCCAGCCCGGCTTCACGGGCGATCTGGGCCTTGGTGCGGCGCTTCTGCTTGTAGGGGAGGTAGAGGTCCTCCAGCCGGGTCTTGGTGTCGGCTTGGCGGATCTGGCGTTCCAGTTCGGGCGTCAGCTTGCCCTGCTCCTGGATGGTCGACAGGATGCTGGCACGGCGGTCCTCCAGCTCCCGCAGGTAGCCCAGCCGCTCCTCAAGGGTGCGGAGCTGGGTGTCGTCCAGGCCGCCGGTCGCCTCCTTGCGGTAGCGCGCGATGAAGGGAACGGTCGATCCCTCGTCGAGCATGGCGATGGCGGAAGCGACCTGGGACTCGCGGACCGACAGTTCGTCGGCGATGCGCTGGCTGATGGACAGCATGAGGCAGGGATCCTGCGGACTGGTGACAACATGAAAGGGCGTCTGTCATACCGCGTCGGGGCAGTGCGGCGCCACCCCGCCCTTTCGGCAGAGAGCCCGATGGAGGAAGCTGAAGCGGAGCTATTCGGCCTTGCTTTTCGCAAAAAGGTGGTAGTGGCCGATTTTCCGCATCCCTTCATCCGCCGTTAACCATGTCGGCCCCATACCTCTGCTTGCAACTTGGTTGCGTTTCCTCCCGAACCAAACTGACGGGCGGCCCGGCGGCGATAGCGCGGGGCCGCCCTTTTCTTTTTTGTGCGACGGGATGCCGCGATCACACAGCGATGAACGAAAAAGGGCCGGGACGGACATGCCGTCCCGGCCTTACCCCGGAAGTGTCTGCCGCCGGTCGAAACCGAAAGGATCAGGGAAGGCGGCTTTCAGCGAGACGCAGGCGGCCTTCCGGGGACAAGCGGGACAGGGTGTCGGCGACGCGTGCCTCGAACTCCCGCCGAAGCGCGGCATCGTTGGCGTGGATGTTCTCGAACAGGGCCGTCAGCCGCTTGGGATCGAAGGGTTCGGCCATCAATTCGGTGCGCAGGCGCGGCGCGAACTCCTCACGGCCGACGCGGATGCGGACGAACAGCGGCCGCGCATCGTCAAGCGCCTTGCGCAGGATCGCCGCGTCGGCCGGCGACAACCGGTCCGACACCTCGTCGACCAGCCGTTCCAGCATGTGCTCCGGTCCGGGAGGCGGCGGGGGCGGCCGGAAGCTATGGGCGACGACGAAGCCGCCCGCCAGCATGTTCAGCGCAAGAGACCCGACCAGAAGGAACCAGGGCCAACGGCGCCGGATGGACGGCGTCATCGCACGTCTCCCAGATAGCTGACGATCATCACGCCCGACAGGTTGGGCGTGCTCGTCTTTTCGAAGGTGACCAGACCCTGGCTGTAGCTGAGGAACCCGATCACCGCCATGCCGGCCAGGAATCCGGCGAGCGGGGCAGGGCGGAAGGGCGGTCGCGACAGGAACCACGGCACGAATTCGGGGACGACCCGCTGGGACAGACAGTCGGCGATGCGGGCATAGACCTGCGCCTCCCGCCTGGACGAGACCAGTGGAGTCGATGCGGCATCCAGCAGCGTATCGGTGACGGCGGCGTCGGCCAGCAGGTCACGGGCCTCGGCGCTATCGTCCAGAAGGGTCAGCGCATCCACCCGGGTGGAGCGCGGCCACCGGTCCAGATCGGCACCATAGGCCGCGGCGTAGCGTTTGAACTCTTTGAGCGTCATGACCGTGCACCGTCCTTCTGACGGATCAGGGGTTGAAGCCGGGCCCGCACCACGCGGCGCGCCCGGACCAGCAGACTTTCCATAGCCGAAACAGACACCTGCAATATTTCCGAAGCCTCAGCGCACGTCATCTCCTCATGGTAGCAGAGACTGAGCGCCGCCCGTTGGCGTTCGGGCAGCGCCGCTATCGCGGCATCCACCGCCGCACCGATCCTGATGCCGTCGATCACCGTTTCGGCGCTCCAGGCCGGATCGGCGATCTCGCCGGCATCGTCGAGCGGGGCGAAGCTGCGCCGCCGTTTGTAGTCGATGGCGCGGTTCACCACGATCCTGTACAGCCAGGTCGTGAAGCGGGTTCCGTCGCCGCGCCAGCGGTCGGCGTTGGCCCAGATCTGCAGGAAGGCGTCCTGCGCGACCTCTTCAGCGTCGGCGGCGTTCCCGACCACCCGTTGGGCCAAGGCGATGCTGCGGCGCAGATGTCGGCGCGTGAGTGTTCCAAACGCTTTCCGGTCGCCGGCCGCGGCGCTCGCCATCAGCGCCTCGTCCGTCACCGTCTCCTCGGTAGGCTCCACGCCGTCTTCCGCCCGCTCCCGGTTGCCGTCATCGGTTTATACGCCTTAAGTGCAGGATCCCTGCGCAGGCACCCCGCGATTTTTCGATCAGGGATTACCCGCAGCCCTGCCCCGGTCACGCCTTATTTTACATAAGAACCGTTATGCGTTTTTTGTGTGTAGGCGCAAAGCTAAAATGTCAGTCCAGCGCAACATAGAAGTGTCAGTCTTCCATCCCGTTTTCGACGGCTGGGAGGCTGGCGATGGGCTGGATCACGATGAGCGAACGAGACTTGCAACGGGTCGAGGTTCTCGGCGA
>NZ_DASPIS010000103.1:0-154196 GCF_035628975.1 Azospirillum sp. | reverse complement strand
GCCATTTCCCGCCGGCCACGGTGCCCCAGGCATTGACCGCGAAGGTGACCTGGATCGTGCCGTCGGTGTTGGTGGTAGCCATTTTGGAACTCCGCTTTATGGGTATCGCCTTGTTCCGCAGGCTCGTCTGTTAGCCTTAATTGGGTACTAACACTTATGGTTAGGAAATTATGAATGAGGCGGTTTCCCGTGGCATGAATGAGACAAAAAACGGGCATCGCTCCTTGGTCATGATTCAGCCAAAAACGAAACTTCCGCGCTCAGTAGAAACCCGGATCGGGTGATCGGCAGATTTTCGCCAGCCACCTTGAGCCTGACTGTTTGTATTTGTCGAAAGCGTTGCGAAATAAGCTCAAACGCTACTTTTTTGGACCGCTGACTTGGCGTGACGGGATCACCTCCCGCGGGAGGCACCCTGTCGGGCGAATGGAACCTAAAGGCCCGGAACTGCGTCTAGAACGAGCGTCCCGGCGGCGCAGGATCGGCATGCGGAGGCGGAGAGCGTGGACAGCGGAACGGATGGCGGGCGCTGGGATGACGGCCAGGGGGATGACGGGCAGCGGCAGGGCAGGGGGCGCATCGACCGCGTCAACCTCGCCCTCTGGCTGCTCGGCATCCTGGCCGGGGTGGCGGTACTCTGGCTGCTGCAGGCGGCAGCCTCGATTCTGATCCCGGTCATCTCGGCCTTCTTCGTCGCCGTCGCCGTCGCCCCGGTCAGCCGCTGGATGCGCGAGCGGGTGCCGCGCCGCCTGTCCTGGCTGGGACTGGCCGCATCGATGCTGCTGATCCTGGGCATCCTGGCCGCCTTCTTCGGCGGCATGGCGCTGGTGGCACAGCGCGTGGCGGAGGATTTCCCGCAATATGCCGAGGCGCTGGGCAAGCTGTGGGCGAAGGTCAACCAGTGGATCCAGGGCGCCAAGGCCGATCTGGGGCCGGCGGCCGGGCAGGGGAGCGGCCAGCAGGTCGGGCAGGGCGGCGGCGAGGTGCCGGCCGACCCGATCACCGGCTTCGCCAAGGCGGCCCTCTCATCGGCCGGCCAGACGGCCTCCATTCTGGTGCTGACCGTCTTCCTCGCCCTGCTGATGCAACTGGAGGCGCCGATCTGGCGCGAAAAGATCGTCATGACGCTGGGCCGCGAGCGCTGCCAAACCGCCGTGGAGGCGGTGGCCGCCATCGCCCAGCAGTTCCGCCGCTATCTGGTGGTCAGCAGCGTGCTGGGGCTTATCACCGCTGCGCTCTATATCGGCTGGCTGTCGCTGTTCGGGGTGGATCTGGTCCTGCTGTGGGGCCTGCTGGCCTTCCTGCTGAACTATGTGCCGGTGGTGGGATCGGTGGTGGCCGGGGCGCTTCCGGTCCTGCTGACCGTGGCGACCAAGGACGCCGGCACCGCGACGGCCGTCGCCGCCGGCCTGCTGGTGATCGAGCAGGTGATGGGCAACTTCGTGGCGCCGCACATGCAGGGCAAGCAGCTGGCGATCTCGCCGCTGGTGGTGATGATCGCGCTTCTGCTGTGGAGCTGGCTGTGGGGAGCCGCCGGCGCGCTGCTGGCGGCCCCGATGGCCGTGCTGATCGCCATCACCCTGAACCACGCCGACGCGTTGCGCCCCTTCGCCATCTTCATGAGCGACAAGAGCGATCGGGAACGCTTCGACGCCCACACACGGGCGGAGTGACCCGGACCGGCGCGAATGCGCCGGCCTTGAGGGCGCACCGAAAATGCATAACTATCATTATGGAAATTTAGTTCAAGTGCGTCCCAAAGCGGAAACGCCGCCCGGCCTTGCGACCGGACGGCGTTCGGAACCCTGGCTGTGAAGCGCGCCTGAAGATCAGGCCGCGTTTTCGCTCAGCACGCCGCGGCGGATCTGGTCGAGCTCGATGGATTCGAACAGCGCCTTGAAGTTGCCTTCGCCGAAGCCCTCGTTGCCGATGCGCTGGATGATCTCGAAGAAGATCGGGCCGATGACGTTCTGGGTGAAGATCTGCAGCAGCAGGCCCTGGCCCTCGGTCGGCGCGCCGTCGACCAGGATGCGGTTGGCCTGGAGCCGCTTCAGATCCTGGTTGTGGCCAGGCACGCGGGCGTCGATGCGCTCGTAATAGGTGTCGGGCGTGTCCTGGAACGGGGTGCCCAGGCCGCGCATCGTCTCCACCGTGTGGACGATGTCGTTGGTGCCGAGCGCGACGTGCTGGATGCCTTCACCCTTGTAGTCGCGCAGATATTCGACGATCTGCGACTTGTTGTCGGCGGACTCGTTGATCGGGATGCGGATCTTGCCGCAGGGGCTGGTCATCGCCTTCGACCGCAGGCCGGTCAGCTTGCCTTCGATGTCGAAGTAGCGGATCTCGCGGAAGCCGAACAGGCGGGTGTAGAAGCCGGCCCACTCCTCCATCCGCCCGGTGTGGACGTTGTGGGTCAGGTGGTCGATGTAGGTCAGGCCGGCGCCCTTTGGATGCTGATCCACACCCGGCAGCGGCACGAAATCGACCTCATAGATGCTGCCGCGCTCGCCATAGCGGTCGACGAGGTAGATCAGCGAATCGCCGATGCCCTTGATGGCGGGGATGTTCAACTCCATCGCGCCGACTCGGTTCTCGACGCCCCAGGCGCCGAGGTCCACCGCACGGCGGTAGGCGAAGGCGGCGTCGGCGACGCGGAAGGCGATGGCGCAGATCGACGGGCCGTGCTGGGCGGCGAAATTGCGTGGGAAGCCCGACGGCTCGGCATTGACGATGAAGTTCACGTCGCCCTGGCGATAGAGCGTCACGTCCTTGGACCGGTGGCGGGCGATCGCCGAGAAGCCCAGTTGCTCGAACAGGCGGCCCAGCGCCACGGTGTCCGGCGCGGTGAATTCGATGAACTCGAATCCGTCGGTCTTCATCGGGTTTTCCCACATGTCGGCCATGATCGCATCTCCCTTGGTTTGTTATGCGATCAGTATGCCGGACTGTTCGTGGAAATAGCTTTCAAAGTGGGGCCGGCACACCTATGATTTTGGCAGGATTTTTCGCTGAACGGCGCCCAGTCGGAGAAACCGTCCGTTGCCTGCCACTCTATCGGAAATCGACGTCAAAATCCTGATCGCCCTGCAGGAGGATTCGCGCCTGACCGTGCAGGAGCTTGCCGACCGGGTCGGCACCTCCCCCTCCTCCTGCTGGCGCCGATTGCGCTCGCTGGAGGAGACAGGGGTGATCCGCCGCTACACGGCGCTGGTCGATCCAAAGGCGGCGTCGGTGGGGGAGTGCGTGTTCGCCCATGTGACGCTCGACCACCATTCGGCCGAGACCGCCGCCGTCTTCATCGACGCGGTGCGCAAGCGGCCGGAGGTGCTGGAATGCTATGCGGTGTCGGGCGATGCCGACTATCTGCTGCGGGTCGCGGTGCGGGCGATCGCCGACTACAACCGCTTCCTGGAGGAGTTCGTCTTCCAGCTGCCCTTCCAGGTCCGCATCCGCTCCAACTTCGCCCTGAAGGAGATCAAGTTCGAGACGGCGCTGCCGTTGGGTGGGACTTTGGGTGGCGGGGTGTAGTGTGGTTGCGCCTGCCGCAGCCACGTCTTTCAGCCGTCATCCCCGCGAAGGCGGGGATCCAGGAAACTCCGCGGTTCGGCTGCCGAGCCGCCTGGATTCCCGCCTTCGCGGGAATGACGGCCGATGAAGCGGTGGCCTCCCCTACCCCGCCACCCTGCGCTTGGCCGGCACGGCGGCGGCGGCGGTCGCGGGGTGCGGGCCGGCGATGCGGTCGAGCAGCAGGTCCAGGCCGGTGCGGCTGGTCTCGTAAGCCACCCGTGCGCGGGTCAGCGTCTGGGCGGACGCGACGGCCAGAGCCTCGCGGTCGTCGGCCCAGGCCGCCAGGATCGGCAATGCCGCTTTCACGAAGTCGGCATCCTGCGGGACCAGCCCGTCGGCCGGGATGTCGGAACCGATGCAGCCGCGCTCATAGGCCACAACCGGCACGCCGGCGGCCATCGCCTCGAACAGGACCAGCGGCTGCGCTTCATTGCGGTAGCGGGTGGGGAAGACGAAGACGTCGATGTCGCGGTAGAACGCCTCCTTGGCCTCGCCATGGACCGGGCCGTGATACTCGACCGCCCCGTCGAAGGCCATCAGCCCGGCGGCGATCATCGCATTGTCCTTCGGCTTCAGGCCGGGGCCGGCCAGCACCAGCTTGGCGTCCACCCCGTCCAGTTGCAGGGCGCGCAGCAGGGCGAACAGCGTGTCCAACCCCTTCTCGCTGCACAGGTTCGACAGGTGGCCGATGCGCAGCGGGCCGTCGCGCCGCGGGCGCGGGATCGCGTCTGGGACGGAGAAGATGGCGTTGGACATGGTCATGCAGCTGCGCGCCGCCGGATAGATCGACTGGAACCGCATCTGCATCGCCGGGCACAGCAGCACATGGGTGCAGTCGGCACCGGCCACCCGGGTCAGCAGCCGCATCCGCCAGGTCGGCTTGCTGATGGTGGCGAAGGAATGGTGGTGCAGCACCCGCTCGTAGCCGAACAGGCGCGCGGTGCCGGCAAGCGCCGCGGTGTAAAGCGCACCCCAACCCGAATCGACCGGCATGTAGAAGCGCCGGTCGGCCTTGCTCAGCCCGGCAGCCAACCGCCCCATGGTCCCGAACACCCGCGCCATCTTGCGCAGGTGGTAGGCGGCGCCGCCGCCGTTCCATCCCGGCGACAGGTCGGCCACCTCGACACGGCCGCGCCCCCGCATGCGGTCCTGGAGACGTTCCAGCACCAGGGCGGTCACCCGGCTCATCCCGTCCACCGGCGGCGGCAGCCGTCCCGAGACGACCACATGGGTGCGCGCGTTCCGTTCCATCGTCAACTCCCGGTCAGTGCCGCTCCGGCGGACCGGCCATGCTGGCCACCCTCCGGGTCGGCGGAATAGTCGGACGCATACTCCGTGTCCGCGCTGCGCTCCGCCTTCGGGCCGCCCAGCGCCACCACGGCCTTCTCCACCGACTGGGCGAAGAAGCTGGCATCGGCCAAGGCCTGGAAAGGCCGCCCGTTCAGGCTCAGACGGCGCCATTCATCCTCATCCCCCGCGACCGACAGCATGTAGCGCGCCAGCCCCTCGGGGTTGTCCGGCTCCACGATGTGGCCGTTCAGGCCGCTGCGGATCAGCACGTCGCGGGCGCCGCACTGATCGGACAGGATGGTCGGAACCCCCATGGCCAATGCCTCGTTCACCACCAGACCGAACTGCTCCTCCAAGGACGGCAGAAGCAGGCACAGCGTGGACCCCAGCGTTTCAGCGATCCCCTTCTCCTGCAGGAAACCGCGGAAGATGATCGATCCGTCCAGCCCGCGCCGGGTCACCTCGGCCCGCAGATCCGCCTCCAGGGGACCGGACCCGCAGAGGTGGAGCGGACGGGCGGCCGGACCGGCCAGCCGCCGGTAAATGTCGTAGGCTTCGACCGCCCGGAACAAGTTCTTCTTCGGGACGAAACGCGCGATGATGGTGAAGTGGCGGTCGGCGAAGGGTACTCCCCCAGGGGCCGGCTCCATCCCGGACAGCCGCCGGATGCGGTCCAGGGACAGCGTGTCGTACCCGATATAGAGTCTGTCTTTCGGGAGTCCCAACAGGCGGAAGTAATCCACCGTGCGGTGGCTGCCGCCGATCCCCGCCTGATAGGGGGAGTAGAAGACGCTCTTGACCATCTCCCGCCACAGGATGCGCGGCTTGTCGTCGTATTTGGACGCATTCATGTTGATGACCTTGCGCCCCGTCAGCCGCATGGTCAGGGCTAGCGCGAAGACGTCCGGATCCTCGTAATGGCACAGGAAGACGAAGCGCGCGTCGACGCGCCGGCATTCGCGCAGCAGGGCGCGGTAGACCGCGGCCTTCGACAGGTCGGCCTTCGACTGGCCGGGGAACAGGGTGATCTTGCGGAAGTTCTGTCCCGTTCCGGTCGAGTCCCAGGCGTAGGTGTGCGATTTCGACCCGACCTCCAGCCCGATCACGTCATAGACATGGCCCAGTCGGCGGCCGACGGCTTCCAGCCGGTCCATGTGGTAGGGGCCGAACATTTCCCAACTGAAGACCAGCGCGGGCTTCTTCATGCTGCCTCTCCCAACAGAAGACGGGCGTATCGGTCGAGCGCCACGGCACGGGTGGCGTTCGCTTCCACCCAGGCGCGGCCGCGGCGGCCCATGGCGGTTGCGCGGGCGGAATCGGACAGCAATGCCGCCACCGCCTCCGCCATGGCGCGCGGCTCCTCCGGCGGGGTGCACAGGAAGGCGCCGACCTGCGCCTCCAGCGTGGCGAGCGCCGAACCCGGCAGGCAGGTGCTGACGAAGGGCCGGCCGGCGGCGAGGATGGTCACCGCCTTGCCGGGCATGGCGAAGGCCGCTCCTTCGGGACGCTGGGGCACGAGATGGACGTCGCCCTCCGCCATCGCTTCGTTCAACTGGTCCTTGGGCGCCAGCGGCTGGAAGATCACGTTGCCGAGCCCCATGGCGCGGGCGCGCGACTTCAACTCCTCCTCCAACCCGCCCTGCCCGCGCATCTTGACGCGGGCCTGCGGCATCAGCTCGGCCAGATGGCCGGCCATGTCCAGCACCTGCTCCAGCCCCTGCTTGCGGGCGAAGGCGCCGCTGTAGAGCGCGGTCGGCGGCTGGTCGGGGCGCGGCAGCGGATGGACGGCGTCGGCATCGACATGGGGCGGGATCACATGGATGGGCCTGGTGACGCCCAGCTCCTCCAGCACGCCGCGCATCGGCTCCGACAGGACGACGATGGCGTCGGCGCGGTTCAGCGCCGTGCGCTCCATGGCGCGGATCGCCTTGACCGCCGCCTTGCCGCCCATCCCGAGCGCGCCGGCGAGGCCGGACTGGATGTCGTGAACGATGGCGACGTGGCGGCCGCCCGGCGTGGTCAGCCGGTCGGCGATGGCCACCGACAGGATCGATGGGCAGAGCGACAGCACCGCGTCGTGCCGCCCGACCCGGCCGCGGGCGAGTGCGGCGGCGAAACCGGCATGCAGCACGCCCTCGTGGATCAGCCGGGCCTTCATGCCGCCGCCGGCCGGCGGGATGGTGGGCAGGCGCTCGATCAGCACCCCGTCCACCGTCTTGCTGTCCTGCGCCCCGTCGGCGTAGCCGTCATAGACCTTGTTGCCGGGATAGTTGGGCCGCGCGGTCAGCACGGTCGTTTCGGCCCCGGCCGCCGCGAAGGCGGTGGCGAGGTCGGTCATCATCGGCGCGCTGCCGGCCGGCTCCGGCCAATAGCTCTGCGCCACCAGCAGCAGCTCTTCCGGCACGGGCACGTCCGACAGGGAAAGCGAGCTGGACGGCCGGTCGATGACCGGCTCCCGCAGATGGATGGAATCGTCCGGCATCGGGGCTTTACTCCGCAGCCTGCTTCGGGGCTTGGCGACTGTCCGGAGCGGCGTTCTCCAGGAACCAGTCGTAGGTGCGGCGCAGCCCCTCCTCCAGCGACACCTTGGGACGCCAGCCGGTGGCGAACAGGCGCGACACGTCCATCAGCTTGCGCGGGTGGCCGTCGGGCTTGCTCAGGTCGTGGGTCAGCGTGCCGGTGTAGCCGACGGTGTCGCGGATCAGTGCGGCGAGGTCGGCGATGGCGATGTCGTCGCCGGGGCCGACATTGATGATCTCCTCGCTGTCGTAATGGTCCATCAGGTGCAGGCAGGCATCCGCCATGTCGTCGACATAGAGGAACTCGCGCCGCGGCGTGCCGGTGCCCCACAGCGTCACCGTCGGGTCGCCCGCCAGCTTGGCATCGTGGAAGCGGCGGATCATACCCGGCAGCGCGTGCGAGGTCTCCGGATCGAAATGATCGCCGGGCCCGTACAGGTTGGACGGCATGGCGCAGATGGCGTTGAAGCCGTACTGGCGCCGGTAGGCCTGGCACATGGTGATGCCGGCGATCTTGGCGACGGCGTAGGGCTTGTTGCTCGGCTCCATCGGGCCGGACAGCAGCGCCTCCTCCTTGATCGGCTGCTCGGCATGCTTCGGGTAGAGGCAGGAGGAGCCCAGGAACAGCAGCTTTTTCACGCCGGCGCGCCACGCGGCGTCGATGACGTTGTTCTGGATCAGCAGGTTGTCGCGGATGAAGTCGCCGCCGAAGCGGTCGTTGGCGAGGATGCCGCCCACCTTCGCCGCGGCCAGGATCACATGCTCGATCCCCTCGCGGTCGAAGAAGGCGCGCACCGCCGCCTGGTCGGTCAGGTCGAGCTGCGACCGGTCGCGGATCACCAGGTCGGTGTGCCCGGCCTCGGTCAGCCGCCGCAGAATGGCGGACCCGACGAGTCCCCGGTGACCGGCGACGAAGATACGGCTGTTGCGGTCCATGCGGGCCGTCTCCTGATGAAGAGGTGTCTTGGGGGGGAGGCTCCTAAGCCCCCTCCCCATCCCTCCCCCGCTCTCGGCCGGCCCAAGGCCGGTCCGATCGCGGGAGAGGGGGTAGAACGCTTGCTGAAGTCCTTCAAAGGACAGCGGCAGTCCCCTCTCCCGCGATCGGACCGGCCTTGGGCCGGCCGAGAGCGGGGGAGGGTTAGGGAGGGGGCGGAGAACGCCCCCTACTCCGCCGCCTGCCCCATGCGCCCCAACTCCGCCCGCGCACGCTCCGCGTACCACTCGACCACGCCGGGCAGGCCGGCGGAGAGCGGGATGCGCGGGGTGAAGCCCAGCGCGGTCAACTTGGCGATGTCGGGGCTGCGACGGTCGGTGCCGCCGGGAGCCGCCGGACCGGGCATCACCTGGGCCTCGCGGCCGAGGCAGGACACCGTCTGCCGGGCGAGGTCGGCGATGGTGACCTCCTCCGGGTTGCCGACATGGTAGATGCCGAGATGCTCGCCCTTGTCGACCACCGTCACGATGCCGTCGATGGCGTCGTCGATGTGGACGAAGGCGCGGGTCTGGCGGCCGTCGCCCTGGATCTGGAAGGGAACCGGCCCGCTGGGATGGGAAGCGATCGCCTCCACCGCGCGGCGGGAGAACTCCGGCACCACATGCTCCCAGCCCATGTCGGGGCCGTAGACATTGTGCGGACGGAAGATCGCCACGCGGTCGAAGCCGCTGCGGCCCCAGTTGATGGCCAGCAGCTCCGAGATCAGCTTCGAGCCGCCGTAGCTGTAGCGGGCGTTCAGCACGTCCGGCACCACCAGCGGCACGTCCTCCGGCGTCGGCACCACCGGCGGGGTCTGGTAGGCTTCCGACGAGGAGGCGACGACGAGGTCGCCCACACCGTCGGCACGGCAGGCGTCCAGCACGTTCAGCATGCCGCGTACGCCGACGTCCAGGACCACTTCCGGCTTCTCGTAGAAATGCTTGGTGCCGTTGACGGCGGCCAGATGCAGCACGCCGTCGACGCCTTGCACCGCCCCGCGCACGGCGGCCGGGTCGCGGATGTCGCCCTGGACGAACTCCACATCGTCCAGCACGCCGGCCAGCCGCCCGGTATGCCCGCGCGAGTTGTCGTCCAGCACGCGGACGCGGTGGCCGTCACGGACCAGCCGGTGGACCAGGGCGGCGCCGATGAAGCCGCTGCCGCCGGTGACGAGATAGTGTTTCATGTCGGTTCGATTCCCCTTGGAGGCCTGGATGAACGTCAGGCCACATGCGCGTAGCGGGCGGCCCCATGGCTGCCGAGAGCCACGTAGGCGGTGCCGTCCGGCAGGTCGACATCGCGGCTGTTGAAGTTGTTCCAGAAGTCGTAGATCACGCCCGGCCGGTCCATCCGCTGAGCCAGATCCGGCAGCGGCATCGAGGTGAAGACCGGGTGGTTGTTCAGGATGACCGCCAGATTGGCGCCGGACACCGCCTCGGTCATGTTGGCCGCCGGCTCCAGACCGAAGGAGCGGATGTCGTCGGGGCGCACCACCGCGTCGAAGCCGCGCAGCCGGGCGGTGGGGAAGCGCTGGCGCAGTTCCTCCAGCACCGGCTTGGCCATGGTGCCGCGCAGGTCGTCGGTCGCCGGCCGGCCCTTGAAGGCGAGGCCCATCAGGCTGATGGTCGGCGCCTCCGGGAAGCCCTGCATGGAGCGGGCGAGCTTGCCGAGGAAGTCGGCGACCTCGACCGGCTGGCTTTCGTTGACCAGACGGCCGGCGGCGGTGATCGCCATGTCGACGCCGACCTCGCGCGCCGCCTCGATCAGGATGTGGGGGTCCTTCTCCAGGCAGGGGCCGCCGACCGGACCGGGCAGCGGGAGGTTGGTGCGCGGATAGCCCAGCTTGCCGGCGCGCGCCACCTCGACCGCCGAGATCTCCATGGCGTTGCACAGCTTGGCGATCTCGTTGGAGAAGGCGAAGGTGACGTCGCGGTAGGTGTTGTCGACCAGCTTGATCAGTTCCGCCGTCTCCAGCGTGGAAACCTTGACGGTGGTCGGCGTCAGGAAGCCGAAGATCTGCGCCGCGCGGGTGGCGACGTCCAGGCTCTCCGCCCCGATGATCTGCGGCAGCTGGTTCAGCTCCAGCAGCGCCTGGCCTTCCAGCGTGCGCTCCGGGCAGAAGGCGATGTCGAACTGCTTGCCGGTGGCGCGCAGGATCGGCGCCACGACGTTGCGGGTGGTGCCCAGCTTCACGGTGGAGCGCAGGATGACCAGATCGCCGTCGTGCAGGCAGCTGGCGACCTGACGGGTGGCCGCCTCGATCATGTCGGTGCGGACCCGGCCGTCCTTGCTCAGCGGCGTGCCGACCGTGATGATGAAGACGCTGGCCTTGCTGCAATCCTGCTGGTTGCGGCTGAAGGTGAAGCGACCGCGTGCGATGACGTGGCGCAGCTTCTCCGTCAGGCCCGGCTCGTGGAAGTGCGGGTTGCCCTGGCCGAGCTTGTCGAGCACGTCCTGCCGCACCTCGACCCCATGCACCTGGAAGCCGGCGTCCGCCATCGCCACCGCCAGCGTCAGGCCGACATAGCCGAGCCCGAGGACGCAGACGTTACGATCGGAAAAAGTCTTGGGAAGCATCGTCGCTCCTGCCGTTTGCTGAGGCCCCGCCACCGGCGGCGGGTTGCCGAGAGTTTGGAGACGCCCCGACTGCCCTGCCCTGTCTCCAAGGATGCAGACGGAGAAACCTCGAAATTCGAAATTGTTTTCTTGTTGTGACTTCGCCGTGACGATGAAGTACCTCGTTACCGGCGTTGTGCAGCGCGAAGTGTTTCAGAAATCGCCGTCCGATGAAAAGACCATGATTGCAGATCACGGCCGTATTAATAGTACTAACCCTCGCCGCGCCTGAATGAATGCTTGGAGGCACCAACAGAGACGTTCGAAAGTGGTGCAATAGGCACATTCCGTTCCCGCAGCCGAAAACCGAAGGACGGCCTTGCAAAATTGTCGGGTGCGATCACCGGGCCAGACAACCGGACTGTCATGCTTCACCTCCTTCACGCCGTTGCGCTGGTCAGCCGGCGCAGCCTTTTCGGGCGCACCAAGCCGGTCAGGACGGCCACCAGCGCGTAGACCACGACCATCGCCGCGCTGCCGGCGACGAAATGCACCAGCGCCGGCATGCGGTCGAAGAACGGGGCGCCGACATGGGCCAGGGCGAAGGCCGCTCCGATGGCCGCGCCGGCGCACAGCATCGCCCGCGCGGTTATCCCGACATACAGCTCGCCCACCGCCCGACGGTGGATCCAGGCGATGGCGACGGTGGCGGCCAGCTCCGCGGTGAAGGTCGCCATCGCGGCGCCCTCGATGCCGTAGCGGGGAATCCACCAGATGTTCAGCAGGGCGTTCAGCGCGCCACCCGACAGCATGGCGATCATGTAGCCGGTCTGCCGGTGCCAGACGAGCAGCGGGTTGCCCAGGATCATGTTGGCGTAGACCACCGCCGAGGCCAGCATCAGCAGCCGCAGCGCCAGCGTCGCCGGGGCGTAGGCGTCGCCGAACAGCGTGCCCAGGATGACCGGCGCCAGGGCGAAGCCGCCGGCAACGACCAGCCCGCCGACCGCCAGCATGACGCCGGCATAGGCGCGCATCCGGTCGCGCATCGGCCCGATCTCGCCATAAGAGGCAGCCAATTGCGGCAGGAAGGCGTTCATCACGATGTTGCCGACCAGATTGGCAAGGGTCTGGATCTTCACCGCCGCGCTGTACCAGCCGACCTCGGTGTGCGGGGCCAGGAAACCCAGCATCACCACGTCCAGATGGGTGAAGATCGCCCAGGCGAAGACGCCGACCGCCATCGGCGTCGCTGCCGTCAGGATCTCCCGCCACACCTTCAGGTCGATCCTCGGGCGCAGCGTGCCGAAATCGCGGCGGAAACGGCCGATCATGATCAGCGCGTTGACGGTGATGGAGCCGCCGGTGATGGCGGCTGCGGTGATGGCGTCCTCAGGTCCACGCACCAGGAGGAAGACGAGCAGCATGGAACCGATGGATGTCCCGATCTCGCGCGTGGCGATCACCCCCATCTTCTCGGTCGCCTGGTAAACAAAGTCGAGCACCAGGGCGTTCCCGAGCAGCTGGACCGCCTGCACCAGAAGAACCGCCTTCACCTCCATCGGCTTGTCCAGCGACAGGATGAAGACTGCATAAATGGCACCGACCAGCAGGGCCAGGACGGTGCGAAGGGTCAGTACATGCTCCGACAATTCGGCGGCCTGGTCGCGGTCGCGCGCGATCTCGCGGATTGCGTAGGTGGACAGGCCCATGTTCACGAACAGGGCAGCATAGGCCATCAGCGAAGTGCCGAACCCCAGCACGCCGAAGCTGTCCGGGCCCAACACCCGCGCGGTCCAGGCGGCGGTGACCAGCCCGCTCGCCATCGTCGCCGCCTTTGCGGCGGCAAGGGCTCGGATGTTCCGGAAGATGCGGTGGCCAGCTGACATTCACAGGCTCTTCGGTGGTGGACAGTATCTTCGATACGCAGGGCAAAACGGCCTCTCCCGCCCTGTGGGGCGGGAGAGGGGGGAAGCCATCCTCAGTTCGCGTAGTAGCGGCGATAGCCGTGGTATCTACCGCTGTCCGGGAACTCGTACTGGGCATGGCGCCGGGTATCGACCTGGCTGAACAGGACGCCCACCACCTCGCCGCCGGCTTCGACCACCTCCTTCAGGCCGGCCATGGCGGTGCCTCGCTTGGTCAACCCCCAGCGGACGATGAAGACGGTCTGGTCGGCGAGCGCCGCCAGCAGCTTGCCTTCCGACACCGCCAGGACCGGCGGCGAATCCAGGACCACGCGGTCGTAGTTGACCGACAGGCGCGACAGCAGCTGATGCATGCCGGACGAGCCCAGGGCATCCTGCGGCAGCGACGGGCCGTGACCGGCGGGGATGACGTGCAGGCCGGTGCGCGGATCGACCTGGATGACGTCCTCCAGCGCCGCGGTACCGGCCAGCACCTCCGACAGGCCGCGGTTGTTGGCCATGCCCAGCATCTCGTGCAGGCTCTTCCGCCGCAGGTCGCAGTCGACCAGGATCGTCCGCTGCCCGGCGTTGGCGCAGGTACGGGCGAAGGCCGCGGCGACGGAGCTCTTGCCCTCGCCCGGAACCGACGAGCTGAACAGGATCACCCGGTGCCGCCCGTCCGGATTGGCGAGCAGAAGCGAGGTGCGCAGGTTCTGCATCGATTCCGCGAAGGCGGAGATCGGCTTGTCGACCACATAGCTGGCGGGCGATCCGCCGAAGCGCGGAATGCGCGGCACGATGCCCAGGCTGCGCACGCCGGTCGCCAGTTCGAACTGGTGCGGGCTGCGGAAACCGCCGTCGGCCCGTTCGCGCAGCATGGCCAGAAGCACGCCCAGCGTGCCCGACGCGACCAGCGCCAGCAGCACGATCAGCTTGCGGTTGGGCTGCGACGGGTCGAGCGGGATCGACGCTTCCGACACCACACGGGCGTCGGGCTGGCGCATGTCGGTCTGCGCCGCGATCTGCTGCGACCGGGTCAGCAGCGCCTCGTACATCGACTGCGCGGTGGTGGCGTCGCGTTCCAGGGTGCGCAGGCCGACGGTCGCCTGCTGCTGCTCGTTCTGCTTGGCCTCGGCCTGATCCAGGCTGGCCTTCAGCCCCTGCTCGCGGCCCTTCGCCAATTCCACCTCGTTGCTGAGGTTGGAGACGATCTTGCCGACATCGGCCTTGATCTGGCCTTGCAGGTCGCGCAGCTGGCTCTGAAGGGCCTGCAGCATCGGGTGCTTGCTGCCGTAGCGATTGGTGGCGTCGGCGATCTGACGCTGGATGTCGACCTCGCGCTCGCGCAGGGCCTGGATCAGCGGAGATCCCAGCACGTCGCCGACCGCCGAGGCGCCGCGCGGCGAATTGGCCATCGCGGTGACGTCGCGCAGCTTGGTCTCCGCCTCCTGCCGCTTGGTGCGGGCCAGGATGTAGTCGGCGTTCAGCTGGCTCAGCTGCTGGCCGACGACGGTGCTTTCGTTGACCGACGAGGTGGTCAGGCCATGCTGGGTCCGGTATTTCTCCACCGCGTCGCCGGTGGTCTGCGCTTCGCGGCGCAGGTCGGCCAGCCGTTCCTCCAGCCATTGGGTGGCGCGCTTGGACGCCTTGAACTTCTCGTCGAGCTGGTCGACCAGATAGAGGTCGGCCATGGTGTTGGCGATCAGGGATGCCTTGCGCGGGTCCTCGCTGTCGAAGCTGACGGCGATGACGTAGGAGCGGCCCTGCGGCCGGACCGACGTGTTGTCGAGCACCTCGTTGACCACCGAGGTCAGATGGTTGCGCTCGATCTCCTCGGGCGACAGCGGCACGTCGCTGGTCTGCTTCCAGCTGTCGGGAATCCAGTTGCGCGGGTTCAGCGCCGCCACCCAGCCGGGGGGCGGCGGCCGCAGCGAGGCGTTGAATTCCGGATCGTTCATCAGCTTCAGCTTCGCCACCACTTTCTCGGCGAAGGCCGGCGACTTCAGGATGGCGACCTCGCTCTGCAGGGAGCTGATGTCGGGCGTCATGTCGGAGACCACGCCCTCGAAATTGAGGACGGTGTTCTTGCGGTGCTCCACCATGATCAGGGTCTCGGCCGTGTAGAGCGGCGTCATCCGGAACGCGGCGAGGACCGCCAGTCCGGTGCCGATCACGATCACCGTGCCGATCAGCAGCTTGTGCCGCCGCAACAGCCCGGTGGTTCGGCGCACCGCACTGGCCGCACTGGCCGACAGATCGTAGGAGATTCCGGGGGAGACGGAACCTGGGCCCCGCCGAGACTCAGGGGTGTTGCGTCGGGGTTGATCCTGAAGTTCCTGGGTGGCCAAGGGGGTCCTCCTCGCGTAACGACCAAAAGCGCGGCCATAGGACCGTCCGTTTGCCCGATCCGCCGTTTCGGACAGCGGCTGCTGTCCGGCTGGCAGGCTCGGCGGTTCGTCCGATTGGCTGAAACGCAGTGTTAGTCCAGCCGTTGCATCGGCCATCCAGTGCATGCGGCGAGCAATGGGCGCGCAGTGGGTAGCCTTCCTGACCCTGTTGCAGTGCAGTATGGACCGCAGAGACAGGACGGGGGATAATGGGGGTTACTCGGAAGGACAGGTTCCATGACGAACGAACGAGCGGGCGAACGGACCGACTGGGCTGCGCTGATCCCCGCGCTTTTCCCCACTCTGGCCAGACTGGAACCGGATTCGGCAGCCTGTCTGGGCAACGCCGGCCGGCGGGTGAACGTTCCCCGCGGAACCGTCCTGTTCCGTGCCGGCGACCGTTGTCACACCTTCATGATGGTGCTGGACGGCGCCGTGCGGGTGCAGATGGCGTCGGAAACCGGGCGCGAGATCGTGCTGTACCGCGTCTCCCGCGGGGAGACCTGCATCGTCACCACCGCCTGCCTGCTGACCGACAACCCCTACAGCGCCGAAGCGGTGGCCGAGACCGACATCGACGCGGTGGCGCTGGCGGCCGGCCCCTTCCACGATCTAGTAGCCCGTTCCGCCGCCTTCCGCGACTTCGTCTTCGCGTCCTTCGGCAACCGGCTGACCGGCATGATGATGCTGATCGAGGAGGTCGCCTTCGGCCGCGTCGATTTGCGCCTGGCCCGTTTCCTGGCCGACCGGCGCGACGGCGCCGACGGGCTGGACATCACGCATCAGGCGCTGGCCGTGGAATTGGGCACCGCGCGGGAAGTGGTGAGCCGCCAGCTGAAGGAGTTCGAGCGCCGCGGCCTCGTGGCCCTGTCGCGCGGCCGGATCCAGGTGCTCGACCCCGCGGCGCTCATGGCACTGGCGGAGGATCGGTGAATGAAGTGTCGCTGCGGGGCCCCCTCCCCAACCCTCCCCCACCTGCGGTGGGAGAGGGGGCATTACGCGAAGCGGCGGCAGTTCCCTCTCCCGCGATCGGACCGGCCTTCGGCCGGCCGAGGGCGGGGGAGGGTTAGGGAGGGGGCAATCAGCGTCTGTCGAGAATTGCCGGAGCCCTATCCCCCTGTGACTCCGTCACAGACGGCAAGCCTCGCCACGGCCTACACCGGTCCTCATGCGGGACGCGAGCCCCGCGGACATCGCTTCAACAAGGGGACAGGTGCCGCCATGAATTGCCGCAATGTGGGCCCGGTGGATCGCGCGCTGCGCGCCATCGTCGGGTTGATCCTGCTTTCGCTGACCGTCGTCGGGCCGCAGACACTGTGGGGGCTGGTCGGGCTGGTGCCGCTGCTGACGGCGATCGTCGGCTTCTGCCCGGCCTACACGCTGCTGGGCGTCAAGACCTGCCGCACGGAAGACCACACCGCCTGACGGGCGCATCAGCCGGACATGCGAACGGCCCGCTCCTTTCCGGGGGCGGGCCGTTCGTGCTTTCGCAGAAAGCGCCGGGCCACGCTGTCAGGCGCGCGGGGCGTGCTTGTTCAGGATGCGCTGCAGGGTGCGGCGGTGCATCTTCAGGCGGCGCGCGGTCTCGGAGACGTTGCGGTCGCACTGTTCGAAGACCCGCTGGATATGCTCCCACCGCACGCGGTCGGCCGACATCGGGTTTTCCGGCGGCTGGGGCAGCGGGCGGCCGTCGGCCAGCAGCGCCGACTCGACGGCGTCGGCGTCGGCGGGCTTGGGCAGATAGTCGACCGCGCCGGCCTTCACCGCCGCGACGGCGGTGGCGATGTTGCCATAGCCGGTCAGCATGACGACGCGGGCGTCGGGGCGGGCGTCGCGCAGGGCGGACACCACGTCCAGCCCGTTGCCGTCGCCCAGCCGCAGGTCGACCACCGCGAAGGCGGGTGCGGATTCCTGCGCCACCTCGATGCCGAGTTGCACGCAATCGACCGCCACGACGTTGAAGCCGCGCTTTTCCATGGCGCGGGCCAGCCGCGTGCGGAAGGGGGCGTCGTCGTCGACGATCAGCAGGCTGCGGGTGACGTCGCCAGTGAATGTCAGTTTGACGGCATCGCCCGACAGCAGGTCATCGGTTGTTTTCAGGGTGTCCACCGTGAAACCTCATTTCTTGGCGTTGATGGTCTTCCAGCGCACGGAAATCCGCGCACCCGTTCCGCCCTGATTGGAGTGTCCGCCGGCGGTCTGATCAGCGGGCGGAGTGCCGGCCGGCGGGTTGTTGGTCGGGGAGTTGTTGGTGTAGCGCACCGTCGCGCCGGTCTTCTCCAGCAGCGTCTGCGCGATGAAGATGCCCAGCCCCATATGTCCGCCGCCCGTCTGCCCCTTGGGGCCGGAGCGCTCGCCGCGCACGGACAGGTACGGCTCGCCGATGCGGCCCAGCAGATGGGGCGGAAAGCCCGGGCCGTCGTCCATCACCGTGATGGTGACGCCGTGGCCATCCCAGGCGGCGGCGACCGTCACCTTGTGGCGGGCGAACTGGTGGGCGTTCTGGATGAAGTTGCCGATACCGTGGATGATCTCCGGGCTGCGGCGCAGGAAAGGTTCCTCCGCCCCGCCGACCGGGTGCGGTTCCACGACGAAGTCGATATGGCCCAGCCGATGCGGTGCGGCAGCGGCCTCGATCAGCGTGGTCAGCGGCAGCCGTTCGAACGGGTCGCCGCCGTCGGCCTCGGGCTTGCGCGCCAGATCGGCCAGGATCTCGCGGCAGCGCATCACCTGGCTCTGCAGAAGCTCGACGTCCTCGCCATAGGGGCTGTCGGGCGGCAGGTCGCGCGCCAGTTCCTTCGCCACCACGGCGATGGTGCCGAGCGGCGAACCCAGCTCATGCGCAGCCGCCGCGGCGAGCGCGCCCAGCGCGCCGAGGCGCTGTTCGCGGGCAAGCGCCACCTGCGAGGCGGCGAGCGCGTCGGCGAAGCGCCGCGCCTCGGCGGCGACGCGGAAGACATAGCCGGCGATGAAGACCGACGACACCGACAGCGACAGCCACACGCCGAAGGCATAGAGCGGCGCCATGGAGCGCACCGGCTCCTCCCACGGCAGCGGGAAGTGCCAGAGGGCGAGCGCGGTCAGGCAGATCAGGTTCAGCCCGGTCAGCAGCACCGTGCTGTAGCGCGACAGGATGGCGGCCCCCACTGTCATCGGCGCCAGCAGCAGGATGGCGAAGGGGTTGCTCAGGCCGCCGGTCAGATAGAGCAGCAGCGTCAGCTGCAGCATGTCGTAGCTGAGATACAGCGCGGCGTCGCGGTCGGCCAGCCGCAGCCGGCCGCCCTGCTGGGCCATCGCCACCACGTTCAGCAGGGCCGACGCGCTGATGGCGGCCAGAACCGGCCCCAGCGGCAGCGGGAAGCCCAGGCCCAGGCTGACGAAGCCGACCGCCGCCAGCTGCCCGATCACCGCGACCCAGCGGATCAGGATCAGCGTGCGCAACGTGATGCGGCCGTCGGGCTGCGCCCATTGCGGCGGTGCTGCGGCCGGAACCGGGGCGGGCAATACGCTGGCGAGCGTCACCATGATCCATACCCCTGGCCTGCATGCCCGTCGCCCGCATGCCCCTGGCGGTTGCGGCTCCCGCCGCCATATTCTGTGCCCATGACCGAGCGAACCATCCCACAGCATCCGCCCGCCATCCGGGTGGCCGGGCTGACCAAGCGCTTCCCCACGCCCGGCGGCGGGGAGGTGACGGCGGTCGACGCCATCGACTTCACCGTGCCGCGCGGCAGCGTGACCGGCCTTCTGGGCGGCAACGGTGCGGGCAAGACGACGACCATCTCGATGCTGCTGGGGCTTTTGCTGCCGACGGCCGGGACAGTGGAGATCCTGGGCGTCGACATGGCGCGCCATCGGCATGCCGTGCTTCCGCGCATGAACTTCTCCTCCCCCTATGTCGAACTGCCCCATCGGCTGACGGTGCGGGAGAACCTTACCGTCTATGCCCACCTCTACGGTTTGACATGCGTCAAAAAGCGCGTCCGAGAATTGTCCGAGCATCTTGACCTGACGCGTTTTCTCGATCGCCCTTCCGGCGGGCTGTCGGCAGGGCAGAAAACCCGCGTGGCACTGGCGAAAGCTCTGCTGAACGATCCGGATCTTCTGCTGCTGGACGAGCCGACGGCCTCGCTCGACCCCGATACCGCCGACTGGATCCGCACATATCTTGAGCGGTACCGCGCCCGCACCGGCGCCACCATCCTGCTCGCCTCCCACAACATGCTGGAGGTGGAACGCTTATGCGACGGCGTGCTGATGATGCGGCAGGGGCGGATCGTCGACCGCGGCGCCCCGTCCGCCCTGCTCGCCCGCTATGGCCGCCAGACGCTGGAGGAGGTGTTCCTCGACATCGCCCGCGCGTCCGACGGCGCGACGCTCCTGGCCGGGGAGGCCGCCGATGCCGCCGAATGACGCGACCGCTGCCCACCCGATCCCGCGGGCCGACTTCTCGCTGCGCCGGGTCGGCGCCATGGTGCTGCGCTATTGGTATCTGCTGCGCGGGTCGTGGCCGCGCATCCTGGAACTGGCCTATTGGCCGACCATGCAGATGATCCTGTGGGGCTACATCAACCAGTTCATGGCCTCGTCCAGCGGCGGCGGCAGCGGCTGGGTGGCGCAGGGGGCCGGCGTGCTGGTCAGCGCCGTGCTGCTGTGGGACGTGCTGTTCCGCGGCCAGCTCGGGGTGTCCATCTCCTTTTTGGAAGAGATGTGGTCGCGCAACCTGGGCCATCTGTTCGTCAGCCCCTTGCGTCCCGGCGAATGGGTGACGGCGCTGATGACCATGAGCCTGCTGCGCACCCTGATCGGCGTATTGCCGGCGGCGGCGCTGGCGATTCCCTTCTTCGGCTATTCGGTCTTCGCGCTCGGCCTGCCGCTGGCCGCCTTCTTCGCCAACCTGATCGTGCTGGGCTGGTCGCTGGGTCTGCTGATCGTGGCGCTGATCCTGCGCTACGGCATGGGGGCGGAGGGGCTGGCCTGGATCGTCGTCTTCATGCTGGCCCCGGTCAGCGCGGTCTATTATCCGGTCTCGGTCCTGCCGGCATGGCTGCAGCCGGTCTCGCTGGCCCTGCCTTCGGCCCATGTGTTCGAGGGCATGCGGGCGCTGGTGTTCGAGGGTGTCCTGCGCTGGGACCACCTGGCCTGGGCGGTCGGGCTGAACGCGCTCTACATGGCGGCCGGCGTGGCGGTGTTCCTGTACGCCTTCCGGCAGGCACGGGTGCGCGGCGCGTTGCTGCAAACGGGCGAGTGATCGGTAGATTATGCGCCCACCGTCGTCAGCGATCCCGGAGACCGCCATCATGACTGCCTCTGCCTCCCGCCCCGACCTGTTCGACCGGCTCGTCGCCGAGGCACGGCCGGACTGGTCGGCCTATGTCGACCACGCCTTCGTGCGCGGGATGGGCGACGGGACGCTGCCGCAGGAGTGTTTCCGCCATTATCTGGTGCAGGATTACCTGTTCCTGATCCATTTCGCCCGCGCCTACGCGCTCGCCATCTACAAGGGCCGCGACCTGCGCGAGATGCGGGCGTCGCTGAACGGGCTGAAGGCGATCCTGGACGTGGAGATGGACCTGCATGTCGGCCTGTGCGCCGGCTGGGGCCTGTCGGCGACCGAACTGGAACAGGCGGCGGAGGCCAAGGCGACGATGGCCTACACCCGCTATGTGCTGGAAACCGGCCTGCGCGGCGACCTGCTGGACCTGCATGTCGCGCTCAGCCCCTGCGTCATCGGCTATGCCGAGATCGGCCGGCGGCTGGCCGCGCTGCCGGGTGCCTTGGACGACGCCAACCCCTACCGCGTCTGGATCGCCGAATATGCGGGCGAGGCCTATCAGGAGGTGGCGCGGGCGGCGCGCGAGAATTTGGACAGGCTGGCAGCCGACGGGATGACGGAGGCACGCTTCCCCCGCTTGGCTACGGTCTTCCGGCAGGCCTGCCGGCTGGAAGCGGATTTCTGGGAAATGGGAATGACGCTGGCGGGGTGAGGGTCGGTAGTGGGGAAGAATCGGCTTCGAATGCCCCCGCCCCATCCCTCCCCCGCTTCGCGGGAGAGGGGGTAGGACGCTTGTCGGCGTTACGAATGTGCCAAAGCGGCGGCAGTTCCCTCTCCCTCGAAGAGGGGGAGGGTTAGGGAGGGGGCAGGAGGGGGCAGAGCACTGAAGCGCCCCCTCACCCCATCGTGTGCTCCAGCAGAATCTTCGCCCCCAGCCCGATCAGCACCACGCCGCCGGCCATTTCCGCCCAGCGGCCCAGATGCGCGCCGGCCGCGCGTCCAATCAGCACGCCGCCGAACGCCACCGCGAAGGTCACGGCGCCGATCAGCGCCGATGTCGTCACCATGTCCACATCGACCAGAGCCAGGCCCGCGCCCACGGCGGCGGCGTCGATGCTGGTGGCGACGGCGGTGGTCAGCAGGGCCAGCCATTCGGCGCGCATGCTGCGCACCGGACCGCAATCCTCTTCGCCCTCATCCTCGCCGTCCATGATGGCGTTGCGCAGCATCGCGCCGCCGACGGCCAGCAGCAGACCGAAGGCGATCCAGTGATCGACCGATTCAACGAGGCTGGCGAAGGCGATGCCAACGCCCCAGCCGACCAGCGGCATCGCGAACTGGCAGATGCCGAAGGCCGCGCCCACGCGCACCGCCTCGGGCAGGCCGGCACGGCGCGAGCAGGCGCCGCGGCCGAGTGCAGCGGCAAAGGAATCCATGGACAGGCTGAAGGCGAGCACGAGGGACGTGGCGATCATGGCTATTCCCGGGCCAGACAAACGCAGTGGAATCGGACGGACTCCGGCTGGCCGCGGAGATGCCCGATCCACTGGTCTCGCCGGGTCGGCCCGCTGGCCGCCGCGCGCGCCATGGCGGTAACGGCCGGAGGCCGGAACCATCCAAGTCTGTTGACGCGAACCCCGTCCGGTCCGAATGCCGGCGGGTGGCTACTCCCCAATGACGGCGGAAGTCCTACAGGGACTAGGGGCTTCGGTCAAGCGCCCGATTGCCGCAGGTGCGAATTGCGGCCGCGCAGGTAGGTGGCGGCCACCGACCGGTCGTCGCCCAGCGTCACCTGGATGAACAGCTCCTCCTCCAGGTCGCCGTCGACCGCCTTCATGCGATGTCGCATAGCCGGCGTGGCGGCCGGGTCGAGAACGACGAGGTCGGCCCAGCGGCCGGGTTCCAGGCTGCCGATCTCGTCGGCCATGCCCAGCGCCTCGGCATTGCCGCGGGTCATCCAGTGCAGTGCTGCGAGCGCCGGCAGGTTCCGGCGCCGCAGCTGCAGCACCTTGTAGGCCTCCGCCGCCGTGCGCAGCATCGAATAGCTGGTGCCGCCGCCGACATCGGTGGCGATGGCGGTGCGCACCGGCCGCTCCGGCTTCGACAGGGCGTCGAGGTCGAACAGGCCGCTGCCGATGAACAGGTTGCTGGTCGGACAGAAGACGGCGACCGAGCCGCTTTCCGACAGCCGGCTCATCTCCGCCTCCGACAGATGAATGCAGTGGCCGAACAGCGAGGTCGGACCCAGCAGCCCGAACCGGTCGTAGACGTCGGTGTAGTCGCGGGCGCCGGGGAACATGCGGCGCACCTCGGCGATCTCGTCGGTGTTCTCCGAAAGGTGGGTTTGCATATGGACGCCGGGATGCTCGCGCAGCAGCGCGCCCGCCGCCTCCAGCTGCGCCTCGGTCGAGGTGATGGCGAAGCGCGGGGTGACGGCATAGCGCTGCCGCCCCGTCCCGTGCCAGCGGCCGATGAGATCCTTGCCGTCGCGGTAGCCGCTCTCCGCCGTATCGGTCAGGGCGGGCGGGGCATGGCGGTCCATCATCACCTTGCCGGCGATAAGCCCGGCCCCGCGCGCCTCGGCCTCCGCGAAGAGGGCGTCGACCGACTGCGGGTGGACCGAGCCGTAGACCACCGCAGTGGTCGTGCCGTTGCGCAGGAGCTCGTCCATGAAGAAGGCGGCGTTGGCAGCGGCATGGGCCGGATCGGCGAAGCGCTGCTCCTCGATGAAGGTGTATTTCTCCAGCCAGTCGAGCAACTGGGCGCCGTAGGAGGCGATGACCTGGGTCTGCGGGAAATGGATGTGGGTGTCGATGAAGCCCGGCAGCACCAGCTTGCCGCCGTGGTCGTCGACCGCCACCCCCTCCGGCACCCGGCCGCGCAGATCGGCCCAGTCCCCGACCTCCAGAATCCGCCCATCGGCTCCCACCAGCAGCAGCCCGTCCTCGTGATAGCGCAAGGCATCGAGGTCGCCCGGCCCGGCAGGCGCGCGGTGAAAGCTGAGCAGGCGTCCGCGGATGGCGGCGGAAACAGGGGAGACGATGGACTGGTCGGGCATGGGGTTCCGGTTCGATAAGAAAGCTACGAGAGCGGGTTACTTAATGTCCCCGGACCATGCCGCCAACACCGCGCGTTCCCGGGGCGTGATTCCGGTGATGTTGGCGGGGGGCATGGCGCTGCTGAAACCGGCCTGCAGGCGGATCTGCTCGGCATGGCGGCGGATGCCGTCGCCTTCCAGCACCACGCCGCGCGGCGGGGTGGCGATGCCGTCCCACACCGGCTGGGCGGCGTGGCACATGCTGCAGCGGGTGGCGACGATCTCCTCGACCTGGGCGTAGCCGACCTTCACCGGCGCGGCCGCGGCCGTGTCGCCGCTGGCAGGCCCCATGGTGCTGAGCCAGACGCAGCCCAGCATGCCCGCGGCGGCCACGCCCCAGGTCCACCAGGGCGTCGGCTTGCCGGCATGGCGGCTGTTGAAAAAATGGCGGATCGCCGTGCCGACCACCAGAACCAGCGCCACCATCACCCAGTTGTAGCGGGTGGAGCTGACCAGCGGATAATGGTTGGACAGCATCAGGAAGACGACCGGCAGCGTCAGGTAATTGTTGTGCAGCGACCGCTGCTTGGCCTTCTTTCCAAGCGACGGGTCCGGCGTCTCGCCGCGCAGCATGGCGGCCACCGTCTTGCGCTGGTTGGGGATGATCAGCATGAAGACGTTGCAGGCCATCATGGTCGCCATCAGCGCACCGACCTGCAGCATGGCGCCGCGCCCGCTGAAGATCGTCGTCATGCCCCAGGCGGTCGCCACCAGCAGCACGAAGCCGGCGACCGCGAGCGCCCCATCGTTGCGGCCCAGCGGCGACTTGCACATCAGGTCATAGGCGACCCAGCCCGCCACCAGCACCGCGACGCTGATCGCCACCGCCTGCCAGTGGCCGAGCGCCATCACGTCCTGGTCGATCAGGAACAGGTCGGCGCCGCGGTAATACAGCACGCACATCAGGAAGAAACCGCTGAGCCACGTCGCGTAGGATTCCCACTTGAACCAGGTCAGCTCCTCCGGCAGCTGCGGCGGGGCGACCATGTATTTGGTCATGTGGTAGAAGCCGCCGCCATGGATCTGCCAGGCATCGCCCGCCGTCCCGGACGGCGCGCCTGCGCGGCGGCGCAGCGAGGCGTCGAGATGGATGAAGTAGAAGGACGATCCGATCCAGGCGATGGCGGTGATGACGTGCAGCCACCGCGCCAGGGCGTTGATCCACTCCCACAGGATGGGCTCCATCACGCGCACGCTCCTTCCGCTTAAGGTCCAGGCCGCTCAGGGTCCGGGCCGCTCTGGGTCCGGGACTGGACTCTCCGGCATGGAGTCTACGGCGATTGTGCGGGTGCGGAAAACCGCGCTCGTATCCCAACAGCTTCAAAAAATGGCGAAAGATCGAAGAGCAATCGGAAGGACGTTCAGGTCCGCCATTGCTCAAGGCCGCGGCTACAGGGCAATCCGGGTCTGAATGCCGTCATATTCGGCCCGCAGGTGACCGGCCTCGTTGCGCTCGATCAAGCCCGCGTCGGCCAAAGCCTGCACGTCGGCGTGAACATTGCTGTAATCGCGCTTCAGCGCCGTCGCCAAGGCCCGCACGCTCGTCGTTGGATGGCGGTGCAAGTGGCGCAGCAACTCCAACCGCTTTCCGGTCAATGTCCGGGCCAGCGTTTCCCAATCCGCGAAGTTGATCGAGCTTTCCGGCTCGACCGGTTCGCCGCGCTCCACCCGATGGACGGCATCCGCAACCTCCGCCGCCATATCCCTCAGGCTTTGGCCGACCGTGATCTTCAGATCCGTCATAGCGGTTCCCCTCTCAAGGTCTCGATATCCGCCAGGAAGTCGTTCAACAGGGTATCAATGTCGGTGAAGCAATAAGGCATTTCTTCCTTGCCGATGTGCTTGTGGTCTCCCTTGCCTCGTTCATTGTCATAAGCCACAAGACGCTCGCCATTGAGGCCATAATACAAGCTGTACTTGAAACAATGCTCGCTCGGCGGCACCGGGGCAGTCACGAGCCACACCCGGAACTGCACGATGGCACCATCGGGCAGCACCATCTTTCGATCGCGCAGAAGCGTGGCCTTGGTCATCCCGGCAGCATGTCACACACCTTCTATGGCTTCAATCACCATATGGTAATGAACACCTTATTTCCCGGCAATGTCCTCCCGATCCTCACCCCGCCAGTTCCGCCGGCACCGGAAGCTCCTCCCCCTCTTCGCGGCGGAGCATCCAGACCAGCCAGCGTTCGGTATGGATCAGGAGGCGCCGGGTCTCGATGCTGTTGCAGCCGCGGCTGTGTTCACGCAGCAGGCGAATGGCGCGGTAGATGGCGGATCGTGGATTGGCGGCGCGTTCCGGCACGGCGGCTTTCCTGGCGGGAGATGAAGTCCGCTGACACATAGCGGACCGCTCCGCAACCAAAGCGTGATCTTTCTTGGCTGCGGACCTGTTCCAGCGGCACCGGCCGGTCTCGGAATTGCGCAGGGCCGAAACAATAGCGCAAGTGGAATTGGCAGAAATTTCAAAAGCATGGCGCAAATTCAGTTTCTGCCCGTGACAAGCACCCATGTCACCGCCCTGCGCGCTCTTGTCCCTATCTGTTGCATTTATCCAGTGTTATATCTTTTGGCTTAGGCTCGGTGTCTGGCCGCCGTCGTCATCACAGTCGTCCGTTCGCGCGCCTGCACTTCGCAAGGATCGAATCCCCATGACCAAGCGCCTGTCCGCCGGCATCCTCGGGCTTTGTACCGCCCTCCTCTGCGGCCTGACGGCGGCCATGCCGGTCCGGGCGGAGGAGCCGGCGTTGCGCATCGGCATCGCCCCGCACACCAGCGCCCGCGTCATCGTCGAACAGTACCAGCCGGTGCGCCGGGCGGTGGAGGAGGCGCTCGGCCGGTCGGTGGAGATCGTGACGGCGCCCGATTTCACCGCCTTCGCCCGCCGCGCGGTCGACCAGGAATACGACGTCGCCGTCACCACTGGCCATCAGGCGCAGCTTCTGCGCAAGGACGCCGGCTATCTGCCGCTGCTGACCTACAAGGCGGACTTCCGCGCCGTGGTGGTGACGGCGGCCAAAGGACCCCATCAGACCGCGGATTCGCTGGCCGGCACCACCGTGCTGGGGCTCAGCCCGTCCTCGCTGGTGACGCTGTGGGGTCAGCGCTGGCTGGCCGACCGGACGCTGCCCAACATCCAACTCCGCTATGTCAGCGCCGCCGACAGCGTGGCCCAGCTGATCCTGGCCGGCGATGCGTCGGCCGGCTTCATGTCGCTCGCCAACCGCGCCAAGCTGGCGCCGGAGGTGCAGGCCCAGCTCGCGACCATCGCGGAAAGCCCCCCGATGGCCGGCCGCGCCTACATGCTGAACGGCAAGCAGGCGGCGCTGCTGGAGCCGCTGCGCAAGGCCCTGTTCGCCTTCGGCGCGACGAATGAGGGAAAGGCCTATTTCGACAGCAACCAGCTGGGCGGCTACCGTCCGGTCACCGACGCGGAGCTGGAGGCCATGGATCCGCTGGCGGACGAGGTGCGGAACATGCTGAAGGCCGGCAAATGATCCTGACCCGTCTGGCGCCCTGGAAGACCCTGCGCGGGCGCATGCTGGCCGCCGCGATGGCGGTCGAGGCGATCATGCTGACCCTGCTGGTCGCCAACAGCGTGCGCCTGCTCTACGGCAGCCTTGCCGAACAGGCCCGGCTGCACGCCGATCAGGTGGCCCCGGTGTTGAACGCCGCGTTGGTGGCGCCGCTCGCCCAGCGCGACTATGCGACCCTGCAGGCGGTCCTCGATGAAAGCCGGTCCACCGGCGGGGTGCTCTATCTCGCCGTCAGCGACAGCAAGGGAAAGCTGGTGGCGATCAGCGGCTGGCCGCAGGACCGCAAGCTGCCCGATCCCGATCCGTCCCTGTCGCTCGACGGCAAGGACGGCGTCGCCCGCTACGACGTGGCGGTGCCGGTATCGCTGGCCGGGCAAAGGCTGGGGGCGGTGCAGTTCGGGCTGGACCTGCTGCACATCGTCCAGGCGCGGCGCGACCTGCTGACCCAGGGCATCGCCATCGCCCTGTCGGAGATCCTGCTGTCGGCCGGGCTGCTGGCCCTGCTGGGCCTGTGGCTGACCCGGCATCTGGCGGCGCTGGCGCGGGCCAGCGAACGGGTGGCCGCCGGCGACTACAGCCCGCCGGAGCTGGCGGAGGGCGACGACGACATCGGCCGGTTGGGCGCCGCCTTCAACACAATGTCCCACGCCATCAAGGAGCGCGTCGACCAGCTGACCGTGGCGCTGGACGAGCAGGAAGCGCTCGCCCGCGACGTGGAGCAGGAACGCGCCCGCCTGTCGGCGCTGCTGTCGGCAATGGATTTCGGCGTGCTGTTCGTCGGCGGCGACGGCCGCATCGCCTATGCCAACCCGGCCTTCTCCGCCCTGTTCGCGGTCGCCGGCGCGCCGGTCGGCCACCGGCTGGACGAGACGCTGGCCACTGCCGGCAACGCCCCGCTGGACACCGACCACGCCCTGCTGTCGGCGGTGGATGCCGACGAGCGGCGCGAGATGACGCTGACCGACGGGCACATCGTCAGCTGGCACAATGTGCCGGTGCGCAACGCCGCCGGGACCGCCATCGGCAAGCTGTGGCTGTGCATCGACGTGACCGAGCCGCGCCGCGCCGCCGAACAGCTGCTCCAGGCCAAGGAGAAGGCGGAGGCCGCCAGCCGGTCGAAGACCGAATTCCTGGCGACCGTCAGCCACGAGCTGCGCACCCCGATGAACGGCGTGCTCGGCAACCTGACCCTGCTGGCCGACGGGCATCTTCCGGCGGAGGAGAAGCGGTTGGCCGGTGTCGCCCGCCGGTCCGCCGAGACGCTGCTGCGGCTGCTGGACGACATCCTCGACCTGTCGAAGCTTGAGGCCCGCCGCATCGACCTGGAGGAGGCCGACTGCGCCCTGCCCCAGCTGATCGACGGCGTGCTGGAGGTGCTGCGCCCCAACGCCGCCGACAAGGGGCTGGACCTGTCTGCCCGGCTGATGCCCTCGGTGCCGGAGGTGATCGTCACCGATCCGGCCCGCCTGCGCCAGATCCTGTTCAATCTGGTCGGCAACGCCGTGAAGTTCACCGAGGAGGGCCACATCGCCGTCCGCGTGCGCCGGCTGGACCGCGATCCCGACGACCTGATCGACTGCCGCCATCCGGACTCCTTCGCGCTGGAGTTCGAGGTGGAGGACACCGGCATCGGCATCGCCCCCGAATCGGTGCCCACGCTGTTCGACCGCTTCACCCAGGCCGACAGTTCCATCACCCGGCGCTATGGCGGGACCGGGCTGGGTCTGGCGATCTGCCGCGACCTTTGCCTGCTGATGGGCGGCAGCATCAAGGTCGACACCGCGCCCGGCCGGGGCAGTGTCTTCCGCTTCACCATCGTCGCCCGTCCCGGCGACCCGTCGGCCCTGCGCCGGGTCGATCCCTCGCAGTCCACGAGCGTCGGCGAAGCCGCCCGGGTCGCGGCATTGCCGCCGCTGCGCGTGCTGGCGGTCGACGACATCGAGGTCAACCGCGACATCGTCCGCGGCATCCTGGAACGTGCCGGCCACACCGTGGCGCTGGCCGCGGGCGGCGGGGAGGCGGTGCGCATGGTGCGCGAACAGCCCTTCGACCTCGTGCTGATGGACATCCAGATGCCGGGCATGGACGGGCTGACCGCCACCCGCCGGGTGCGCGAGCTTGCCGACCCCAAGGGACAGGTTCCCATCCTGGCGCTGACCGCCCACGCCTCCGGCAGCTCGCGGCCGGAATGCCTGTCGGCGGGAATGAACGGTTTCGTCACCAAGCCCTTGCGCCCCGCCGCCCTCTTCGCCGAAATGGCGTCGGTGCTGGGCAAGGCGGCACCCCCTGCTTCGCCGCTTGCCGGCTCCGCTCATCAACCCGCCCATCACACCGCTGCCCCGAAGGCTGCCATGACCGATACGCAAGATGTCCCGGACAATGCCCCGGACCCGGGCCTTCTGGACGAGGAACAGGTCTCCCTCCTGCTGGAGGTGCTGACCGCCGAGGACTGGAGCGCCTCGCTGGACGGTTTCGCCGACAACGGCCGTAAGACCATCGACAGCATGATCGCCCAGGCCCGTGCCGGAGAGCCGCATAACCGCACGGCCCACACGCTGAAGGGCACCTCGCTGAACCTCGGCGCGGCGGCGCTCGGCCGGCTGGCGAAGGAGCTGGAACACGCACCGTCCGCCGCGGTCCTGGCGCAGCAGGACCGGCTCTACGACCTGCTCGACCGCTCCCTGGCCGCACTGCGCCCCCGCCGGCCCCAGAATGCCTGAATGAGCGCCTGAATGGGCGTCTGAACGGGTAGGCAGGCGGCCGGACTTGCACCAACAGGCAGTCCCGCACCCCACGTTCGGACAGGTATGCACGGCACAAAAGCCTTCCTGCGGCGTTGTCCATCCAGGACCACGACCAGAGAGGCGACATGAGCGAGCTTGCGGACGATCTCGACCGGCCGACCGGACTGCGGACCGACAAGGTGCGCGCGACGGTGCGGGAACCCCTGACGGCGGCCGGCTTCCGGCCCATGGATCTGGGCGATGGCTGCCATGCCTGGTATCGGCGTTCCGACGACGGCAACCATGCGCTGATCTCGCACAACAACGCGCTCGACGGCGACCCGGCGATCAGGGACTGGATCGTCGGCCAGTACGGCGAACGCGGCGGCTTCGTCGAGGTCGGCGGCCTGCCGCTGTCCCGCGCGCTGGAAGGAGCAGACGTCCTGCCGTCGCCGGTTCGGCCGGACGGATCTGTGGTGGAGGCCCTCTATCCGTCCCTCCAACAGGCGCTTGATGATCTGGGGTGATAGTCCGGATGCAGCTTGCGGATGGCCCAATGGGCGATGACCAAGGTCAGGATGGACAAGCGGACGGCCGAACGGAAAAGCTCACGCCTGTTGCCGCATGGGACTTCGGTCCCCATCTGCGGCCTGACCTTCGCCCAGACCAGCAGCGAGCCGCATGTCCATGGAAGCCGATCAGTCCAAGCCCTTGCGCATCCTGCTCGTCGAAGACGAGCCGTTGGTGGCCATGGCCATCGAGGATTCGCTGGAAGTCCAGAATGTCGGCGTCATCGGCCCGGCCGGCACCGTGGCCGAGGCGCTGGACCTGATCGCCAAGGGCGGAATCGACGCGGCACTGCTCGACGTCTCGCTACGCGGGGAGCGCGTCGACAGCGTCGCCGACGCGCTGAGCGCGCAGGGCATCCCCTTCGTCTTCACCACCGGCCATGGCGCCGCCGGCCTGCCGAAGGGCCATCAGGACCGCCCCGTCCTGACCAAGCCCTTCCGCGAGGTCGAGATGACCGACGCCATCGACCGCTACTTCCGCGGCGCCGCGTGACCGTTCATCAGCCTCAACACGGGCAGCCTCAACCGGGGCGACCGTCGACGCGCGGCGCCAGCAGGACCGGGGCGTAGGCGACCAGATACAGGGTGAAGGCTGCGACCCAGCCATAGCCCGACCATTGCAGCGCCGCCCACACCCAGTCCACCGGCAGCAGCGGCGAGACGGTGCGGGCGACCGCCGCGACCGTCAGCAGCACATAGGCGGCAACCGTCACCCGCGTCACCACCAGCGGCCGCCCGGTGTGGCCCAGCGAGGCGCGGCTCATCACCGCCAGGATCAGCGTGGCGAAGGCGCCTACCGTCAGCGCATGGTTTCCCGCCGCGGCCGGCACGTCGGCAAACGCGTGCAGCCCGCGCAGCAGCAGTGCCACCGGCACCCACAGATACCCGACATGCAGGATCCACAGGATCGGCGAGCGCCAGGCCTTCCAGCCCTGCCAGCCGGCCAGCCGCGCGGTATGGGCCACGGCAGCGGCAAGCGCGATCAGCCCGGCGACCGCCGACTCAGGCGCCGCCATCGTCGCCGGGATCAGCGCCAGCGTCAGGACGAGGGTCGCCCGCTCCACCAGCGGCCAGGACCGCACGCCAAGACCGGCCCGGCCCAACCCGTTGCGGGTGAAGGCCGGCAGGATGCGCCCGCCGATCACCGTCACCATCATCAGAACGATGCCGAGGCCGAGCGCGAAGCCGGCCTCCACCCCGCCGTCCAGCAGGCCCAGCCATTCCAGATGGATCAGCAGGTTGGCGGTGGTCAGCAGCCCCAGCAGGATCAGGAAGGCGCTGTTGCGCCACTTGCCGGCGGCCACCAGCGGCCGTGCGAGCGCCACGCCCAGCGCCGGCAGGAAGGCGATGTCGATCACCGCCGCCACCGGTTCCGGCACGCCGGCCCAGGGGAAGACGGCAACGCGGCCGGCCATCCACACTGCTGCGAGCGCCATCAGCGGAGCGCCCGCCACCGCCTTGGTGCCGGTCCAGCTCGGCACGGCGGTCAGCAGGAAGCCGGCGACGGCGGCGACCACCATGCCGAACAGCATCTCATGTGCGTGCCAGGCGCTGGCGCCGGCAGCATGCTGCGGCCATTCCCCGGTCACCAGCACGGCCAGCCAGGCGCCAAGCAGGCCGACGGCGGCCACGCCGCTGAACAGGAAGAAGAAACGGAAACCATATTGGAACAGGATCGGGATCGCGGGGCCGTCGTCGCGGCCGGCAAGACTGGGTGAGGACATGAACGGGGACTCCCCAAAACGGATGCTGCGGTGCAGGATTGACCGCCAGCGTGAGCCCGGAACCCCGTCCCTGCCTTGACGAAAATCAAACGCATTCGCAAGCTCCTCCCCCCTTCCTTTTTCCTTCCAGGTCCATGCCCCGTCCCGACAGCCTGTCCCTGCGTGAGGCCCGCCGCATCGCCATCGCGGCGCAAGGCTTCGCCAACACTGTCCCCGAAGACGCTTCAACCGCCGCTGCGGTGGAGGCCCGCCATGCCCGGCGCATGATCGGCCGGCTGGGGCTGGTGCAGATCGATTCCGTCAATGTGCTGGTGCGCTCCCATTACCTGCCGCTCTTCTCGCGCCTGGGACCGTACGAGGCGGCGCTGCTCGATCGGCTGGCCTATGGCGGCAAGCGGCGGGCGCTGTTCGAATATTGGGGCCACGAGGCCTCGCTGATCCCGGTGGAGCAGCAGCCGCTGTTCCGCTGGCGCATGGCGCGGGCCGAACGCGGCGAGGGCATCTATGGCGAATTGGCGCGCTTCGCCGTCGAACGCCGCGCTTACATCGACTCCGTCCTGGCGGAGGTGGCGGCGCGCGGACCGATGGGCGCGTCGGAACTCAGCGAGGGCGGGCGCGGAGCCGGCGGCTGGTGGGGCTGGAGCGACGGCAAGCGGGCGCTGGAATACCTGTTCTGGGCCGGTCTCGTCACCACCGCCGGGCGGCGCGGCTTCGAGCGGCTCTACGACCTGCCGGAGCGGGTGCTGCCCGCCGCCATCCTCGACACCCCGACACCGGAGGAGGCCGAGGCCCAGCGTGCCCTGCTGCGCATCGCCGCCCGTGCCCATGGCGTGGCGACGATGAGCGACCTGCGCGACTATCACCGGCTGGAGGTTGCCGACGCCCGCCTGCGCATCGCCGAGCTGGTGGAGGCCGGCGAGCTTCTGCCGGTGACGGTGGAAGGATGGGAGCGCACCGCCTACGTCACCGCCGACCTGCGCATCCCCCGCAAGGCGCCGGCCCGCGCCCTGCTCTCCCCCTTCGATTCGCTGATCTGGGAACGGCAGCGCACCGAGCGCCTGTTCGGCGCCCGCATCCGGCTGGAGATCTACACCCCCGCCCACAAGCGGGAGCATGGCTATTACGTGCTGCCCTTCCTGATGGACGAGCGTATCGCCGCCCGCGTCGACCTGAAATCCGACCGCAAGGCCTGCACCCTGCTGGTCCAGGCCGCCCACACCGAACCCCACGCCCGTCCCGAGGCTGTCGCCCCGCACCTGGCGGCGGAGCTGCGCCGGCTGGCCGGATGGCTGGGGCTGGAACGGGTGACGGTGGCCGGCGGCGGCGATCTGGCGCCGGCTTTGGCGGGGGCGTTGGCGCAGACTGGAGCAGACGCTTCGCTCACTCCAGATGGTCCAGCGGCAGCCGGGTCTCGAACTTGACCTCTTTCAAGGTGACGCTCGATTTGACATGCGACACCGCGGGGATGGAAAAGATGCGCTCGCTGAGGAAGCGGCCGTAATCCTCGGTGGTCGGCACGACGATGCGCAGCAGATAGTCGGCGTCGCCGGTGACGGCGAAGCATTCCAGCACCTGCGGCATGCCGGCGATGGCGCTCTCGAACTGTTCGACCGCGTTCTCCTTGTGGCGTTCCAGCGTGACATGGGCGAAGACGCACTCGCCGAGCCCCAGCTTGCGCGGGTCGAGCTGGACCGTGTAGCGGCGGATGACGCCGATGTCCTCCATCGACCGCACCCGGCGCCAGCAGGGGGAGGCCGACAGGCCGACGGTATCGCCCAACTCCTGCATGGTCAGGCGGGCATTCTCCTGCAGGGCCGCCAGGATCCCCTTCTCATGCCGGTCGAGCTTGATCGTCGCCATTCCGTCTCTCTTCAATCCGCACCGGAAACCATCATCTAAGGGAACATATGCCGGGTTCGCAGCGACTGCGAGTCCCCCCGGCGCAACCAATCGGCCCGTCCGGTGTTCTCCGGTTGGGCAGACGCAGGAGGATGGGTGTGTTCGACTGGATCGTCAGGATGGTGGAACAGACAGGCTATCTCGGCGTGGCCCTGCTGATGTTCGCGGAGAACCTGTTTCCGCCCATCCCATCGGAACTGATCCTGCCGCTGGCCGGCTTCACCGCCGCTCGCGGGGACATGAGCCTGCCCCTGGTGGTGGTCGCCGGCACGGCCGGCGCCCTGGTGGGCGCGCTGTTCTGGTACGTGATCGGCCGCTGGGTCGGCTGCCGCCGGCTGAAGCACTGGGCCGAACGCCATGGCCGCTGGCTGACCATCAGCCCCGACGAAGTGGACGAGGCCGCTTCCCATTTCCGCGAGCATGGCGGGCGGGCGGTGCTGATCGGCCGGATGATCCCGGCGGTGCGCACGCTGATCTCCATCCCCGCCGGCGTGTCGGAAATGGCGCTGGCGCCCTTCCTGCTCTACACCACCCTGGGCACCGCGATCTGGACGACCTTCCTCGCCACCGCCGGCTATCTGCTGGAGGACCGCTACCAGCAGGTTTCCGGCTGGCTGAACCCGGTGTCCAACATCGTCGCGGTGGGCATCGCCCTCTGGTACGTCTACCGGGTCGCCACCTTCGGCCGGCGGACGTCCAAGCAGCCGGCGGAATAGCAGGCCCCGTTTCCGCCGAAAGGAATTCCGCCCAGAGGAATTCCGCCCAGAGGAAAACTCCCCCGCCCCGGCTGGACGGCGCCGCCGGCCGCATGCTCTCCCTGGTGGGTCCGACCGCCAGCGGGAGCATCAGCCCATGACCTTCACCCCGACCGTCATCCTCGTCCACGGCGCCTTCGCCGACGGCTCCTCCTGGGGCCGGGTGATCCCCCGCCTGCAGGCGGAAGGGCTGGCGGCGGTCGCGGTGCAGAACCCGCTGGTGTCGCTCGACGACGATGCCGCCCATGTCCAGCGCGCCATCGACCGGACGAAGGGGCCGGTGCTGCTGGTCGGCCATTCCTGGGGCGGGACCGTCATCACCCAGATCGGCGATCAGGAGCGGGTGAAGGCGCTGGTCTATGTCGCCGCCTTCGCCCCCGATGCCGGACAATCGCCGAACGATACGCTGAAGCCCTTCCCGCCATCGGCCGGCCTGTCCGGCGTCTCGGTCGACAAGGGCCGCTTCCTGACCCTGACGCCGGAGGGCATGGCCCGCAACTTCGCCCAGGATCTGGCACCGGAGGAGGCCGCCCTGCTGGCCGCCACCCAGGGGCCGGTGGCTGCCGCCTGCTTCGCCACCAGGGTCACGGCCGCCGCCTGGAAGGCCAAGCCCGCCTGGTACATCGTCGCCACGCAGGACCGCATGCTGCCGCCGGACTTCCTGCGCGCCACCGCCGCGCGCATCGGCGCCCGCAAGGTGGAGGTCGAGAGCGGCCACGCCCCCCACCTGTCCCGCCCGGACGCGGTGGCGGCGGTGATCGTCGAGGCGGCGCGCGCGGCGGTCTAGACTCTGTTCCGCAACGTTCCCGGCGTGGTGCCGCGCCGGCGGCGCAGGCTTCGGGTCAAGGCGCTCTGATCGGAGAATCCCACCGCCAACGCCACCTCCGCCAGCGGCAGCCGGCCGTCGCGCAGCAGCGCCTCCGCCCGGTCCAGCCGCAGATCGGCCAGCCGGCGGGCCGGGGTGGTTCCGGTCTGCGCCCGAAAGCGCTCGTGGAAACGGCTGGGCGCCAGCCCGACCGCGGCGGCCAGTTCCGCCACCGTCAGCGGCTCCTCGCAGCGCTCCGCCATCAGGGCCAGGGCGCGCTCGACCGGATCGTCCGGCAGGGCGGGCGCGGGCCGACGCGATTCCAGGGCGCGCAGCAGCAGCCCGGCCGCATGGTGCGCCAGCACCGGGTCGAGCGGCCGGTCGGCCGCCTCCGCCGCCAGATAACGCACCAACCCATCAAGCGCCGTGTCGATGGGGAAGAAGGCGTCGCAGACACGTACTGCGGTCTCCGGCACCAGCCCTCCCACCGGCACGTCCAGCACGACGAAACGGTTGGTCCCGGCGCTGCGGAAGCTGTGCGGCATCCCGTCCGCCACCAGCACGCCGCGCCCGTCGCCCACCCGCCCGCAAGTGCCGGCGACCTCCATGTCGAGGGTCCCGGCGATGGGCAGGACGATCTGGTGATGATCATGCGCGTGCCGCCGCTCGAATCCGTCGTAGCTGCGGGTGCTCACGCTCGGCCGATGCGGGGACGCCACGGCGTCGGACTCCTGGGGATCGGGTTGAAGCGGCCATGCTACGCCGTCAGCCCCCAGGCGTACAGGCACACGTACGAGTCCTTCTGCCGGTTCCCTCCCCCGGAGAGCCGGTCAATTCCGGCCGGAGCCCCGGTCAAGACAGCATGCCGTCCACCGGTTATGGTCGCCCGATCCACGCCAACCGATCGACAATCACCATGCCCGCTCCGTCCGCCGCCACCGCCAGCCCCGCCCTGCCCGACCGCCGGGCCGTCAACCGCGCCACCCTGGTCGGCTTCACCGCCATCCTGATGTGGGCGACGCTGGCCCCGCTGGCGACGCTGGCCTCGATGGTGCCGCCGTTCCAGCTGGTGGCGACCTCCTTCCTGCTGGCCTTTCTGGTCGGCAGCGGCTGGACGGTGCTGCGCGGCGACAACCCGCTGCGCTATTTCCGCCAGCCGCCCGCCGCCTGGGCGCTGGGGGTGGGCGGGCTGTTCGGCTTCCACTTCCTCTATTTCATGGCGCTGCAGGCGGCGCCGCCGGTGGAAGCGAACTTGATCAACTACCTGTGGCCGCTGCTGATCGTGCTGTTCTCAGCATTGCTGCCGGGGGAGCGGCTGCGGGCGTGTCATGTCGGCGGCGCCGTCGCCGGTCTGGCGGGCACCGCGCTGCTGATCGCACGCGGCGGGAACGGCGGTTTGGGGAGCGGGCTTTCCATCGATCCGGCGCATCTGCCGGGCTATGCCGCGGCCCTGGGCAGCGCCGTCACCTGGGCCGGCTATTCGGTGCTGCGCCGCCGGCTGGGCCAGATCGGCGAGGCGCCGACCGACGCCGTCAGCGCCTTCTGCCTCGTCACCGCGCTTCTGTCGCTGCTCTGCCATCTGGCGCTGGAGCAGACGGTTTGGCCGGAGACCCCGGCGGGCTGGGGAGCGATGCTGCTGCTGGGTCTGGGTCCGGTCGGGGCGGCCTTCTTCGTCTGGGATTACGGCGTGCGCCACGGCGACATCCGCGCGCTGGGCGCGCTGTCCTATCTGGCGCCGCTGCTGTCGACCCTGCTGCTGGTCCTGTTCGGCCTCGCCGCCAATTCGGGGATCATCTGGGTGTCCTGCGCCTTGATCGCCGGCGGCTCGCTGCTGGCGAGCAAGGACCTGCTGCGGCGCAGGTGAGAGAAGCTCGCGCATATCCTCAAACTTGAATAGACGCCCAGCCGATGCTACCCAAGGGACATGCCGATCACCTTCCATCCCCGACGTGGCTCAATTCTTATCTGCGACTTCGATACCGGTTTCCAGCCGCCGGAGATGATCAAGGTTCGGCCGGTCGTGGTGGTTTCTCCGCGTCGTCGCAGTGGCCCAGGCCTGTGCACGGTGGTGACCTTGAGCAGCGTCGAGCCGGACCCGATCGAGCCTTATCATCACCAGCTGTCGCTGATGGCTTATCCACCGGCCCGGGGAGCGATGTGGGCAAAGTGCGACATGGCGGTGACTGTTGCCTGCAACCGTCTTGATCGGGTCAAGGTGAAGATGTCGAACGGTCAACGTCAATACATGGTCTACACCATGCCTGCCGATGACATGGCTGCGATCGATAACTGCCTTCGGATTGCCCTCGGCCTATAAATTTATGGCTTGTGGTCATAGTTCGCTCTTCACAATACCTTGACTAACCGTGTGCCAGATCACACAATCGTGATGTTCCCGCACTGCCGGCATTTGCCGGTAACGGGCTTGGAAGACCGCAGGTGACTGCGGCAGGTTTCGGCAGATGGCGATGACAAGCCGGCCGGGACCTCAAGAATCGGGCCTCACCGGAAACGGTGAGGCCCTTGTCGCTTCTGGTGTGTCCTCCTCCCTCAGGCCTCCGCCCCTTGAGCCGCGGCGGCGACGTCGTGGCGGGCGCGGTCGCCGGTCGCAAGGCCGTTGAAGTACCAGTTCAGCGCCACCGCCGTCAGCGTGCCCAGCAGGATGCCGCTGTGCAGCAGCGGCGACAGGAAGGACGGCATCTGCGAGAAGAACTTGTCCGACACCAGCGGGATCAGCCCGACGCCGACGCTGACCGCCACGACGATCAGGTTCTCGCGCCGGCTGGCGTAATCGACCTGCGACAGGATGCGCACGCCGGTCGCCGCCACCATGCCGAACATCACCAGCCCGGCGCCACCAAGCACGAAGGCCGGGACCGACGCCACCACATGCGCCAGCTTCGGCAGCAGACCCAGCAGAAGCAGGATCAGCCCGCCCGCCGCACAAACCCAGCGGCTGCGCACGCCCGTCACCCCGACCAGCCCGACATTCTGCGAGAAGGAGGTGTAGGGAAAGGTGTTGAAGACGCCGCCGATCAGCGTGCCCAGCCCGTCGGTGCGCAGGCCGCGGACCAGATCCTCCTGCGTTACCGGCCGGCCGACCATGTCGCCGACGGCCAGGAACATGCCGGTCGACTCGATCATCACCACGATCATCACCAGCGACATGGTGAGGATGGCGACGGGGTCGAAGATTGGCAGGCCGAACTGGAAGGGCTGGACCGGCGCCACCCACGGCGCCTCGGCCAGACCGTTGAAATTGACCATGCCCAGCGCCATCGCCAGCACCATCCCGGCCACCAGCCCCAGCAGCACCGCGACGTTGCGGACGAATCCGCGGCCGTGCTTCATCAGCGCCAGGATCGTCACCAGCACGAAGGCGGCGACACCCAGGAAGGCCGGATCGCCGAAGCGCGGGTTGCCCACCCCGCCGCCGGCCCAACCCACCCCGACCCGCATCAGCGAGATGCCGATGATGGCGATGACGCTGCCGGTCACCACCGGCGGAAACAGCGGCAACAGCCGGCCGACCAGGGGAGCCGCCACCATGGCGAAGACGCCGGACCCGATGACCGCGCCATAGATCCCCAGCAGCCCCAGCGACGGGTTGGCCGCCATCGCCACCATCGGCCCGACGGCGGCGAAGGTGACGCCCATCATGATCGGCAGCCGGATGCCGAAGCGCCAGAACCCCACCGCCTGGATCAGCGTTACCACGCCGCAAGCGAAGAGGTCGGCGTTGATCAGCATGGCGATCTGGTCCTTGGGCAGCTTCAGCGCCCCGCCGATGATCAGCGGCACCGCGACGGCCCCGGCATACATCACCAGCACATGCTGCAGCCCCAGCGCCAGCAGCCGCCAGGCCGGCAGCACCTCGTCGACGGGATGGGCGGCTGTCTTGTCGGTGGCGCGTGTCATGGCGCTGGCCTCGCTGTCCTGTGGTACGGCACCGCGATGCATGGGCCGTGCCGCGTCGCCGCACCGCATCCTGCGTAGCGGGCATCAAACGTGCCTGCACAAGACGTGGGCATCCTCCGATGGAGACTGCCCGTGCAGGTGGCAGATCCCGCGCGGTTTTTTGCCGCGCCGGGTGGAGACGGCGATGCGGGCTGCGATATTCTTTAACGATCCGTGGGTACAGTCGCTGTCGTCTACCCCTTTCGCGCAACCCGAACAGAGCGTCGCGATGAGCAAGTCGATCGAGGGTGTATCCAACTGGATGCACATGTTCCGTTGGATCGTGAAGCTGATCCGCGACGAATACGGGGTGGACGAAGCTCTGCTGACCCGGAATGCGACGTTGGAGACCGACATCCAGCTGTCGATCGACCAGGTCGAACAGGTTCTGGAATACATCTCCGAGAGCTTCGGCATCCGTTTCCCCGAAGGGACGCTGGACGAGCTGGTGAAGCTGGAGGAGCTTTGCCTGTTGGCGAGCTGGATCAAGGGCTATTACAAGCGCCCCGAGTTCATCTCCGACGAGTTCGAAAGCCGCTGCCGCAGCATCAACGAGATTGCCGCCTGAGATGACAGACCCGACCTTCCCCTATCCGCCCGGCCCCTATCCGCCCGGATTCGTCTGGGGCGTCTCCACCTCCGCCTACCAGATCGAAGGCGCGGCGGCCGAGGACGGGCGCGGCGCCAGCATCTGGGACGTCCGCTGCCGCACCCAGGGCGGGGTGGTGAACGGCGACACCGGCGACATGGCCTGCGACCATTACCACCGGATGCCGGAGGATGTGGCGCTGATGAAGGGGCTGGGTGTCGACGCCTACCGCTTCTCGGTGTCTTGGCCGCGGGTGCTGCCGCGCGGCCGGGGTGCGGTGAACGAGGCCGGGCTGGACTTCTACGACCGGCTGGTCGACCGGTTGCTGGAAGCGGGGATCGAGCCCTGGCTGTGCCTCTACCACTGGGACCTGCCGCAGGCGTTGCAGGATATGGGCGGCTGGTCGGCCCGCGACTGCGCCGGCTGGTACGCCGACTATGCCGCGCTCTGCGCCCGGCGCTACGGCGACCGGGTGAAGCGCTGGATCACCTTCAACGAGTTCTCGGTCTTCACCCTGTTCGGCTACGCAATTCCGTGGGCGGCGCCGGGGATCGTCGACCGGGCGCAGCATCTGCGCGCCATCCACCATGTCAATCTGGCCCATGGCGCCGGGGTGGACGTGCTGCGCGATCTGGTGCCCGGCGCCTCCATCGGCGCGATCCACAACCGGCAGGTCGTGATCCCCGAGACCGACACGCCGGAAAACCGTGCCGCCGCCTCGCTGCTGGACGAGCATTGGAACCTCGTCTTCTGCGATCCGCAGATCCTCGGCCATTATCCGCCGCAGACCGCCGCCGCCATCGAGCCTTACGTGCAGGCCGGCGACATGGCGCGCATCGCCCGGCCGGTGGACTGGTTCGGGCTGAACCATTACGGCCCGATCTTCGCCAAGGCCGACCCGGCCCGGACCTGGGGTTACGGCTGGGGCGACGCGCCGCCCGATTCGCCGACCCACGGCGTCGGCTGGGCCATCTTCCCCGACGCTTTCCGGGACGAGCTGCTGACCATCCAGCGCCGCTACCGCCTGCCCATCGTCGTGACGGAGAACGGCTGCGGCGGCAGCGACACCGTCAGCCCCGACGGCGCCGTCCACGACCCCCACCGCATCAACTACCTGACCATCTACAACGCCGCGATGCGCGACGCGATGGCCCAGGGCGCCGACGTGCAGGGATATTTCGTCTGGTCGCTGCTGGACAATTTCGAGTGGGGCAGCGGCTATGGCCAACGCTTCGGCATCGTCCATGTCGACTTCCAGAGCCTGGCCCGCACGCCGAAGGACTCGGCGCGCTGGTACGCCGAGCTGATCCGGAAGGCGAAGGCCTAACGTCGGCGCACCTCCGCGCACACGCCCTCCGCTCCGTCCGGCACCTCCACCCGCGCGGTGCCGTCGCGCAGGAGCAGGCTGTGTCCTTCGGGAACCGACAGAGTGTCCCCGCCATCGGGGGTGACGGATAGGCATCCGGCAAGGGCGTGGACCAGAACCACATCGCCTGCGGCACGTTGGCCGGCCGGACCCGCCAGCAGCGACAGGGTGCCGGTGGCCGACGCGCGGTCGAGCATCAGGTTCACGTCGCGGATCGGGCCGGCGGTCGGCTCGCACCACACCGCCGCCTCGCCGGGAAAGGCGAAGGCGGGGTCCAGGCGGCGCCGTTCGACCGGCGGGGCGCCATCGACGGACAGGCGCATGCCGTCGCCCTCCACCACGGCGATCAGGCGGTCATAGCCGGGAAAAGCCGAGAATGGACCGGGTTCGACGACATCGGCGATGCTGACCCGCCAAAGGAAGCGACTATCGGAGGTTGGGCCGGAGGCCGGGCCGGAGGTCGGCTCCACCGCAAGTTCGGTGGTGACGCCGCCGCCATTCTTCCAGGGAACGCGGCGGTGATCGGTGGGGCTCAGAAGGGTGACGGTGGGCAATATCAGGCTCCGGCGCGGATGAACTCCGCACCGTCATAGCACAGCCGGTGCCGATGCCTCAGACGAAGAGGTTGAAGCTGCCCATCAGCTTCTGCGTTCCGGTCTGGCCGGTGGGGATCGAGTTCAGGCTGCCGATGGCGCTGTTCAGCCCGTCCAGCGTCGCCTGCTGTCCCGTGGTCAGCGCCGCCGCGCCGGTGTCGCCCTTGGCCGGCGCCTTGGCCACGGTGTCGTAGTCCTTGCTGTAATTCCCCATCACCAGCTGCATGGCGTAGTTCTTGGGGTCCTTGTCGGACTGGCCCTTGTCGCGGGTGACGCGCAGGGTGTAGTCGCCCTTGTCGACCGTCAGGTTGCCGGCCTGCAGCTTCTTGAAGGAGTCGTAATTGTCGCCGGACTTCGGGTCGCTGTCGGCCATCACCCGGCCCAACCGGTTCATCAGCTGGACGCGCACGCCGTCGTCGCCGACCTGACCCATGGTCATCTCACCCTTGGAGGTGACCTTGAACTTGTAGAAATCGACCTTGTCGTTCGCCGTCAGCGTGCTGGCGACATTCAGGCGGGTGGTGTTCTTGGCGAGCACGCCGATGTCCGTGGCGCCGGCCGTGGTGGTCAGCGCCGACTTCTTGACCGTCTTGGAATATTCCTGGACGTCGCCGACGGCCTGGTTGCTCTGCGACTTCTTGATGGCCTCGACCGCGTTTTTGATCGACGCGTTGAGGCCGGAAACCATAGAGCTGACGCTTGAGAGAGCATCATCCGCCATGATCCGTCATCCTTCTTCCGATCCGACCATCACACTCAAACCCGAACGAGCGGATTCGAATGCCACCGAGGAGTACCAACAAGGGTGCGGCCGGCTGCGCCGCCACCCGGACACGTCTGCCCTAAGGGAGTATACGACAACAGCCGGCGGAACATAGGCAGGATTCGTGATTTTTTTGGTCCAAAGCTGTGATGCGGGGCCTGCACGCCACGGTTGGCAGCCCGATCCCGGCTCAGGATCGCGGCTTTCCCTCCATTTCCGGCTTCGGTGCGGAGTGCGCAGCGGCTGCAGCGCTCAGGGCCGCCGCCTGCGGGGCCGACTCGGAGGCGGCCGGTCCGGCCGGCTCGTCGGCCGGGGGGCAATGGGGCGGCTGGGTGGGGCCGGTGACGACATCGAAATCGAACATGACAACCTCTCTTGCGGAAGATGAGGCCGCCCGGATCGCCCGTGTTCGGATTTTGAGGATGTGCAGCCCGTCAAGGGCAGAGGTCACAAACACGAAAGCCGCCGCGGGTCGGTCCGGGCGGCTTCGGGAATGAGCGACAGATGCGCGTTCCTAGGCCGCCGGACGAAACCAGCGGCCAAAATATCGGGAGCGTCCAGAGGACGCGATGGAAAGCGCCTGTTGCATGACGGCGACCATAGCGCGTGGCCGCCGCCCTGCCAAGGGACATTTTCCCGATCAGCCTGCCTTGCGCTCGCCCACCGTGTCGGCGACATAGGCGTCGCGCTGGCCCAGCGGCCGGGCGGGCCGACCGTTGCGGTCGGTGGTGTCGCGGGCGGTCTGGTGCTCGATCTCGGCGTTCAACTCGGCCCCCAGCAGAACCACGTAGGAGGTCAGGTTGAACCACAGCAGCAGCACCACGACCGCGCCGACAGACCCATAGGTCTCGTTGTAGCTGCCGAAGTTCGACACATAGATGGAAAAACCCAACGATCCCAACAGCCAGACCAGGGTCGCCGCCGCCGACCCCCAGGTGACCCAGCGCCATTGCGGTTCCCGCCGGTCGGGGGCATAGCGGTAGAAGACGGCAAGCCCCAGGATGATCGCCACCGCCAGGATCGGCCAGCGGGCAAGGCTGGCGATCCAGCCGATCGGCGTGTCCTGCAGCCCGATGATGTTGATCACAGCCGGCACGGCGACGATCATCACCATGGCGACGATGACGAACAGCAGGCCGGCCACCGTCAGGGCCATCGACAGCACCGCCAGCTTGATGATGCCGCGCGTCTCCTGCTCGCCATAGGCGATGTTGAGCGCCGTCACCATCGAGTTGGTGCCGCGCGACGCGCTCCACAGGGTCAGCAGCAGGCCGAAGATCAGGCCGACCCCCAGCCCCTCGGACGGGGCGGTGGCCACCTTGCGGGCCTGGTCGCTGACGATGGACAGGGCTTCCGGAGGAAGCAGACCGCCCATCTGGCTCAACTGGTTCTCGATCAGCGCCGGGTCGGCGACGAGGCCATAGATGGAGACCAGCGCCGCGATGGCCGGGAAGATGGCGAGCAGCCCGTAATAGGCGACGCCCGCGGCCAGCATCGACACGTTGTCCTTGCTCTGCTCGTCCCACACCCGCAGCAGGATGTCCTTCCATCCCTTCTTGGGAATGTCGGACGGGGTTTCCGCCGACCGCCCGCGGCCGTCCCGGCTCCCACCGCGCGCGTCGTTGGCGGCGCGCCCGGCCGCATGGTACCCGTTCGCACGGTTCCGGTGCTCGTAGTAATGGCGGCGGCTCAACCCCAGCATGACCCGCCCTCCTCAGACCACGGCTTCGCGCAACGCGCCGACGCGGTGGCGGGCGTTTTCCACGGCATGGAACTGGGCGCCGATAACGACCTGCAGGTGATCGTCCGGCGCGTCGCGCAGGGCATCGCGGAACAGGGCCAGCGTACCGTCCAGCCCGCTTTCCAGCCGTGCCAGCAGGTCGCCCCGCCCGGCCGTTCCGCCGACGCCCGCCACGACGCTGCGCGCGCTCGCCTCCGCCAGGCCATGCAGGGGCGACCAGATTCGGCCACCGTCACCCGCGGTCTCGATCCAGCCGCCGCCGTTGCGCAACTCGGCGTCCAACTCCATGGCGCTGCGGTCGAGCTGGTCGGCCAGGGTCTCCAGGCGGGAGGACAGGGCCGGGTAGGCGATGGTCATGTCGGCGCGGCGGAAGGCGTCCGATCCGTCGCGGCAGGCGGCGATCAGGTCGGTCAGCAGATGGCGGCTGCGCGGGTCCAACTGCCGGCCGCGGGGATCGTAATCGTCGAATTCGGTGGTGGCCTCCGGGGTGCGGGCGACCGCCCAGGCAAGCCAGAGGGCGCCGACGCCCATCAGCGCCACGGGAATAGGGTTGGCACGGACGGCGCGGGCGATCCGGCCGGACATGCCGTCGCCGCCGCCCTGGATGACATCGCGCACCACCTGCACCACCCCGCCCGACATCTGGCCGGGCGACAGGCGGAATTCGATCTCGTCGATCACCGCGTCCATGCGGGCGCGGATCGATTCGATCTCGTGCTCGATCTCTTCGGGCCGCCGGTTCTGCGTCGCTGTCGTGGCCCCGGCAGCGGCCTCGCGGTCGGAGGGAACCGACGCAGACGGAGCGGCGGGCGGAATGGCGTCGTTGTGGTTGGTCATGCCGGACGTCTCCTGTGGGGGCTGCCGGCTTGCAACACCACGGGGAGGCGATTGTTCCGGCCTGACCTGCACAGGCAAAGGGCCGGGAGGTCTCCCTCCCGGCCCTGTCCTTCAACACACGAACCTCAACACACGAACCCGCAGCCCGCGATCGGGCCAGCCGGACTCAGGCGAGCGTGACCAGCGCCACGCCGCCGAGGCCAATGGCCGCGCCCAGGCCACGCAGGACCAGCCCGCCCTTGCCTTCACGGGCGAAACCGCGCAGCGACAGGGCCAGGGCGATGCCGGCCCCATGCAGCAGGGCGGTGGCGAGCGCGAAGCCCAGGCCGTAGAGCAGCGGCTGCGCCGCCTCCGGCATCTCGGCCCCATGGGCATGGCCGTGGAACAGCGCGAACAGCGCGACCGCCGCCAGCGACACCGGCAGCGACAGGCGCGACTGCGCGGCGACCAGGCCGCCCAGCACGATGACCGAACCGGCGATCCCCAGTTCCACCGCCGGCAGGCCGATGCCGGCCATGCCCAGCAGGCCGCCGCCGATCATTGCGGTGACGAAGGCCGCCGGCAGCGCCCACAACGCCGCACCGCCGCGCTGCGCCGCCCACAGCCCGACCGCAACCATGGCCAGCAGGTGGTCCCAGCCGCCGACCGGATGCAGGAAGCCATGGACGAAGCCTGCATCATGGGCGCCGAAGGTGTGGGCGTCGGCAACTGCCGGCAGCACCAGCCCGGCCAGCAGGACGGCCGAGGCGAGGGGGAAACGTTTCATGGACAAGCATCCTCTGATGTCGTGTCGCGCCCGCCACGGCCCTCCCGCCCGACGCATGGGGAGCCGGGCTGCATGGCGCGGTTGGGGCGAAGTGTAGCAGAAAGCGTCATCTCGGCCATGGCCGGAACACAGGGTCCGCCCCGCCGGATCTACGTATTTTGACGCAGGTCAATGAGTTGCACCCCGGTTCCGTCAGGATGGATCCGCCGCCGCCCGCCCTGCCGCCAGGACTTCACCATGACCGCAGCGACACGTCCCGCAGAGGGATCGGTATCCGTCCGGCTGTGGCTCGACGGCAAAAAGGGCGCCGACACCATCGGCCGGGCCGAGGTCGCCGCCCGCCGCCCGCGCGCCGTCGCCGTCCTGGTCGGTCGGTCGCCGGAAGAGGCGGTGCGGCTGGCGCCCCTGCTGTTCAGCCTGTGCGGAACCGCGCAAGCACTTGCCGTCGCCCGCGCCTGCGAAGCGGCGCTGGGGATCGACGCGGGCGCACAGGAGGCCGCGCGCCGCCTGCTGACCGACGCGGAGGCCCTGGACAGCCACGGCTGGCAGGCCGTCGTCGAATGGCCGGCGCGCCTCGGCGCCCCTCCCCGGCCTGCTGCCCTGCGCGCCCTGCGCCAAGCGGTGTCCGCGGTCATGCCGGCGCTCTATCCGGCCAAGGACGGGCTGCGGCCGGGCGGCGGTGTCCTTCGGCCCGATGGGACTGCGCTGCGGGGGGCGCTGGACCGGATGAAGGACTGGGTGAAGGGGGAGGTCTTCGCCGGACCCCTGCCGCGGGATGTTGACGACCTCGTCCGCTGGGCCGGCCGCGGCGCCAGCGATGCGGCGCGTCTGGGCGCCCGGCTGCTGGCCCCGGATCTGGCCGGCTGGGGGGCGGGCGGCGTGCCGCTGCTGAGCGAAAGCGGGCCGGACTGGTTCGCCGCGGCGCTGTCCGGCGATCCGGCTTTCGCCATACGGCCGCAGCATGACGGCGCCCCGGCGCTGACCGGGCCGCTGGGACGTCAGGCGGCGCACCCGCTGGTGGTTTCGGTGACGGACCGCTTCGGCGATGGGCTGGCCCGGCTGTTCGCGGCGCGGCTCGCCGATCTGGCGGAGTTGCCGAAACGGATGGAGGCGGCCATCGCCGACCTGTGCCCGGCCGATCCGGCGATGGCGGCGGGTCCGGGACCGGGCGAAGGCTGCGGCGTGGCGGAAACAGCGCGTGGACGGCTGGCCCACTGGCTGCGGCTGGACGAAATGGGGCGGATCGCCGATGCCCGCATGGTGGCCCCGACCGACTGGAACTTCGCCGCTGACGGCCCGCTGGCCCGCGGGCTGGCAGGTGCCGAGGTGCCCAGCCGCGACGACGCGGCGGAACGGGCGCGGCTGCTGGTCGCGATGCTCGACCCCTGCGTCGCCTGCGGCATAGAGGTACACGAATGACGATCGCTTGCCGAAGCGGACGGGCCGTCCGATGATGGGCCGCCGAACGGACAGAGCGATCGCTTTGCGGATCGAAGAGTGGGAGAGCGCGTGATGTGCACGGTTTGCGGATGCGGAGAAGGCGAAACCCGGATCGACGGCAAGGCCACCGATGCCGAGCATGAGCATATCGGCCCGGACGGCAAGGTCTACCGCCACCGTCACGGTGAAGGGCACGGGGCGGCGCACCACCATGCCCACCACCATCACGACGACACCCACGAGCATGTCGCCCCCGACGGCACGGTGTTCCGCCACAGCCACACCGATCACGGGCACCATGATCACGGGCATGGTCATGAGCACGGCCATGACCACGCCCACGCGCATCACCACCACCGTCCCGACCGCCCCGACGCCATTGACGGCGGCGCCGCGCTGAACCAGCCGCGGCTGATCACCATCGAGCGCGACATCCTGGCGAAGAACGACGCGCTGGCCGACATCAACCGCCGCCGTTTCGCCGGGCGCGGGGTGTTCGTGCTGAATTTGATGTCCAGCCCCGGTTCGGGCAAGACGACCCTGCTGACGCGCAGCCTGACCGACCTGAAGGGCCGCTTCCCGGTCGCGGTGATCGAAGGCGACCAACAGACCAGCTTCGACGCCGACCGCATCCGCGCCACCGGCACCCCGGCGGTGCAGGTCAACACCGGCAAGGGCTGCCACCTCGACGCCTCCATGGTGGCGCAGGCCGCCGACAAGCTGGCCGCCGAGAGCGGCTTCGCCGAGGACGGCGTGCTGTTCGTCGAGAATGTCGGCAATCTGGTCTGCCCCGCCGGCTTCGACCTGGGCGAGACCCACCGCGTCGTCGTCCTCTCGGTGACGGAGGGGGAGGACAAGCCGCTGAAATACCCGGACATGTTCGTCCGCGCCGACCTGCTGGTGGTCAACAAGATCGACCTTCTGCCGCACCTGACCTTCGATGTGGAGCGGATGATCGGCTATGCCCAGCGCCTGAACCCGTCGCTGGCGGTGATCCAGCTGTCGGCCACCACCGGCCAGGGTCTGGAGGAGTGGTACGACTGGATCGCCGACGGGCTGGCGGAGGCCCGCGCCTCTCACGCCGCTTCCGCTGCCGTCTGACCGGAGGACCGCCGCCATGTGCCTTGCCGTTCCAGCCCTGGTCACCGCCCTGCTGCCCGACGACCGCGCCACCGTCAGCCTGGGCGGCGTCACCTCCACCTGCTCGCTGGAGCTGGTGGAGGGCGTCGCCGTCGGCGACTACGTGATCGTCCATGTCGGCTACGCCCTGTCCCGCCTCGACGCCGAGGAGGCCGAGCGAACGCTCGCTCTGCTGGCCGAGGTCGCGGACGCCGAGGCCGCGGCCTGACCCGCGCACGTCATTCCCACACACCCGCCGACCATCCGGACCACCCGCCATGACCGACCGCCGCCTCTTCACCCGCAAGCTCGACATCGCCCGCGGGGCGGTGGACATGACCCACGGGTCTGGCGGCAAGGCGATGGCGCAGCTGGTGCGCGAGCTGTTCGCCGCCGCCTTCGCCAACCCGTATCTCGACCAGGGCAACGATCAGGCCGCCTTCGACGTGCCGGGCGGACGCATGGTGATGACGACGGACGGCTTCGTCGTCTCGCCGCTGTTCTTCCCCGGCGGCGACATCGGATCGCTGGCGGTCCACGGCACGGTGAACGACGTCGCCATGGCCGGCGCAGTGCCGCTGCACCTGACCGCCGGCTTCATCATAGAAGAAGGCTTCCCGCTCGCCGACCTGAAGCGGGTGGTCGACAGCATGGCCGCCGCGGCGCGCGAGGCCGGGGTCGCCATCGTGTCCGGCGACACCAAGGTGGTGGAGCGCGGCAAGGGCGACGGCATCTTCATCACCACCACCGGCATCGGCATGGTGCCCCCCGGCGTCGCCCCCTCCGGCGACCGGGCGCGGCCGGGCGACGTCATCCTGGTCAGCGGCACCATGGGCGACCATGGCGTCGCCATCATGTCGACCCGCGACAATCTGGGCTTCGAGACGGCGATCCTGTCGGACAGCGCGGCGCTGAACGGCCTGGTCGCGGCGATGGTGGCGGCGGTGCCCGACGTGCATGTGCTGCGCGATCCCACCCGCGGCGGACTGGCGACGACGCTGAACGAGATCGCCCACCAGTCCGGAGTCGGCATGCGGTTGCGCGAGGCCGACATCCCCGTTCGGGCGGAGGTCACCGCGGCCTGCGAATTGTTGGGGCTGGATCCGCTCTATGCCGCCAACGAAGGTAAGCTGATCGCGATTTGCGCGGCGGAGGAGCGTGACCGGATGCTCGCCGCCATGCGCGAACACCCGCTGGGACGGGATGCCGCCTGCATCGGATGTGTGGTGGAGGACCCCCATCGGTTCGTTCAAATGGAGACCCGCTTCGGCGGCCGCCGGATTGTGGATTGGCTGACCGGAGAACAGCTTCCCCGGATCTGCTGACCCGTACCGGCGGGCTAACTCACCCTTTCCAAAAATCCTGTCCCTTCGGCAGGACCCCTTTCGCGCGCTGGCCGTTGCCTCTCTCGGATGGTCCTATGCTCTGACCAGAGACGTTCAGCGACGAGAGATTACAATGGCGTTGTCCAACATCGCTCTTTTGGGCGCACCCCGCCTGGACCCCGGCCGCATGGCCGGGACCCGGTCGGCGATGCAGGCGATGGACCGGCTTCCCGGTTGCCCTCCCCTGCACAGGCATCGCGTGAAACGTGCCTTCGACATCGTCGGCTCGCTGGGGCTGCTCGCCATATTCGGGCCGCTGATGCTGGTGCTGGCCTGGATGGTGGCCCGCGACGGCGGGCCTGCGGTGTTCGGCCATCGGCGCATCGGTGCCGACGGACGCTCCTTCACCTGCCTGAAGTTCCGCTCGATGGTGGTGAACTCCGCCGAGGTGCTGGAGCGGCTGCTCGCCACCGACGAGACGGCGCGCACCGAATGGCTGGCGACGCGCAAGCTGCGCAACGACCCGCGCATCACCCCGGTCGGCCGTTTCCTGCGCAAGTCGAGCCTGGACGAGCTGCCCCAGCTGATCAACGTCCTGCGCGGCGACATGAGCCTGGTCGGCCCCCGCCCGATCATCGACGACGAGGTCCCCTATTACCGCGCCTGCTTCCCCTTCTACACCCGCTGCCGCCCCGGCCTGACCGGGCTGTGGCAGGTCAGCGGCCGCAGCGACGTCGATTACGTGCGCCGCGTGCAGCTCGACACCGCCTATGTGGTGGGCTGGAGCTTCTGGGCCGACATCGGCATCATGCTGCGCACCGTGCGGGTGGTGGTGAAGGGCAGCGGCGCCTACTGACCTCTCCCTTCCTCCTTCGCCCCCCTCTCTCCGAAAGCACTCATCCCTTCACACCGGTCGCGCGTCCCATCGGGGCGCGCGACATTGCTGTTTGCGCTCACCATTTCCGATAGGGGAGCCGGACGGCCGCCCCCAGCGGTCATCCCCCCGATCATCCCGTTGCATGACACTCTTGCCGAATCCGGGGTGGACTTTGAGAATGGCGGAACGACGTGCTAGGGTCGGGCCAACCGGCGAAACCCTGGTATAAGTGAACGATGAGCGTAAGACCGCCGGCCGGACCGGCCAGTCAAGAGGGGCCTAGGATGGCGAAGCTGCTGGCTGCCTTGCTGCTGATGATGGTGGCGATCGGGCCCGCCTGCGCCGTGGCGCCAACCAGCCGTGCCGACACCGTCGCGGCGCTCGACCGATACCGCACCGATTTCGCGAAGATCCGCGGCTACGGTTCGCTGTCCGCCGCCGACCGCAACTACGTCCTCTTCTCCGACGCCATGCGCCGCGTTTTGACGGAGCATGTGAAGCCCTTCGATCCGCAGGTGCTGGTCGACAAGGCGGAGGACGGGCTGAAGAAGAAAAAGGCTGAGAACCCGCGCGCCAGCGACCGCATGCTGACCGAAGCGGCGCTGGACAGCATGCTGGGCTCGCTCGACCCCTATTCCAGCTTCCTCGACAGCGAACGCTACCGCTACCTGCGCGAACAGACTCAGGGCGAGTTCGGCGGGCTCGGCATCGAGGTGACGATGGACGAGGAGAGCGGCCTGATCAAGGTCGTGTCCCCCATCGACGGCTCGCCCGCCGCCCGCGCCGGCCTGCGCAGCGGCGACCTGATCGCCCGCATCGACGACGTGGCGGTCAAGGGGCTGAACCTGCACGACGCCGTCGCCCGCATGCGCGGTCCCGTCGGCAGCTCGGTCGCCCTGGCGATCCGCCGCCCGCCGTCGACCGACGCCAACACCCGCGTCTCGCTGACCCGCGCCATCGTCAAGATCCAGCCCGTCCGTTACCGGCTGGAGGGCAACGTCGCCTATGTCCGCATCGCCACCTTCAACCAGTCGACCTCCTCGGCGCTGGATGCGGCGGTCGAGGACATGCGCCGGCAGGCGAAGGGCCGGCTGACCGGCGCCGTCATCGATCTGCGCAACAACCCCGGCGGCCTGCTGGAGCAGGCTGTGCAGGTGGCCGACCGCTTCCTGGAGACGGTGGACATCGTCTCCGTCCGCGGCCGCGATCCGGAGGAATCCCGCTCCTACCGCGGCACCTCGGGCGACCTGCTGGCCGGGCTGCCGGTGGTGGTGCTGATCAACAGCGGCTCGGCGTCGGCGTCGGAGATCGTGGCCGGCGCCCTGCAGGACCATCACCGCGCGCTGCTGTTCGGCTCGCGCTCCTACGGCAAGGGGTCGGTGCAGACGATCTCTTCGCTTAGCGTCGACACCGGCATCCGCCTGACCACCGCCCGCTACTACCGCCCGTCGGGGGCGCTGGTGGACTGCTTCGGCGTCTCGCCGAACCTGGAGGTCAAGCCGACCCACGGCAGCACCGAGGAAACCCACCCCGACCCGGCGACCTGCGACGCCAATGCCCCGACCCCGCCCAAGCCGCAGGTGTGGATGGCGCAGGACATGTGCCCCGACGTGATGGACAAGGCCCCCAAGTCCGACGACGACCGTCCGCTGGAATGCGCCGTCTCCGCCATCCGCAACCGCCTGACCGGCACCCTGGCCGGCGGGGAGTGAGTTTCCCGATGCCGGAAAATCCCCTCTCCCCTCCGGGGAGAGAGGGTTAGGGTGAGGGGGACGCGGGGCAAGGATTCTCGGAAGGGCGCGCAGTGTATCCCCCTCACCCCGCCCCTCTCCCCGGGGGGGAGAGGGAGGAATCCATCACCCGCGTCTCCACCGTCCAGCCCGTCCCGTGCGCCGCGATGGCGGCGACGGTGCCCGGAAGCACCCGGCGGTCGAACAGGCTCCAGTCCGCCGGAACTCCCACATCCCCCCGCAAGCCCTCGCCGATCTCCAGCAGGGCCGGCGGCGCGCCGGGCATGACCTCCACCGCGAACTGGTCGAGCGGCATCGACAGCCCGACGCCGGCCGCCTTGATGAAGGCCTCCTTCCGCGTCCAGGCCAGCAGGAAGCCCTCGTCCCGCCGCTCCGGCCCCAGCGCCTGCAGGGCGGCACGCTCGGTGGCGTGGAAGAAGCGGTCGGCGATGCCGTCGGCGCTTTCGATCGGGCGCAGCCGTTCGATGTCGACGCCGATCCGCCCCTCCGCCGCCACCGCGATGGCAAGGCTGTCTTCGCTGTCGCTGAGGTTGAAGGAGGGACCGCCGGGCAGCGCCGGCTTGCCATGCGTGCCGTAGTCGAAAACCAGTTCTGCCGGATCACGGCCGGTGCAGCGCCCCAACAGCAGCCGCAACAAGCCCCGGCGCAGCACGAAGCGGTCGGTCAGCCGTTCCATCAGAAACCGGTCGGCGCGCTCCACCTCGTCGGCGGACAGCAGGGCGCGCATCGCCGGCCTATGGACCGACAGCCCGGTCAGATCGGCGAACCAGACGCGGACGACTCCGGGCCTCAGATCATAATCGCCGGCGCACCCGCCCGCCGCCACCGTGACGCTCGTGTCATGCATCGGACAGCGATCCTCCCTCTTGAATTAGCGTCCTGGCTCCGGCAGGGGTTTCGGGTATCATGCGCGCCTCTCGCATCCGCCCCTGCATCCGGACCAGGATCCCATGGTTGACACCGCCCTGCTCGCCCCGCACCTGACCAACGTTCTTCGCGACGCCTTCATCCCGGAGCTGCCCAATCATTACCGCGGCAAGGTGCGTGAAAACTACGACCTTCCGGATGGGCGGCGGATCCTCATCACCACCGACCGGCTGTCGGCCTTCGACCGCGCCCTGACCGCCATCCCGTTCAAGGGGCAGGTGCTGACCCAGACCGCGCGCTTCTGGTTCGAGGCGACGAAGGACATCTGCGCCAACCACGTCCTGGAATACCCGGACCCCAACGTCGTCGTGGCGAAGCGGCTGACCATCATGCCGGTCGAGGTCGTGGTCCGCGATTACATGGCCGGCACCACCGGCACTTCGGTCTGGTCGATGTACAAGCAGGGCCGGCGCGAGATGTACGGCCACATCTTCCCCGACGGGCTGCGCCAGAACCAGAAGCTGGGCACCCCCATCATCACGCCGACCACCAAGGCCTTCGACGCCGGCCATGACGAGGAACTGACCGCGACCGAGATCGTGGAGCGCAACCTGCTGACCCGCGCCCAGTGGGACGAGGTGTCGGACAAGGCGCTGGCCCTGTTCGCCCGCGGCCAGAAGATTGCGGCGGAACGCGGCCTGATCCTGGTCGACACCAAGTACGAGTTCGGCTTCGACGAGGACGGCAACATCCTGCTGGCCGACGAGATCCACACCCCCGACAGCTCGCGCTACTGGTTCGCCGCCAGCTACCAGGAGCGGTTCGAGGCCGGCGAGAAGCCGGAAAGCTTCGACAAGGACTTCGTCCGCAACTGGGTCGTCGCCCGCTGCGATCCCTACACCCAGGACGTTCCGGAGATCCCCGGCGACGTGGTTCTGGAAGCCGCCCGCGTCTACATCGAGGCCGGCGAGACCATCACCGGCCGCCCGTTCGAGGTGCCGGCGACCGCCGTCCCGATCCTCGACCGCATCCGCGCCAACCTGGCGCCCTACTTCACGAAGTAAGAGGGCGGGCTCCATGCGCGTCGCCATCCTCGACGATTATCAGGGGGTCGCGCGCGACCTCGCCGACTGGGCGCAGTTGCCGCCGGGGAGCGACCTGACAGTCTTCGACAAGCCGCTGGGCGATGAGGCGGCGGTGGCGGCGGCGCTGGAGCCCTTCGACGTGCTGGTGATCATGCGGGAACGGACGCCGTTCCCTGCAGCGCTGATCGACCGGCTGCCGAAGCTGAAGTTGCTGGTCACCACCGGCGCCCGCAACAACGCCGTCGACCTTGCGGCCTGCGCCGCCCGCGGCATCCCCGTCTGCGGCACCCGCATGATCGGGACGCCGACGGCGGAACTGACCTGGGGCCTGATCCTGGCGCTGGCCAAGCGCATCCCTGCGGAAGAGAGGGCGCTGCGCGAGGGGCGCTGGCAGACCGGGCTGACCGGAGATCTCGGCGGCAAGCGGCTGGGGCTGGTGGGCTTGGGCAAGCTCGGCAGCAAGGTCGCCCAAGTCGGCCAGGCCTTCGGCATGGAGGTGGTGGCCTGGAGCCCCAACCTGACCGACGAGCGCGCCGCCGCGGCCGGCGTGACCCGCGTCGAAAAGCGCGACCTGTTCGCCAGTTCCGACGTGGTCAGCGTCCATCTGGTGCTGAGCGAGCGCACCCGCGGCGTGGTGGGTGCGGCGGAGATCGGCGCGATGAAGCCGACGGCTTTCCTCGTCAACACATCGCGCGCCGGGCTGGTGGACGAGGCGGCGCTGGCCCATGCGCTGCGCCACGGCCATATCGGCGGCGCCGGCATCGACGTCTTCCCCATCGAACCCCTGCCGAAAGACAGCCTTTGGCTTGACCTTCCCAACACCGTGCTGACGCCCCATCTGGGCTACGTAACGCGGGAGAATTACGCGGTGTTCTACCGCGACGCGCTGGAGGACATCCTGGCCTGGACGGCCGGTTCACCGGTGCGGCTGCTCTCTCCCGGCTGAACGGGAAACAGAGACGGAGGGCACCGGTGAGCTGGCGGGACAGGGTTGGAGACGGCGTCCGGGGCGGCATCTGGGCAAGGATGGGCAGGCACCAGCTGGGCATGCTGGTCGGCATGTCGGTGGTCGCCGGCCTGCTGTTCGGCTTCGTCGAACTGGCCGGCGAGGTGATGGAAGGCGAAACCAGCGCCTTCGACAAGCGTCTGCTTCTGGCTCTGCGCGACCCGCTGAACCCCGAACAGCCCGGCGGCCCCTGGTGGCTTTCCCGCGTGGCGCGCGACATCACATCGCTCGGCAGCACCACCATCCTCACACTCGTCACCGTCGCCACGCTGGGCTTCCTGCTGCTGCTGCACAAGCGGGCGGCGGCGCTGCTGGTCCTGGTGTCGATCGGCGGCGGCGGGACGCTCAGCACCCTGCTGAAGATGCTGTTCGACCGCGCCCGCCCCGATCTGGTGCCGCACGGCGATCAGGTGATCTCCGCCAGCTTCCCCAGCGGCCACGCCATGCAGTCGGCCGTGGTCTATCTGACGCTGGGCGCGCTGATGTCCCAATTCGTCGAGGGCCGGCGGACCAAGGCCTATCTGCTGACCTGGGCGATGCTGCTGACGCTCGTCATCGGGTCGAGCCGCGTCTATCTGGGCGTCCATTGGCCGACCGACGTACTGGCCGGCTGGAGCGTCGGCGCTGCCTGGGCGGCCTTCTGCTGGATGATCGCCGAATGGCTGCAGCGCCGCGGCGCGGTGGAGCAGGACCGGCCGGAGGCGACGGCGGGGCGCTGATCGGGCAGCATCGCCGAAAGGGTTAACAAGCGGGTTGAATACGGACGCCTGCCCGCCGATAGTGTCGGCCCTAACCCTTTCGGATCAGGCCGCATCATGCCTCACGGCACCCTCGACCGCGAAACCCTTGAAGCCGTCGGCGTCCTTGCCCGCGCGGTGGAGCGCGAGCGGGTGCCCGGCGTCCTTGAATGCCGTCTGCTGGCCAACGCCCTGAAACGGACGCTGGACAGCGGGCGGGAGCGCGAGTTGACCGAGGCGTCGCGCGTCTTCCGCACGCTCGACACCGACCTGCGTGATCGCATCGTCGCCCGCGCGCGGGTGGAGGCGCAGCAGGCCCGTGCGGAAGCGAAGGGCAAGACCACTGACCGCGATGCGGTGACCCAGGAAATCCCGGCCGTCACCCGCCATGCGCCGGACCAGAAGGGCCGCGAACAGAAGGGCCGGGCCGGCACCAACTTCCTGGCAGCCCTCAACGGCCTGCGTCCGGCGGCGACCGCCGGCAGCCGGGGTGCCGCCCGCGACCGCCTGCGCGCCGCCGTCGACACGCAACGCCGCGTCGGGCAGCGGGTGGAACCGACGTTGGAGTGAGTGAGCGGGCGCGGCTCGGGCCGGCGCTTTACCCCTGCCCCAGCGCGCAACGCGCAGCGGCCAAGTCCCACGCCGCACAGCCGACGCTCTTGAACAGGCGCGGGCGACCGTCCGTCGCACGGCTGTCCAGCGCATCGACCAGCGACTTCACCGTCACCCAGTCCACGCCGGCCTGGATGAAGTCGCCGGCCTCGTGGCGGGCGCCGGCGGGATCGTCGACGAACAGCTCGCTGCCATGGACGGCGGTCGGGCCGAACTCCGCCATTTCCGGCTTGAAGGCACCGACGCCGACCAGCAGGCGGTCCGGGCGCGGCGTCTCGTCATAGATGGGGGACAGGCTGGTGGTCAGCGCGATCACCACCTCCGCCGCGGGATCGACCGCACCGCTCATCGGGCGCAACTCCACCCCCTGCCCGTCCTGCCTGGCGCAGAAAGCGGCGGCGCTGTCCAGGCTGCGGCTGTGGACATCGATGCGGATGCCGGGATAAAGCGCCGCGAGTGCCGCCACATGGCCGGCCGACTGGGTGCCGGCGCCGAGCAGCGCCACATGGCGCGGGGCCGGAGCCAGCGTGCGGATCGCCAGCATCGACACGGCGGCGGTGCGGCGCGCGGTGACGGTCGGGCCGTCCAGAATAACCTGGGGGGCGCCGGTCGCGGCGTCGAAGGCGCTGACCACGCCATGGATGGTCGGCAGTCCCTTGGCGCCGTTGCCGGGGTTGACGTTCACCAGCTTGTGGATGGCGATGTCCGCCGCCGTGGCCGGCATGGACAGCAGCACGCCGCCATCCGGCAGCGGCAGCACCTGCCGTTCCGGGCTGGTGATGCGGCCGGCGGCATAGTCGCGGGCGGCTGCGGCCACCGCGTCGCACAAGGCGGGGAAAGGAAGACGGGCGGCGGTCTGTTCGGCGGTGAGGACAGCGAGCAAGGACACGGTGAGCGGCTTCCTCTCTCATGAGTTGGGAAACGGTCAGGCGCGGGCGCGCTCGATCTCCACGCCGACGCTGGCGGCGTCGGGGAAGACGTCCAGCTTTTCCACCCGCACCTTGGCCATCGTCACCCGCGCGTCGGCAAGGCAGCGTTCGGCGATGCGCTCCGCCAGCGTTTCCACCAGCGTGACGTGGCCTTGGGTGACCACGCCCTTGACGATGGTCGCCATGTCCTCGCCGGTGACGCCGGGGGCGATCACCTCGAGGTCAAGGTTCAGGCGGATGCGTTGCGGCTTCAACCGCTCATGGGCATAGACGCCGATCAGCGCGTCCATCACCAGATCGCGCACGAAACAACGGGTGGACAGCGCCGCCGGGGCCGAGCGCGGCACCGGGGCGGTGACGGTGGCAAAGAGCTTGTTCATGGACGAAAGCCCTAACACGGCGGCGGCGCCGCTGCCAAGCGACCGTCCCCGCCCGCGACCATGCCGGAAGGACAGGTCTGGAATGGACTCAGTGCATTTCCGAGCGGATGCGCTCGCGCAGCACGTCGATCGGGCGCAGATCCTCGCCCTCCTCATAATGCCAGAAGGTCCAGCCGTTGCAGGCCGGCAGGCCGGCCATGGCGGCACCCACCTGATGGATCGAACCGCGATGGTCGCCGCGCGGGCCGGATCCGATCAGCGTGCCGTCGGCGCGCACGCGGGCGGCGACACGGCGGCGCTGGTCGAACAGGGTCGAGCCGGGGCGCAGAAGCCCGCGTTCCACCACCCAGCCGAAGGGGATGCGCGGCGCGCTGCGCTTGGGCGGGGTGTCGAGGATGGCCGCCTCCGGCGCCTCCTCCACCGCGTCGATGCGGGCCTGGGCCGCCTTGACGTAAGTGTCGTCGCGCTCCAGCCCGATCCACTTGCGGCCGAGCCGCTTGGCGACCGCGCCGGTGGTGCCGGTGCCGAAGAAGGGATCCAGCACCACGTCGCCGGGGCGGGAGGAGGACAGGATCACGCGGTACAGCAGCGATTCCGGCTTCTGCGTCGGATGGGTCTTCTTGCCGTCCTCGTCGCGCAAGCGCTCGCCGCCGCTGCAGATCGGCAGCAGCCAGTCGCTACGCATCTGAAGATCCTCATTGAGGTTCTTCATCGCCTCGTAATTGAAGCGGTAGCGGGCATCCTTGTCGCGGGCCGCCCAGATCATCGTCTCGTGGGCGTTGGCGAAGCGGGTGCCGCGGAAGTTCGGCATCGGGTTGGTCTTGCGCCAGACGATGTCGTTCAGAATCCAGAAGCCCAGATTCTGCAGCGTGGCGCCGACGCGGAAGATGTTGTGATAGCTACCGATCACCCACAGCGAGCCTTCCGGCTTCAGGATGCGGCGGGCGGCCGTCATCCAGTCGCGGGTGAAGCGGTCGTAAGTCTCGAAATCGTCGAATTTGTCCCACTCGTCATCCACCCCGGCGACGCGGGTGTGGTTCGGCCGCAGCAACTCGCCACCCAACTGCAAGTTGTAGGGCGGATCGGCGAAGACGAGATCGACCGACGCGGGCGGCAGATCGTTCATGAGAGCGATGCAATCGCCGACCAGGATACGGTTTTCAGGGAGCATTTTACGACCGGCAAAGAACTGAAACTCGGCCGGACAATGAGTCGCGGCCGAGTCGCCGTCAACAGCTTTCTTTGCCAAGTGACGAACGCTCAGCCGCTTAGTGCCTTTTGGCGTTTCACTGGTGCAAAACTGACTCGGTGATGTGACGTGACACCATGGCGGGTCAGCGCGTCCAGATGCTCGGGCGTCGGATAGCCGGCATTTCGATCCCATCCATAGTGTGGATACTGGACCGACAACCGCAACATCTCGGTGTCGCGCGCCACTTTGGCGAGAATAGAGGCGGCGGCGATGGACTGACTGCGGCTGTCGCCCTTGACGACCGCCACCCTCTCGCACGCGATGTCCGGGGTGAATTTTCCATCGACCAGCGCCGCATCGGGGGCCGGGCCGGGCAGCGCCAGATAGGCCCGCTTCATCGCCAGAAGCGTCGCCTTGTGGATGTTCAGTTCGTCGATCTCCGCCGCCGACGCCTCGGCGATGGCGAATGCGAGCGCATGCGCCCGGATCGCCGGCTCGATCTCCTCGCGCAGCCGGCGGGTGACGGCCTTGCTGTCGTCGATCTGCGCCGCGATCTCCGGCGGCAGCCCTTCGGGGGCCAAGACCACGGCGGCGGCGACCACCGGGCCGCAGAGCGGGCCGCGGCCGACCTCGTCGATGCCGCAGACGCGGCGGCCGGGACCGAATCCGGCCTCCAGCGACAGATCGGGGCGCTGCCGGGGAGCGGCTGCTTTGCGGGGCGCTTTGGCAGGCATCGGGGGACGGCCTTCCGGAAGGGGTGGGATGGGGCCGCTTGATAGCGGCAGCGGATTCCGGGCGCAAGGCCGCGGCCATTTGCGTCAACCAAGCTCTTGAGAAGCGGCGCACGGCTGCGCTATGGATGCGCCCCGCGACGACGGACCACGCCATCACCCGAGAGCAGGCCATGACCGACACGACCCAGACCGCCGCCGAATGCCCCTGCCGTTCCGGCAAGCCGCTGGACGCCTGCTGCGGTCCCTATCTGGCCGGCATGCCCGCCCCGACGGCCGAAGCGCTGATGCGTTCGCGCTATTCGGCCTTCGCCACCGGCAACATCGATTACCTGCACGACACGCTGCTGCCCAGCACCCGCGACGACTTCAACCGTGAAGAGATCGAGACCTGGGCCAAGAACAGCGTCTGGACCGGCGTGGAGATCCGCTCCACCGAAGCCGGCCAGCCCGGCGACAGCGAAGGCATGGTGGAGTTCGTCGCCCGTTTCAGCATGAACGGCAAGCCGATGACCCACCACGAGACCAGCCGCTTCACCCACCAGGACGGCCGCTGGTTCTATGTGGACGGCCAGCTGGGCGCCCGCCCGCGCAGCGGCCCGAAAGTCGGCCGCAACGACCCCTGCCCGTGCGGCAGCGGCAAGAAGTACAAGAAGTGCCACGGCGCCTGAGCCTGCACGCCTGACGGCCGCACCCTGAGTCGCGGTTGAGTCGTCACGCTGCACCTGCACAATTTCGGCGAAATCGGCCCGCCCCGCCCATCCATTGGGCGGCGGCGGTGTTTTTGTTGTGCGCGCAGGGTCGAATCACGCAATGACGATTGAATTATGGGTCGGAACCGATCATCCTTCGATGGCCCTGTTCCGGGTCTCCCTCTTTGGTGCTTTGCCGGGATGGGGTTTAACACGACAGATGAGACGATACTGATGTTCGACCGTCCGCAGCGCTCTTCCTTCCGCGCTCCTGAAATCACCCAGCGCGACATCCGCGCCACCGTCAAGTGGTTCAACGCCACCAAGGGCTTCGGCTTCGTCACCCCCGACGACGGTTCGCCCGATGCCTTCCTGCATTCCACGGTTCTGCAGTTCTGCGGACACGACAGCCTGCCCGAAGGCGCGACCATCACCTGCGACCTGTCGCGCGGCCCGAAGGGCCCGCAGGTCGCCACCATCCACGCGGTCGACACCTCGACCGCCGCTCCGAGCCGCCCGCGCGCCCCGCGCGAGCGTGACAGCTGGGGCAACGACGGCGGCTACGGCGGCGGCAACAGCTACGGCGGCGGCAGCCGCGGCGGCTACGGCGCCGACAGCTACGGCGATTCGGACAGCGGCGAGACCGTCGACGGCACGGTGAAGTGGTTCAACGTGTCGAAGGGCTTCGGCTTCATCGCCCCGTCGACCGGCGGCAAGGACATCTTCGTGCACATCCGTGCGCTGGAGCGGTCGGGCATCAGCGGCCTGGACGACGGTGCGCAGGTCCGCGTCACCATCCGCCAGGGCGCCAAGGGCCCCGAGGCGCAGCGCATCGAGATGGCCTGATCTCTCATCGGTCGTTGTGATGTGAAAAAGCCCCCGCTCCGCTGGAGCGGGGGCTTTTTCATGCCCGCAACGCGGCGGTGAGGCGCTTTAAAGCGAATTTGTATTCGCTTTAGAGTCACACGACCTCATTCGCCGGTCGGGCTTCGGCCGCATGAGCGGCCGGGACCGCCGTCGCGGTCCAAAGCGGATTGCAATCCGCTTTAGGAATCCAGGGAAGGCGCGCCGTCGTCCAGGGCCGAGTCCCAGTAATGGCAGGCCACATGGTGGCCGGGCGCCACCTCCTCCAGCGGCGGGACGGCCTGGGCGCAGAAATCGCGGGCCAGCGGGCAGCGTCGGCGCAGGGCGCAGCCGCCGGGCGGGCTGAAGGCCGACCGCGCGTCGCCTTCTAGGGCCGGGCGTTCGCCGCGGGCCGCGGCCAGCATCGCCCGGCTGTAGGGATGCAGCGGCACCGTCCGCAATGTCTCGGAATCGGCGCTCTCCACCACCCGCCCCGACAGCATGACGATGCCGCGATGGGCATCGCGCAGCCCCTCCAGGTAGCGGTCGGTCGCCAGCACCAGCGCCAGACTGCGCCGGTCGCGCACCGCCGTCAGGCGATCGAGGAAGGCTTCGCGCTCCTCCGCCGACAGGCTGGCGGCGGGATCGTCGGCGATCAGCACCCGCGGTTCCGGCAACAGGGCGCGGGCGAGCCCGGCATGGGCGGCCTCCGCCTTGCCGAGACTGCCGGGCCAGCGGAGGGCCGTGCTCTGGCGCAGGCCGGCCTCCTCCAGCGCCTCGTCGATGCGGCGGTCGCGGCGCTCCGCCGGAATGTCCGGACGCAGGCTTTCCAATGCCAGGGCGAACTGGTCGCCGATGGTCATGGCCGGATCGAAGGAGGGGGCCGGGTCGGGGAACAGCGGCTGCAGGTCGCGCCGGGCGCGGCGCAGGCCGCCGGGATCCGCATCCTCCCCCGCCGCGTCGGCCGGCGGCGCCGCAGCGGCGGCAAGATCGCGGCCCATCCACACCACCGCCCCCGCCGTAGGCGGCGGCAGGCACAGCAGCGACCGGGCCAGCGTCGCCTTGGCGCTGCCGGTTTCGCCCAGCAGGGCCAGCGTCTCCCCCAGGCCGAGATCCAGGTCGATCCCGTGCAGCACGGTCAGCGCCCGCGGTTCCCCCTTCGGACCGGGGGCGAGCGGATAGGCCATGCCGACGCCGCGGGCATGCAGGCGGGCGGTCCCCGGCGCGTCCATCGGCGCCACGGGGGCGATGCGCGGCGGCTCGTAGGGCAGCAGACGGCCGCGGCGCAGGGACAGCACGCGGTCGGCGGGGCCGGCCACGCCGTCCTCCGGCCGTCCGGCCAGGATCAGCGCCACCCCGTCCGCCCGCGCCCAGTCGGCCAGCCGGTGGAGAAGCCGCAGCCGGACGGTCGGGTCCAGCCCGGCGGCCGGCGCGTCGGCCAGCAGCACCGCCGGCTTCACCGCCGCCGCCATGGCGAACAGGCAGGCCCAGCGCAGGGCGTCCGGCAGCTGTTCGGGGGGCAGGTCGAACCGGCGGGCGGCGGGCGGCACGCCCATGCGGTCCAGCCCGTCCGCCGTCCGGCGCAGAGCGCCGCGCAGGTCCAGCCCCAGATGATGGCCGACCACCTCCGCAACCTGCAGGGCCAGCGGCCGGCGCGGCGCCAGACGCCCGCCCTGGGCGATCAGCAGGCGCCCCTCGACATGGGCGCTGCCGGCCATGTCCACCCCGGCGAGCGGCTGGCCGGCGAGCGCGCCGAGCAGGGCGGTCTTGCCGCTGCCGGCACCGCCGGTGATCGCCAGCACCTCCCCACGCTCCACCCGCAGGGTGGCGCGGTCGAGCAGGACGCGGTCGCCGACCATCAGGGTCAGCGCCTCGGTCTCCACCGGGGCGGGCTTGGGCGTGGGTTTCGGGGCGATGTGGTTCATGGCCTACGGTTTCCCGCCACCGCGGCATCGGCGATGGCGCAGGCGGCCCAGAGGGCGAGCGCCAGCAGCAGGGCCGGCGGGACGAAGGCCACCGGGTCGCCCAGCCGCGCGGCAAGCCCGACCGAGGCGCCCCAGCTGCCGAGCGCCGGCGGCAGGCCGAGGCCGAGCAGGCTGGCCGCACTCTCCGCCGCCAGCACGCGCGGCAGGGCCAGAGTCCCGGCGGCCAGCAGCGGGCGTGCCGCGTTGGGGATCAGGTGGCGGCGCAGCACCTCGCCCTCCGACAGGCCGGCGGCGCGGGCGGCGGTCAGAAACTCCGCCCGCAGCAACGCCGACATCTCGGCATGGGCGAGCGCGGCGACGGCGGGGGCGGCGGTCAGCGCGGTGACGACGGCCAGCGGCCCGACCTCCCCCACCAGCCCGCCGGCAAGCGGCACCAGCAGGGCGAGCGGCAGGCCGGCCAGCCGGTGGGCGGCGGCGATGGTCCGCCGCTCCGCCCTGGTGCCCGACAGCTTGCCGAGCAGCCCGGCCAGCAGCGCCCAGCCGACGCCCAGCGCGCCGCCCAGCACCGCGGCCAAAAGCGCGAAAGACAGGCTGCCCCGCCCGTCGAGCAGGGCGGCGGCCACCGGATCGGCGTCCAGCCGCTGGATGGTGGCCCCGTCGGCCATCAGCGGCGCGGCGGCCGAGGCGAGCGCCAGGGCGACCAGCACCGCGGCCCCCGACAGGCCACGGGCGAAGCCGGCGCGCGGCGGCACCGGGTGGGGCGGCACCGGGTGGGACTGCGGTGATTGGTCGAACTCGGCCATCGAATCCCTTCGTCCGTCACGCCCCGTCATAGGGCGTGGAGCTGTGATTGGCCGGATCGATCCAGTCGCGCACGGCGAGGCCGAGAGCACCCAGCAGCGCGGTCAGCCCGCAGAGCGCCACCAGCACCGGCAGCGATCCCGCCGCCGATCCGCCGCGGGCGGCGTCGATCATCAGCGCCCCCGCCCCCGGCAGGTCCAACAGGCTTTCCAGCGCCACCGCCCCCACCACCGCGGCCAGCACCGCGGCGCGCAGGCCGCCCATCACCGGGGCGACCGCCTGCGGCAAGGCGTGGTGGCGCAGCACGGTGCGTTCGTCCAGCCCCAGGCCGCGCGCCATGCGCACCGCGCCGCCCTCCGGCCCGGCGCCGAGCGCGCGCTCCATCGCCGGGCGCGACAGCCTCGCCGCCTGGCAGGCGGCGGGTATGGCGAGCGCGGTCCAGCCCAGCGGTGCCGCCGACGCCCCTGCCCGCACGGCGAGCGCCGCGACGGCGGCCAGCAGGAAACCCGGCAGCAGCGGACCCGCCCCGGCGAGGAACCGGCCGATCAGCCCGCCCGCCGAGCGCGGCGCCACCGCCGCCGAGGAACCGGCCAGGGCGCCCAGCGCGGTGCCCACCGCCAGCGACGGCAGAGTCAGCAGCAGCGTCACCGCCAGCCCGCTCAGCAGCGCCGACGCGGCGTCCGGCTGCGGCGCCACCAGCGCCGACAGCCCGATCCCCGCCGCCATCGGCAGGATGGCGGTCGGCACGGCATCGATCAGGCGGCGGATCAGGGGGCGCGGCATCGGAAGAACGGTATCGGGGGAAAACGGCATATCGGGTGCGACATGCGACCGTAAGCGCCCCCACCCCCATGGGGCAACAGAATTAGCGCCGGCCCCGGATCCGCAGCGGAAAAGCCGTCCCGCCCGAATTTTCGACCGGCAGCATGGCCGGGGTGGCTGCAATTCCCGGCGGCTTTCACCAAATGGCTGAGGGCGGGGAAGGAAAGGCCTTCCCAGATGTTATGACCCAGGACACACAGACGACCGGACCCCATGTACGCCCATTCGCCCCAGCCGCTCCCCTCCGCCGGACCGCCGCCCGACGCCGCCGTCCCCGCCGGCGCGCTGCGGCCGATCCTGGAACCGGGACGGACCTGCTGGCGGGTGGAGGAGACGGCGCGGCTGGGCGTCATCGTCGACGGTGAGGATTATTTCGCGCTGGCCAAGGCCGCCATGCGGCGGGCCCGGCGCACGATCTACATGACCGCCTGGGATTTCGACGCCCGCATCCGCCTGATGCCGCAGACGCGCCGCCCGCGCCGGCCCGACCGGCTGGGCACTCTGCTGAACTGGCTGGCGACCACCCGGCCCGACCTGCACATCCATGTGCTGAAATGGGACTACGCCGAGCTGTTCGACCTCGCCCGCTGGTCGCACCCCTTCATGCTGCGCAACTGGCTGACCCACCGCCGCCTGCAGTACCGGCTGGACGGCGACCACCCGACCGGCGCCTGCCATCACCAGAAGATGCTGGTGATCGACGATCAGGTCGCCTTCTGCGGCGGGCTGGACATCACCGCCAACCGCTGGGACACCCGCGCCCATCATGGCCACGACCCGCGGCGGCGCCAGCCCGACGGCAAGCCCTACGAGCCGTTTCACGACGTGATGATGGCGGTGGACGGCGCCGCCGCCCGCGCGCTGGGCGAGATGTTCCGCGAGCGCTGGGCGCGGGCGACCGGCGAAACGCTGCTGCCCCCCGCCCCGTCGCCCGGCCGCCCGCCGCGCCGCCATCCGCTGGCCGCCGATCCCTGGCCGCCCGGCTTCGAGCCGATGCTGCGCGGCGTGCGCGTGGGCATCGCCCGCACCGATCCGGCCTGCAACGGCCGCGAGGCGGTGCGCGAGGTGGAAGCGCTCTATCTGGAGGCAATCGCCCAGGCGCGCGAGGTCATCTATCTGGAAAGCCAATATTTCGCCTCCACCGCGGTGGCCGAGGCGCTGAAGGCCCGGCTGGCGGAGGAGGACGGGCCGGAGGTGATCGTCGTCAACCCGGTGCGCACCACCAGCTGGCTGGAGAACACCGTGATGCTGGGCGCCCGCGCCCGGCTGACCCGCGAGCTGCGCGAGGTCGACCGGCACGGCCGCTTCCGCCTGTTCGCCGCGCTGACCGACGGCGGCGCCTGCATCACCGTGCATGCCAAGGTGATGGTGGTGGACGACCGGCTGCTGCGCATCGGCTCCGCCAACCTCAACAACCGCTCCATGGGCCTCGACACCGAATGCGACCTGGCGCTGGAAGCCGGGCCGGGGCCGGAGGACGCCGAGACCCGCCGGGCGATCCGCCACACGCGCGACGACCTGATCGCCGAGCATCTGGGCACCAGCCCGGCCGCAGTGTCGGCGGCGCACCGGCGGCTGGGCTCGCTCGCCGCGGCCATCGAGTCGCTGCGCAAGCCGGTGGGGCGCACGCTGGAGCCGCTGCACGACCCCGAGCCGGACGGGCTGGCCGCCGCGGTCGCGGACGCCCGCGTCTTCGATCCCGAACATCCGGTCGACGCGGTGGACATCGTGCGCCGGGTGCTGCCGTCGCGGATCCCGCGCACCCGCCACTGGCTGATGCTGGCCGGCATCCTGGCGCTCCTGGGGCTGTGGGGGATGTGGCGCTACACCGCGCTCAGCGAATGGGCGACGCTGGACGCCGTGCTGTCGGTCTTCCGGACCTTGCGCGACAGCCCGCTGGCGCCGCTGTGGGTGATCCTGGCCTATGTCGCCGGCGGCTACGTCATGTTCCCGCTGACCGTGCTGATCGCCGCCACCGCCATCGTGATGGGTCCCTGGTGGGGCTTCCCCACCGCCATGGGCGGGGCGGTCGCCTCGGCGGTGGCGATGTTCTGGACCGGCCGGATGGCCGGACGCGACCTGCTGGACCGCCATGGCGGTCCGCTGATCGCGCGGCTCAACGAGAAGCTGGCGGACAGCGGCATCGCCGCGGTGGCCGGCGTGCGCGCCGTGCCGGTGGCGCCCTACACCGTGGTGAACCTCGCCGCCGGTGCGTCGAAGCTGCGCTTCGGCGATTATGTGATCGGCACCATGGTCGGTCTTGCGCCCGGCATCCTTGCCTTCAATCTGCTCGGGCACCAGCTTGAACGGACCATCGGCAATCCCGGCGCCGCCGACATCGCGCTGCTGGTGGCGATGGGTGCGGTGGCGATCGGGCTCGGCTGGCTGACGAGCCGGCTGCTCGGCCGGTCAGGACGGAAGGTCGGGCGGAAGACACAGGAAAATGGCCGGCAAGACGACAGGCCGGAGGAAAGGATTTTGGAACCGTGATCCGTTTCAGCCGTGAGCGTGTCCAGCGCATCGCCGCCGCGTTGCGCGCAGCCCGTGCCCGCCGTCCCCGCCGCGCCGACCGCCGCAGTTCCCCCGTTCCGGACGGCATGGCCGCGTTCAGCGTCGCCACCTGGAACATTCACAGCTGCGTCGGCCTGGACGCCCGATTCGCGCCCGACCGCATCGCCCAGGTGATCCGCGACCTGGAGGTCGACCTGATCGGGCTGCAGGAGGTCGGCTGGCACCATCGCGGCGAATCGGGGATGGACCAGTTCGCCTTCCTGGAACAGCACACGGGCATGAAGGCCTATGCCGGCCCGACCAAGCACAGCGAACGCGCCCATTACGGAAACTGCCTGCTGACCCGCCTGCCGGTGCGCTCGATGGAGACGATGGACCTCTCCGTCGGCAAGCGCGAGCCGCGCGGCGCCATCGACGCGGTGGTGGAGGTGGAGGGCCGCCTGGTGCGGGTGATCGTCGCCCATCTCGGCCTCGATCCCTGGGAACGGGCCAAACAGGTCGGCGACATAGTGTCGCGGGTGTTGGACCAACCGGAGCTGCCCACCCTGTTCATGGGCGACCTGAACGAATGGACGCCCAGCTCGCCGCGGCTGCGCCATCTGGCCGCCTCCTTCGCCGACGTCGCCAACCCGCGCAGCTTCCACGCCCGCATGCCGACCCTGCGGCTCGACCGCATCTATGTGACGGGAGGCTTGCAAATCCCCGCTTTCGAGGTGGTGCGCAGCGTCCTGACCCGTCGGGCATCGGACCATCTGCCGGTCCGCGCCGTCCTGGCCGTCCCCTGATCGTCAGCCATTCCCCTGAACGTCAGTATGACCAACGGAGTCACGCGCCGGGGTCATAGCGGGATTGTTGCGGTTGATAATTTTTTGTGCACCGCAATGTTCTTTTAACAACAGAGCTTTGCAAATGCGAAGAGGCTCTTGACCTATACGCGACCCCTGACGAAGGATATGGTTGGTAATACGATCAATAAGTGGTCGAAGGAATAACGAACCGGACCAACGTACCCTGGCCGACCGGGGGTAGCCGTGATGTGAGGATCTGACTTGCTGTATCACCTGTACGACATGCAACACGCGGCCATGCGGCCGATGCGTTTCTGGGCCGAAGCCGCCCAGCACACCTTCCAGAACCCGCTGGTTCCGCTGTCCTACACCAAGCTCGGCCGGGCGGTCGCCGCCGGGGCGGAACTGATGGAACGGACGACCCGCCGCTTCGGCAAGCCGGCCTTCGGGCTGGCGGAGACGGTGGTCGACGGGCAGACCGTGCCGGTCACCGAACGGTTCGTCTGGCAGTCGCCCTTCTGCAAGCTGCTGAACTTCGCCAAGCCGGAAGGCACGCCGCGCCAGCCGAAGGTGCTTCTGGTCGCCCCGATGTCGGGCCACCACGCCACGCTGCTGCGCGGCACGGTGGAGGCGCTGATCCGCGACCATGACGTCTACGTCACGGACTGGATCGACGTGCGGCTGGTGCCGATGTCGGCCGGGCGCTTCGACCTGGACGACTACATCGACACGGTGGCGGAGCTGATCCGCGTCCTGGGGCCGAACACCCACGTCATCGCGGTATGCCAGCCGGCGGTTCCGGTGATGGCGGCGGTGTCGCTGATGGCGGCGGCTGACGAGCCGGTTCAGGCCCGCAGCATGACCCTGATGGGCGGCCCGATCGACCCGATGGCCAACCCGACGACGCCGGTCAAGCTGGCGATGGAACACCCGCTGAAGTGGTTCGAGCGCAGCGTGATCACCACGGTCCCGGTCTATTATCCGGGCGCCTTCCGCCGCGTCTATCCGGGCTTCATCCAGCTGTCGGGCTTCATGTCGATGAACCTCGACCGCCACATCAACGAGCATGTCGGGCTGTTCCGCCACCTCGTCCGCGGCGACGGCGATTCGGCCGAGCAGCACCGCCGCTTCTACGACGAATATCTGTCGGTGATGGACCTGTCGGCGGAATTCTACCTGCAGACCATCGAGACGGTGTTCCAGAAGCACGCCCTGCCCAACGGCACCATGGTGTCCCGCGGCCGCAAGGTGGAGCCGGCGGCGATCGCCAAGACCGCGGTGATGACGGTGGAAGGCGAGCTGGACGACATCTCCGCCCCCGGCCAGACCATCGCGGCGCAGCGCCTGTGCTCGTCGCTGCCGGACGGGATGCGCAAGACGCATTTCCAGAAGGGCGTCGGCCATTACGGCATCTTCAACGGCCGCCGCTGGCGCGAAGCCATCCTCCCGGAAATCCGCAGCTTCATCCGGAGCCACGACGGGGAGTGAGGGGTTTGGGGGGCGCGCCGGCTACGGTTGCCCCCTCCCTAACCCTCCCCCGCGTTCCGCGGGAGAGGGGACTGCCGCCGCACTGCAAATTCACCCTCTACCGCCGAAGGCGGGGGAGGGAGGGACCCGCTCGCCAGAGCGGGAGGGAGGGGGCACCCGCAAGGCACCCCCACCCCCTCAATCCACCATCGTCCGCGCCTCGGTGAAGGCATCCATATGCCCCAGCCCGCCGGTCGCGCCGGCCTTCACCCGCATGCCGGCGGTGGCGAGGTGGAACAGGTAGCCGAGCGCGAACAGCGCCACGAACAGCCCGAACACCAGGGCGTTGTAGTAGATCATCGTCACCAGGGCCAGCACCGCCAGCACCAGCGAGATCGCCGGGAACACCGGATAGAAGGGCGCGCGGTAGGGACGCTCCAGCGCCGGTTCGGCGGTGCGCAGGCGGAACAGCGCCGCCATGCTCATGATGTACATGACGATGGCGCCGAACACCGACATGGTGACGATGTTGGCGGTCAGCGGCAGGCCGCCGATCTGGATGAACTCGTCGGAATAGATGGCAGCGATGCCGACCACGCCGCCGGCCAGAACCGCCCAGTGCGGGGTTTTGCGGGTCGGGTGCAGGCGGGACAGCACCGGCGGCAGGAAGCCGGCGCGGGACAGCGCGAAGATCTGGCGCGAATAGCCCATGATGATGCCGTGGAAGGACGCGATCAGGCCGAACAGGCCGATCCAAACCAGCATGTGAAGCCAGCCGCTGGACTCGCCGACCACCGCCTTCATCGCCTGGGGCAGCGGGTCGTTGATGTTGGACAGCGCCTTCCAGTCGCCGACGCCGCCCGCGAAGATCATGGTGCCGAAGGCGAGCGCCACCAGCGTCAGGATGCCGCCGATATAGGCGCGCGGCACGGTGCGCTTGGGGTCCTTGGTCTCCTCGGCCGCCATCGCCGCGCCCTCGATCGCCAGGAAGAACCAGATGGCGAAGGGGATTGCGGCGAAGATGCCGCCGAAGGCATCCATGCTGAAGCTGTTCGACCCGGCCCAGCCGTTGGCGGTGAAGTTCGCCCAGGAGAAGCCGGGGAACACCACGCCCATGAACACCACCAGCTCGAAGATCGCCAGCAGTGTGACGAACAGCTCGAAGGTGGCGGCGATGGACACACCGGCGATGTTCAGACCCATGAAGATGACATAGGCGCCGACTGCCGCCAGCTTCGGGTCGAGCCCCGGAAACTGCACGTTCAGATAGGCGCCGATGGCGAGCGCGATGGCCGGCGGCGCGAAGACGAACTCGATCAGCGTGGCGAACCCGGCGACGAAGCCCCCCTTCGGTCCGAAGGCGCGGTAGCTGTAGGCGAAGGGACCGCCGGCATGGGGAATGGCGGTCGTCAGCTCGGTGAAGCTGAAGATGAAGGTGGTGTACATCGCCGCGATCAGGATCGTGGTGACGAGGAAGCCCAGCGTCCCCGCCGCCGCCCAGCCGTAGCTCCAGCCGAAATACTCGCCGGAGATCACCAGCCCCACGGCGATCCCCCACAGATGGAGCCCGCTCAGGCTCTTGCTCAATTCAGGCTTCGTGTTCCCAGACATGTTGCCTCCTGCCCCTGTTCAAGGCTTTGGATTTAGTGGCGTTGGTTTGGATGGCGGCGCTCTCTCACGGCACCCGGTTTCCTGGCTCGGTCAGTTGGTTTTTCTCGTTGTCCGGACCGGCCAGGGACGGGGCGTCCTCCTTCAGGGCGACCCCCGTCAGCTTCAGCCGCGCCGCCTCGGTTGCGAGCCAGCACAGCTTTTCGGCGGCCGTCCGGATGGACAGGCCGTCGGAATGGATGTTGGAAATGCAGTTGCGTTCGGAATCGGCGCGGCCGGGCCTGGGGTCCCAGGTCAGGTAGACCCCAAGCGATTCCGCGGCCGACAGGCCGGGCCGTTCCCCCACCAGCAGCGCGACGAGCCGGGCGCCCATGGCCGATGCCACCTCGTCGCCCAGCGCCACACGCGCCTGTCCGGCCAGCACCACCGGGCCGATGCGCAGATGCCCCAGCCGCGCCACACAGGCATGGATGAGCGGCGCGGCATTGACCTGCACCGCGGCGGCCGACAGCCCGTCGGCGATCACGAACAGCAGGTCCCACTCACCGCCCGGCAGGGTCGCCGCGCTGGCCGGGTCCAGCCGGCGGCCGAGATCGGGCCGGCGCAGGTAGGTCGGCCGGTCTGATGCCGCGCTGTGGACGCGGATCGTCTCCAGCGGCGCGAGATCGGCGGCCAGCCGGTCGAAATCGACCGCGCTGTGCACCGCATCGCGGGCGCGGGCATGGGCCAGTTGGAACTCCAGCATCGCCTTGGTCGGCAGGGCGTCGCCACTGCGGCCCAAGGCGATGCGGGCACGGGTGGCGCTGCGGAAGCGCGCCCACGGATCTTTCGGAGTCTCGCTCATCGTGCCGCACTCCCCAGCAGGGCGGAGACGACGAGGCTCTGGTCGGGCCAGGGCGGCAGGCGGCGCTGCTCGTCGAGCCAGCCGGCCTTGTCCAGCCACGCCTCGAACTCCGGGGCCGGCGGGCGTTTCAGCAGATGCCGCAGGCCGAGCACGTCGTGGTAGGACAGGCTCTGGTAGTTCAGCATGACGTCGTCGGCGCCGGGCACGGCGATCAGGAAGTTGACGCCCGCGGTTGCCAGCATCGTCATCAGGACATCCATGTCGTCCTGGTCGGCCTCGGCATGGTTGGTATAGCAGACGTCGCAGCCCATCGGCACGCCGAGCAGCTTGGCGCAGAAATGATCTTCCAGCCCGGCTCGCGTGATCTGCTTGGCGTCATAGAGATATTCGGGGCCGATGAAGCCCACCACCGTATTGACCAGCAGCGGGTCGAAGGCGCGGGCGACGGCATAGGCGCGGGTTTCCACCGTCTGCTGGTCGACGCCGAAATGGGCGTCGGCCGACAGGGCGGACCCCTGCCCCGTTTCGAAATACATGACGTTGTCGCCGATGGTACCACGGTTCAGCGATTTGGCCGCTTCCTGCGCCTCGGCCAGCAGCGACAGGGTGACGCCGAAGCCGGCATTGGCCTTCTCGGTGCCGGCGATGGACTGGAACACCAGATCGACCGGCGCCCCGCGCTCGATCGCCTGGATCGTCGTGGTGACATGGGCCAGCACGCAGGACTGCACCGGAATGTCGAAGCGGGTGCGCACGGCGTCCAGCATCTCCAGCAGAGCGATGCAGGCCGGCACATTGTCGGTCGCCGGGTTGATGCCGATCACCGCGTCGCCGATGCCGTAGAGCAGCCCGTCGAGCGTCGAGGCGGCGATACCGGTCGGGTCGTCGGTCGGATGGTTGGGCTGCAGCCGGCTCGACAGCCGCCCCGGCAGCCCGACCGTGGTGCGGAAGCGGGTTACGACCGAACATTTCGCGGCGACGCAGACCAGATCATGGTTGCGCATCAGCTTGGACACCGCCGCCGCCATCTCCGGCGTCAGGCCGGGGGCGAGCGCAGTCAGCGCCGCCGTGTCGGCTTCGTAGGACAGCAGCCAGTCGCGGAACTGCCCGACCGTCATGTGCGCCACCGGCCGGAAGGCGTCCGAATTGTGGCGGTCGACGATGAGGCGCGTCACCTCGTCGGCCTCGTAGGGGACAAGCGCCTCGGTCAGGAAGGTCTTCAGCGGCAGGTCGGCCAGGACCATGCGCGCCGCCACCCTCCGCTCGTCGCTGTCGGCGGCGATGCCCGCCAGCTCGTCCCCCGACCGCCGCGGCGAGGCGCAGGCCATCAGCGCCTTCAGGTCGTTGAAACGGTGGCGTTGCCGCCCCAGATCGCAATGGTACCCAGCCATGCCGGCCTCCCGCCCGTCTCATCCCTGGGGCAAGAGTGGCACGGGACGGACGGCGGGCAGTTGACCGTAGAACACAAAATGCGGTGTTCGACCTTCGTGAGAATTCCTTCTCCCCGACCAGGATCCCCTCTCCCCCCGGGGAGAGGGTTAGGGTGAGGGGGCGCGTGGCGAGGAGCCCCCAGAATCAAGGCAAGCCCCACCCTCCCACCAACTCCACCCCATGCATCCCCCTCACCCCGACCCTCTCCCCGGGGGGGAGAGGGGGAGGCGCCCATAGGGAGTAGCGGAAACGGCGACGCTTCAGCCCAAGCGCGACCTTCGGCGGTGCAATCGGGTAGGCGGCCGAACCTGTAGCCCGGCCATACCGTTCATTTCGCACCGCAGCGCGCCGCCCATCACCGGACGCCGCGCGCGCACCGAAAGAAGGAGACCGTCATGCTGACGCTGTTGCGCACCGCCGTCCTGGTCCTGCCGCTGGTCGCCGTGGCCGCCTGCCACAAGGACGGCCCGGCCGAGCGCGCCGGCGAGTCCATCGACAACGCCGGCCAGAGCATCAAGGACGCCATCGATCCGCCGGGTCCGGCGGAAAAGGCCGGCCGCGCCATCGATCGCGCGGTGGACTGATACCCGCCTCGCTCAGCGGGCCGCGAGGTCCCGATCCCGCCCAGCCGGCTGAATGCCCGACACCTCCAGCAGCAGCTTGCTGAGAATCGCGTCGGCGAAGGCGTCGAAGTCGCGGGCGGGGACCAGGAAGGCGCCGGGGCCGCCGATGACATGGTCGCGGTAATAGCCCTCCAGGTCGTTCGGCGCCGCGCCGCCCCAGGGGTTGGGCCGGTCGTTCAGGATCGGCAGCCCGTTGATGGTGATGCCGCGGGCGACCGCGGCGTCGCGCGCTTCCTCTACCGGGCGGCCGCGGTTGTTCTCGCCGTCGCCCGACAGGTCGATGACCCGCCGCGTGCCCTCGAACCCGTTGTTCTCGAACAGCGGGACGGAATAGTCGATGGCGGAGCTGATGGAGGTCCATTGCTCCGTCATCATCGGCGCTTCCGCGACCATGCCGGCGAAGCGCTCGATGCTGGGCGGATCGCTCAGCTCGGTCCAGCCGACGACGGTGTGCTGGTGGCCCTCCCCCGCCCATTCCACATAGGTGGCGGCGATGCGGCCGAAGGGCCCACCACGGATCGCCGCCTGCACCTTCGGGTTCAGCAGGGCCTGGACATAGCCGTTGCGCTGCAGCTTCGCCTCGTCCGGATCGACGCTGCCGGACACATCCACTGCCAGGACCAGTTCCAGATCCACCGGCGTCTGGGCCCCGGCCGGGACCGCGGATAAGGACAGGCATAAGGGGGTGAGGATCAGGACGCAGGCCGGGAAACCAGCAAGGAGTTGGGCCAAAAGACGGTATGCACGCATACGCACCCCCCTTCGCCACGGCTGTCCGGACGCCTGGCGTCCGGACGAAGGATTGAGGATTGGTATGCGAACGGTCTCTGTCCATGCCCTGCCGGGCGATTCCGGCGGCAACGAAAGGCCAAGGCGGAGTACTCCGCCGCCATCGCAACCCGGAATGACCGGCACAATCCGTGACGGCGGCTCTGGTAACGGGTGACAAAGGCCCAATTGCCTGCATAGCTTAAGCCGTAAGGGGTAAGCCGACCGGCGGCAGCCCCGCATCCGCCCCACATCCGGCAGTTCATGTCCGCATCAGCCATCGACATGCCTTCAGGCCGCTCACCCTCAGCCGTCCTGCCGCGGCCGGGATTGACCGTGTGCGTCCTCCTGGCCCTCCTGCCTGCCGTCTGGCCCGGCGGCTGGTCTGGCGGCTGGTCTGGCGCAGCGACGGCGCAGACCGTGCCTCCACCGCTGCATTCGGCCGAGTTGATGGCGCCCGACCTGCCCAAGCCGCAGGTTCCTGCCCCTCGCGCCATCGACACGCACACCGCCTGCGCCGACCATGAACCGGCGGGCAAGCCCGTCCTCGATGCGCTGTTCGGCGGGGACGCCGCCTTCGCGGAGCTGGCACGCAATAACCCGGCCGAAGCCTTCCGCTGTTCCAGCCTGTTCCCCGGCGAGACGGCGCTGGCCGCCCTGCGGGAGGCGGCCATGATCGCCCCCTTCGACGCCGTGGGCGCTGCGGACCAGCTGTCCACCCGTCCCGGCGGTGCGGAGGTCGTCGCGCGGGCGCTGGACGTCGGGCTGCTGACGCGCTCGCTCGACAGCGGCCTGCCCTTCTACGAGACGCGGCACGAGCTGCGCAAACGCCTGCCCAAGGACGCTCTGCGCCTGCTGGAAACCCAGGCGGCCAAGGCGCTGGCGGCATCCCTGGCGCGCGACCCGGCGCTGATGGCGCCGAAGATCGGCGTGCTGCTGGATGACATGGTGGACGATCCGCCGGCCGACCGCTTCCGCATCACGCTGGCTCTGTCGTCGGAGGATCTGTTCGGGCTGATCGCCCGGATCGGTCCGCAGCTCTACACCTCGTCGCTCGACGGGCTGGTCAACATCCTCCAGATCCAGCTGAAGCAGGAGCGGCGCGGCATCCTCGACCTTGCCCGCGGGGCGCGCACCCGGCCGCTGTGGGCGGACTTCTTCATCGCCGTCGTCGGCGGCGGACGGGCCGGCAGCCTGTTCGGCACCAACCCCGCCACCGCGCGGGAGCTGATGCGCGAGAGCATCCAGGCCCTGCTGCCGGCCATCCTGAGGCAGCAGACACCCGCAATGGGGGCCATGCCGGATCCAGCGGTGGTCATCGGCGTGCTGGCCGACGCCATGGACCTCGACAACCGCGCGGTCCGCGCCGCGCTGGAGGACGAGCTGGCGGCCTGGTACCGCGATGCGGGCGAAAGCTCCGTCAAGGCGATGGCCGGGCTGGCGGGCAGCCTGCATGCGACGCGCCTGTCCGGCCGCCCGGCCACTCCCGCCTTCGAGTCCGAGCGGTTCCTCCAGCGCCATTCGCTGGGCGCCCCACCCGTCCTGACCGCTCAGCGCCTGTTCCGCAACGGCCTCAACGTGCAGCGGATGACCTTCTACGACGATCCCGACGGGCGGGCGTCCTTCCGCGGCTTCCTGCGGCAGCACAGGATGCAGGGCTGGGCGCTGCACAGCCGGTCCGGCTTCGTCGTCGCCGTCAGCCCCGACCGCCATGGCCGCCGCATCGTCATCGTCGCCGACATGCCCGGCGCCGGCGATGCGGGACGGGCCGCGGCCTGGGACTGGATGGCGCGCGAGGGACTGACCCCGTCCATCGTCATCCACCGCGGCCACAGCTATCACGAGGACGGCACGATGACGGAGATCGCGCCGGCCACGGCGCTGGTCTTCTGGGGGTCCTGCGGCGGCCACACGCGGCTCCGCGCCACGTTGGAGCGGGCGCCCGACGCGCTGGTGCTGGCGACGCAGAACATCGGCGTGTCGGCCGTCAACGAGACGTTGCTGGGCATCATCGAGGAACGGCTGCTGGCCGACGGAGCCATCGATTGGAACGCGGTGTGGACCGACGCCCGCGCCCGCATCCGCGACCGCCGCTTTGCCGCCTACAAGCGCCCCGACCAGGATTCGGCCAACCTCGCCTTCCGCGCCTGGCGGGTGCAGGCGGCCTTCCCTTAACCCGCACCGGCAGGGCATGGCTGAGTTTCGCCCGCGCCGCTTGCGGCGGAACCGCGCGCATGGTGCTGTGGTGCACCCGATTGTTGCCCACCCCCGTTGTCGAGGCCCCAGACCATGACGTGGCAGACGCTCGCCTTCTTCTTCGCCACCGCCTTCGTGATCTCGATGACGCCGGGGCCGAACATGCTGCTGGCGATGAGCCTCGGCCTGCGCTTCGGCGCGCGGCGCGCCGCCTGGGGCGGGGCCGGCATGTGCGCGGCGCTGGCGGTGATGGCGGCGCTGTCGGCCTTCGGGCTGGGCGCCCTGCTCTCCACCTCCGTGCTCGCCTTCGAGATCGTGCGCTGGGCCGGCGTGGCCTATCTGACCTGGCTCGGCATCGCCGCGTGGCGGGCGCCGGTGGAGCCGGCCGGAAGCCGCGACGCCGCGGCCTCCGCCACCGGCGAGGGGTCGGCGGTGCGGCTGTTCCTGCGCGGCGCCCTGGTCGCCTTCAGCAACCCGAAGGCGCTGGTCTTCATGGGCGCCCTGTTCCCGCAATTCATCGATGCCGGCGCGCCCCTGGCGCCGCAGTTGATCGCCCTGGTCGCCACCATGGTGGTGATCGAGTTCGGCTGGATCATGGCCTATGCGACCGGCGGCGACCGGCTGGCGGCGAGACTGACGACGGTGTCGGCGGCGAAGTCGCTGAACCGGCTGACCGGCGGCCTGATGATCGGCGCCGGCGGCCTGCTGGCGCTCGCCCGCCGGGTCTGACGCACCCGCCCCGCTTCCCTCCCGTTCTTCAAAAGAAAAGGGCCGCGCAAATGCGCGGCCCTGAAGTTTAGGGAGGAAACGCCCCGAGAATGGGCAGGGCCAAGATATGCTGCGCCGCACACGAACTGGTATTACCAATGCTGAATGGTAGCCATGCGTTGCGGGAATGGCCCTATGCAGCAATATGCATTGTCAGCAATAAGGACCGGCTCTCGGTTACAAAAATTTCATAGAACCGCCGCGCTCGAGTCATCGCCCGCCCCATTAATGCATCGGTTTGCCACATCCCCCGAAGGGTTAACCCAGAGGTGGTGTGGCGATGCGAAACCCGCGGTCGAGGAATGGTGCGATGGCGATCCCAGTCCTGCGCAGCTTGACGCTGAAGCAGGCGATTCATGCGGTCCTCGCCGCCTTCGTCATCGGATTCGCCATCACCGCGGTGGAGTTCGCCTGGACCGCCTCGCGCGAGCGGGCGATGGCGCTTGCCCGGATCGAGGAGGCGGCCGCTCTGGTGGAGGGGCCGGCCGCCACCGCCGCTTGGCTGATCGACGGCGATCTGGCCGGGCAGGTGCTGGACGGCATGGTGCGCGCGAATGCAGGCTGGGCGGAGATCCGGCTGGGGGACGGCACGCTGCTGGCCCGGCGCGAGCAGGCAGCACCGCCGCCGACGCTGCTGGAACGGGCGGCGACCGCGCTGCTCTTCACCGACCGGCCGGTCCTGGTCCATGACCTCCCAGTCCCCGCCGCGGGCAGCCGCCGTATCGTCGGCCGGCTGGCGGTCGGGATCGACACCGGGCGGGCGGCGGCCGGCTTTCTCGCCTATGTCTCGGCGGCGCTGGTTGCGGGGACCTTGCGCAACCTCCTGATCGGGCTGGCGATGGCGGCGGTGTTCCACCGGCTTTTGACCCGCCCGCTTCTGCAGATCGGCCGCGCGGTGGCGCGCATCGATCCGGAGAAGCCCTATGGGCAGCCGTTGGTCGTGCCCCGCGGCCATGCCGACGACGAACTCGGCTTCGTCATCGCCCGCTTCAACCACACCCTGACCCTGCTGGAGCAGGAGCATGACGAGTTGCGCCGGCTGGCGACCCGCTGCCCGTTGACTGGGCTGGCGAACCGCGCACTGCTGCTCGACCGGTTGGACCATGCCATCGATCTGGCGGAGCGTTCGCGGGCTCCGGGCGCCGGCCGGCTGGCAGTGCTCTATGTCGACCTCGACCGCTTCAAGCGGGTCAACGACAGCCTGGGCCACGGTGTGGGCGACCTGCTGCTCTGCCGGGTGGCGGAACGGCTCGGCGCCAGCGTCCGGCGCTGCGACACCGTCGGCCGGCTGGGCGGCGACGAGTTCCTGGTGGTGCTGGAGCGCGTCGCCGACGGCGAAGAGGCGGCGATGGTTGCGCAACGGCTGCTGGACGGGCTGTCCGCCTTGCGGGAGGTCGGCGACCACCGCGTCCATGTCACCGCCAGCATCGGCATCGTCCTTCACTCTGTGGACGCTGCGGCCGGCGGGGGTGCCGCAGACGGCGCCGGGCTGATGCGGATGGCCGATTCGGCGATGCAGGCCGCCAAGACGGCGGGCGGCAACCGCTTCGTCTTCCACACCCGCGACATGACCGATCGGGCCGAGACCCGCCTGCGGCTTGAGGCCGGATTGCGCGAGGCGGTCGCGGCCAAATCCTTCGAACTGGTCTACCAGCCGAAGATCGAGGCGGCGGCCGGCCGGCTGACCGGCTTCGAAGCGCTGATCCGCTGGCGGCACGAGGGGGCGGCGATTTCCCCCGCCGATTTCATCCCCGTCGCCGAGGACACCGGCCTGATCATCGAGATCGGCCATTGGGTGCTGGAGGAGGCGTGCCGGACCGCCACCCGCTGGGCGCTGGACCACGGTCCGGTGCCGGTGGCGGTCAATGTCTCCGCCCGCCAGCTCGCCGACCCCGGCTTCGCCCGGTTGGTCGAGCAGGTGTTGCAGCGCCACGGCACCCCGCCCGACCTGCTGGAGCTGGAGATCACCGAAACCGTCATCATGAAGGACGTGCGCCATCACCTGCCGACGCTGAACCGCTTGCGGGCGTTGGGCGTGCGCATCGCCATCGACGATTTCGGCACCGGCTATTCCTCGCTGGCCTACCTGCGCGAACTGCCGGTGGACGTGCTGAAGATCGACCGCAGCTTCGTCAACGACCTGCCGCACGCTCCCGACATCGCCTCCACCGTCATCGCCCTGGCCCAGAAGCTGCTGCTGTCGACCGTGGCGGAGGGGGTGGAGACCGCCGAACAGCGGCACTGGCTGGCCGAAGCCGGCTGCAACTGCCTGCAGGGCTTTCTGATCTCGCGCCCGCTGTCGGCCGATGCCGCAGAGGCGATGGTGATGACGACCTTCGCCTGTGACGAGGTGCTGCCGCTGACGGCGTGACGGGAGCAGACGCCAAGTAACCTCTCGGAATCCGCCGAAATGGAATTCAGTTTCATTTAGCGGCTCCCCTCTGTCCCAAGTTTCCGTCCGCATTCCGCACCATTTTGCCGATATTCGCCCACCCATTCACATCAGGATGACCTGATATTCCGGACGAACAATTGCGGCGCCGGACGGCGTCTCCTTATGAGTATTTTCAAATAAAAAATATGACCGCATGGGAACGGATCGTTCTCCATTCGCCAAAAAGCACTCATAAAAGGAACGCCCGATGTACCGAGATCGCATTCGCCTGAAGTCGCTGTGGGGCAAGGTCGTGCCGGCGGAAGAGGCCGCATTCCTGATCAAGGACGGCATGACGGTGGGCATGAGCGGCTTCACCCGCGCCGGCGACGCCAAGGCCGTGCCGCTGGCGCTGGCCGAACGCGCCGCGTCCGAAAAGCTGAAGATCACGCTGATGACCGGCGCCTCGCTGGGCAACGACGTGGACCGCATCCTGACGGAGGCCGGCGTTCTGTCCCGCCGCCTGCCCTTCCAGGCCGACCCGGTGCTGCGCAAGGCGATCAACCGCGGCGAAGTGATGTTCGTCGATCAGCATCTGTCGGAGACGGTGGAACTGCTGCGCTCGCGCCAGATGGGCCCGGTCGACGTCGCGGTTATCGAAGCCTGCGCCATCACCGAAAACGGCGGTATCGTGCCGACCACCTCCATCGGCAATTCGGCGACCTTCGCCATCCTGGCCGAGAAGATCATCGTCGAGCTGAACCTGACCCAGCCGCTGGATCTGGAGGGGATGCACGACGTCTATATCCCGACCCGCCGCCCCTTCCGCGAGCCGATCCCGGTGGTGACGGCGGAAAGCCGCGCCGGCCTGCCCTACATCCCGATCGACCCGTCGCGCATCGCGGCCATCGTCGTGACGCGAAAGCAGGACAGCTCCGCCAGCATCCTGCCGCCGGACGACGAGACCAACGCCATCGCCGGCCACCTGATCGAGTTCCTCGGTCGCGAAGTTCGCCAAGGCCGGATGGGCCGGTCGCTGGCGCCGCTGCAGGCCGGCATCGGCACCATCGCCAACGCGGTGCTGCACGGGCTGATCGACGGGCCGTTCCACGACCTTACCATGTACAGCGAGGTGCTGCAGGACAGCACCTTCGAGCTGTTCGACGCCGGCAAGCTGAACTTCGCGTCCGGCTCCTCGATCACGCTCAGCGCCGGGAAGTATGCCGAGGTGCTGCCGAAGATCGGCTCCTACAAGGGCCGGCTGCTGCTGCGGCCGCAGGAGATCTCCAACCATCCGGAGGTGATCCGCCGTCTTGGCGTCATCGGCATCAACACGGCGCTGGAGTGCGACATTTACGGAAATGTCAACTCCACCCACGTCAACGGCACGCAGATGATGAACGGCATCGGCGGTTCCGGCGACTTCGCCCGCAACAGCCACCTCGCCATCTTCGTCACCAAGTCGCTGGCCAAGGGCGGCGCCATCTCCAGCGTCGTACCGATGGTCAGCCATGTCGACCACAACGAACATGACGTCGATGTGCTGGTGACGGAGATCGGGCTGGCCGACCTGCGCGGACTGGCGCCGCGCGAGCGGGCGGAGACCATCATCCGCAACTGCGTCCATCCCAGCTATCGCGAACTGGCGGCCGACTATCATCGCCGGGCGCTTCAACGCGGCGGCCACACCCCGCATTTGCTGGAGGAGGCCTTCGCCTGGCACACCCGCTTCCAGCAGACCGGCAGCATGATGCCGAAGCCGCTGGCCGCCGAATAAGGTTCCTCAAAAACGGGCGGGCCGCGGAAATCCGCGGCCCGTCCCCGTTACCGATATGCTGTCATACGTGCTGCCCGCCGTTGCGCTCCAAGTAGAGAAGCAGGGCTGGGTAATAGTGCTTGCGCTCGGACGAAATCTTCTCACAGAAACGCCGGGCGGCACCGCTCTTGAGCCATTCCTCAAGCTGCCCATTTGCCCGCTTTTCCGCGACGATGGTGTCGATCGCGTCCAAAATCTTGTGAATCACCTCAGGCCTCGTCTTGTGCGAACCGGAGCGGCGTCTTCGTCGCCCTCACAGACTTATATGGCTCAGGTGATGGTAATTGGACCTGCATTCTGGGAATGGCTGCGTGTTGCGATGCACAAAACATATGAACTCACGCCCTCTCCCGCTCATCCTCCGACGGGCGCAGGGCCTGACCGGTGGGGCACAGGCGCAGCAGCACGCAGCGGTCGCAGGCCGGTGCCTGATAATAGCAGCAGCGCTGGCCGTGCAGCATCATGACCTCATGGTTGTCGTAGACCTGCTGGGCGTCCCAATTCTCCGGCAGTTGCGCCGACAGCACCGCGTGGGAGGGGCCGACGGCGACGCTGGCGGGGATCAGGCCGGTGCGGACGGCGACGCGGTGGTGATGGCTGTCCACCGGCAGCGCCGCCTGCCGCAAGGTAGAGAAGCTCAGCACCGCCGCGCTGGTCTTCGGCCCCACCCCCGGCAGTTCCTCCAGCCACGCGCGGGCTTCGGGCACCGGCATGCCGGACAGCAGGTCGAGCGACAGGCTGCCGACCCGTTCGGTGATCCGGCGCAGGATGGCCTGGATGCGCGGCGCCTTCTGTTCCGGCCAAGTGACGCCGGCGATCGTCGCCTCGACCTCGGCGACGGGGGCGTCGCGCACTGCCTGCCAATCGGGCCAGCGGCGCCGCAGCGCCTTGAAGGCGGCGCCGGAGGCGGCATTCCGGGTGCGGTGCGACAGCAGCGACGACACCAGCTCGCTCAGCGGGTCGAGGCTGTGGAAATAGGCGACCGGGCAGCCGTAGACGGTGCACAGCAGCCGGTGGATTTCGAGCGCCTTGTCGCGCAACGCAGCGGGGTCGGTCATAAAAACCGACAACAGACGAACCGGTAAGGCGTTACCGGTAAATCATGGGCTTCCGCTCAGCCCACCAGCCCCGACATCACCGCGCGCAGCTGCGCCGGCTTCACCGGCTTGTTCAGCACCAGACAGCCCGCCGCCTTGGCCTCGTCCGCCAGTTCCGGCGTGCGGTTGGCGGTGACGATCACCGCGGGCAGGATGCGGCCGCAGGCGGCGCGCAGCCGCGCCACCTCGTTGACGCCGAGCGCGCCGTCGTCGAGGTGGTAGTCGGCGATCAGCAAATCCGGCGGCTGCGGCATGCCGGACAGCAGCGCCAGCGCCTCGTCTCCGTTGGTGGCCGACACCACGTCGCAGGCCCAGCCGCGCAGCAGCGCCTCCATCCCCGCCACCACGGCCGGCTCGTTGTCCAGCACCAGGACCGAGGTTCCGGCCAGCCGGTTGGTCATCGGCCGGGCGGCGATGCTGGCCGGGCGCACGGCGCGGCGCTCCGTCCCGCGCGGCACGGTGACGGCGAAGACCGAGCCGCGGCCCGGCTCCGACCGCACGGTGATGGGATGGCCCAGCATGCGGGCGACGCGGTCGACGATGGCGAGGCCCAGCCCCATGCCGCGGTCGCGCCCCTTGGTGACGGGGGTGTCGAGGCGGCGGAACTCCTGGAAGATCTCGCCGATCTTGTCGCGCGGAATGCCGGGGCCGTTGTCCCACACCTCGATGCGGATGCCGTCGCCGGTGCGGCGGCAGCCGACCACCACCCGGCCGCCCTGGACATAGCGGAGCGCGTTCGACAGGAAATTCTGCACGATCCGGCGCAGCAGCCGCATGTCGCTGCGCACCACCGCTCCCGAAGCCACCACCTTGAGGTCGATGCCGCGCTCCGCCGCCACCGCGGCATATTCGGTGGCGAGCGGCGCCAGGATGCCGCGCAGCGGGAAATCGGTGACCTCCGGCGTCACCGCCCCGGCGTCGAGCTTGGAGATGTCCAGCAGCGCCGACAGCAGATCCTCCACCGACGCCAGCGCGACGTCGATGTTCTCCACCAGTTCGATGTTGCCGGCCGGCTGCTCAAGGTCGGCCAGTGCCGAGACGAACAGGCGGGCGGCGTTCAGCGGCTGCAGCAGGTCGTGGCTGGCGGCGGCGATGAAGCGGGTCTTCGACAGGTTGGCCTGATCGGCCTGGGATTTCGCCTGCTGAAGCTGGTCGTTCAGCATCATCAGCGCGGATTTCTCCGCCTGTTCGGACTCCCGCCGCCGCTCCTCCTCCCGCTTGATGACGGTGATGTCGGTGTAGACGCCGACGATACCGCCGTCGCGGGTGCGCCGCTCGTTCACCTGTATCCAGCGGCCGTCTGACAGCCGGTTCAGGAAGACGCCCTTCAGGTCGTGGCGGTGCTCCATCCGCTCGCGCAGCCAGACGTCGGGCGGCGGCTCGCTGACCGCGCCGGCGGCGGCGACCATGGCGACCAGATCGTTGAAGCGGATGCCGGCCTGGATGCGGCCCGCCACGGATGGCCAGTAGGACAGGTATTTGCGGTTGCACAGCACCAGCCGGTCGGCGGAGTCGAACAGGGCGAATCCCTCGTTCACCGACTCGATCGCCTCGAACAGGCGGGTGCGCATGGTGTCCGCCAGCTCCTTGGCGCGGGCGAGGTCGCGGTTGCTGTCCTCCAGCTTGTGCAGGGCGCGTTCCAGTTCCAGCGTGCGTTCGCGGATCTTCTGCTCCAGCACGATGGCGGTCTGGAACAGCGAGAAGGCGCCGCCCTGGAAGTCCATCGACCGCTCGACACGGTCCATCAACACCTTGTTGATGCGCTGGAGCTTGGCATTCTCTCGCTCAAGCTCGGCGATGCGGTCGGCGGGGTCGATCGTCCCGGCGGTCAGGCTGCGGGTGGAAATGCCGGCCATGGCTTAGCGCCCTCCGATGGCGACGCCCGTGAAGGTCTGGTTGACGTGCATGCCGTTCACCTGTTCGCCATAGGCGCAGAATCCGACAACCCGGTGACGGGCCAACCGTTCCGACATCACCGCGTTCAATTGCCGCTGCTCCATCTCCAGCCGGCGCAGGATGCAGTCGCAGCCGAGGATCAGGTCGGGCGCGCCGACCTCCGCCTCGATGCCCTCGATCAGCCCGTCGAAGTTGGACACCGGATCGACCCCCTCCGCCACGGTCAGGACGATGCCTTCGTCGATGGCGCAGAAGAAGGTCAGGCTTTCGTCGTCATTCACCTTCTGGATCGAGCGGACATGGTACTGGCCGCCGACCCGCACCACGACCGGATGCGAGGCGAAGATCATCGGGGTCAGCGGCTCCCCCTCCAGCCCGACCAGCCGGGCGTATTCGCGTCCGGCCGGTTCGGCATTGATCTCGTGGACGATGCGGTGCTGCGGATCGGCGCCGGTGACCACCATCTTGCGGTCGGAACTGACGAAATGCTGGGTGCGGAAGACGGTGAAGGGGCGGTTTGTGGTGAACAGCGCCACCACCGCCGCGTTGGGGTGGAAAGCCCCCTCGTGCAGGACGAAGGTGCGTTCGAAATGCAGGTCGTCGCCCGCCGACGCACCGAACAACGGGATGTCGATCAGCGCGTTGTGCAGTGCGCTGACCACCGTCTCCTCGCTCATCGACAAGCCGTCGATCAGCAGCATGGCGAAGCTGCGGGCCTCCTCGCCCAGCGGCACCGGCCGCGAGGCCATGGCCCGGTCGCGACGGGACAGCAGGGATCGCGCGATGGCCGTGCTGTCGGCGATCTCGAAACGGTCGACATGGTCGACCAGCGCCGTGACGACGCAGAAATCCTCGCTCGGGAAGCCCACCGCCACCACCGCGTTGGTGGTGTAGCCGCCAGGGCCGATCTCTCCCGCCGTGGTGCAGCCGATGACCGGCACCATGCCGAACTCCGCCGCCAGCGCGTCGGCCAGCGCATGGCGGTCGTAACTCGGCGCGCAGAAGACGAGCACCAGTTCCAGCGCCACGTCGCCCAGCCCGGCGCGCAACTCCCTTGCCGCCTCGTCGGGGCGTTCGGCATGGGTGACGGCGCGCGGCATGCCGTCGCCGGTTGCCGTCCTCGCCGGCCCTCTCACGGACGTCTCCCGTGCGGACATGGCTTCCCCCTGCACCTCCCGCTCCGTCCGCGGATGCGATCCGGCAAGGGTACTCCAGGGATGGCGGCGGGCAAGGCCAATCCGCGGGCCGGTGAAGGAGGACATGGTGGAGGATGGCTCCCCGGTGATGGTCTGTCAGAGAGTGTTTGCAGGCTGCGGATCGGAAAGGCCCGCCAATTCCTCATCCGTGAACAGGCGGGCCTTGGCGGTGAAGCGCACGCCGTCCGGCGCCTCGATCGAGAAGCCGCCGCCGCGCGCCTGGATAACGTCCAGAATGACCTGGGTGTTGCGCCACCATTGGAAGGTGTCGTCGCCCATGCAGAAGGGCGCACCGGCGATGATGCCGAGGCAAAGGTCACGCTCGCCCAGCCGGAACTCCCCCAGCGGCAGGCAGAGCGGCGCCGACCCGTCGCAGCAGCCGCCCGACAGGTGCAGCATCAGCGGTCCGTGCTTGGCCGACAGGCGGTCCAACAGGGCGATGGCTTCGGGGGTGGCGATGACGCGCTCTATCGGCGTGGGGGCGGGCGGCGTGGGGGCGGGCGGCGTGGGGGCGGCTGACATGGTGGTCCTTTATAACGAAACCACGCGGGGAAAGAAAAAAGGCCGGGGGACGCGCCCCCGGCCCAGGTTTGCCCGATAGGGAGGAGCGGGGCTCAGAAGAAGCCGAGCGCTTTCGGGCTGTAGCTGACCAGCAGGTTCTTGGTCTGCTGGTAGTGGTCGAGCATCATCTTGTGCGTCTCGCGGCCGATGCCGGACTTCTTGTAACCACCGAAGGCGGCGTGCGCCGGGTACAGGTGGTAGCAGTTGGTCCACACGCGGCCGGCCTGGATGCCGCGGCCCATGCGGAAGGCGCGGTTGCCGTCACGGCTCCACACGCCGGCGCCCAGGCCGAACTCGCTGTCGTTGGCGATGGCCAGCGCCTCTTCCTCGGTCTCGAAGGTGGTCACGGCGACGACCGGGCCGAAGATCTCCTCCTGGAAGATGCGCATCTTGTTGTGGCCTTCCAGGATGGTCGGCTGCACGAAATAGCCGCCCTCCAGCTCGCCGCCCAGGTGGGATCGCTCGCCGCCAAGCAGGACCTTGGCGCCCTCGGCCTTGCCGATCTCGATGTAGGAGAGGATCTTCTCCAACTGCTCCTGCGAGGCCTGGGCGCCGATCATGGTGGCGCCGTCCAGCGGATGGCCCTGGGTGATCTTGGCGACGCGCTCCACCGCCAGCTTGATGAAGCGGTCGTAGATCGACTTCTGGATCAGGACGCGGCTCGGGCAGGTGCAGACTTCGCCCTGGTTCAGCGCGAACATCGCGAAGCCTTCCAGCGCCTTGTCCAGGAACTCGTCGTCGGCGGCCATCACGTCTTCGAAGAAGATGTTCGGCGACTTGCCGCCCAGCTCGACGGTCGACGGGATGATGTTCTCCGACGCATACTGCAGGATCAGGCGGCCGGTCGAGGTCTCGCCGGTGAAGGCGATCTTGGCGATGCGCTTGCTGGTGGCGAGCGGCTTGCCCGCCTCGATGCCGAAGCCGTTGACGACGTTGACGACGCCGGGCGGTAGCAGGTCGCCGATGATGTCCATCAGGACCATGATCGCCATCGGGGTCTGCTCGGCCGGCTTCAGCACGATGCAGTTGCCGGCGGCCAGCGCCGGGGCCAGCTTCCAGGCGGCCATCAGCAGCGGGAAGTTCCAGGGGATGATCTGGCCGACGACGCCCAGCGGCTCATGGAAGTGGTAGGCGTAGGTGGTGTGGTCGATCTCGGCGATCGAGCCTTCCTGGGCGCGGATGCAGCCGGCGTAGTAGCGGAAATGGTCGATGGCCAGCGGAACGTCGGCGGCGCGGGTCTCGCGGATCGGCTTGCCGTTGTCCAGCGTCTCGGCCAGCGCGATGACCTCCAGCCGCTCTTCCATGCGGTCGGCGATCTTCAGCAGGGTGTTCGAGCGCTCGGTCGGCGAGGTGCGGCCCCAGGCGTCCTTGGCCTTGTGGGCGGCATCGAGCGCCAGCTCCACGTCGGCAGCCTGGGAACGGGCGACCTCGCACAGCGGCTTGCCGGTAATCGGGGTCACGTTGGTGAAGTATTGGCCGTCCACCGGAGCCACCCACTGGCCGCCGATAAAGTTGTCGTAGCGGGGGCGGAGCGCGATCTGCTTCTGGAGCGTGTCGAGAGCCTGGTGGAGCATTTGGGCCGTTCCTCTCAGTGTGGCGAACCGGACAGGTCCCCGGTCCAGCGCGTTTGTCTGCGCCATTCAGCCACTCTGGGAGGTGGAGGGTAAATTGTACTATGGAAGGAGAAGATCGGGTGGTGGGATTGTTCGTTCACCACCCGATCCCGCCACCCTTGGGACAACCGCCCGCCGGGCGACCGTTCACTCTGCGGGATGACGGCCCTCGACATAGCCCTTGCGCAACTGCTCCTGATACCAGCGGCGGTGATGCTCGATGGCCCAGGCCTCGTCGACATCGCCGCTGCCCATGGCGTCGAAGGCGCCTTCCATGCCGATGGTGCCGATGTAGATGTGGCCGATCACCACCGCGATCAGCACGGCCGCCAGCAGGCCGTGGATGACGTGCATGATCTGCATGCCGCCGATTCCGGTGAAGGCGAAGGGCACCATCAGCAGATAGCCGGTGACCGCCATGCCGATCCCGCCCAGCACGATGCCCCAGAACACCCCCTTCTGTCCGGCGTTGAAGCGCCCGGCTTCCGGATGGTGGCCGCCGGCCTTGGAAAAAAGGCCGCCGCCGGTCTTGATCCATTGCCAGTCCGACTTTTCGGGAATGTTGTCGCGCATCCAGAGCGCCACGATCATCAGCAGCCCGACGACGAAGGGCACGCTGACGAAGTTGTGGATCGACTTGGAATATTCCGCCAGCGGTGTGAAGGCCTGATGGCCGATCAGCGGGATCAGCAGCGTCCGGCCGAAGGTGAGGACCACGCCGGTCAGCGCCATCGCCAGAAAACTGACCGCCGTCGTCCAATGGGCGAAGCGGTCCACCCAATTGAAGCGCAGGACCAGCCGCCCCGCCTTTCCGCCATGGATGCGGATGGTGCCGCGATAGAGGAAGAAGATCGTCAGCACGGCCGTCATGCCGATCGCCAGCCCGCCGATCGCCAGCCGCAGCGTGTGGCTGCGCCATTCCCGCCATTCCCGCCCTTCCGGCTGGACCAGCACCGCCAGCTTCTCGTCAGGGATGCTGACGCGGCCGATCACCTTGTCGTCCTGCGGGACGTAGAGCGGCACCTGCTCCTTGGTGGTGGGCGAGTTGGGGCCGGGCACCTGATAGAGCTGCGCTTGTGCGAAAGTCGGAGCAGCCAGCAGGGCGAAGAGCAGCAGCAGGGCGTGCAGGGGGCGCATGGGTTGGTCTCCCGGTATGGTCTTTTATGTGGGGGCACCGCTTGCCCCCTCCCTAACCCTCCCCCTCTTCGAGGGAGAGGGGACTGCCGCCGCTCCTTTGCGAAACTTCACCAAGCATCCTGCCCCCTCTCCCGCGGAGCGGGGGAGGGATGGGGAGGGGGCACCCGAAGCGGAACTCCTCACGCCCCTCCCGTACCCGGCCCGCCGGGCGCGAAGGGGGAGCCGCGGTCGTTGCGGCCGTAGGCGGTGGACCAGCCCGGCGCGCCCGAGCCATAGCCGCGGCGCAGCGAGCGTTCCTGGTAGATGTCGGCCAGCACGGCGCCGTCGCCGCCCATCAGCGCGCGGGTGGAGCACATCTCCGCGCACAAGGGCAGCTTGCCTTCCGCCAAGCGGTTGGAGCCGTATTTCTGGTACTCCTCCACGCTGTTGTCCGCTTCGGGACCGCCGGCGCAGAAGGTGCATTTGTCCATCTTGCCGCGGCTGCCGAAATCGGTGGTGCGCGGGAATTGCGGCGCGCCGAACGGGCAGGCGTAGAAGCAATAGCCGCAGCCGATGCACAGGTCCTTGCTGTGCAGCACCACCCCGTCCGCGGTCTGCAGGAAGCAGTCGACCGGGCACACCGCGGCGCAGGGCGGGTCGTTGCAGTGCATGCAGGCCATGGAGATCGACCGCTCGCCCGGCTTGCCGTCGTTCAGCGTGACCAGCCGGCGGCGGTTGATGCCCCAGGGGACCTCATGCTCGTTCTTGCAGGCGGTGACGCAGGCGTTGCACTCGATGCAGCGTTCGGCGTCGCACAGGAACTTCATCCGGGCCATGTTCTACCTGCTTCCCTGTCGCGTTCCGCTCACGCCGGCTCGACCCGGCAGAGGGTGACCTTGGTTTCCTGCATGAAGGTGACGGGGTCGTAGCCGTAGGTCGTCACCCCGTTGACCGGTTCGCCCAGCACGATGGGGTCGGTGTTGGGCGGGTAGTTGCCGCGCAAGGACTCGCCCTGCCAGAAGCCGGAGAAGTGGAAGGGCATGAACACCGTGCCGCCGCCGACGCGCTCCGTCACCAGAGCCTTCACCTTGGCCTTGCTGCCGTCCTCCGGCCCATAGACCCAGACCCAGGCGCCGTCCTTGATGCCCAGCCGTTCGGCATCCCCGGTGTTGATCTCCACGAACATCGACTGCTGCAACTCGGCAAGCCAGACGTTGGAGCGCGTCTCCTCGCCGCCGCCCTCGTACTCGACCAGCCGGCCGGAGGTCAGCACCATGGGGAAGCGCTGGCGCAGGTCGCTGTCGGCCACCTTGAACTGCAGCGAGCGGGCAAGCTGGACCAGACGGAAGTCGCGCCGGTCCTCGATGGCCGGATACGCTTTCACCAGCTCCGGCCGCGGGGAATAGATCGGTTCGCGGTGGATCGGCACCGGGTCGGGCAGGTTCCAGGCGACGGCGCGCGCCTTGGCGTTGCCGTGCGGCACGCAGCCATGCTTCAGCGCGACGCGGATGATGCCCATCGACAGGTCGGTCTGCCAGCTGACGCTGTCCACGTCGTTGCCGCCGATGGCCTGGATGACGCGCATCTCCTCCGCCGTCAGATCCTTGTCCCAGCCCAGCTTCTTCAGCACGGCCATGGTGAATTCGGGATAGCCGTCCTCGATCTCCGACCCCTTCGAATAGGAGCCGTCGGCCAGCAGCGAGACGCCGTTGCGCTCCACCCCGAAGCGGGCGCGGAACACGCCGCCGCCGTCCATCACATGCTTGGAGGTGTCGTAGAGCACCGCCGATCCCGGATGCTTGATCTCCGGATGGCCCCAACTGGGCCAGGGCAGGCCGTAATAATCGCCGGCACAGGGGCCGGAGGCGGCCCGCATGGTGATCTTGTCGAAATCGGCCTGATGCTTCATGTGCATCTTCAGCCGTTCCGGCGACTGGCCGGTGGCGCCGATGGACAGGCAGCCGCGGTTCATCTCGCGCAGGATGTCCTCCGGCACCGGGCGCGTGTTCTCCACGGTGATGTGCTTGAACATCTCGTCGGCGAAGCCCAGCTTGCGGGCCAGCAGGTAGATGATGGTGTAGTCGTCCTTCGATTCGAAGATCGGCTCCACCACCCTCTCCCCCCACTGCATCGAGCGGTTGGAGCAGGTGCGCGACCCGTCGGTCTCGAACTGGGTGCAGGCCGGCAGGATGTAGGTGCCGTTGCGCCGCTCCTTGATGGCGGCGAAGGTGGTCGGGTGCGGGTCGGCGATGACCAGAAGGCTGAGCTTCTCCAGCCCCTTCACCATCTCCGGCATGCGGGTGACGGTGTTGCCGCCATGGCCGAAGCACATCATGGCGCGCAACGGGCTGGGCTGGTCGATCTCGCCCGGCTTGGCCAGCACCGCATCGAACCAGCGCGTGGTCGGGATGCCCTTGGCCTCCATCAGCTCCTTGGAGCCGAAGCGGCTTTTCAGATAGTCGTACTCGACGTCCCAGGCGCGGGCGAAATGCTTCCACGCCCCTTCGGCCAGTCCGTAATAGGCCGGCAGCGTGCTGACGTCGAGGCCGAAGTCGGTGGCGCCCTGCACGTTGCAGTGGCCGCGGTAGATGTTGGCCCCGCCGCCGGCCACGCCGATGTTGCCCAGCGCCAGCTGCAGGATCGACAGCGCGCGGACGTTGGCGGTGCCGACCGTGTGCTGGGTGACGCCCATGCACCAGATCACGGTGCTGGGCTTGTTCTTCGCAATCACCTCCGCCACCCGGCGCAGCTGGGCACCGGGAACGCCGGTCACCCGCTCCACCTCCTCAGGAGTCCACTTCTTCACCTCGGCGCGGATCTCGTCCATGCCGTAGACGCGCTGGCGGATGTACTCCTTGTCCTCCCAGCCATTCTCGAAGATGTGCCACAGCAGGCCCCAGGCGATCGGGATGTCGGTGCCGGGACGGATGCGGACATATTCGGTGGCGTGCGCCGCGGTGCGGGTGAAGCGCGGGTCGATGACGATGAAGGGGGCGCGGTTGTGCTCCTTGCCGCGCAGCATGTGCTGCATCGACACCGGATGCGCCTCCGCCGGGTTGCCGCCGACGATCAGCAGCGCCTTGGAGTTCTGGATGTCGTTGTAGCTGTTGGTCATGGCGCCGTAGCCCCACGTGTTCGCCACGCCGGCGACCGTGGTGGAATGGCAGATGCGCGCCTGATGGTCGACGTTGTTGGTCCCCCAGAAGGCCGCCAGCTTGCGGTAGAGATAGGCGCCTTCATTGGAGAACTTCGCCGAACCCAGCCAGAACACCGCGTCCGGTCCCGACGCCTGCCGGATGTCCGCCAGCTGGTTGCCGATCTCCTCGATCGCCTGGTCCCAACCGATCCGTTGCCACACGCCGTCGACCAGCTTCAACGGGTATTTGACCCGCCGGGTGCCCTTGGTCAGCTCGCGCACCGACGCGCCCTTGGCGCAGTGGGTGCCCTGGTTGATCGGGCTTTCCCAGCCCGGCTCCTGCCCGACCCAGACGCCGTTCTGTACCTCGGCGATCACCGTGCAGCCGACCGAACAGTGGGTGCAGACGTTCTTGCGCGTCACCACCTCGATGTTCGGCAGGATGGGACCCGCCTCCGCCTTGCGGATCATGGCGCCCGGCAGCGCGCCGACGGCGGCGATTCCGCCGGCGGCAAGACCGGACCGCCGCAGAAAGCCGCGGCGGCTGACGCCCGACTCCAGACTGTCGGCCAGCGCCCCGAACAGACCGGAGCTCTTGCCGCGCGACGCTTTCGCTGAGGACCGTTTGACCAGCATTGGAACTCTCCCGGCCACTCTAGAGGCGGTTCAGCGCATAGAAGCGCTTGACGTGTTCGGTTTCGCGGTAGCGGGCCTTCACCTGCTCCTGCGGCGATTCCATGGCCTGCGCCTCCTCGCCGCCGGGCAGCACGGTGGCCGCGGCGGCCCCGGCCGCGCCCAGGCCCAGCGTCTTCAGGATGTCGCGGCGCTGCAGGGGATTGCGCGCGGGTTCTGGCGGCGTCTTCATGCGTCGGCTCCCTCCAGCTGGCCAGCCCCATGGATGGGATTTCTGGCCAGCGCTTCGTCTTCGATCTCCAGGAACAGGCGGCCGATGGCGCCGACCGGGCGATAGAGGGCGGCAGCCTCAGCCGTTTCCAAATCCTGGAAGAATCGCCCGGCCCAGGGCATCAGATGGCTGTCCAGCATGTGCCGCTGCACGGCTGGATCGGCCCCTTCGCGGATCAGCACGGCCATCACGTCGCAGACCGCGGCGATGTGGTCCTCCGGCTCCGACACGTCGGGTGCGCGCTCCAGCCCCAGCGCCTGCAGGTCGGCGCGCAGGGCAGACAGCGGCCGGTCGGTCAGGAAGCCGGTACGGTAGTAGGAGGCATAGGGGACCAGTTCGCCCTGGACGACGCCGATGAACAGCGCGTTGAACTCCCGCTCCGCCTCCTGCGGGCTGGTGGCGCGGGCGCGGGAGGCGAGGTCGTCGAAGGCATGGCCGATCGCCGTGGCGTCGCCCGTGAGGCCGCCGAGCAGCCCCAGCAGGTCGGCGGAAGGCGGAGCCGCCAGCGTCAGTGCCAGCAGCCGGTAGACGTCGGCGCGCAGACCGTCCGCGCCGCTTTCCGGATCATGAACCGTCATCGCACTCCCGCAAGCCGCTCCCGACAAATCGCGAAGGCCATGGCTGGCCCAGACTGGGATAACGGTCCGCAGGGGCAAAGGTTGCCTTATCCGGTCGAGGTTACCCGGCCGGTATCATCCTTTTCCCACCCGCGGCATCACTTCTGCGGACGGCCGGAGAAGTTGCGGTGCTCGACGGACGCCTCTTCCCCCACCCGCGCGCCGACGGAGGCGAAGGTCTCGTCGGCGGTTCGGGCGAACAGGGTCGGCAGGACCGCCCAAGTGCCCGCGGCCAGGACCACGATGGCGCAGAGCGCGGCGAGGAAGGCTTTCATCGACGGTTCTCCAAACAACGCCCGGCTGAGCGAACTCCCGGATGAGCGGGGCCGCATCCGGGCTTCCCCTCAACCCGGGCACAACACCGCGGGAACCGGAATGTTTCCGCGTTCTCTTTTCCGCTTGATATGCTCTAAGAGAGTACATATGGTTTTGCTCAGAACGAGCATACAGCGGAGCAGCCAGATGCCCGAGGTCGCCGAACTCGCCTACACCCCCGCCGTCGCCGCGGCGACCGCGGCGATCTACGACCGGATGAAGCGTGTCGTGCCGGCCATCGAGTGGCCCTTCCACGCGCCGCTGGTCCACGCGATCAATGAACTGAAGCGGGAACGCAACGCCGTCATCCTGGCCCACAACTACCAGACGCCGGAGATCTTCCACGGCGTGGCCGACATCGTCGGCGACAGCCTGGCGCTGGCCGCCAAGGCGACCCAGACCGACGCCGACGTGATCGTGCTGGCCGGCGTGCATTTCATGGCGGAAACGGCGAAGCTGCTGAACCCGGCCAAGACGGTGCTGATCCCCAGCCGCAACGCCGGCTGCTCGCTGGCCGACAGCATCACCGCCGCCGATGTCCGCCTGCTGCGCGAGGCGCATCCCGGCGTGCCGGTGGTCGCCTATGTCAACACATCGGCCGAGGTGAAGGCGGAGGTCGACATCTGCTGCACCTCGGGCAATGCGGTGGAGGTGGTGGAATCGCTGGGCGTCGACCGGGTGATCTTCCTGCCCGACGAATATCTGGCGAAGTACGTCGCCACCCAGACCAAGGTCGAGATCATCGCCTGGAAGGGCCATTGCGAGGTGCATGAGCGCTTCACCGGCGTGGAGATCGAGGATTTCCGCCGCCGTTTCGACCGGCTGACCGTGATCGCGCACCCGGAATGCCCGCCCGACGTGCTGGAGGCCGCCGATTTCGTCGGCTCCACCGCCCGCATGATCGACTTCGTCGGCTCGGAGAAGCCGCCGCGGGTGCTGATGGTCACCGAATGCTCGATGAGCGACAACGTCGCCGCCGCGTCGCCGGAGACGGAGTTCGTGCGTCCCTGCAACCTCTGCCCGCACATGAAGACGGTGACCCTGTCGAGCATTCTTGAGTCGCTGCAGACCCTGGAACCGCGGGTCGAGATCCCGGACGCGCTCGCCGCCCGCGCCCGCCGCTCCGTGGAGCGCATGCTGGCGGTGAAGCCGAAGTGAGCGCTTAGAAAAGCCCCCTCCCGGGGCGGGCTACGGCATCCACATATCTCCGAGCAGCTTTAAGCCTCTGGAACCAAAAGAGCTTTGCGTCATCCCCGCGAAGGCGGGGATCCAGAAAACTCCGCAGTTCAGCCGCTGAGTCCGCTGGATTCCCGCCTCCGCGGGAATGACGGCCGAAGAGGCGCTTTCATTCCAGTTTCTTACAAGTTCCTGAGATCTGTTCATCGCCTAGCTTCCGAAGGGAGAGGGAGAGTCAGGAGTCCTCCCATGACCTCCAGCACGCCTTACGATGTCCGCGATGCCGAGGTGATCGTCGTCGGCTCCGGCCTTGCCGGGATGACCGCGGCGCTGCAACTCGCCCCCCGCGCCGTCACGCTCATCACCAAGACCGCCGGCCTTCCCGGCGGCTCCAGCCTTTACGCACAGGGCGGCGTCGCCGCCGCCGTCGGCCCCGGCGACCGGCCGGAGGACCATGCCGCAGACACCATCGCAGCCGGGGCCGGGCTGGTCGACGCCGCGATAGCGGCCCTGCTGACCCGTGACGGCGCCGCCTTGGTCCGCCGCCTGCTCAATGAAGGCCTGCCCTTCGACCGCGCGCCGGACGGCGCGCCGCTGCTGGGCCGCGAGGCCGCCCATGGCGCCGCGCGCATCATCCATGCCGGAGGCGACGCCACCGGCCGCACGCTGGTCACCGCCCTGGCCGAGCGCCTGCACGCCACCCCTTCGATCCGGGTGGAGACCGACGCCTTCGCCGTCGATCTCGTCCTCCGCAACGGCCGGGTCTGCGGCCTGCTGGCCTGCCATCCGGAGGGTTGGGTCCTGCACCGTGCGCCCCGCGTGATCCTGGCGACCGGCGGCATCGGCGCCGCCTTCGCCCGCACCACCAACCCGGCGGAGGCGACCGGCGACGGGCTGGCCATCGCCGCGCGGGCCGGCGCCCGGCTGGCCGACCTGGAATTCGTACAGTTCCACCCCACCGCACTCGCCGTCGATGCCGATCCGGTGCCGCTGCTGACCGAAGCCCTGCGCGGTGCGGGCGCCCTCCTGCTCGACAGCAAGGGCCGGCGCTTCATGCCCGACGAGCATCCGCTGGCGGAACTGGCACCGCGCGACGTGGTCGCCCGCGCAATCGGCCGGCGCGTCGCGGCGGGGGAGCCGGTGTTCCTCGACCTTCGCCCGGCGCTGGATGCGAAGCCGGACGGCTTTCCCACCGTGCTGGCGCTCTGCGCCGAGCATGGACTCGATCCGTTCGCGGAGCCGATGCCGGTGGCCCCCGCCGCCCACTACCACATGGGCGGGGTGGTCACCGACGCCGACGGGCGCACCAGCCTGGAGGGGCTGTGGGCCTGCGGCGAGGTCGCCTGCACCGGCGTCCACGGCGCCAACCGGCTGGCGAGCAATTCCCTGCTTGAAGCCCTGGTGTTCGGCGCCCGTGTCGCCCGCGACGTGGCGGAACGGCCGCTGGCGCCGCTGCCGCCCTTCGCCCTACCCCGTCCCCCGGCGGTCGCCGCCGATGTCGGCCATGCCCTGCTCGACGCCATCGGGGCGGAGGCGCGGACGGCGCTCTACGAAAGCGCCGGGCTGGTCCGCAACGGGCTTGGGCTGCTGGCCGCCCGTCGCAAGCTGGACCGGCTGGCAACGGCGCTGGACACGCTGCGCTGCGAGGATGGCGACGTGGCTCCACCCGAGGTCGTCCGCCAGTGGGGCGAGGCGCGCAACCGGCTGCTGGTCGGCCGGCTGGTCGTCCATGCCGCCCTGGCGCGGGAGGAAAGCCGCGGTGCCCATTGCCGCAGCGACCATCCCCTGCCGAATCCCGCCTCCAACCGCCACTCCCTGACCCTCAGCGATCTGGCCGGCACCGCCGGTCCCCTGCCCGGAGACGCCGCATGCTGCATCCTCTGACCGTCGAGCCCATTGTCCGCGCCGCCCTGGCCGAGGATCTGGGCCGGGCCGGCGACATCACCACCGACAGCATCATCCCGGCCGATACGGTGGCGACCGCCCGCATCGCCGCCCGCAAGGACGGCCGCGTCGCCGGACTGGAGGCGGCGCTGATCGCCTTCCGCCTGCTCGACCCCGGCATCTCGGTGACGGTGGAGCGCGCCGACGGCGACGACGTGCCCCCCGGCGGCACCATCGCCACCCTCACCGGCAAGGCCCGCGCCCTGTTGACGGCGGAGCGCACGGCGCTGAACCTGATGGGCCGCCTGTCCGGCATCGCCACCGCCACCCGTGCCCTTGTGCGCGAAGTGGAGGGAACCAATGCCCGCATCGTCTGCACCCGCAAGACCACCCCGGGCCTGCGCGTTCTGGAAAAGCATGCGGTGAAGCTGGGCGGCGGCTTCAACCACCGCTTCGGGCTGGATGACGCGGTTCTGATCAAGGACAACCACATCGCGGTCGCCGGCGGCGTGCGTCCGGCCGTGGAGCGCGTCCGCGCCGCCATCGGCCACATGGTGAAGGTGGAGGTGGAGGTCGACACGCTCGACCAGTTGGACGAGCTGCTGGGCCTGCCGGTCGATGTCGTCCTGCTCGACAACATGGACCCGGACACGCTGCGCCGCGCCGTGCGGATGGTGGACGGCCGGCTGCTGACCGAAGCATCGGGCAACGTCACGCTCGCCACCGTCCGCGCCATCGCCGAGACCGGCGTCGACATGATCAGCTGCGGCTGGCTGACCCACAGCGCCCCGAACCTGGATTTGGGGCTGGATATGTGATTGTGAGACCTGGAAGAGATCCCCTCTCCCCCCCGGGGAGAGGGGGATGTGGTCAGGCTTTTTCCCCTTACGCCGCCAGCTTTTCGACCGTGCCGTCCAGGCCCATCAGAAGCAGTTCGACCTCGAGGTCGGGATGGCGCTCCTTGACCATCGCCTTCAGCTTGGTCAGGTATTGGCCGTGCACCGCGGTCTCCTTGGCGGGGTCGGACGCCACGTCCATGCCGAGGAAGACCTTGTAGGCGCCGCAGTCGCGGTGATCCATGACGATCACGCGCTTGATGTGGTGCAGTTCCTTGGCGACCGCGACATGGTCCCAGAAAGCCTCGCCCCAGGCCGGCTTCTTGTCGGTCAGGGCGCCCAGGCTGGCGCCGGCCAGAATGACGTGGTCGTAATTCGCCTGCATGTTGCGGGCGTTCATGTAGCCGGCGACATGCCCCATCAGGCGATAGTCCATGCAGGACAGCAGAAGCGTGTCGACGCTGCCGGCGCGGGCCGGGCGGCTCATCATCATCGGCGCCATCAGAGTCACGCCGGCACCCAGCGTCGCCAGCTTCAGAAACCCGCGGCGCGAGCTGTGTTCGCCGTGGCAGCAGCCATGGTGATGACCGGTCGAATGATCCATTGTGCCCTCCAACACGCCCCGAACCCATATCGGGGGTTTCACGCGCGATGGTGGCAGGCAAATGGTAAAAATTTCAATATAGGGGCTTCCATCAAGTGGAAAAGCAATAATTATTCATCTCTGTGGCATTTTTCGGAAAGCTTGCCCTGCAACCGTGAAATCGTGCCTCTCAACGGCACAAAGGAAACGGGCCGCCCGGTGAGGGGCGGCCCGTTCCAGAGCATGGACGTTCCTGGTCGTCAGCGTGCGGCGATCATCCGCCGCGCGTGCTGCTGGGCGCCGGGGTTCCGACCGATCCGACAGTGCCGGAGGCCGGCGGCGGCGACGCGCTCGCGCTATGGCTGGACGAACACTCCGCGTTGGCGATCCCAGCCGTCAGGAGTGCGGCGAGACCGAACAATGCGGCGACAACCGGACTGGCTCCATGAGACATTGGATCACCTCCTTTCTGAAACGTTGCGACCACCAATAGATTGACACAGCAGGGCGCTTGGTCAATGGCCGATTCGACTGCCGCCGCTCCGTCTCCCATACGGACAGGTTTGGAGGCCATGCCTGACCAATTTCATCGGGTTTCCAGCAGGCCGCTCATGGTCGCGAACAGCTCCGACTTGGCCTCGAACCCGATGCCGGGCAGGTCGGGCAGGCGCACCCGGCCCTCCTCCACGGCGATGCCGTCGGCGAAGCCGCAGAAGGGCTTGAAGACGTCGGGGTAGGATTCGTTGCCGCCCAGATGCAGGCCGGCGGCGATGTTCAGCGACATCTGGTGGCCGCCATGCGGCACCACCCGGCGGCTCGACCAGCCGTTCTCCTTCAGCATGTCCAGCGTACGCATATACTCCACCAGCCCATAACTCAGCGCGCAGTCGAACTGCAGCCAGTCGCGGTCGGGGCGCATGCCGCCGTGGCGGATCAGGTTGCGGGAGTCCTGGTGGGAGAACAGGTTCTCGCCGGTCGCCATCGGGCGGTCGTAATGGTTGGCGAGTTCGGCCTGCAGCGCATAGTCCAGCGGATCGCCGGCCTCCTCGTACCAGAACAGGCCGTAGGGCTTCAGCGCCTCCGCATAGGCGATGGCGGTGTCGAGGTCGAAGCGGCCGTTGGCGTCGACGCACAGGTTCTCGCCCGATCCCACGACCTCCAGCACCGCGTCGATCCGGCGCAGATCCTCCTCCAGCGGGGCGCCGCCGATCTTCATCTTCACGACCTTGTAGCCGCGGTCGCGGTAGCTGCGCATCTCGTCCTGCAGCGCCGTCACATCCTTGCCGGGATAGTAATAGCCGCCGGCCGCATAGACCCACACGCTGTCGTCGGCCACCCCGCCGCGGAAGCGGTCGGCCAGCAGGCGGTAGAGCGGCACGCCGGCGATCTTCGCCACGGCGTCCCATACCGCCATGTCGACGGTGCCGACGGCGACGGAGCGTTCGCCATGGCCGCCCGGCTTCTCGTTGGTCATCAGCCGCGCCCAGATGCGGAACGGGTCCAGGTTTTCGCCGGTGTCGTCCAGCAGGCTGTCGGGAGCGGCGCTCATCAGCCGGGGAATGAACCGTTCGCGCAGCAGCCCGCCCGCGGCATAGCGGCCGTTGGAGTTGAATCCGTAGCCGATCACCGGCTTGCCGTCGCGCACCACGTCGGTGACCACCGCCACCACGCTGCAGGTCATCTGGCTGAAATCGATGAAGGCGTTGGCGATGTCGGACTTGATGCCGGCGGTCTGCTCGCGGATTTCGACGATGCGCATGGCGGTTCCTCTTGCAGCGTGGTGGCGCGTTTCGTGCCGGCACTGTAGGGATGGTGCGGGCCGCCGGGCCAATGCCAAGGCCGAAACGCATCATGCGGGTTCGGCATAAGACGGCGGCCGGCAGACGTGACGAAGATTGGGCGATGGAACTCTCCTGGCTCGACGATTTCCTGGCGCTGGTGGATTGCGGCAACTTCTCCCGCGCCGCCGACGCGCGCCACCTGACCCAGCCGGCCTTCAGCCGCCGCATCCGCGCGCTGGAGGATTGGGCCGGCACCCCGCTGTTCGACCGCAGCGGCCAGCCGGTGACCTTGACCGAGGCCGGACGCCGCTTCCGCCCCTTCGCCGACGAGACGGTGCGCCGCCTGCTGCAGGGGCGCGAGGAGGCGCGGCTCGCCGCCCAGTCTGAGGCCGCGACCCTGCGCTTCGCCGCAACGCACGCGCTGTCGCTGACCTTCTTCCCCTCCTGGCTGCGGGCGCTGGAGGCACGGGCGCGGCTGGGCGCCATCACCCTATCGTCGGACAGCATGGAGGCCTGCGAGCGGCTGATGCTGGCAGGCCAGGCGCAGTTCCTGCTGTGCCATGCCCACCCGGCGGCGGCCGGCCGGCTGGACGCGGAATCCTTTCGCTCCATCGTCGTCGGCAGCGACCGGCTGCTGGCGGTGACCGCCCCGGACGCCGGCGGGCGGCCCCGCCATCTGCTGTCCGACGGCGAAACCGCGGCGCTGCCCCACCTGTCCTACAGCCGGGAATCCGGCATGGGCCGCATCCTGGAGGCGGTGCGGGCGGTGCAACCGCTGCCCGGCGCGCTCGACACCGTCTTCACCTCTCACCTCGCGGCGGTTCTGCGCACGCTGGCGCGTGACGGGCGCGGGGTGGCATGGCTGCCGGAAAGCCTGATCGCCGAGGATCTGGCCCGCGGAACCCTGGTTCGGGCAGGCGTTCCTGCCGCCGACACGCGCTGGACCGTGCCGGTGCAGATCCGGCTGGTCCGTCCGCGCGCGCGCCAGAGCAAGGCGGCGGAGAGCTTCTGGACCCTGGCGGTGGAGGCCGCGCTGTGGCGCAATGCCGAGTCGCCGCCGGATCCCGGAATCGCGGTTGCCGAGTTGGAACACCCTATGGAAAAAGAGTTGTGACACTCGCCCCCTAAGGCACTTTGTTCGTTGACATTCCCGCCGATGATCGTCCAACGAGTCGATTTCGCTGGCGCTAACCCTTTCGATCAGGCAAAATTTGCCTAGTTTGGGGTGCAGCCGGGCCTCGACGCCCCCGGCCGGATGGCCGGAGCCAAGACCTGTTCGCCGGCTGGTCCAAGAAGCGTCGCACCAGCGACCGGAGGAACCATCATGGGCGTGAGCAGCATCGGCGGTATCGGCGGCTATCAGCAGCAGCCCTACGTCACCCCGCTCAGCAGCGGTCCGGCCGCGGCGCAGCGGTCCACCTCGCCGGTCGAATCCGCACAGGAAGACCAGGACGAACGCACCCGCCGCCAGCAGGAGGCGCAGAACGTCCAGGCCGGTTCCGGCGGCAACACCACCCCGACCCGCGGCCAGAACCTGAACATCACGGTCTGATCGGCACCTGTCGCACGGCCGGAACGGCAGGGGAGTGAAACGGGGCGCCCGGCAACGGCCCCCTCCAGTCAGCGGACAACAGACGCGGGAGGCACCGATGGAGATCCGTGGCGTTTCCAGCACGACGGCAGTCCGCCCGACGGCTTTCCAGCCGACGGAGGCCGGCGTCGCCGCCCCTTCGGCCGACTCTACCCAGCCCACCCCCACCCAGACCGGCGGCACCGCCACCGGAGGGGAAGCGGGGAAGTCCTCCGGACCCGGCTATATCAGCCCCTATCTGCGCTACGATCAGGGTGCGCGGGTCGCGGTGCTTTATTTCCGCGACTTCGATACCGGCGAAACCCAGGACCAGATTCCGTCCCAGCGCGTCGTCGAGGAATATCGCCGCGCCGCCGACCGTCTTGCGCAGGACGACCAGAGGAAATCCGCCGGGACGCAGGCGGCAAGCGGCGGCAAGGCGGATACGGCTGCCGATTCCACCGACGGGTCGGCCAGGACTGCATCGGGGACAGGCTCCGCAACGACGCGAGGCATTGCCGGGAGCGGAGCGGGCGGCACATCCCCGGGCGTGTCCTTCGCCACCACCACCGGCAGCAGCGGAGCGGCGGTTTCCTCAAGCGTCTCGACAGGCGTTTCCGCCGGCTTCACGCCCGCCGCGGCGGCCGGCGGCTATGGCGGATCGCCGGGCGGCCTCGTCTCCGTCACGGTCTGAGCGCTTCCGCCCCCTTCCGTCGGACAATCCCCTCTTGTGATGATGACTGCCGCGGCAATCGGGTCGCGACGGATCGCTCCGCCTCCTGTTTGAAGTCCCGGTTCGGAAGGCTTCAACGACGGGGGAAAGCTACGATGGCCCAGGTTCGGCTGCACTGCACCACGGCAGGTCCCGACAACGGTCCCCTGGTGATCCTGCTGCATGGGTTTCCCGAATACAGCCGGTCCTGGCGCCGACAGGTCGGGCCGCTGGCCGACGCCGGTTTCCGCGTGTTGGTGCCGGACCAGCGCGGCTACAATCTCAGCGACAAGCCGCCACGGATCGACGATTACCGCATCGACCGGTTGGCGGAGGATATCCTGCGCCTCGCCGACGATGCCGGGCGTTCGCGCTTTTCCGTCGTCGGCCATGACTGGGGCGGGATCGTGGCATGGTGGCTGGCGCTGACCCATCCCGACCGGATCGGGCGGCTGGCCATCCTCAATGCTCCCCATCCGGCGACGCTGCGCAGCCACATGATGCGGCACCCCGGACAGATGCTGAAAAGCTGGTATGTCGGCTTCTTCCAGCTGCCCGGCCTGCCGGAACGGCTGATGCGCGCCAACAGCTTCCGCATGGCGGAACGGTCGCTGCTGGCCTCCAGCCGCCCCGGCACCTTCAGCCGCGACGATCTCGCCGGCTATCGGCAGGCTTGGCAGCAGCCCGGCGCGCCGACGGGGATGATCAACTGGTACCGCGCCTTGCGGCTCCGCCCGCCCCTTCCGACGGTGCGCGTCCGGGTGCCGACGCTGATCGTCTGGGGCGACCGCGACGCTTTCCTGGATCGAAGTTTGGCGGAGGAGGCGGCGGCGCTGTGCGATACAGTGCAGGTTAGTCACCTGACGCAGGCTTCCCACTGGGTGCAGCATGAGGAACCCGAAGCGGTCAACCGGTTGTTGGCCGACTTTCTCCACTCCGACGTTCCGGCGGACGGCCGAGGCCGGGAAGCGGCAACGGCGGAACGAGCCCCTGCCCCCTGACCGGCACGACCGGTGTCTGGCATGATGGCCGGCATGATGGCTGGTTCATCGGCAATACCGGCCTTCCCCCGCTTCATCGCCATCGACTGGTCCGGTGCCCGCGGCAAGCGCTATGCCGGCATCGCAGTGGCGGAGTGCCGGGACGGCGATTCGGCCCCGGCTCTGGTGGACGGCCCCGGCGGCTGGTGGTCGCGGACGGCTGTGTTCGGCTGGCTGCGGTCGGAACTGGCGCGCGAACCGGCACTGGTCGGCATCGACTGCGCCTTCTCCCTGCCCTTCGCCATGGCGGCGCGCGGCTTTCCCGGCCGGGAGGCCACCGTCTTCGACCTGTGGGATGCGGTGGAGGAGGTCTGTGCCGGTGAACCGGATTTCGGCGGCGGTCCCTTCGCCGTCCATCCGCTGCATGGCGCCGGTTTCTGGCATGGCGGCCCGCAGCCGGACTGGTACAAGGACCCGCACCGGGCAACCGAATGGGCCTGCCGCGCCGACGGGCTCGGCCACCCGCAAAGCCCCTACAAGCTGATCGGTTCGCGTCAGGTCGGCAAGGGCGCGCTCGCCGGCATGCGTGTGCTGCGCGCCCTGCGCGCGGCGCTGCCCGAACGGCTGGCGGTCTGGCCCTTCGAGGATCCGGTGCCGGGCGGAAGCGTGATGGTGGAGATCTACCCGCGCCTGTTCCTGAAACACACCGGCTTCGGCCAGCGCAAGATCCGCGACGCCGCCGAGTTGGACGAGGCGTTGCACCGGCTGGGCTCGCGTCCGCTGGAACGGACCGGCGCCATCAGCGATCATGACAGCGACGCGCTGGTCTCGGCCGCCGGCCTGCGCCGGCTCGCCGACATCCCGCGGGCCTGGACGCCACCGGGTCTGGACGGGACCGCGCGGCGGCAGGAAGGATGGATTTTCGGCGTGGGGATGACGGGATCATGAGCGCAGTCGACGGTGTGCCGGCGGAAGGTTCAGCTCCGGGCACGGCAGGCGGATCCAAAGCGGGCGGATCGCGCCGCCCGGCGATCGACGTCGCGCGCGGGTTGGCGCTGGTCGCCATGGCCCTCTATCACGCCAGCTGGGACGCCACCTACTTTGGGCTCGCCCGCTTCGACCTGCTGGGCGACCCGCTCTGGCTCGCCGCCCGCACCATGATCCTGTCGAGCTTCCTGCTGCTGGCCGGCATCGGGCTGGTGCTGGCGACCCGTGACGGCCTTGATACCGGACGCTTCCTGCGCCGGCTGGGGCGGGTGGCGGCCGGGGCGGCGGCGGTTTCGGCGGCATCCTACGCCCTGTTCCCAGACAGCCCGATCTTCTTCGGCGTGCTGCACCACATCGTGCTGGCGAGCATCGTCGGCCTTGCCTTTGTCCGCCTGCCGGCGGCACTGACCCTGACAGCGGCTGCGGCGGCGGTGCTGGCCGGCACCTCGCTGTCCTTCCCCGCGTTCGACAGCCCATGGCTGCGCTGGATCGGGCTGACCAGTGTGGCGCCGGATTCCAACGACTTCGTGCCGGTCCTGCCCTGGATCGGTGCCGTGCTGACGGGAATCGGGCTGGCACGGCTTTGGCCGGGGATGGGCGAGGGCATGGCGGTGAGCAGTGCTGCCGGACGAACGCTGGCGCTGGCCGGACGGCACAGCCTTGCGGTCTATCTGCTGCACCAGCCGGTTCTGTTCGGCATCGCTTGGGCGGCAGCACAGATGCTGCCGGTGGAGGCGCCGGCGGTGCGCGATTTCCAGGCCGCCTGCGTGGCGAACTGCGAGCGCGCCGGCGTCGCGTCGGCGACCTGCACCGCCAACTGCCGGTGCGTGCAGTCGGAACTGGCGCGGAAGGGGCTATGGGAAGGTTTCGTCGCCAATCGCCTGAGCGAGCGGGAGCAGCGCGGGCTCGAAGACGCGGTTGCCGTCTGCCGGAAGCCCTGAGAAAGGGTGCGGCCGGGTGGCTGGCCGTCCCCCGAACCGATCAGACCGAACCGATCAGACTGACTGCCGCTTTTCCAACAGGCCGCGAAGCAGGCTGGTCAGCGTCTCGGCCAGACGGTACTGGTCCTCGGGCGGCAGGGTGTCGATGACGCCCGCAAAGTCGTTGAGCGGATCGTGGCGCAGCAGTTCCAGCGCCTTGGGCGTCGGATGCAGCTGGGTTACGCGGCGATCCTCCGGAACCGGAACGCGGACCAGCAGTTCCTTGCCCACCAGCACTTCCACCATCTGCGAGGCGGCGCCGCGCGTGGTGGCATGGAAGTCGGCGAAGGCCGACACGGTGCGCTGGCTGTTGTTGGCGCCGGCGAAATAGCGCAACGCCGTCCACTGCGACGGCTTCAGCCCGTGGGTATAGCCCAGGCTGTCCGCGATGTGGGCGATCTGCAGCATCACGTCGGCAATGGCCTGCGGCGACGCGCCGCCGGTGTGATCCGAGTGGGCGATATCCATTCCGGCTCCCATGGGTCCGGTTCCGATCGAACCCGCTCCAATGGGAGAACCGATTGGAGTGCGATCCAGCGCACCGTTCTTCCGCACCGACATCCGTCCCGCAGCAACGCCGCGCACTTTTGCGAAGTCCATTTTTTCCACTCTATAAAGTTTAGTGGCTATACGATGGCCATACAAAGAGGCAGGCGGCTATCGCTGAAAGGCGGCAGCCACGTCGATCATGAGATCGTCACATACTGTAGCGCGACTGAACTGAAAACGGAACCGCGAACACTTCGCTCGTTTGTTGCGAATTGTCGCATCGGCGCAGGGGTCCCGGCTAAGGCTCGGCTGTTAGAAACCCTTGTGAAACACAGGCAAAATCGGCATATCGGCCATGCTGACTCGCTTCGTCGCCATGTTTCACTGGCGTAATCTTCGATTCGGCGGTATACGCGCGCGATGACCACATCCCCCGTTCCGAAGTCCGCATCGCCGGCCGCCGCTCAGACCATGGGCGCCCCGAAGGTCGGCATCGTCAGCCTCGGCTGCCCGAAGGCGCTCGTCGATTCAGAGCGCATCCTGACGCGCCTGCGCGCGGAGGGGTACGAGATCTCCCCCAGCTACGACGGCGCCGACGTCGTGCTGGTCAACACCTGCGGTTTCCTGGACAGCGCCAAGAAGGAATCGCTGGACGCCATCGGCGAGGCGATCAAGGAAAACGGGCGGGTCATCGTCACCGGCTGCATGGGCGTGGAATCGGACCTGATCCGGCAGATCCACCCCGACGTGCTGGCCGTCACCGGTCCCCACCAGTATGAACAGGTGGTCACCGCGGTGCACGAGGCGGTGCCGCCGACGCACAACCCCTTCACCGACCTGGTGCCGCCCGAAGGGCTGCGGCTGACCCCGCGCCACTACGCCTACCTGAAGATTTCCGAAGGCTGCAACAACCGCTGCAGCTTCTGCATTATCCCGTCCTTGCGCGGCGATCTGGTCAGCCGGCCGATCCATTCGGTCCTGCGCGAAGCGGAAAAGCTGGCGGTCGCCGGTGTCAAGGAACTGCTGGTCATCTCCCAGGACACCAGCGCCTACGGCGTCGACGTGAAGTACAAGACGGAGAAATGGTACGACCGCGAGGTCCGCACCCGCTTCTTCGACCTGTGCAACGAGCTGGCGAACTTCGACCTGTGGGTCCGCCTGCACTACGTCTACCCCTACCCGCATGTGGACGAGGTCATCCCGCTGATGGCGGAGGGCAAGATCCTTCCCTATCTCGACATCCCGTTCCAGCATGCCTCGCCCACCGTGCTGAAGGCGATGCGCCGCCCGGCCGCCCAGGAAAAGCAGTTGGACCGCATCCGCAAGTGGCGCGACGAGTGCCCGCATCTGGTCCTGCGCTCCACCTTCATCACCGGCTTCCCCGGCGAGACGGAGGAGGACTTCCAGTTCATGCTGGACTGGCTGAAGGAGGCCCAGCTCGACCGCGTCGGCTGCTTCAAGTACGAGCCGGTGGAGGGCGCCACCGCCAACGACCTGCCCGGCGCCGTCCCGGAAGAGGTCAAGCAGGAGCGCTGGGAGCGCTTCATGGAGACGCAGAAGGCGATCAGCGCCGAACGGCTCCAGCAGAAGGTGGGCTGGACGCTGGGCGTGCTGATCGACGAGGTGGACGAGGACGGGGCCATCGGCCGCTCCTACGCCGACGCGCCGGAAATCGACGGCAACGTCTTCCTGAACGGCGAGACCGGCCTGAAGCCCGGCGACATGGTCGACGTCACCATCGAGCATGCCGACGAGTACGACCTGTGGGGCAGCGTCGAGCGCGACCTGTAATCCCACCTTACGGAGAGCGCCATGCCCGTCACGCCGGACGATGCCGAACTGATGGACGTCCAGCAGGGCGGGCGCTGCTTCTTCTGCGACGGGCCGGTGGGGGCGAAGGCGACCTTCGACCACCTGATCCCCCGGGCCTATGGCGGGATCGACGATCCGGCCAACGTCGTGCTGGCGCATCGCCGCTGCAACCAGCGCAAGGACGACCGCCTGCCGACCGACGAGGAGCTCGACCGCTTCTTCGCGTTGCGCCGCTCCAGCCAGCTTGGCGTCTGGCCCCCCTTGCGTGCGCTGCGCGACGGGGATGAGGGGGCCGACGAGGAGGAGCGGTGGATGGCGGTGGCGCAGGCGATCGCGCGGGAACGGTAAGGTGCCCGATCCGGTTGATGGGAGGATACCTTATATAATGGGAGACTCCCCCCGATGACCGGTTCGCAGAACAAGCAGCCCCACACCGAAGAGACCATCCGCCACACTGAGGGCGAGCAGAACACCGGCAACCACAAGAAGCCGGATGCCCCCGACGCCAAGGGCGCCGACCGCTTCGGCGGCACCCGCGCCGGCGCGGAGAATGTCGAGCCCAAGACGTAAGCAGCGGGATCGGGGACTTTCGGGCTGGCATCCCATGCCCGGCCTGTGCGAGACCTGTGGGAAATTCGGGGACGGCGCCCGCAGACTTCCTGCCCCAGGCGACCGCCCCCACCTCGCACCCGTGACCCGATGGCTCCTTCGATCTTCAAACGCTACAAGCTCCATTTCACGCGGCCGCTGCCCGGCCTGCGCCCCGGCCGGCCGGAACGGGACGCCATGGTGGAGCGCGTGCGGCGGCTGGCCAGCGAGAACGGTATGGCCGGCGACCTGCACGCCATCGCTCCCAACGCCGGCTTCGGCATCCTGGAGGTCCGCTGCACCGAACGGCTGGCCCGCCGCCTGTCCGACCTGTCGGAAATCGAAACCGTCCAGGAAGCCTGACCGCCGGACCTTCCCCTGCGCCGGTTGGGCGCGCCAGTTCAGCGCGCCCAACCGGCGCGAAGGTGTTATGCGGCTGGCCGCCACGTTCCACCGCCCTAGGTCAGGCTCGACCGGTCCCGACTTGCGGATCGGAACCACCAGACCTGAGAGGGGAGACACCGACATGGCGATGCGGCAATCGGACGCCGAATGGCGCGGCGACCTGAAATCGGGCAGCGGCAAGATGCGGCTGGGCAGCGGGGCCTTCGAAGGCGCCTATTCCTTCCCGTCGCGCTTCGAAAACGGACAGGGCACCAATCCGGAGGAGTTGATCGCCGCCGCGCATGCCGGCTGCTTCTCCATGGCGCTGTCCGCCGGCCTCGCCCAGGCCGGCCACACCCCGACCCGCGTCCACACCACCGCCAAGGTCCATCTGGAAAAGGCCGGCGCAGGCTTCGCCATCAGCCGGATCGAGCTGGAGTGCGAGGCGGAGATCCCCGGCATCGACGACGCCACCTTCCAGGAACAGGCGGCCGGCGCCAAGGCCAACTGCCCGGTGTCGAAGGCGCTCGCCGGCACCGAGATCAGCCTGACCGCCAAGCTGGTCTGACGCCACGGCGATCCATGCGCCGCCCGGTCGACGGGCGGCGCTTCGTCCAATTCGCGTGCCGCCGGCGATAATAAATCGGCTTGGCCGGGATGAACCTGCCGGAAGGGCAAGGGGTCGTCCGCGCCGCTGCTCGGCCGAAGGGCAGATTGACCCAACAGCATCCGCCCACCCATAGTGCCGCGTTCCGCGCGCGGAAGCTCCCGTCTTCCGTCCGCCGTATCAATCGAACGACGGACAATGTTTGCCGCAGCCACTCGCCTTCTTAAGCCAGCACTTCTTCTGCTTGCGCTCGCGTGGGCTGTACCGGCGGCTGCGACCGATGCCGGCAGGCCGTCGACCGGACCCGAACCGGTGATCCTGGCGCTGGACGGCGAATTCGGGCTGACCAACAGCACCTCGGCCGAGGCCATAGAACGCGGCATCCTGACCGCCATCGACGACATCAACCGCCAGGGCGGCGTGCTGGGCGGACGGCCGCTGGCCCTGATCACGCGCGAACACCGGTCGATCTCCGCCCGCGGCATCAAGAACATCCGGGAACTCGCCACCATCCCCGACCTGATCGCGGTGTTCGGCGGACGGTTCAGCCCGGTGGTGATCGAGGAGCTGCCGGTCCTGCAGCAGACCCGCACCCTGTTCCTGGCGCCGTGGTCGTCGGCGGACGGCATCGTCGACAACGGGATGAATCCCAACTACATCTTCCGCCTGTCGCTGCGCGATGGGTTGGCCATGCCCTTCCTGCTGACGCGCGCTGCCGACCGCGGGCTGACCCGCGTCGGGCTGCTGCTGACCAACACCGCCTGGGGGCGCTCCAACCTGGAGGCGGCGAACCGTCATCTCGCCGGGCGCGACAGCCCGAGCGTGGTCGGCACCGCCTGGTACAATTGGCGCGACCGCACCCTGATCGACAAGTACGAGGAGCTGGAGGCCGCCGGCGCCCAGGCCATCCTGCTGGTCGCCAACGACGACGAGGCCGCCGTGCTGGTGCGCGAGGTGGCGGCCCTGCCGCCCGGCCGGCGGCTGCCGATCCTCAGCCACTGGGGGGTTACCGGCGGGGATTTCGTTGGGCAGGCCGGACCGGCCCTGCAGGAGGTCGACTTCACCGTGATCCAGACGGTCAGCCCCTTCCGCATCCCGCCCGAACGGCTGGCGCCGGTCCTGGAAACCGCGGGGCGACTGTTCGGCATCCACCGGCCGGAGGACATCGTGTCGCCGGTCGGCTTCCTGCACGCCTACGACCTGACCCGCATCCTGGCGCTGGCGATCGACCGCGCCGGCACCACCGACCGGGCCGCCGTGCGCGACGCGCTGGAGCAGGTCGGCCCCTATCGCGGGGTGATCCGCGATTTCGACCGCCCCTTCGCCCCCGACCGGCACGAGGCGCTGGGGCCGCAAGACCTGCTGATGGCGCGTTTCCGCGCCGATGGCGTTCTGGTCCCGATGGAATGAGCGCGCCGATGTCCGGACCCGATCCCTACCGCCCCCCGAACGGCGCCATTCCCAGCGCGGCGCAGCGGATGCTGACCTCCGGCCGGCTGGCCCGCCGCTTCGCGCTGGTGTCGCTGATGCTGGGCGTGCTGATCGCCATCCTGATCGGCGCCAGCCTCTATGTGGTGTCGAGCCGCCATCTGGCGCGCCAGCATCTCGCCAATGTGGAAGCGAACGCCAGCCTCGCCGCCCGCCAGACCGAAGGGCTGCTCAACACGCTGGTCACCACCGTGCGCGAGTTGGCCGACAACAGCGTGCTCGCCACGGCTCTGGTCGATTCCGCGGGCAAGGAAACCTATCTGGTCCCCTTCCTGGGCAGCTTCGACCACATCGCCAGCGTGCCGCTGGCGATCGTCTTCACCGATTTCGAAGGGGAACCGATCGCCGACAACGGGCGCCGGTCCGGCACGCTGTCCATCTCCCCCGCCGACATGGCCTGGCTCCGCGCGGCAATCGCCGCCGGAAAGCCGGCCGCCACCGTGATCCACCAGGACGACACCCATTACCTGCTGGCGGCGGAGATGCTGATCTATTCCCGCACCAGCTCGCCGGAAGGGGCGCTGCTCTACAAGGTTCCGCTCGACTCCCTGGTGCTGCATCCGGAAGCGGAGCTGCTGCACACCGGGGAGCAACCGCGGCCGCTGGCTTCGGACATGATTGCGGTGACCGTTCCGCTCACCGTGCCGAACAGGTTGTCAACGCTCGGGCTGCAGCTTCGGCTGGAGGCGCCGGGCACGCCGACCACGGCCCTGCTGTCCTGGATGCTGCCTGCCTACGGCCTGGTCGCCGTCGCCGCCCTGCTGGCGATCTATATCGGCAGCCGCGCCGTCGGCAGCCACATGACCCGCTCCCTGCGCGAACTGGAACGGCTGGCCGGCTCCATCGCCACCGACGGATTCACCGGCCAGCGCGCCAGGGTGCGCGGCAACGACGAGGTGTCGGCGCTGGCCCGCGGCTTCAACGCCATGCTGGACCATATCGCGGCGATCCAGCGCGAGCGCGAGATGCGCGCTGCCGAGGAGATCACCATCCAGCGCACGCTGGCCGAACGCGCCGAACAGGCGCGCGCCGAGGCCGAAAGCGCCCGCAACGAGGCGGAGCGTTCGCGCCAGGAGGCGGTGATGGCGCTGATGGTGGCGGAGCGCGCCAACGCCGCCAAGACCCATTTCCTGGCCGCCGCCAGCCACGATCTGCGCCAGCCGGTGCAGTCGCTGGTCCTGCTGACCTCGGCATTGGCGCTGAGGCTGGGCGACCATCCCGCCGCATCGCTGGTCGGCAGCATCGAGGCGTCGATGGACGCGCTGTGCCGGCTGCTCGACGCCATCCTGGACATTTCGAAGCTGGATGCCGGCACCGTCTCCCCCAACGTGCAGACGGTGTCTCTCGGCGCCATCTTCGCGCGGCTGGAGGGGGAGTACCGCCTCCGCGCCGCGGAGAAGGGCATCGCCTTCCGCAGCGTTCCCACCGGCGTGACGCTGAACGCCGACCCGGCCCTGCTGGAGCGGATCATCCGCAATCTGGTGGAGAACGCACTGCGCTACACCGACCATGGCCGCATCCTGCTGGGCTGCCGCCATGGCTCCGGGACCTTGCGCATCCAGATCCACGACACCGGCATCGGCATTCCACCGGAGCATCTGGAGCGGATCTTCCACGAGTTCTACCAGATCTCCAACCCCACCCGCGACCGCGGCAAGGGGCTGGGGCTGGGGCTCGCCATCGTCGACCGGCTGGCGCGGCTGCTGGGATACCGGGTGCATGTCGCGTCCCGGCCCAACCGCGGCTCCTGCTTCACGCTGGAGATCCCGATGCCGGCCCTGTCCGCGCCGGCCATCGTACCGGCGGCGGCGGAGGCGGAGCACGCCCCGCAACCGGGGCGCGGCATCGCGCTGGTGATCGACGACGACCCGCTGGTGCGCGAGGGACTGACCCTGCTGATCGAGGATCTCGGCTGGCGGGCGATCGCGGCGGACAGCGCCGGCCATGCGCTCCGCCTGCTGCGGGAGCAGCCGCGCCCGCCCGATCTGGTGATCGCCGATTACCGGCTGGAGGCGGGGGCCACCGGGCTGCAGGCGATCCACGCGGTGGAGACCGCGCTGACGGAACAGGGGCACGCACCGCCCCTCAGCGTCGTGCTGACCGGCGACACCGCGCCCGAACGCATCGCCGATGCCGAGGCCAGCGGCTACCGCATCCTGCACAAGCCCATCGCGGCCAAGGAGGTGGCGCAGTTGCTGAGCGGCGCGCTGCTGGACGGGCCCGGCCGCGACGATGCCCGCGGGCCCACACCTGAAGGCGCCGGCCGCCGCGACTCAGCCATCCTGCAGGGCTGAGCGCGCCGGCCGGCCGCTTCCTGCCTTCGGCACGCTACCCGCGCTGGGATTGCCCTGCGGCATCGACCTGGAGGGCGAGCCGCTCTATGGCACGCACCGCCATCTCCTGGCGGCGTGCCGGGTCTCGTATCTCCTGCCGCAGATGGGCCGCCGCCGCGTCTTCCAGCGCGCCCCGTGCCTCCTCGGGCGTGAGGAGGCCCTTTTCAACCATTGCAATCACCAGCGATTCACAAATCGAGAGAGCGGCCATGCCCGCCGCCTCTTCCTCCGCCGTCATCATGCCCCCCGTCCGTTTGTTCCTTGCACTGCCCCGGCGTCGGCGCTGCCCATCCGACATCGCAAAAGGCATAGGAACAACAGCGGGGTCTGTGGCGCGTCACACCACATTCGAGAAAAATATCCGGCCTATTAACCTATGTTGTAGCCCCTTTTTCCGAAAGCCTTAAACGTTCGATACGACGCGGAACCGGTTGAACTGCGCATCCGTTCATCAAGGCGCTAATATTAGGACAAAGAAGGCAAAGAGACGAACATGACTCGCGCCCCGGCGAGCCGCGCCCTCGAGCCCACTCCATTGTGGCTCAAATTGAGCAGCTACCTCGTTCTGTCGGATGAGGAGAAATCGTACCTTTCTGATTTGGAAAGGACGATCGTGCGCGAGCCGCCCCGGACGGATCTTCTCCAGCAGGGCGAAAGATACCGGGATGTCCGCATCATACGCGACGGCTGGGCAATTCGTCACAAAGCCTTGCCGGACGGACGGCGCCAGGTGGTTAACTTCGTGCTGCCCGGCGATCTCATCGGCATGTATTGCACGCTGTTCGAATCCGCGGACCACAGCGTCACCACCCTGACCGCGGTGGAGGTGGCGAGTTTCCCGCCCGAACGGATCGGCGAGCTTTTCCGCTCCTTTCCCCGCCTTGCCGCCGCCCTCGCCTGGTCCGGCGCGCGGGAGGAGGCCATCGTCGCCGAACGCCTGCTCAGCCTGGGCCGGCGCACTGCGCTGGAGCGCACCGCCCACCTGATCGTGGAGCTTCTGCGCCGGCTCAGCATCGTCAACATGGCGACCGACGGGCATTTCGTGCTGCCGGTGACGCAGGAAATCCTGGCCGACGCGCTGGGGCTGAGCATCGTCCACATCAACCGCACCCTCCGCCGCCTGCGCGACAGCGGCCTGATCGAATTGAACGGTCAGCGCATCACCGTCAACGACGTGCGCCAGCTCGCCTCCGTCGGCCAGTTCGACGAACTGTACCTCCACCTGATCCGCGCGCCCCGCCGCTTGGAACGCGCCTTCTCCGGCGCGCCCCATCACCACAACGGCGCCCGCCCGGACGGCGAAGACCGCCCGAAGGCATAAGTTTCCAGTCTCTCGGACCTTCTCACCGGCACCAATCCCCCTCTCTCCTGGGGAGAGGGGATTATCCTACGGCTTTGATCAGCCATTCCCGCGGCAGAGCCTCTCCCCCTTCGACCTCCCCATTCTGCACCGCACAGAATTTGCAAAACCACATCGTCCTTGTATCGGGGGATGCCTCGGCGCGTCTATTCTCAACGGACAGCGGCCCAAGACGCGCTGCCATTCATTAAACTAAGCATTTGAAAAATCTCGTATTTTTACGGACCCCTCACCCCACTCCAAAAGCGACACACAATTCCACTTTACAGTCGTTGATCTGTATCATATTTTTCCTTGAGAAATTGTTCGCTGGACGCGCAATCCATCTCGGGGATGCCGATGTACACGCAAGGTTTGGATGCCAAGACCGAGCAGGGCGCTCAACCGTCTCCCCGGCTGGTGACGGAACAGGAAGCCGCTCTCCAGGGCCGCTTCCAGGAGCGCGTCGACGCCGAAGAGAAGATCGAGCCGCGCGACTGGATGCCGGAGGGTTACCGCCGCACGCTGGTCCGCCAGATCTCGCAGCACGCCCATTCGGAAATCGTCGGCATGCTGCCGGAAGGGAACTGGATCACCCGCGCGCCGACCTTGCGCCGCAAGGTGGCCCTTCTGGCGAAGGTGCAGGACGAGGGCGGGCACGGCCTCTACCTCTACAGCGCCGCCGAGACGCTGGGCGTGTCGCGCGACGAGCTGGTCGGGCAGCTGCTGTCGGGAAAGGCCAAATACTCCAGCATCTTCAACTACCCGACCCCGACCTGGGCCGACATCGGCGCCATCGGCTGGCTGGTGGACGGTGCCGCGATCATGAACCAGGTGCCGCTTTGCCGCTGCTCTTACGGCCCCTACGCCCGCGCCATGGTCCGCATCTGCCGGGAGGAGAGCTTCCACCAGCGCCAGGGCTATGAGCTGATGCTGGCGCTGGCCCAGGGCACGGCGGAGCAGAAGCGGATGGCGCAGGATGCGCTGAACCGCTGGTGGTGGCCGTCGCTGATGATGTTCGGCCCGTCGGACGACCAGTCCGCCCACTCCGCCCAGAACATGGCCTGGAAGATCAAGCGCTTCTCCAACGACGAGCTGCGCCAGCGCTTCGTCGACGCCACCGTGCCGCAGGCGGAGTTCCTGGGCCTGACCATCCCGGACCCGGAACTGCGCTTCAACGCCGAGACCGGCCACTATGAATTCGGCGCCATCGACTGGACCGAGTTCAACGAGATCCTGAAGGGCAACGGCCCCTGCAACCGCGAGCGCATCGAGGCCCGCCGCAAGGCGTGGGACGATGGCGCCTGGGTGCGCGAGGCCGCCACCGCCCATGCCGCCAAACGCAAGCAGCGCGCCCTGAAGAAGGCCGGCTGACACAAGAATACCGAGGGGAAGAGACGATGGACCGTAAGGACTGGCCGCTGTTCGAGATCTTCATCCGGCCGAAGAACGGGTTGTCGCACAAGCATGTCGGCAGCCTGCACGCCGCCGACGCCCGCATGGCGCTGGACAATGCCCGCGACGTCTACACCCGCCGCGGCGAGGGCGTCAGCATCTGGGCGGTCCCTGCCGCCAGCATCGCGGCGTCCGACCCGTCGGAGAAGGCCAGCCTGTTCGATCCGGCCGACGACAAGGTCTATCGCCACCCGACCTTCTACGACATCCCCGCAGACGTCAAAAATATCTAGCCGGAAGAACATCTGATGAGCACGGATCTCAAAGAGGCCCTGTTCGCCACCGCGCTACGGCTGGGCGACACGTCGCTGGTGCTGGGGCACCGGCTGTCGGAATGGTGCGGCCATGCGCCCGAGCTGGAAGAGGACATCGCGCTGACCAACGTCGCGCTCGACCTCGTCGGCCATGCCCGCATGTTGCTGACCTACGCCGGTGAACTCGAAGGCAAGGGCCGCGACGAGGACCGCCTCGCCTACCGGCGCGACGTCTTCGACTACCGCAACCATCTGCTGGTCGAGCAGCCCAACCGCGACTTCGGCCACACCATCGTCCGCCAGTTCCTGCACGACGCCTGGGCGGTGGAGCTGTACGAGCGGCTCTGCGCCTCGACGGACGCCACGCTCGCCGGCATCGCCGCCAAGGCGGTGAAGGAGGTGCGCTACCATGTCCGCCACAGCGGCGACTGGCTGGTGCGGCTGGGCGACGGCACCGACGTCAGCCATGCCAAGGTCGCCGACGCGCTGGGCCGCCTGTGGCCCTACACCGGCGAGATGTTCGAGCGCGACGAGGCCGAACAGGCGCTGGTCGCCGCCGGCATCCTCCCCGACCCGGCCGAGTTGAAGGCCGCCTGGACCGCGCGCGTCGAAGCGGTGCTTGATGAGGCGACGCTCGACCGCCCGGCCGATGGCTGGATGCAGAAGGGCGGCCGACGCGGCGAGCACAGCGAGCATCTGGGCTATCTGCTGGCCGAGATGCAGTTCCTGCCGCGCGCCTATCCCGACGCGACGTGGTGAGGGCGAGATGCCGGATGCAGCAGGCTGCTGGGGACCGGAGCCGGGCGCCGATGCGGTCGTGAAGGCTGCCTGGGACGCGCTGGCCGGGGTGATGGATCCGGAGATCCCGGTGCTGAGCATCGTCGATCTCGGCATCGTCCGCGCGGTGTCCGCCGACGCGGACGGGCGGCTGTCGGTGGCGTTGACGCCCACCTATTCCGGCTGTCCGGCGACCAACGTGATCGTTCTGGAGACGGAAACGGCACTGGCCCGCGCCAAACTCGACGCCCGCGTCTCGGTGGTGATCGCCCCGCCCTGGACGACCGACTGGATCAGCGACGCCGGCCGGAACAAGCTGGCCGAGGTCGGCATCGTCCCGCCGCCACATTCCGGCAAGCGGTCGCTGACGGCACCGGACGAGGTGATCGCCTGCCCGCGCTGCGGCTCTACGGACACCCGCCAGATCAGCCGCTTCGGTTCCACCGCCTGCAAGGCGCTGCACGCCTGCAACGCCTGCCTCGAACCGTTCGACGTGTTCAAATGCCATTGATGAGTGGCGGCGGCCTTTGCCCTCTCCCCAACCCTCCCCCGCTTCGCGGGAGAGGGAGCACGCCCCAAATCGGCGGCAGTCCCCTCTCCCACCGAAGGTGGGGGAGGGTTAGGGAGGGGGCAAACGCTTCAACCACTCAACTGGCCCGACCAAGGACCACCCCATGACCACCCCCAGCTTCCACCCGCTGACCATCCGCGAGTGCCGCCGGGAGACGGCGGACACCGTTTCGATCGCCTTCGACGTGCCGGCCGATCTCGCCGACCGCTTCCGCTTCGTCCAGGGCCAGTATCTCACCCTCAAGACCCACATCGGGGACGAGGAGGTGCGGCGCTCCTACTCCATCTGTTCCGGCGTGGGTGACGGCGAGCTGCGCGTCGCGGTGAAGAAGGTCGATGGCGGCCTGTTCTCCACCCACGCCAATCAATCGCTGGCCCCCGGCGCGGTGCTGGAGGTGATGACGCCGATGGGGCGCTTCCACACCCCCATCGACCCGGACGCGGCGCGCACCTATGTCGCCTTCGCCGCCGGCAGCGGCATCACCCCGGTGATGTCGATCCTGAAGACTGTGCTGGCGCAGGAGCCGAAGAGCCGTTTCGTCCTCGTCTACGGCAACCGCACCGTTTCCTCCATCATCTTCCGGGAAGAGCTGGAGGACCTGAAGAACCGCTTCATCGGCCGGCTGGTGATCCACCATGTGCTGAGCCGCGAACCGGAAGAGGCCGGGCTGCTGGGCGGCCGGATCGGCGCCGGGCTGGTGCGCGAACTGTGCGCCGGGCCTTTGAAAGCCGAGGACATCGACGCCGCCTTCCTCTGCGGCCCCCAGCCGATGGTGGAGGAGGTGCGCGACGCCCTGGCCGGCTGCGGCACGCCGCCCGCCAACATCCATGTCGAGCTGTTCGGCACCACGTCCGCCGCGCGCCCGACCGTCAGGAAGGTGGCGACCGACACGCCCACCGATGCCGCGACCATCGCCATCCTGCAGGACGGCAAGCGCAAGGAATTCACGCTGCCTTACGACGGCGAAAGCATCCTGGAGGCCGCCCACCGGCATGGCGCCGACCTGCCCTATTCCTGCAAGTCCGGCGTCTGCTGCACCTGCCGCGCCAAGATCCGCGAAGGCAAGGTGGAGATGGCCGAGAACTACTCCCTGGAACCGTGGGAGGTCGAGGCCGGCTATGTCCTGACCTGCCAGTCGCGCCCGCTGACCGAACGGGTCGTCATCGACTTCGACGCCGCCTGACCAACGCCGCCTAATCAACGAGAAAAAGGAAACGCCCCGCCATGACCACCACCCCGCAAGCGCTGTTCGAGACGCACGAGGCCACGCTTCAGAAGGCCGTTGAGGCCTGCCGCAGCCGCGCCTACTGGTCGGCCTTCCCGGAAATGCCGAGCCCGCGCGCCTATGGCGAGACGGCGGCGACGGATGGCGAGACAGCCTTCGCGGCATACCGCGACAAGCCCTTCGAACTGGACCAGCCCGGCGTGACCGGTACGGTGGATGGCGAGCGTTCGCCCTTCGGCTTCGACCTCGGCATCACCTATCCGGTGTCGGACGTCGAGGCGCTGGTGAGGGCGGCCAAGGCGGCGATGCCGGGCTGGCGCAAGGCAGGACCGAACGGCCGGGCCGGCGTCTGCCTGGAAATCCTGAAGCGGCTGAACGCGCGTAGCTTCGAGATCGCCAACGCGGTGATGCACACCACCGGCCAAGCCTTCATGATGGCCTTCCAGGCCGGCGCCCCGCACGCCCAGGACCGCGGGCTGGAGGCGGTCGCCTATGGCTGGAAGGCGATGACCGACCAGACCCCGGCGGCGCGCTGGGAGAAGCCGCAGGGCAAGAACCCGCCGCTGGTGATGGACAAGCGCTTCGAGGTGGTCGGCCGTGGCGTCGGGCTGGTCATCGGCTGCGCCACCTTCCCGACCTGGAACGGCTATCCCGGCCTGTTCGCCAGCCTCGTCACCGGCAACGCGGTGATCGTGAAGCCCGGCCCGACCGCCATCCTGCCGCTCGCCATCACCGTGAAGATCGCGCGCGAGGTGTTGGCGGAGTGCGGGCTCGACCCCAACCTCGTCACGCTCGCCATCGGCGACACCGTTGCCAAGGATCTGGCGCTGCGGCCTGAGGTGGCGGTGATCGACTACACCGGCTCCACCGGCTTCGGCGACTGGCTGGAGCAGAACGCCCGTCAGGCCCAGGTCTACACCGAGAAGGCCGGCGTCAACACGGTGGTGATCGACGGCACCGACGATCCCAAGGGAATGGTGCGCAACCTCGCCTTCACGCTCAGCCTCTATTCGGGGCAGATGTGCACGACGACCCAGGTCATCTTCGTGCCCAAGGACGGCATCCAGGCCGGTCCCGACCGCATGAGCTTCGATCAGGTCGTCTCGGCGCTGGCCGGCGGCGTCGACAAGTTCCTGTCCGATCCGGAACGCGCGGTGGAGGTGCTGGGCGCCATCCAGTCCGACGCCACGCTCGCCCGCATCGACGAGGCAGCCAAGCTCGGCATCGTCGTGCTGCCGTCGCGCACCATCGCCCATCCGAAATTCCCCAATGCCCGCATCCGCACGCCGCTGATCCTGACCATGGATGCGGCCGACGAGGACAAGTACGGCCATGAGCTGTTCGGCCCGATCTCCATCATCGTGAAGACCGACGGCACCGCCGACAGCCTGGAGCGCGCCGCCCGCCTGACCCGCACCAAGGGCGCTTTGACCACCGGCCTCTACAGCACCGACCCGCAGCTGATCGAGCAGGCGACCGACCTGTTCGTCGAGGCCGGCGTCGCCCTGTCGGTCAACCTGACCGGCGGCGTCTTCGTCAACCAGTCGGCGGCCTTCAGCGACTTCCACGGCACCGGCGCCAACCCGGCGGCCAACGCCGCGCTGTGCGACCTCGCCTTCGTCGCCAACCGCTTCCGCGTGGTGCAGAGCCGCGTTCCGGTTCTGGAGGCCGCGCAATGAGCGACAAAGCCATCCTCCTCGACATCGCCGACGGCGTCGCCACCGTCACGCTGAACCGGCCCGACCGGCTGAACAGCTTCACCGCGGCTATGCATGAGGAACTGCGCGAGGCCGTCGGCGAGGTGCGCGACGACAAGGCCGTGCGCTGCCTGCTGCTGACCGGCGCCGGGCGCGGCTTCTGCGCCGGGCAGGATTTGTCCGACCGCGCCGTCGCGCCGGGCGCCCAGGGGCCCGACCTCGGCGTGTCGATCGAGACCAACTACAACCCGCTGGTCCGGTCCTTGCGCGCCCTGCCGATGCCGGTGGTCTGCGCCGTCAACGGCGTCGCCGCCGGGGCGGGCGCCAATATCGCTCTCGCCTGCGACATCGTTCTGGCGGCGCGGTCGGCCAGCTTCATCCAGGCCTTCTGCAAGATCGGGCTGATCCCCGACAGCGGCGGCACCTGGACTCTGCCGCGTCTGGTCGGCCATGCCCGCGCCATGGGCCTCGCCATGCTGGGCGACAAGGTCACGGCCGAGCAGGCGGAAGCCTGGGGCATGATCTGGAAGGCGGTGGACGACGACAAGCTGATGGCGGAGGCCGGCGCGCTCGCCCGCCAGCTCGCCACCCAGCCGACGCGCGGTCTGGCCCTCATCAAGCAGGCGCTCAACGCCTCCTCCGCCAATGATCTCGACACCCAGCTCGACCTGGAACGCGACCTCCAGCGCGAGGCCGGCCGCACGCAGGACTATCGTGAGGGCGTCGCCGCCTTCGTCGAAAAGCGCGCCCCGAAGTTCGAGGGGCGGTGATGGCGGCGCTCGATCCCTCCATCACCGTCGCGGTGGTCGGGGCCGGCGCCATGGGCCAGGGCATCGCCCAGGTCGCGGCACAGGCCGGCCATCCGGTCCTGGTGGTCGACACCCGCCCCGGTGCCGCCCAGGCCGCCGTCGAGTCCATCGCCAGGGCGCTGACCGCGCTGGTCGAAAAGGGCAAGCGCACCGCGGCGGAGCGCGACGCCACCGTGGACCGGCTGCGCGCGGTGAACGGCCTGTCCGACCTCGCCCCCGCCGGTCTGGTGGTGGAGGCCATCGTCGAGGATCTCGACGTCAAGCGCCGCCTGTTCGCCGAGTTGGAGGGCATCGTCGGCGCGGACGCCATCCTCGCCACCAACACCTCGTCGCTGTCGGTCGCCGCCATCGGCGCCGGGGTGCGGCGGCCGGAACGGCTGGCCGGCCTGCACTTCTTCAATCCGGCGCCTCTGATGGCGCTGGTGGAGATCGTCAGTGGGCTGGCGACCGACGTAACGGTGCTCGACACGCTGTTCGACACCGCCAAGGCCTGGGGCAAGAGCCCGGTACGCTGCCGTTCCACCCCCGGCTTCATCGTCAACCGCGTCGCCCGCCCCTTCTACGCCGAAGGGCTGCGGCTGGTGCAGGAGCAGGCGGCCGACCCCGCCACCATCGACGCCGTGGTGCGCGAGGCCGGCGGCTTCCGCATGGGGCCGTTCGAACTGATGGACCTAATCGGCCATGACGTGAACTTCGCCGTCACCCGCTCCGTCCACGCCGCCTATTTCGGCGATCCGCGCTTCCAGCCCTCGCTGATCCAGCAGGAACTGGTCGAGGCCGGGCGTCTCGGCCGCAAGACCGGCCGCGGCTTTTACGACCACAGCCCCGGCGCAGCCAAGCCGGTGCCGTGCAGCGCCGAGCCGGGCGCCAAGCCGCAGCGTGTCACCGTGCAGGGCGACCTCGGCCCCGCCGCCTCTCTGGTCGGGCTGTTGCACGAGGCCGGAATCGCCGTCGAGGAAGCGCCCGGCCCCGGCGTGCTGGTCGTCGATGGCGTCACGCTGGCCCTGACCGACGGCCGCACCGCCACCGCCCGCGCGGCCGAAGAGGGTATCGCTCCGCTGGTGCTGTTCGACCTCGCGCTGGATTACACCAAGGCGACCCGCGTCGCGCTGGCCCCCGCCGACGGAACGCCGGCCAAGGCGCTCGCCATCGCCGCCGGGCTGTTCCAGGCGCTGGGCAAGGCGGTGTCGGTGATCGACGACGCCCCCGGTCTGGTGGTGATGCGCACCGTCGCCATGCTCGCCAACGAGGCGGCGGACGCGACGATGCAGGGGGTCGCCAGCGCCGCCGACATCGACATCGCGATGACCAAGGGCGTGAACTACCCGCTGGGTCCGCTGGCCTGGGCCGACCGCATCGGCCTGCCCCATGTGCTGGCCGTGCTCGACGCGCTGGCCCGCACCTACGGCGAGGACCGCTACCGCGCGTCGGCTCTGCTGCGCCGGAGGATCTCCGCCGCCCAAATCGCCCAAATCCCCTCTCCCCCCCGGGGAGAGGGTCAGGGTGAGGGGGGCGCGTCGCGTGGCTCCGCAAGTGGCGGACACTCCAGCTTCACCACCGACTCCACGCCGCGCATCCCCCTCACCCCAACCCTCTCCCCAGGGGGGAGAGGGGGAAACAAGGACCTGCCCGCATGACCACCGACCCCCAAAGCCTCGCCGAAGCGGTCGGCCGCGGCATGTACGAGCGCGACCATTGCGCCCAGGCCCATGGCATCGAACTGCTGGAGATCGCCCCCGGCTATTCCCGCATGGCGATGACGGTGCGCAAGGACATGGTGAACGGCCACGACATCGGCCATGGCGGCATGACCTTCACGCTGGCCGACACCGCCTTCGCCTATGCCTGCAACGCGGCGAACGAGGTGACGGTGGCGGCGGGCTGCTCCATCACCTTTCCGGCCCCGGCCAAGCTGGGCGACGTGCTGACCGCCGAATGCCGCGAGGTCCACAAGCGCGGCCGCTCCGGCGTCTACGACGTCACCGTCACCAAACAGGACGGCACGGTGGTCGGCCTGTTCCGCGGCCAGTCGGCGCGCATCGCGGGGACCGTGATCCCGGTGGCCTGAATCCACCGAAGGCGCTGCCCCTGGCGGCCACGCCCACGATCCCCATCTGTTAGTTTCTGGAGCGAACCATGCGTGAAGCCTACATCTGCGATGCCGTCCGCACCCCCTTCGGCCGTTACGGCGGCGGGCTGGCCCCGGTGCGCCCGGACGACCTTGCGGCGGTGCCGCTGAAGGCGCTGATGGAACGCAACCCCGGCGTCGAATGGTCCGCGGTGGACGACGTGATCCTCGGCTGCGCTAACCAGGCCGGCGAGGACAACCGCAACGTCGCCCGCATGGCGGCCCTGCTGGCTGGCCTGCCCGACGCGGTGCCCGGCACCACCGTCAACCGCCTCTGCGGCTCCGGCATGGACAGCATCGGCATGGCCGCCCGCGCCATCAAGGCGGGCGAGGCGGAGCTGATCGTCGCTGGCGGGGTGGAGAGCATGACCCGCGCCCCCTTCGTCATGGGCAAGTCCGACAGCGCCTTCTCCCGTCAGGCCGAGATCTTCGACACCACCATCGGCTGGCGCTTCGTCAATCCGCTGATGAAGGCGAAGTTCGGCATCGACAGCATGCCGGAGACGGCGGAGAACGTCGCCGCCGACTACGCCATCTCCCGCGCCGACCAGGACGCCTTCGCCGTCCGCAGCCAGCAGCGCGCCGGCCGCGCCCAGAAATCGGGCCGCCTCGCCCGCGAGATCGTGCCGGTCAGCATCCCCCGCCGCAAGGGCGAGCCGACGGTAATCGCCGCCGACGAGCATCTGCGCCCCGACACCACGCTGGAGGCGCTGGCCAAGCTCTCCACCCCCTTCCGCAAGGAAGGCGGCAGCGTCACCGCCGGCAACGCGTCGGGCGTCAATGACGGCGCCGCCGCCGTGATCGTGGCCTCGGCCGATGCGGTGAAGCGCTACGGCCTGACCCCGCGCGCCCGCGTCGTCGGCACCGCGGTGGCCGGCGTGGCGCCGCGCGTGATGGGCATCGGCCCGGCCCCGGCGACGCAGAAGCTGCTGGCCCGCCTCGGCCTCTCCATCGGCGACATCGACGTGATCGAACTGAACGAGGCCTTCGCCGCCCAGGGCCTCGCCGTGCTGCGCATGCTGGGCCTGCCCGACGATGCCGAGCATGTGAACCCCAACGGCGGCGCCATCGCGCTCGGCCACCCGCTGGGCGCCAGCGGCACCCGTCTGGTCGCCGGCGCGGTGATGGAGCTGGAGGACCGCAAGGCGGCCCGCGCGCTCTGCACCATGTGCATCGGCGTCGGCCAGGGCATCGCCATGCTGGTGGAGCGGGTCTGAACGGATAAGGGCATCACCGGCCGCCAAGCGCCGGGAACCGGAACGAAGGGGAGAAGCGCACCATGTCCATCATGACCGACGCCACTGTCAGCAACGGCGCGAAAGCCGGCATGGACCGCTACGAGTTCGCCAGCCGTGACGAGATCGTCGCGATGCAGACGGAGCGGCTGGCATGGTCGCTGCGTCACTCCTACGCCAACGTCGACTCCTTCCGCGCCAAGTGCGAGGCGAAGGGCGTCCATCCCGACGACTTCAAGGAGCTGAAGGATCTGGCGCTGTTTCCCTTCACCGTGAAGGACGACCTGCGCCAAGCCTATCCCTTCGGTATGTTCGCCGTGCCGATGGAGGACATCGTGCGCGTCCATGCCTCCAGCGGCACCACCGGGCGGCCGACGGTGGTCGGCTACACCAAGGGCGACATCGACGTGTGGGCGGAGGTCGTCGCCCGCTCCATCCGGGCGGCGGGCGGCACGCGCGGCGACCGGGTGCACATCGCCTATGGCTACGGCCTGTTCACCGGCGGCCTCGGCGCCCATTACGGGGCGGAGCGGCTGGGCTGCACCGTCATCCCGATGTCGGGCGGCCAGACCGAGAAGCAGGTCCAGCTGATCCAAGACTTCAAGCCGACCATCATCATGGTGACGCCGTCCTACATGCTGAACATCGCCGACGAGATGCGCCGCCAGGGCATCGACCCGCGCAGCACCAGCCTGCGCGTCGGCATCTTCGGCGCCGAGCCCTGGACCGGCGCGTTGCGCGAGGAGATCGAGCGCACCTTCAACATCCACGCCGTCGACATCTACGGCCTGTCGGAGGTGATGGGTCCGGGCGTGGCGTCGGAATGCGTGGAGACCAAGGACGGCCCGGTGATCTGGGAAGACCATTTCTATCCCGAGATCATCGACCCCGACTCAGGCGAGGTGCTGCCCGACGGCTCCTATGGAGAGCTGGTCTTCACCACGCTCACCAAGCAGGGCATGCCGGTCATCCGCTACCGCACCCGCGACCTGACCCGGCTGCTGCCGCCGACGGCGCGCGGCATGCGGCGGATGGACAAGATCACCGGCCGCTCCGACGACATGCTCATCATCCGCGGCGTGAACGTCTTCCCGACCCAGGTCGAGGAGCTGATCTGCAAGATTCCGGCTCTCGCCCCGCATTACGAGCTGGTGGTGAGCCGCGACGGCCACATGGACAATCTCGCCGTCCGGGTGGAGATGCATGACGACATCCACCCGTCGGAGTGGGACGGCCACGCCAAGCACCTGCAGCATTCCATCAAGTCGCTGATCGGCATCAGCACCCGCGTCGAGGTGGTGGAACCCGGCGGCATCGCCCGCTCCATCGGCAAGGCCAAGCGGGTGCAGGACCTGCGTCCGAAAAGCTGACGCTCAGCCCTTCTGCGACAGCAGCGGGAAGGCGTCCAGAACACCGGTCAGCAGGATCTGGACGCCGACGCAGAACAGCAGGAAGGCGAACAGCCGGGTCAGCACCCGCACCCGCGTCGGCCCCAGGAAGGCGACGATGCGGTCGGCGGAGCGGTAGGACAGCCAGATCAGCGCGGCGATCGCCAGCGCCGCCCCCGACATGCCCAGGAAGAACTCGATCAGCCCGCCGCCCCGCGTCGGGCGGGTGGAGCCGAGAGCGATGGCGACCGAAATGGTGCCCGGCCCTGTGGTGAAGGGAATCGTCATCGGGAAGAAGGCCGATTCCGCCAACCCGTCGCCGTCGCCGGCCGCCTGTTCCTGCTTGCGCGCCTCGTGCCGTTCCGGCGCGGTCAGCAGCGCCCAGGCACGCTCCGCCACTACGAAGCCGCCGGCGATCCGCAGCGCCGCCATCGACACGCCGAAGAAATTCAGCACATAGGCGCCGGCCCACAGCGCGGTTAGCATGACGATGGCCGAATAGAGGCTGACCAGCCCGGCCAGCCGCGCCCGGTCGCGCGGACTGCTGTCCGCCGTCACCTGACTGAAGATCAGCGCCATCGCGAGCGGATTGACGATGGAGAACAATGCTGTGAAGGCGAGCAGGAAACTGTCGAGCATGGGATCCGGGATGTCGGTCGGCCGTCCGAACAGTTAGCTGGGACGCGGCAATGCTGGCAAGGGCGGCGTTGTTCCTGGCATCGGGGCAATTGCATTTGGGTTTGATCGACTGCTGAAGCCCCTCTCCCCTTGCGGGAGAAGGGCATCCGTAGGGGTAAACGGCTGCTCCCGATTTAAATTCGGTGTCCCCCCACTCTCACCCGTTGAACAGTGTCGCGTCGATCCGCCGGACCATCGCCACCAGCCGGGGCGCGAACTCCTCCTCCAGCTTCTTCAGGTCGACCATGAAGGCCGGCCCGCCGCAGTTGAAGGCCAGCACCTGCGACCCGTCACGCGGCACAAAGGGAACGCCGACGGCATGCACTTCCGACTTCCAGGCACCGATGGATCGGCAATAGCCGCGCGTCCGGTAATCCTCGATGGCCTGGAGGATGCCGTCGCGGATTTCGGGCCAGCGCTCCCCCTCATGCTCCTCCAGCTTCGCCATCAGGGGCGCGCGCTCCGCCTCCGGCAAGGCGGCCAGATAGGCGCGGCCCATGCCGGTGGTCGACAGCTTGATGTGGGAGCCGACGTCGAGCGACAGGGTGATCGGGCCGGTCGCCTTGCAGCATTCCAGATAGATCATGCTCAGCCGGTCGCGCCCGCCCAGCGCCACGGCAAGCCCGGTCTGGTCCGCCAGTTCCTGCATCAGCGGGCGGGCGACCTGCCGGATGCCCATGCCGGACAGGCTGGCATAGCCCAGCGCCAGCACCGAGGTGCCGAGCCGGTACTTGCCGGTGTTCTGGTCGTAGGCGAGATAGCCCAGCTTGGCCAGCGTGTAGGTCAGCCGCGACACCGTGGGCTTCGGCAAGCCGGTGCGCTGCGCCAGTTCCAGGTTGCCCAGCATCGATTCGTTACGGCGGAAAGCGCGCAGCAATTCCAGCCCACGGGCCAGTGCCGTGACGAAGCGCGGGTCCTTCTCGTCCTCCGCCAGATCGTCGGCGACCAGAGCCTCTTCCCGCCTGCGCATGACCCAATCCTCCCGCAAACCGTTGCGGGACGATCCTGCCAGCGGGCGGACGGCAGGTCAATGAAACAGCGTTTCACAATGCGAAATTTATGACCGCAGGCCTATGCCGGCGCCTACTGCGTCGCCCCCAGCCCCAGCGTCACCATGCGTTCGTACAGCGACGCGCGCGAAATGCCCAGCAGCTTCGCGGCCCGCGCCTTCACCCCGTTGGCCTCTTCCAGCGCAGCGGCGATGGCGTGGCGTTCGGCGGCGTGCAGCACCTCCTGCAACGGCCGCGCGCCGGCCGCCAGCGGCAGGGCCGAGGCGCCGGCCGGATGCTGCATGCCGGGAAGCACGCTGCGGATATGCGGTGCCGTCAGGATCGGCGCGTCGGTCAGCGCCACCACCCGCTCCAGCGTGTTGTAAAGCTCGCGCACATTGCCCGGCCAGTCATAGTCGCGCAGCACCTGCACCGCCGACTCCAGAAGCTCGCGCGGCGGCGTGCCCTGCTGGATCGCCAGCTGTTCCAGGATGCGGTCGGCGATGCTCTCGATATCCTCCGGCCGGTCGCGCAGCGGCGGCAGGGTGATCGGCACCACGTTCAGCCGGTAATAGAGGTCGGCGCGGAACTGCTTCTCGCGCACCAGGGCGTGCAGGTCGCGGCTGGTGGCGGCGATGATGCGCACATCGACCCGCACCACCTTGTTGGAGCCCAGCGGTTCGATTTCCCGCTCCTGCAGGACGCGCAGCAGCTTGGCCTGGACCGGCAGCGGCATGTCGCCGATCTCGTCCAGGAACAGGGTGCCGCCGTTGGCCAGCTGGAACTTGCCCTCGCGGTGGCGGCGGTCGGCCCCGGTATAGGCGCCGGGGGCGACGCCGAAGAACTCCGCCTCCAGCAGGGTTTCGGGGATGGCGGCGACGTTGACGCCGACGAAGGGCTTGGACGCCCGCGGGCTGGCGGAATGGATGGCCTGGGCCAGCAGTTCCTTGCCCGTCCCCGTCTCGCCCAGCAGCAGGACGGTGCTGTCCATCTGGGCGGCGCGGCGGCCCAGCCGCTTTATCTCGCGGATGGATTCGCTGGCGCCCAGGAACTGCGAGAAAGAGTATTTGGCCCGGCGCTCATGCGCCAGCTCCTGCTGGGTGCGGGTCAGCTCCTCCTGCATCTTCTCGTATTTGCGGACCAGCGGGCGCAGATATTCGGCGCGGTCGAACAGCACGAAGCCGATGGCGCCGATGATCGACCCGTCCGTGCCGAACAGCGGCATCCGCGTCACCACGAAGGACCGGTCGTCGAACTCCATGATGTCCAGCGGCTGGGGCTGGCCGCTCTCGATCACCCGGCGCAGCTGGCTGTTGGGGATGACGTCCTCCACCTGCCGGCCGCGCGGATCGCCGGGAACGCCCAGCAGCGCCTTGTACTTCTCGTCCATCCAGGCGATGCGGCCATTGTGGTCGACCGCGACGGCGCCGACGCACATGGATTCCAGGTGTTCGAACAGGGAGTGCACCGCGCGCTGGCGCAACGCTTCGAAATCGACGGTGTCGCCCACGTCACCCTCCCAAACGGGACCGATCTTCGTCGTCCCGGTGTCGAGGCCCCTTGCGATGCCCGCTTTGGGGCCTGCTGCATTGCAGCGCAATTTGCCAACAATATCAGAGGTCAACATAGTAGCCCATCCGTCGGATTAAAGGGAAGGCGCGCAGGATCGGGCGGGTGCGTGGGGTCGATCCGCACCCGTTCATCAGACCAGAGCTTGACGGCATCGCAAGACGGGACGCATTTTTAAAAAGGCAACCCGGACCTGTTCTCTACATCCTCCGCCATATCCCTCCCTTCTTCGTGACTTTCAACCCAAACGGGCAGGAAGACGGAAAAAGGAGGGGGACCTTCCGGCCCCCCCCCTGGGGAAGTTCGCGGAAATGGACGGTAGACTCAGTGCCCCCGCTTCGGCAGGCGGGCCATCAGTTCGCCGACGATGCCGCGGCGGAAGACGAGGACGCAGACGACGAAGATGCAGCCGATCACCACCGGCACCGGCAGGCTGGTGGAGGCGAGATAGCTTTCCAGCGTCACCACCAAGCCGGCGCCGACCACCGGCCCCAGCAGCGTGCCCATGCCGCCCAGCAGCGTCATCAGCACCACCTCGCCCGACATCTGCCACGTCACGTCGGTCAGGCTGGCGAGCTGGAAGACGATGGCCTTGGTTCCGCCGGCCAGCCCGGCCAGCGAGGCCGACAGCACGAAGGCGACCAGCTTGTAGCGGTCCGTGCGGTAGCCGAGCGAGACGGCGCGCGGCTCGTTCTCGCGGATCGCCTTCAGCACCTGGCCGAAGGGCGAATGCACCGTGCGCCAGATCAGGGCGAAGCCGCCGACGAAGATCACCAGCACGGTGTAGTACATGGTCAGCGGCTGGTTGAGGTCGAACAGCCCGAACAGGACACCGCGCGGCACGCCCTGGATGCCGTCCTCGCCATGGGTGAAGGGCAGCTGCAGCGCCAGGAAGAAGATCATCTGGCTCAGCGCCAGCGTGATCATGGCGAAATAGATGCCCTGCCGGCGGATGGCGATCAGGCCGAAGACCAGCCCCATCGCCCCGGCCACCGCGGTGGCGGCGAGCAGGCCGAACTCCGGCGCCCAGCCCCAGACCTTCACCGTGTGGGCGGCGATGTAGGCCGCGCCGCCGAAGAAGGCGGCATGGCCGAAGCTGAGCAGGCCGGCGAAGCCGATCAGCAGGTTGAAGGCGCAGGCGAACAGCGCGAAGCACAGCACCTTCATCAGGAAGACGGGATACAGCACGAAGGGCGCCGCGACGGCGATCAGCAGCAGGAGGGCGGCGATCAGGACGGTGCCGGTGCCGCGGGAGGACCCGCGCATGGCGATGGTGGTGGCGTTGCTGGCGACGGTCATGGATCAGCGCTCCCGTCCGAAGAGGCCCGCGGGCTTGATGAGAAGAACGATCGCCATCACGACGAACACGACGATGTTGGAGGCCTCGGGATAGAAGACCTTGGTCAGCCCCTCCAGCAGCCCCAGCCCCAGGCCGGTGACGATGGCGCCCAGGATCGATCCCATGCCGCCGATCACCACCACGGCGAAGACGATGATGATCAGGTTGGTCCCCATCAGCGGCGAGACCTGATAGATCGGCGCCGCCAGCACGCCGGCCAGCCCGGCCAGCGCCACGCCGAAGCCGTAGGTCAGCGACACCATCACCGGCACGTTGATGCCGAAGGCCTGCACCAGCGTCGGATTCTCCGTCGCCGCCCGCAGATAGGCGCCCAGCTTGGTGCGCTCGATGGCGAACCAGGTGCCGAAGCAGATGGTGAGCGAGGCGACGACCACCCAGGCGCGATAGTTCGGCAGGAACATGAAGCCCAGGTTCTGCCCGCCCTGGAGGGCGGCAGGGATCGGATAGGGCTGGCCCGACACGCCGTACTGGTGGCGGAACGCCCCCTCCAGGATCAGCGCCAGCCCGAAGGTCAGCAGCAGGCCGTAGAGATGGTCGAGCTTGTACAGCCGCGACAGCATCGACTTCTCCAGCAGGATGCCCAGCAGCCCGACCGCCACCGGCGCCAGCACCAGCGCCCCCCAGTAACCGATCCCGGCATAGGTCAGCAGCAGCCACGCCACGAAGGCGCCGACCATGTACAGCGCGCCGTGGGCGAAGTTGATGACGTTCAACATGCCGAAGATCACCGCCAGCCCGAGGCTGAGCAGCGCATAGAAGGAACCATTGATCAGGCCGAGCAGAAGCTGCCCGAACAGAACTTGGGGCGGAACTCCCAGCAGGCTGAACATATCCGCGTCTCTCCCCGTTCGTGGTTGTTGTTCTTGGTTTTGGTCGAGTGGTTGCCGCCGATTGCCCCCTCCCCATCCCTCCCCCGCCCTCGGCCGGCCTAAGGCCGGTCCGATCGCGGGAGAGGGGGGTAGGACGCTTGTCAGCGAAACGTAAATGCCGAAGCAGCGGCAGTCCCCTCTCCCTCGAAGAGGGGGAGGGTTAGGGAGGGGGCAACGCGCACGCACCCCCGCCCCCTCACTTCACCAGCGCACAGCCGCTCTGCTTCGGGTCCAAGAAGGCCGTTTCGGCCGGGATGGTCTTGACGACCTTGTAGTAGTCCCAGGGCGCCTTCGACTCGGCCGGGGTCTTGACCTGGACCAGATACATGTCGTGGAACATGCGGCCGTTGGCGGCAATCTTGCCCTTCTTGGCGAACATGTCTTCGACCGGCATCTCGCGCATCTTGGCGGACACCTTGTCGGCCTCGTCGGTCTTCGCCGCCTCGACCGACTTCAGGTAATGCTTCACCGCCGAATAGACGCCGGCCTGCACCATGGTCGGCTTCTTGCCGGCCTTGGCTTCGAACTTCTTCGACCACTCGCGGGTCTGGTCGTCCATGTCCCAGTAGAAGCCGGTGGTCAGCATCAGGCCCTGGGCCGACTGCAGCCCCAGTGCATTCACGTCGGAGATGAACAGCAGCAGGCCGGCCAGGCTCTGGCCCGACTGGGTGATGCCGAATTCCGCCGCCTGCTTGACCGCGTTGATGGTGTCGCCGCCGGCGTTCGCCAGCCCGATCACGTCGGCGCCCGACCCCTGCGCCTGCAGCAGGAAGGAGGAGAAGTCGGCGGTGCCGAGCGGATGGCGGACCGCACCGGCGATGGTGCCGCCCAGCGACTTCACCATCTTGGTGGTCTCCTCCTCCAGCGACTGGCCGAAGGCGTAGTCGGCGGTCACGAAGAACCACTTCTTCTTGCCCTGCTCGTAGAGGGCGCGGCCGGTGCCGGCGGCCATGGCGTAGTTGTCGTAGGTCCAGTGGAAGCCGTAGGGGCTGCACTGCGCGCCGCTCAGCGCCGTGGCGCCCGGGCCGGACATCAGGAAGATGCGCTTCTTGTCCTTGGTGATGCCCTGCACCGCCAGCGCGGCGGCGGAGTTCGGCACGTCGGCGATCACGTCGACGCCGCCGGTGTCCACCCACTCGCGCGCCTTCGACGCGGCGATGTCGGCCTTGTTCTGGTGGTCGGCGACGACGATCTCGACGGCGGCGCCGGCGACCTTGTTGCCGAACTCCTCAGCCGCCATCCGTGCGGCGATGGCGGATCCCTCGCCGGCCAGATCGGCGTAGATGCCGGAACGGTCGTTCATCACGCCGATGCGGATGACGTTGTCCGACACCTGGGCCGCGGCCGGAATCGCGGTCCCTACCAGCGTCAGCAGGGCGGTGCCGGCGAGAAGAAGCGTGCGCATCGGAAGGTCTCTCCCTCTTGGTTTTATTGTCGGCCGGTCCCGTGCAGGAAATTCCGGCCCCGTTCGGGCAAGCCCCGGCGGTTCGCCGCCCCGGCCCGAAGAGCGGGCGGGACGGCGTCGGTGCCGGGAATGAGCGGAAGGCTGGACGGGCTACACGCCGAGATAGGTGTGGAGCTTGTCCATGTTGGCGTCGAGCTGGTCGTTGGGGATCATGTCCACCACATGGCCCTCCTCCATCACGTAATGGCGGTCGGCGATGGTGGCGGCGAAGCGGAAGTTCTGCTCCACCAGCACGATGGTGAAGCCGCGCGCCTTCAGCGCCCGCACCGCCACGCCGATCTGCTCGATGATGACCGGGGCCAGGCCCTCGGTCGGCTCGTCCAGCAGGATCATGGTGGCGCCGGTGCGCAGGATGCGGGCGATCGCCAGCATCTGCTGCTCGCCGCCCGACAGGCGCGTGCCCTGGGTCGAGCCGCGGCCCTTCAGGTTGGGGAACAGGTCGTAGATCTGCGGGATCGTCATCCCGCCGTCCTTCACCACCGGCGGCAGAGTCAGGTTCTCGTCGACGCTGAGGCTGGAGAATATGCCGCGCTCCTCCGGCACATAGCCGATGCCCAGGCGCGGGATCTTGTGCTGCGCCATGCCGATCAGCTCCTGCCCCTGGAAGCGGATGGAGCCGGTGCGCTTGCCCATGATCCCCATGATGGCGCGCATGGTGGAGGTCTTGCCGGCGCCGTTGCGGCCCAGCAGCGTCACCACCTCGCCCTGCCGCACCTCCAGGCTGACGCCGTGCAGCACATGGCTTTCGCCGTAGTAGCCGTGCAGGTCGGCGATCTCCAGCATCGCAGTCTTGGTGCTCATCCCGTCAGGCATGTCCGGTCCCCATATACGCTTCCATCACCTGCGGGTTCTTGGAGACGACCTCGTAGGGTCCCTCCGCCAGGATCTCGCCCCGGCGCAGCACGGTGATGGTGTCCGACAGGTGGGCGACGACCGACAGATTGTGCTCGACCATCAGCACGGTGCGGTCGGCGGCGACGCGCTTGATCAGCGCCGCGGTGCCCTCGATGTCCTCATGGCCCATGCCGGCCAGCGGCTCGTCGAGCAGCATCACCTCCGGGTCGAGCGCCAGGGTGGTGGCGATCTCCAGCGCGCGCTTGCGGCCATAGGGCAGCTCGGCGGCGGTGTGGCTGGCCCAGGGGGTGAGGTTCACCGCCTCGATCAGCTCCAGCGCCCGGTCGTGCAGGTCGTAGAGCGTCGATTCGGACTTCCAGAAATGGAAGCTGGTGCCGAGCGGCCGCTGCAGCGCCACCCGGACATTCTCCAGCACGCTCAAATGCGGGAAGACGGCCGAGATCTGGAAGGAGCGGACCAGCCCCATCAGCGCGATGTCCGCCGGCTTGGTGCGGGTGATGTCGCGGCCCTTGTAGAGGATCTGGCCGCGCGTGGGCGTCAGGAACTTGGTCAGCAGGTTGAACACCGTGCTCTTGCCGGCGCCGTTCGGGCCGATCAGCGCATGGATGGTGCCCCGCTTCACCTGCAGGTTCACCTCCTTCACCGCCACGAAGCCCTTGAACTCCTTCGTCAGGCCCCGCGCTTCCAGGATGATGTCGTCGTTCGGTGCGGCGTTCATCGGTCGCGAATTCTCCTCCCGTTCGTTCTTATGTCCGGGCCTGGGCCCGGGGGCTTATGTCCGGGCTTGTGCCCGGGGCTTATATCCGGGCTCCCACCCCGGGGGCCGCCATGAGGCGGGACGTTTCACCGATTGTTGTACGCACGAAGCGTGCCACGGCAGGGTTCGCTTCGCCCGGGCCCGTGGACCCGTTGTTTCTCCGCGGGTTTGCCTCCGCCTCCCCTCTCTCCGCTCCGGACCTTGTCGCCGGAAAGTGTCGGAATCGCGGACACTCTGTCCGCCAAACATGACACCATCCAAAATGTTTGCGCGCAAGATCGTCCGTGCGGCCGACGCCATATTGCGGACTTGCCAAATCGGCACCGCACTGCGATGGTGGCCGTCCGACGGTGCCCTGCCCGTCTTTATGGGCGGCGGGGATAATAGGGAATGCGGTGCGGATCCTCGTTGCACGGGGACCAATGCCGCGGCTGCCCCCGCAACTGTGTGCGGCGAGCGTCCCGTCCATCATGCCACTGGTCCCTTTCCGGGCCGGGAAGGCGGACGGCGACGCGACGACCCGCGAGCCAGGAAACCTGCCGGCGGAGACATCGACCTTTCCCAACCCCGCCGGGTGTGGCGGGACAGCAAGGATTTCGTTCCATGACCACGCGTTCGCTCCACACTGCCGCCGGTTCCGCGACCCGCAGCGCCGCCCAGACCGCGGTCGCCGCCTTCGCCGCGATCCTGCTGGGCAGCTTCCTGCTGTACGGCGTCGGCTTCGCCCAGCCGCAGCAGATCCACGACGCGGCCCACGATGCCCGTCACTCCTTCGCGTTCCCCTGCCACTAAGCCAGGGTCATGGATCTGATCCGGCGGCTGTTCACAGCCGCCCTGGTCGCGGGCGTGCTCTCCGGCACGGCCGCTTCCGTCGTTCAGCAGGCGACGACCGTCCCGCTGATCCTCGAAGCCGAGAAATACGAGGTGGTGACCCCGCCGCCCGCGCCAGCCGGTGCACCTGCGGCGTCCCACCAGCACGGCCCCGTGCGCGAGGTCGGCGAAGGCGTGCCGACCACTCTGGATGAGGCGATGCAGCGCATCGGCCTGACCATCGCCTCCAACCTGCTGACCGGCGTCGCCTATGCGCTGCTGCTGTCGGCCGCGATGCTGCTGGCCGGCCGGCCGGTCGATGCGCGGCGCGGGCTGGTGTGGGGGGCCGGCGGTTTCGTCGCCGTTTCGCTGGCGCCGTCCTTCGGCCTGCCGCCGGAGCTGCCGGGCATGGCCGGGGCCGACTTGGAGCTGCGCCAGCTCTGGTGGCTGGCCGCCGCGGCCGGGGCCGGCGTCGGCATGGCCGCGCTCGCCTTTGCCCGCAACCGCCTCGTCATCGCCGCCGCCGTGCTGGCCGCCGCACTTCCCCATCTGGTCGGCGCCCCCCATCCGGAAAGTGCCGAGGGCGCCGTCCCGCCGGAACTGGCTGCCCATTTCGTCACCGCCTCTCTGGGCAGCGCCGCCCTGTTCTGGGCGATCCTGGGCGCGGCCTGCGGCTGGCTGATGAGCGGTCTGGTCGGCGAGGCCGAGCATCGCCCGGCCCTGCGGCCCCAGCCCGGCGCGCGTTAAGGAGTTACGTCCCATGTCCGCCCTTCCCAAGACAGTCGCCGGCAAGGTTCCGGCGACCGTCATCACCGGCTTCCTCGGCGCCGGCAAGACCACGCTGATCCGCGGCCTGCTGGAAAAGGCCGACGGCCGCCGGCTGGCGCTGATCATCAACGAGTTCGGCGATGTCGGCATCGACGGCGACATCCTGCGCGCCTGCGGCAACCCGACCTGCACCGAAGACGACGTGATCGAACTGGCGAACGGCTGCCTGTGCTGCACCGTCGCCGACGATTTCGTCCCGGCCATCGAAAAGCTGCTGGCCCGTCCGGAGCCGCCCGAGCATATCGTGATCGAAACCAGCGGCCTTGCCCTGCCCAAGCCGCTGGTCCAGGCCTTCCACTGGCCGGCGATCAAGACCCGCGTGACCGTGGACGGCGTCATCGCCGTGGTGGATGCCGCCGCAGCGGCGGAGGGCCGCTTCGCCCCCGATCCCGCGGCGCTGGAGGCCCAGCGCGATGCCGCCGGCACCGTCGATCACGAAACGCCAATCGAGGAGGTGTTCGAGGACCAGTTGCTCTGCGCCGACCTGATCGTCGTCAACAAGACCGATCTGGTCGCCGCCGACGACCTCGCCCGCGTCGAGGATCTGATCCGTGGCGCGCTGAGCCATACGGTCGGCCGCGATGCCAAGCTGGTGCGCGCGTCGCAGGGCGCCGTCGATCCGCTGGTCCTGCTGGGCGTCGGTGCGGCGGCGGAGGACGACCTCGCCAACCGTCCCAGCCATCATGACGACGAAGAGGGCCACGACCACGACGACTTCACCAGCTTCGTGGTGGAGTTGCCGCCGCAGCCCGACCCCGCCCGTCTGGCGATGACGCTGGAGCAGGTCGCCGGCCTGCATGGCGTGCTGCGCCTGAAGGGCTTCATCGACGTGCCCGGCAAGCCGATGCGGCTGCTGGTCCAGGGCGTCGGCACCCGCATCCAGACCCATTACGACCGCCTGTGGAAGCCCGGCGAGGAACGCCGCAGTCGGCTTGTGGTGATCGGCGAGACCGGGCTGGATCGTGACGCGGTGATTAGGGCGGTTGTTGGGTAAGAGTTAGGGTTTCGTGGCGTATGCCCCCTCCCTAACCCTCCCCCACCTTCGGTGGGAGAGGGAACTGCCGCCGCTCTGCAAATCTTCCCCTCTCCCTCGATCGGATCGGCCTTCGGCCGACCGAGGGCGGGGGAGGGAGGGACCCGCGGCGTAGCCGTGGGAGGGAGGGGGCACCGCCGCCGCCCCTGGACGTCAAACCATGCACCTGCTCGCCGCCCGCCAGGACGAACTGGACGCCGGCCCCCAGGCGGAAGACCTGGGGCAGACGCCGGCCGACCTCGTCATGCTGTCCTTTTCCGACAGCGACCTGACCGCGCTCGCCACCGCGTGGCGGGCCGGCCGCGACCGCTTGCCCAGCCTCCGCCTCGCCAACCTCAACCGGCTCGGCCATCCGCTGTCGGTGGATCTCTACGCCGACACCGTCGTCGCCAAGGCGAAGCTGGTGGTCCTGCGCCTGCTCGGCGGCAGCGGCTATTGGCGCTACGGCCTCGACCGCCTCTCCGCGCTGTGCCGCGAGCGCGGCATCCCGCTCGCCGTCCTGTCCGGCGAGGCGCAGCCCGACCCGAACCTTACCGCCTACGGCACCGTCGCCCCCGACGCCGCCGACCGCCTCTGGCGCTATTTCACCGAAGGCGGCCCGGCCAACATGGCCCAGTTGCTGGCCTGTGCCGCGACGTTGGCCGGCACGCCCCTGCCCCATGAGGACCCCGCCCCGGTCCCGCGTTTCGGCGCCTATGACGGCTGGACCGGTTCTACCGCCACCGCCGCCGACGCCCCCGTCGCCGCGGTCGTCTTCTACCGCTCCCACCTGCTGGCCGGCGACCTCGCCCCGGTCCACGCGCTCTGCGACGCACTGGCCGCCCGCGGTCTCGCCCCCCGCCCGCTGTTCGTCGCCAGCCTGAAGGAGCCGGACTGCGCCGCCTGGATGCGCGCCAGCCTGACCGCGCAGAACGCCGCGATCGTCGTCAACACCACCGCCTTCTCGGCGGCGCGCGAGGACGGCTCACCCCTGGAGGCCAACGGCAGCCCGGTCCTGCAGGCCATCCTCGCCACCACGCCGGAAGCCGGCTGGCAGGCCTCGTCACGCGGGCTGGGTCCGTCCGACCTCGCGATGAACGTCGTGCTGCCGGAGATGGACGGCCGCATCATCGCCCGCGCCATCGCCTTCAAGACGGCGGGCGACCCCGACCCCGACCTGCAATTCGCCGCCCCGGTCCTGCGCCCGATCGCCGACCGGGTGGCATTCACCGCCGACCTCGCGGCAAGCTGGGTCCGCCTGTCCCGCACCCCACGGGCGGAGCGCCGCCTGGCGCTGGTGCTGTCCGACTATCCCGGCCCCGGCGGCGGCATCGGCCATGCGGTGGGCCTCGACAGCCCGGCCAGCACCGTGGCGATGCTCCACCGCCTGTCCGCCGAGGGCTACGGCCTGTCCGCCGTTCCGTACAGCGGCGCCGAGCTGATGGCGGCCCTGACATCCGCCCCCACCCCGACCCTGTCGCTGGCCGACTACCAGCGCCTCGCCCCGCCGGAACTGCGCGCCCGCATCGCCCGGACCTGGGGCGAGCCGGCCGCCGACCCCGCCTGCCGCGACGGCGCCTTCGCCTTCCGCGTCCTGCCCTGCGGCAGCGCCGTGGTGGCGGTGCAGCCCAGCCGCGGCCATGGTTCCCTGACCACCGCCCAGCACCACGACCCCGACACGCCCCCCAGCCACGGCTATCTCGCTTTTTACCTGTGGCTGCGCCATACCATGGGTATCCATGCCCTGGTGCAGATCGGCGCCCACGGCACTCTGGAATGGCTGCCGGGCAAGGCGGTGGCGCTGTCGGCCGACTGCTGGCCGGAGATCGTCGGCGGCGCCCTGCCGACCCTTTATCCCTTCATCGTCAACAACCCCGGCGAGGGCGTGCAGGCGCGCCGCCGCCTCGGCGCCGTGCTGATCGGCCATCTGACCCCGCCGCCGGTCGAATCCGGCCTGTACGGCGAACTCGCCTCGCTGGAAACCGCCATCGACGAGTATTCGCAGGCGACCGGCCTCGACCCGCGACGGCTGGGCATGCTGCGCGAGACCATCCTCGACCTCGCCTGGAAATCCGGCGTCGCCGCCGACTGCAATCTGCGCCCCGACGACGATCCCGACGCCATCCTGTCGCGGCTGGACGCCCATCTTTGCGACATCAAGGAACTGCAGATCCGCGACGGCCTGCATGTCTTCGGCCACAGCCCGGCCGGCGAGCGCCGCGACCGCCTGACCGCCGCCGTCGCCCGCTCCGCCGATCCGGCCATGGTCGCCACTGCCGTCGACGCCTGCGGCGAAGCGGAGATGGGGGCGCTGCTCAACGGGCTGGACGGCCGCTTCGTCCGCCCCGGCCCCGGCGGCTCTCCGGCGCGCGGGCGGGCGGACACCCTGCCGACCGGACGGAACCTCTATGCGCTCGACCCGCGCGGGGTGCCGACGCCGACCGCCTGGACGCTGGGCTGGCAGGCGGCGGACGCGCTGATCACCCGCTATCTCCAGGACCATGGCGACTGGCCGCAGCGGCTGGTCGTGGATTGCTGGGGCACCCCCGCCATGCGCACAGGCGGCGATGAGTTGGCCCAGGCGCTGGCGCTGCTCGGCGTGCGTCCGATCTGGGAGAACGGATCCGGCCGCGTCACCGGCTACGAGATCATGCCGGCCGGCGTGTTGGGGCGCCCGCGGGTCGATGTGACGCTGCGCATCTCCGGCCTGTTCCGCGACGTCTTCCCGCAGCAGATCGCCCTGTTCGACCAGGCGGTGCGCGCCGTCGCCGGGCTGGATGAACCCGACGACACCAACCCGCTGGCCGCCACCGCGCGGGCGGAGGAACAGCGCCTCGCGGCATCCGGCACCGACGCGGCGGACGCGCGACGCTGGGCCACCGCCCGCATCTTCGGCGCCGCCCCCGGCATTTACGGCACCGCGCTGTCCGGCATGATCGCGCGCGGCGACTGGACCACGCGTGCGGATTTCGGCGCCGCCTATCTGGAGGGCGGCTGTCACGCCTATGGTGCCGGGCTGGAGGGGGTGCCGCTGCCAGCATTGTTCCGCCGCCGGGTCGGTGGGGCCGACGCGCTCGTCCACCACCAGGACCAGCGGGAGCATGACGTGCTGTCCACCGACGGCTTCATGCAATTCGAAGGCGGATTCGCCGCCGCCGCCGCGCTGGAGGACTCCGAACCGGCGCTCTACCATCTCGACAGCGCCGATCCGGAGAAACTCGCCGTCCGCACGCTGGCGGAGGAGATCGCCCGCACCTTGCGCGGCCGGGCGGCCAATCCGCGCTGGATCGAGGGCATGATGCGCCACGGCTATCGCGGCGCGGCCGAATTGGCGGCCGGCGTGGACACGCTGTTCGCCTTCGCCGCCACCACCGACGCCGTACGCCCCGCCCATTTCGACCAGCTTTATGACGCGTACGTCGAGGATGCGGAGGTGTGGGACTTCCTGTCGCATGCCAATCCGGCGGCTGCCCGGCACATTCTGGCGCGCATGAGCGAGGCGCTCGACCGCGGCCTGTGGCATCCCCGCCGCAACTCCACCGCGGAGGATCTGCGGCGCCTCCGGGAGACCGCCGCATGACGCCCCCTGTCGCCAACCAGCCGAGACGCCGCGGCACCTGCCCCGGCGTGCTGGCGCCAATGCGGGTCGGCGATGGGTTCCTGCTGCGCGTCCGCGTCCCCGCCGACGTGCTGCCGGCCGAGCATGCCCGCTGCATCGCCGAGTTGGGCGACCGGTACGGCAACGGCCTGATCGACCTCAGCCATCGCGGCAACCTGCAGCTTCGTGGCATCCCGGCCGACGCGCTGGCGCCGGTGACCGACGCCCTGCGCAAGATGGGCTATGTCTCCGACGATGCGGCGAGCGAGGCGGTGCGCAACGTCCTGTGCACCCCCACCGCGGGGCTGGACCCCACGGCCGCGATGGACGTACGGGGGGTGGCACGTACGCTCGACGCGCGGCTGGCGACGGACACGGGTCTGCACCGGCTGCCGCCGAAGTTCGGCTGGCTGGTCTGTGGCGGCGGGATCGGCCATCTGGCGGACAGCAGCACGGATGTACGCTTCGACGCGGTGGACGGAAAGCACTTCCGGGTGTCGCTGGGCGGCACGCTGGCGAAGGCCGCGCCGCTCGGGCTGTGCCGGGCGGAGGATGTGGCCGACGTGGCGTCGGCCTTGGGCCGCGCCTTCGTGGAGTTGCGCGCGTCATTGCCGGAGCCGCCGCGCCGCATGGCTGGTTTGGTCGCGGTGATCGGCACTGAACCGTTCGCAACGCGCCTCTCCTCCCTGATTTCTCCTCTCCCCCCCGGGGAGAGGATCAAGGTGAGGGGGACGCACCTCATGGATCTCTTCGGCTCCGCCGAACCCCCTCATCCCAACCTTCTCCCCAGGGGGGAGAAGGGGCAAGCCCCGACGATGGTAGCAGCCTTCCCCTTCGGCCGCCTGACCTGCGCCACCCTCGCCGCCCTCGCCTCAGTCTGCGCCGAAATCCGCATCACCCCCTGGCGCGCCCTGCTCCTCGTCGCCCCCTCCTCCGACGCCGAAGGCATCGCCAAAGCCCACGGCGCCATCCTGTCGCACACCGACCGCCGGCTGAAGCTGACCGCCTGCAGCGGGGCCGGCGGCTGCGATGTCGGCACCACCGACACCCATGCAACGGCGCTCGCCATCGCCGACCGCGCAGGCCCCTTGCTGGACCATGTCCGAATGGTGCATGTGTCGGGCTGCGCCAAGGGCTGCGCCCATCCCGCCATCGCCGATGTCACCCTGACCGCCCGCGACGGGGTGTATGACGTCGCCCTGAACGCCAAACCCGGTGACGATTCCCCGCACACCGGCCTGTCCCCCGCCGACGCCGTGGCACGCGTCGCGGATCTGTTGACCGAGGAGTCCACCGGTGCCTGAGCCGCTCTACGACTATATCCGCGACGGAGCGGCCATCTACCGCCAGTCCTTCGCCACCATCCGGGCGGAGGCCGACCTGTCCGCCATCCCCGACGACCTGAAACCGGTGGCGGTGCGTGTCATCCACGCCTGCGGCATGGTCGATGCGGCCCAGGACCTGCTGTTCTCCGCCGACGTCGGCAGTGCCGCCCGTGCCGCCCTGCGTGCCGGCGCGCCCATCCTCTGCGACAGCGAGATGGTCGCCCACGGCGTGACCCGCGCCCGCCTGCCGGCCGACAACGCGGTTATCTGCACCCTGCGCGATCCCGCCGTGCCCGATCTGGCCAAGAGCATCGGCAACACCCGCTCCGCCGCGGCGCTCGACCTGTGGGGCGACCGGCTCGGCGGATCGGTGGTCGCCATCGGCAACGCGCCGACCGCGCTGTTCTACCTGCTGGAGATGCTGGCGGCTGGCGCGCCGAAGCCGGCGGCGATCCTGGGCTTCCCCGTCGGCTTCGTCGGCGCGATGGAAAGCAAGGATGCGCTGGCCGAGAACCCCTTCGACGTTCCCTATCTGGCGATCCGGGGCCGGCGCGGCGGCAGCGCCATGGCCGCCGCCGCCGTCAACGCTCTGGCGAGCGACGTCGAATGAGCGGCGAGACCCTGATCCCCACTCCTCCCACCATGGGCACCCTGTTCGGCGTCGGCGTCGGCCCCGGCGATCCGGAGCTGATGACGCTGAAGGCGGTGCGCACCATCGGCGCCTGCCCGGTCGTCGCCTATTTCTGCAAGCGCGGCACCAGGGGCCAAGCCCGCCGCATCGCCGATCAAGCCATCAAGCCCGACCAGATCGAGCTGCCGATGGTCTACCCGGTGACGGTGGAACTGCCGCCGACCCACCCGGACTATGGCCGCCAGATCGAGGCCTTCTTCGACGAGTCCGCCGAGCGCATCGCCGCCCATCTCGCCGCCGGCCGTTCGGTCGCAGCCCTGAACGAGGGGGATCCGTTCTTCTACGGCTCCTTCATGCATCTGTTCCTACGGCTGTCCGGCCGTTTCGCGACGGAGGTCATCCCCGGCGTCACCAGCATGGTGTGCAGCGCCTCGCTGCTGCCGCGCCCGCTGATGCTGCGCGACGACGTGCTGTCGGTGATCCCCGGCACGCTGGACGAGGAGTCGCTGGTCCGCGCCCTGACCGCCGCCGACGCCTGCGTGGTGATGAAGCTGGGCCAGAACCTGCCCAAGGTCCGCCGCGCCATCGCCGCCGCCGGGCTGGCCGAACGGGCATGGTATGTGGAGCGCGCCAGCATGGACGAACAGCGCTTCATGCCCTTTCTGGAGGCGCCGGACGTCGCCCCCTACTTCTCCCAGATCGTCATTCCGGGCGAGGGCAAGCGCGGATGAGCGGCCCTGAAAACAATGGCTGGCTGAAGGTCGTGGGATTGGGGCCGGGCCCCGAGGACTGGCTGACGCCGGAGGCGCGGCGCGATCTGGCCGAGGCGACCGACCTCGTCGGCTACTTCCCCTATGTGGAGCGGGTGCCGCCGGGAGATCAGGTGCGCCACGCCTCCGACAACCGGGTGGAGCTGGACCGCGCCCGCTTCGCGCTTGATCTCGCGGCGCAGGGTCGGCGGGTGGCGGTGGTGTCGGGCGGCGATCCCGGCATCTTTGCCATGGCCGCCGCGCTCTTCGAGGCGCTCGACGATCCGGTTGCGCCAGAGGCGTGGCATGCGGTGCCTCTGTCGGTCGATCCCGGCGTTTCCGCCATGCAGGCTGCCGCCGCGCGGGCCGGGGCGCCGCTGGGCCATGATTTCTGCGCCATCTCGCTATCCGACAACCTGAAACCGTGGGAGGTGGTGCTGAAGCGCCTGCGTCTGGCGGCGGAGGCGGATTTCGTCATCGCGCTCTACAACCCGATCTCCAAGGCCCGCCCCTGGCAGCTTGGCGCCGCCTTCGACGCCCTGCGCGACATCCGCGCTCCGGAAACCCCCATCGTGCTGGGCCGCGCCATCGGCCGCGCGGATGAGGAGTTGACGGTGACCACGCTGGGCGAGGTGCGGGCGGAGCAGGCGGACATGCGCACGCTGGTCATCATCGGCGCCTCGCACACCCGCTTCGTCGCGCGCGCTGACGGCGGGCGCTGGGTCTACACGCCCCGGCATTATCGGGGGTGAGGATGGGCGTGACGGATGTGCGGGCGGAGATACCCGCGACCAACCCACCGCGAGTCCCCCTCTCCCCCCCGGGGAGAGGGTTGGGTGAGGGGGATGCACGGCGAGGATTCTTGGGAAGACCCGCAGTGCATCCCCCTCACCCCGACCCTCTCCCCGGGGGGGAGAGGGGGACTCGGCGGGGGAGAGAGTCAGCCCACCCCCTCCAGCCACCCCACCGCCTCGCCCACGTCGTGCAGTTCCGCCACGCCATTGCCCGCCGGCCGCTCCACCATCACCACCGGCAGTCCCAACTCCCGCGCAGCCTCCAGCTTGGCGTCGGTGGCGCGTCCGCCGCTGTTCTTGCTCACCACCGCCTCGATCCGCTCCCCGCGCATCAGCGCCAGTTCACCCTCCACGGTGAAGGGCCCGCGGTCGAGGATCAGGCTGATTCGCGGCATGGCCGGCATCGGCTCCGGCGGGTCGACGGCGCGGATCAGGTAGCGCTTGTCGGGCGTCGCCTCGAAGGCCGCGACCTCCTGCCGGCCGATGGTCAGGAACACGGTGTCGCCCAGAGCGCGCAGCGCCAGCGCCGCGGCATTCATGTCCGGCACGCCGATCCAGCGGTCGCCCGGCCCCGCCACCCAGGCCGGCCGGGTCAGCAGGCGCAGCGGCACCCCCACCAGTGCGCAGGCCGCGGCAGCATTGGCGGAGATCCGATCCGCGAAGGGATGCGTCGCGTCGATCACCGCCTCGATTCCCTCGGCACGCAGATAATCGGCCAAGCCCTCCACCCCGCCGAAACCGCCGATGCGGGTCGGCAGCGGCGGCAGCATCGGGTTCTTCGTGCGCCCGGCCAGCGACACGCGGGCATCGATGCGAGGATGGCCGGCCAGACGCTTGGCCAACGCCGTTGCCTCCGTCGTGCCGCCCAGGATCAGTACTTTGACCATCAGCGCCTTGACCAATTCCCCCTCCCCACCCGTCAGGATCGGCGCCATGGATAGCATGGGAACGGTTCGCTGGCTCAGCATCGTCGGCATCGGCGAGGATGGCTGGGACGGTTTGTCGCCCGCCGCCCGCGCGGCGGTGGAAAGCTCCACAGTCCTCTATGGCGGCGCCCGCCACCTCGATCTGGTGCCGGTCGTTTCGGGACAGAAACGGCTGCCCTGGCCGTCGCCGATGACAGACGCCTTCTCCGGCCTGCTCGCCCGGCGCGGACAGCGGGTCTGCGTGCTGGCGAGCGGCGATCCGTCCTGGTACGGGATCGGCGCCACGCTGTCGCGGCTCGTTCCGGCTGCGGAAACGACGGTGATCCCGGCCGCTTCCGCCTTCAGCCTCGCAGCATCCCGGCTGGGCTGGCCCCTGCAGGACTGCCGCTGCCTGACCGTCCATGGCCGCCCGCTGGAAATGGTCGTTCCGCATCTGCAACCAAACGCCAAACTTCTGCTTCTTTCCTGGGACGGAACGACCCCGGCCAAGCTCGCCGCCCTGCTGCGCGCCCGCGGCTTCGGCGCCTCGCGCCTGACGGTGCTGGAGGCGATGGGCGGTCCGCGCGAAGACCGGCTGGAGGCCGCCGCCGACGCCTGGACCGCCGGGCAGGTCGCCGACCTCAACACCATCGCGCTGGACTGCGTCGCCGCCCCCGGCGCCCGCGTCCTGCCGCTGGCCCCCGGCCTGCCCGACGACTGGTTCGAGCATGACGGGCAGATCACCAAGCGCGAGGTGCGCGCCGTCACCCTGTCCTTCCTGGCGCCGCGCCGGGGGGAACTGCTGTGGGATGTCGGTGCCGGGTCGGGCTCCATCGGCATCGAATGGATGCTGCGCGATCCCGCAAACCGCGCCATCGCCGTCGAACACCACCCGGAGCGCATCGCCCGCATCCTGACCAACGCCACGGCCTTCGGCGTGCCCGGCCTGACGCTGGCGCGCGGCAAGGCCCCGGCGGCGCTGGCCGGGCTGGAACTGGATGGGCTGGAGCGGCCGGACGCCATCTTCATCGGCGGCGGGCTGACCGCGGATGGCCTGCTGGCGGCCTGCTGGGACGCCCTGCCTCCCGGCGGCCGGATCGCCGCCAACGCGGTGACGCTGGAAAGCGAGGCGGTGCTGTTCGACGCACACAAGCGCCTTGGCGGCGAGTTGACCCAGATCGCCGTCGCGCGCGCCTCGGCGGTCGGCGGTTTCCGCGGCTGGCGGGCCGCCATGCCGGTCACGCTGTGGCGGGCCGAAAAGCCGTATGCGGAGGGCGCATGGACCGCCTGACGCCCGACTCCCTGCTATTCGGCCCGGTCTTCGTCGGTCTCGGCTGCCGCCGCGGCTGCGGCTGGGAGGAGATCGCCGGTCTGGTCGTCGCCGCCTTCGACGAGGCCGCCCTGCCCGACGCCGCGCGCCAGCTGGCGGCCCTCGCCGCCCCGGCGATGAAGGCCGACGAGGCCGGATTGGCGGAGGCCGCCCGCGCGCTCGGCCTGCCGCTGCGCTTCATCGAAGAGGACGCGATGCTGGCCGCGCAGGATCGCGTCCACACCCGATCATCCACCGTGCTGGCCGCGGTCGGGCTGGCGTCGGTCGCGGAGGCCGCGGCGCTGGCCGCCGCCGGACCGGGATCGCGCCTGCTGCTACCGCGCCGCTCCACCCCCCGCGCCACCGTCGCACTTGCCTTGCCTGCCGTCGCTCTTTTGGAGACCCGTTCATGACCGTTCATTTCATCGGTGCCGGACCGGGCGCTCCCGACCTGCTGACCCTGCGCGGCCGCGACCTGATCGCGCGCTGCCCGGTCTGCCTCTATGCCGGCTCGCTGGTGCCGAAGGAGATCATCGCCCACGCCCCCGCCGATGCGCGGATCATCGACACCGCGCCGCTGACGCTGGAGGAGATCGCCGCCGAATTCCAGGCCGCCCATGCCGCCGGCAAGGACGTGGCGCGGCTGCATTCCGGCGACCTGTCGGTCTACAGCGCTTTGGGCGAGCAGACCCGCGCGCTGCGGGAGTTGGGCATCCCCTACACCATCACCCCCGGCGTGCCGGCCTTTGCCGCGGCGTCGGCCGCGCTGGGGCGCGAGCTGACCCTGCCGGAGGTCAGCCAGACGCTGATCCTGACCCGCACCGAGGGGCGCGCCTCTGCCATGCCCGCCAACGAGACGCTGGAGGTGCTGGGCGCCTCGGGCGCCACGCTGGCGATCCACCTGTCGATCCACGTCATCGACCGGGTGGTGGAACGGCTGACCCCGCTCTACGGCGCCGACTGCCCGGCCGCGGTGGTCTACCGCGCGACCTGGCCGGACGAACGGGTGCTGCGCGGCACGCTGGCCGACATCGCGGCGCAGGTCGCGGCCTCACCGATGGAGCGCACCGCGCTGATCCTGGTCGGCCCGGCGCTGGGCCATGAGGAGTTCCGCTGCAGCGCGCTGTATGACGGCAGCCATGTGCGGCGCTACCGGGGGCTGGGGGAGTGAGCGCATCCCACGATGCGCCCCTGCCGGTCGGTGACGAGCACTTCGACCGCGACCGGCGCATCCTCCAGCACCTCCTGCGCGGCGCGGCGGGCCAACTCGGCCACATGGTCGGCCAGCGGCAGGCCGGCGGCGTCCGCCATGCCCAGCACCTGCGCCGCCGTGTTGGCGCCACGCGCTTGCGTGACAAGCTCCGGCCCGGCCCCCAGTTCCGCCAAGCGGTCGGCCAGCCAGTCGAAATCGACAGCATGGCGCTTGGAATGCAGATCCATCAGCCCGCGCGCCAGCTTGCCGAACTTGGCGAAGCCGCCGCACAGTGTCAGGCGGGGAATGGGGTGCCGGCGCAGGTATTTCAGCGTCCCGCCGACGAAATCGCCCATGTCGATCAGCGCTTGTTCCGACAGGCCATAGCGCGCCACCACCGCCTTTTCCGACAGGTCGCCGGTGCAGGCAGCGACATGGGGCAGCCCGGCGGCGCGCGCCACGTCGATGCCGCGCTGGATCGACGCGATCCAGGCCGCGCAGGAATAGGGCACGACGATCCCCGTGGTTCCCAGGATCGACAGTCCACCCAGAATGCCGAGCCGCCCGTTCATGGTGCGCTTGGCAAGCTGCTCGCCATTCTCCACCCCGACCTCGACCACCAGATCGGCCGGCTGGCCGGCGTCACGTGCCGCCTCCCCCACCGCCTGCGCGATCATGCTGCGCGGCACCGGGTTGATCGCCGGTTCGCCCACTGCCAGCGGCAAGCCGGGCAGGGTCACGGTGCCGACGCCGGGACCGGCGCGGAAACTCACGCCGCTGCCGGGCGCGCCGCGCCAGACCCGCGCCCGCACCAGCGCGCCGTGGGTCACGTCGGGATCGTCGCCGGCATCCTTGACCACGCCAGCCATGGCCCAGGGTCCGCCCGAGGAGCCATCCGCCCCCTCCCCCCGCTCCGTCACCGCCAGCGCGAAGGCGGGGGTCTGGCCGCCGGGAAGGGTCACGGTCACCGGATCGGGAAACTCCCGGCCGAACAGAGCCTCTGCCGCCGCACGCGCCGCCGCTGTGGCACAGGTTCCCGTCGTCCAGCCGCGGCGCAAGGGTGTAGCATGCTCTGGCATGCCGGCCCCCTCCCCGGCGCCCTCCGCACCGCCTTCCGTCTTCTCCGAGCCCGAGTCCGCGTTCATGTCGTTTGAGTCGTCCATTCCCGAAAGCGTCCTGGTCCCCTTCGCCCCCGGCAGCGTCTGGCTGGCCGGCTCCGGCCCCGGCGATCCCGGCCTGCTGACCCTGCTGGCCCTGCAAGGTCTAAGGCAAGCCGACGTCATCGTCCATGACGCGCTGGTCGGCGAACGGATCATGGCGCTCGCCAGCCCGTCGGCAAGGCTGGAGTTCGCCGGAAAGCGCGGCGGCCGTCCCTCCGCCCATCAGGACGACATCACCAACCGCCTGATCGAACTGGCGAAGGAAGGACACCGCGTCCTGCGGCTGAAGGGCGGCGACCCCTTCGTCTTCGGCCGCGGCGGCGAGGAGGCGCAGGCGCTGGCGGCAGAGGGCATCCCCTTCCGCATCGTGCCCGGCATCACGTCGGGCATCGCCGGCCCGGCCTATGCCGGCATCCCGGCGACACACCGCGACACCAACCAGGCGGTGATCCTGGCGACCGGCCATTCGCTAGGCGGCGGACCGGACTGGCGGGCGCTGGCCGCCACCAAGGCGCCGCTGATCCTCTATATGGGCTGGAAGGCGCTGCCGACCATCGCCGCGGAGCTGATGGCCGGCGGCCTGTCCGCCGATACCCCCGTCGGCGTGGTGACGGAGGCGACGACCGCCAACCAGAAGAGCCTCGTCACCAGCCTCGGCACCTGCGTCGCCGATCTGGCGGCGAGCGATCTGGAGCCGCCCGCCATCATCGTGATCGGCGAGGTGGTGCGGCTGCGCCCGGCGCTGGAATGGCTGCCGGGCCAGATGGCGCTGCAACATGCCAGAGGGAAGAATGACTAGCGGTCTCATCATCGCCGCCCCGGCATCGGGCACCGGCAAGACGACGCTGACGCTGGGGCTGCTGGCGGCGCTGCGCGCCCGCGGCGTGGCGGTGGGGGCGGTGAAGTCGGGGCCGGACTACATCGACCCGGCCTTCCACCGCGCCGCCACCGGCCGGCCAAGCGTGAACCTCGACACCTGGGCGATGGGGCCGGAGCTGTTGGACGGGCTGGCCGCCCGCGCCGCCGAGGGCGCCGACCTGCTGGTCTGCGAAGCGCTGATGGGCCTGTTCGACGGCGTCGCCGGTATCGGCGCCACCGGCACCGGCTCGACGGCGGAGATTGCTGCGCGCACCGGCTGGCCGGTCCTGCTGGTGGTGAACGCCAAGGGCCAGTCGCAGTCGGCCGCGGCATTGGTGAAGGGCTTCGCCACCTACCGCGACGACGTGACCATCGGCGGCGTCGTGCTGAACAATGTCGGCAGCCCGCGCCACACGGCGCTGGCCGGCAACGCCATCGAGGCGCTGGGCATCCCCCTGCTGGGCGCCCTGCCCCGCGCGCCGGATCTCAGCCTGCCCGAACGCCATCTCGGCCTCGTCCAGGCCGACGAGACGGAAGGACTGGCCGACCGGCTGGCCGCATTGGGCCGCCTCATAGCCGAGCATGTCGACCTCGACCGCGTCGTGGCTCTCGCCAAGCCCTCGAAGGCCGGGCCGGGCAGCGACGCCCCCGCCCTGCCGCCGCTGGGCCAGCGCATCGCCATCGCGCGGGATGCCGCCTTCACCTTCGCCTATCCGCACCTGACCGCCGGCTGGCAGACGGTGGGGGCGGAGCTGCGCTTCTTCTCCCCCCTGGCGGACGAGGCGCCGCCGGAGGATGCGGACGCCGTCTATCTGCCCGGCGGCTATCCGGAGCTGCATGCCGGCCGCCTCGCCGCCAACCACGCCTTCCGCGACGGGCTGCGTGCTGCGGCGGAGCGGGTGCCGGTCTATGGCGAGTGCGGCGGCTACATGGTGATGGGCGAAACGTTGGAGGATGCCGACGGCGTCACCCACCCGATGACCGGGCTGCTGGGGGTGCGCACCTCCTTCGCCAAGCGGCGGCTGCATCTGGGCTATCGCCGCGCGGCTCTGCTGGCCGACGGGCCGCTGGGGCCGGCAGGATCTCCGCTGATGGGTCACGAGTTCCACTATGCCTCGACCCTTGCCCGCGGCGACGACGCACCGCTGCTGAGTGCCACGGCGGCGGACGGCAGCGACCTGGGCGTACTCGGTAGCCGGCGCGGGCTGGCGCTGGGGTCTTTCGTCCACCTGATCGCGCGGGGGTGAGGGATGGCCGAAGAGAAGGACGAGGCTTTCACCCCGGCGGAGCGCGACGCGCTCTACAAGGCGATCTTCTCCCGCCGCGACGTGCGCGGGCAGTTTCGGCCCGATCCGGTGCCGGACGAGGTGCTGACCCGCATCCTGCTGGCCGCGCACCATGCGCCGTCGGTGGGGTTCATGCAGCCGTGGAACTTCATCGTCGTCACCGATCCGGCCGTGAAGTCCCGCATCCATGCCGACTTCACCCGCGCCACCGAGGAGGCGGCGGCGATGTTCGAGGGGGAACGGCGCAGCCTCTACAGCCGGCTGAAGCTGGAGGGCATCCGCGAGGCGCCGATCAATCTCTGCATCACCTGCGACCGCGAGCGTTCCGGTCCGGTGGTGCTGGGCCGCACCCACATGCCGGCGATGGACCTCTACAGCTGCGTCTGCGCCGTGCAGAATCTGTGGCTGGCGGCGCGGGCGGAAGGTCTGGGGGTCGGCTGGGTCAGCATCCTGCACGAGGACGCGCTGCGGGACGCGCTGGGCATCCCGGAGCGGATCGTGCCGATCGCCTATCTCTGTCTCGGCCACGTCACCCATTTCGAGGCGACGCCGGAACTGGAAACCAAGGGTTGGCGCAAGCGCCTGCCGCTGGAGGATCTGGTGTTCCGCGATCGCTGGCAGGGGGAATGAAGGGACGGGCGCCACCCCCGTGCAGGGATGGCGCCCGCCGCCGGTTCAGCCGATCGGATTGGCGAACAGGAAGTTTTCCGCAGTCAGGGTGCCGCGGTCGACGCTCATCAGCTTGAGGGTGCTGGTGCTGCCGATGTCGATCGACAGGTCGGCCCCGCTCTGGACGGAGTGGGTCAGCACGTCGTTCAGGCTGGAGAAGCCGGCGACGCTGCGCAGGTCGATGACATCGCCGCCGGTGCCGGCCTGGAAATCGCCGATGCAGTCCCAGCCGTCGGCCGCGCCCTGCACGAAGGTATCCCGCCCGGCGCCGCCGACCATGTAGTCGTTGCCGCCATTGCCGGTGATGGTGTCGTTGCCGCTGCCGCCAGCCAGATACTCGCCCGCCGAGGTCCCGGTGACGGTCTGGCCGGTGCCGCCACCCGTGGAACCCCCGCCGGTCGAACCACCGCCGGTGGAGCCGCCGCCCGTGCTCCCGCCCGGGGAGGCCCCAGGCGAAGCATTGAGGAAGGAGAAGTTGGCGGCGGTCAGGCTGCTGCGGGTGACGTTGGCCAGGGTGACGCTGTTGTTGTCGTCGAAGCGGACGATGGTGTTGGCGCCCTCCTGGGTGGTGGCGGCCATCACCGCGGTAAAGTCGGTCAGCCCGGCCCAACCCGCGACATTCAGCACGTCGCCGCTGCTGCCGGCCTGGAAGTCGGCGACATAGTCCCAGCCGTCGCCGGGCTTGAAGACGAAGCTGTCGCTGCCGGCGCCGCCGACCATGTAGTCGTTGCCGCCGTTGCCGGTGATGACGTCGTTGCCGCTGCCGCCGGCCAGATAGTCGCGGGCAGCGGTGCCGGTCAGCGTCAGGCCTCCCGTGCTTCCTCCGGGAGTGCCGCCCCCCGTATCGCCTCCGCCCGTGTTGCCGCCGGTGCCGGCCTGCCCCAGCGTGATGGTGTTGCCGGACAGGCTGATGTTCGACGCGGCGAAGCTGCCGGCGATGCGCAGGGTCACGTCGGCCCCGGCGGTGCCGTTCATCCCGATATGGAGCAGGGTGACGCCGTTCACCGTCTCCGCCTGCACCTGACCGGCCTGGAGCGTGCCGCCGCTGCCGGTGCCCACGGTGCCCGACAGCGACGCACCGGCGATGGCGAAGGCGTCGCCGGTGACCGCGCCGGTGATGCCGGTGAAGCCGTTGGCCTGGGCCGCCGTCATCGTCACGGTGTGGCGCTGGCTGCCGGTCAGGGCCAGCGTCTCGACGCTGGTCAGCGTCATGCCGCTGATGTCGATCCTCGGCGACGCGACGTCGTTGTGGTATTCCAGGTTGTAACCGTTGAAGCTTGTCAGGTTGTCGGACCGGACCTCCAGCGTGTCGGTGCCGGTGCCGCCGTCGAAGCTGACGGTGCCGGCGTCATATTGGCTGACGACGATGTAGCGGTCGTTGCCGGCCTCGCCGAAGATCGTGTCGGCCTGGGTCTGGGCGTAGCTGCCGGCCGTGACGATGCCGGCCAGGATGGTGTCGTCGCCGTCGCCGCCGTGGATGGTGTCGCG
>NZ_DASPIS010000102.1:0-51290 GCF_035628975.1 Azospirillum sp. | reverse complement strand
CAGGGAGCTTCCGAACATCATGACCGCTGACATGCTGCAATCCCGTCTCGTCGCCCGGATGGCCGGCCCGATCGTCGCCGGCCTGCTGGGGCTGGGCGTCGCCGCCGGGCCGCTGGCAGCACTCGCCGAGACCTGGGACATGCCGACCCCCTATCCCGACACGAACCTGCACACCGTCGTGGTGAAGCAGTTCGCGGAGGACGTGAAGGCGGCCACCGGCGGCAAGATCCAGATCACCGTCCATTCCAACGGCTCGCTGATCCGCCATCCGGAGATCAAGCGCGCGGTCCAGTCCGGACAGGCGCAGCTGGGCGAGGTGCTGATCAGCTCCTGGGCGAACGAGGACCCGTTGTTCGGCCTCGATTCGGTGCCGTTCCTCGCCACCGACTTCCAGGCGTCGCGCAAGCTCTACGACGTCTCCAAGCCGTATCTCGAGAAGAAGCTGGAGCGCCAGCGCCTGAAGCTGCTCTACTCGATTCCGTGGCCGCCGCAGGGCCTCTACGTGAAGGACGAGATCCAGTCGGTCGAAGCGCTGAAGGGGCAGAAGTTCCGCGCCTACAACCCGGCCACCACCCGTATCGCCGAACTGAGCGGCGCGGTCCCGGTGAAGATCGAGGCGGCGGAAGTCGCGCAGGCCTTCGGCACCGGCATCGTCACCGCGATGATCACCTCGGCCGCCACCGGCGTCGACACCAAGGCCTGGGACTTCGTGAAGGTCTATTACGACGTCCAGGCCTGGCTGCCGCGCAACATGGTCTTCGTCAACGCAGAGGTGTGGAAGGGTCTGGACGCCAACACGCAGAAGGCGGTCCAGGACGCCGCCGCCAAGGCCGAGGCCGCCGGCTGGGCCGAGTGGGAAAAGAAGACGGCCGAGTTGAACAAGACCATGGCCGGCAACGGCATGAAGGTCCTGCCGCCGTCCGACAAGCTGAAGGAAGGCCTGTCCGCCATCGGCAAGACCATGACCGAGGAATGGACCAAGGCCGCCGGTGCCGACGGCGAGGCGATCATCTCCGCCTTCCGCAAGTAACCGGCCGCAGGGATCTTGGGGAGATCCGGCCGGCACGCCGCAGCAAGGCGGCCGGCCGGATCACCACCGGTCCATGACACCCCTTCGCCCCGACCGACCGCAGGAGGTGGTTGCGCCATGCGCACCGCACTGTTCATTCTTTATCGAACCGCCGAGATCCTGGGCGCGGTCGCGCTCGCCGCCATCGCCGTGCTGATCATCACGCAGGTGGGAAGCCGCCTCGTCGGCCGCATGGTGCCGGGGGCCGACGAGCTTGCCGGCTATTGCATGGCCGCGTCCTTCTTCCTGATGCTGGGGCCGGCGCTGCGCCGTGGCTCCCACATCCGCGTCGGCGTGTTGGTGGAGCGGCTGCACGGCGCGCCCCGCCGCGCTTTCGAACTGGCCTGCCTCACCTTCGGCACGGCGCTCAGCGCCTATTTCGCCTGGTACTGGCTGCGCATGACCTACGATTCCTATGATTTCGGCGACCTCAGCCAGGGCGTGCTGCCGATCCCCTTGTGGATACCGCAGGCGCTGATGGCGGCCGGGCTGGTCGTGCTGGTGATCGCCTTGCTGGACGATCTCGTGACCGTGCTGCGGGGCGGAGACGCGTCCTACCAGCATGCCGGCATGCAGAGCGAGGGCTGAACGATGGATCAGACGACCGCATCCATCGTCGTCGTGGTGACGATGTTCCTGATGCTGGGGGCCGGCGTTTGGGTGGCGCTGGCGCTGGCCGGCGTCGGCTTCGTCGCCATGGCGCTGTTCACCGCGCGGCCGGTTGGCATGGTGATGGCGACCAACATCTGGGGCGCCAGCACCTCATGGACGCTGACGGCCTTGCCGCTGTTCATCTGGATGGGCGAGATCCTGTTCCGCACCCGCATCTCGTCCGACATGTTCAAGGGGCTGGCACCCTGGACCGGCTGGCTGCCCGGCCGGCTGATGCATGTGAACGTCATCGGCTGCTCGATCTTCGCCGCCGTGTCCGGGTCCTCGGCCGCCACCGCCGCCACCATCGGCCGCATGACGATTCCGGAGCTGAACCGGCGCGGCTACGACCCGATGATGACGCTGGGATCGCTGGCCGGGGCCGGCACGCTGGGGCTGCTGATCCCGCCTTCGATCATCATGATCGTCTATGGCGTGGCGGCGGACGTGTCCATCGCCCGGCTGTTCATCGCCGGCGTCATTCCCGGCATCGTGCTGACCGGCCTGTTCATGGCCTATGTCGGCGGCTGGTCGCTGCTGAACCCCGGCCGGGTGCCGCCGCCCGAACCGTCGCAGAGTCTGCCTGAGAAGATCCGCGACACCGGCGCGCTGATCCCGGTGATGCTGCTGATCGCCGCGGTTCTGGGCTCCATCTATGTCGGCATCGCCACCCCGACCGAGGCCGCCGGCATCGGCGTGCTGGGGTCGCTGGTGCTGGCGCTGGCGACCGGGACGCTGAACTGGACGACCTTCCGCGACAGCCTGTTCGGCGCCGCCCACACCTCCTGCATGATCGGCTTCATCCTGGCGGGTGCGGCATTCCTGACGGTGGCGATGGGCTATACCGGCATCCCGCGCCTGCTGGCGGAGTGGATCACCACGATGCAGCTGTCGCCGGCGGCGCTGCTGGTGGCGCTGACCGCCTTCTTCATCGTGATGGGCTGCTTCCTCGACGGTATCTCCATGGTGGTGCTGACCACCTCTGTGATCCTGCCGATGGTGCAGCAGGCGGGCATCGACCTGCTGTGGTTCGGCATCTACATCATCATCGTGGTGGAGATGGCGCAGATCACGCCGCCGGTCGGCTTCAACCTGTTCGTGCTGCAGGCGATGACCGGCAGGAACATCTTCACCATCGGCAAGGCCAGCCTGCCCTTCTTCCTGCTGATGGTGCTGATGGTTGCCCTGTTGTGGCTGTTCCCCGGCATGGTGACGTGGCTGCCGTCGATGATGATCGGGTAAGGAGCGTGGGCGTGGAGATCCGCTTCACCACCGCAGGCGACACCGCCTTCAACGTCGAGTTCGGCGAGGCCATCGACCGGGCGACCAACGCCCGCGTCATGGCCCTGCACGCCCGGCTGAAAGCCGAACCGCCGCCGGGACTGGTGGAAACGGTGCCGACCTTCCGCTCGCTGCTGGTGGTCTACGATCCCGTCGCCACCGGGCGGCGGGAGATGCAGGCGGCGGTGGAGGCGGCGCTGGCCGGCAGCGACGCCGCCACGGCGGAGGGGCGGCTGTGGCGCCTGCCGGTCTGCTACGCTCCCGACCTCGGCCCCGATTTGGCCGAGCTGGCCAATGGACTGGGGCTGACCACGGAGCGCGTGGCGGAGTTGCACGGCTCGGCCGAGTATTTCGTCTACATGCTGGGCTTCATGCCGGGCTTCGGCTACATGGGCGACCTGCCGGCGGAGCTGGAGCGGCCGCGCCGGACGGAGCCGCGGGTGCGGGTGCCGGCCGGCTCCGTCGCTGTCGCCGGGCGGCTGACCACCGTCTATCCGTGGGAAAGTCCCGGCGGCTGGCACCTGATCGGCCGCTGTCCGGTTCCGCTCTATGACGCCGGCCGGGCCGATCCCGTCCTGCTGGCGGCCGGCGACCGGGTGCGATTCGAGGCGGTGGACCGCGCTGCCTTCGACGGCATTGCGCAGGCGGTGGCTGCCGGCCGCTTCGATCCCGCCTGCCTGAGGGCCGCATCATGAGCGCCTTTCTGACGGTGGTGCGGCCGGGCCTGTTCGCGACGATCCAGGATCTGGGCCGCTTCGGTTTCCAGGAATTGGGCATGCCGGTGGCCGGTGCGCTCGATCCGGTGGCGCTGCGGCTCGCCAATGCGCTGGTCGGCAATCCGCCGGGCATGGCGGGGCTGGAGATCGCGCTGCTCGGCCCCGTCCTGCGGGTGGACGCCGCCTCCGTCCGCATCGCTGCGGTCGGCCCGCTGGCGATGAGTCTGGAGCGCGAGGGGGAGGCCGCCCGGCCGCTGGAGCCCCACCGCAGCCACACCCTGCGGCAGGGCGACCTGCTGCGGCTGGGGGCGGTGGATGGAGCGTCGGTGGCCTATCTGGCGGTGGCCGGCGGCTTCGCGCTGGCACCGGTGATGGGCAGCCTGTCCACCTATGTCCGGGCCGGCATCGGTCCGCTCGGCGGGCGCCCTCTGGGCCAGGACGACCGGCTGCCGCTTGTCCGCGACGGCGTTCCGGACGGACCGGACGTGGAACTGCCGCAACCGCCGGAGTATGGCATCGGGCCGTTGCGTGTCGTGCTCGGGCCGCAGGACGACCGCTTCACCGAGCAGGCTTTGGCAACCTTCCTGTCGGCGGCCTACCATGTCGGCAAGCAGGCCGACCGCATGGGCCTGCGTCTGGAAGGGCCGGCGCTGAAGCATCGCGGGTCGGCCGACATCCCGTCCGACGGGCTGGTCACCGGCTCCATCCAGGTGCCGGGCAACGGGCAGCCGATCCTGCTGCTGAACGACCACCAGACCGCCGGCGGCTATGCCAAGATCGCCACCGTGATCTCCGCCGACCTGCCCCGCGCCGGCCGCCTGCGTCCCGGCGACCGCCTGTCCTTCCAGGCGGTGACGGTGGACGAGGCCGAAGCGATCCGCCGTCGCCAGGAACAGGCGATATCCGGCTGGATCCGCGCCATCCGCCCGGTGCGGCCGGCCGGCGGCATCGACCTGGAGGCGCTGTATGCCGAGAATTTGATCTCCGGGACGGTGGACATCGTCAATGGCGGCAGCGATCTGCCGCTGGTGTGAGGGGCTCCCCACTCCATTGCCCCCACCCCAACCCTCCCCCGCTCTCGCAGGGGAGGGAGCAAGTGCGTGTTCGGGAGAGTGGCGGCAGTCCCCTCCCCCGCCCAGCGGGGGAGGGTTAGGGTGGGGGCAAATGTTTAGCATCGTTGGCGCCAAATGCGGCAATTGCCTGTGTCTGCCGCTTATTTCAGCATCATCAGGGCGCCGCTACCCGTCCATCAAGCGACCAATAATGCGCGTAAGCCACTGATAAAACCTAATAAGTCCGGAAACGGCATGCGCTTTGCTATCTAACGATCTGAAAAGCGCAACGCGAAACGGACGGTACAGCCATGGTCGGAGCCTCGCCAAGCAGCCAGTCGGCCCAGCGTGGGCAGACGCTTCTTCTCGACGGGATCACCCAGCGCTACGGCAACACGCTGGCCGTCAACGACGTGACGCTCGACATCAAGGGCGGCGAACTGGTGGCCCTGCTCGGGCCGTCGGGCTGCGGCAAGACGACCCTGCTGCGGATCATCGCCGGCTTCATGGCCCAGACCAAGGGCCACGTCATCGTCGGCGGCGAGGCCATCGACGGGCTGCCGCCCAACCGCCGCTCCGTCGGCATCGTCTTCCAGAACTACGCGCTGTTCCCGCACATGACGGTGGCGGAGAACGTCGCCTATGGGCTGGACGCCCGCGGCGTCGACCGCGCCACCCAGCGCAGCGAGGCCCAGCGCATGCTAGATCTGGTGAAGCTGGGCCATCTCGGCGACCGCATGCCGCGCCAGCTGTCCGGCGGGCAGCAGCAGCGCGTGGCCCTGGCCCGCGCGCTGGCGGTGAACCCGTCGATCCTGCTGCTCGACGAACCTTTCGCGGCGCTGGACAAGAACCTGCGCCTCGACATGCAGATCGAGGTGAAGCGCATCCAGCGCCTGTCCGGCATCACCACCATCCTCGTCACCCACGACCAGGAGGAGGCGCTGTCGATGGCCGACCGCGTCGCGGTGCTGAGCCAGGGCCGGCTGGAGCAATTCTCCCCGCCGACCGACATCTACGACGCGCCGGACAGCCTGTTCGTCAACACCTTCGTCGGCTCCGCCAACCTGCTGGGCGGCGTTCTGCTCGGTTCGGACCGCAGCGGCGGCACGGTGCGGCTGGATGCCGGCGGCACCATCGAGACGCGCGCGCCAAAGGGCGACGTCCGCCCCGGCGGCCGCGTCACCGTCTGCCTGCGGCCGGAGCATCTGCGCGTCGATCCCGCCGCAAACGGCGCCGACACGCTGAACGGCGTGGTGGAGATGGGGCTGCCGCTGGGCGCCACAATCGTCCACGAGGTGCGCGTCGCCGACGGGTCGGCCGTGAAGGTCTCCGAGCCGCGCATCGACCGCGCCGCGCTGTTCGCCCCCGGCACCCCGGTTCGCCTCGCCCCGGTCGCCCCCCGCCTCGCCTCGGTCTTCGCCGCGGCCTGAAGTCTCGTCCCTCACCCTTTCTCCTCCCCACCCGACAGGAGTGATACATGCTGCTGACCCGCCGCTCCCTGATGCAGACGGCCCTGACGCTGGGTGCCATGCACGCCTTCCCCGGCCTGACCTGGGCGCAGGCGCGCCCGCTGGTCTTCGCAACCTTCACCGGCAGCTGGGAGGAGGCGCACAAGGCCGTGCTCGTCCCCGCCTTCCGCAAGGCGACCGGCAACGCCGACATGGTGCTCGACCCCATGCTGTCGGTCGACCAGATCGCCAAGGTGAACGCGGCGAAGAACAACCCGCCGATCGACGTCATGCTGCATGATCCGGGACCCGCGCTGCAGGCCATCGCCCAGGATCTGGTCGAACCCTATCCGGTGGAAAAGAGCGCCTATTACAAGGACCTGATCCCGGAGGCGCAGGTGCCGATGGGGCCGTCTCCCTTCTTCCAGGTGGTGGGCATCACCTACAACCCGGAAACGGTGAAGACGCCGCCGACCTCCTGGGCCGATCTGTGGAAGCCGGAATTCAAGGGCCGTGTCGGCATCACCAACCTGAACTCCACGCTCGGCACCGGGTTCATGGTGGAACTGGCCAAGATGCATGGCGGGTCGGAATCCAACATCGACCCGGCCTTCAAGGCGCTGGAGGCGCTGCGCCCCAGCCTCGCCGCCGTCGCCGCCAACCCCGGCCAGCTCGCGACCCTGTTCCAGCAGGGCCAGATCGACATCTCCCCCGGCAACTTCAACGCCATCCAGATCCTGAAGGCGCGCGGCGTCCCGGTGGAGTTCGTCATCCCCAAGGAAGGCGCCATTGCTTTCAAGACGACCATCCACATCGTCAAGAACTCTCCCAACAAGGAGTTGGCCTTCAAGCTGATCGAGGCCGCCCTGTCGCCGGAGGTGCAGGCCAAGCTGATGGAGGAGCCGTTCATGATCGTGCCGACCAACACCAAGGTCGCGATCAAGGGCGAACTCGCCAAGACGCTGGCGAAGGACCATGCCGAGATCGCGAAGAAGTTCGTGTTCCAGGACTGGGCCAAGATCAACGAGCAGCGCAGCGCCTGGATCGAGCGGTTCAACCGCGAGATCAGGGTGTGACGACCCGAACGCCCTCCTCCCTCTCCCCGGGGGGAGAGGGGATGGTTTTCGGGGAGAGGTTACTCAAGAGGAACCGAAACCATGGCCGCGACGCTGCGCAACGTCACCACATACGACCTCAAACTGGCGGCGCCGCTGGCGGCGGGGTTCGTCGTCTTCTTCGTCACGCCGCTGGTCATCCTGCTGGCGCTGAGCTTCCAGACCGACCCGCAGGGCGGACGGTTCGGGCTGACCCAGTACGTCAACTTCCTCGGCGACAGCTTCAGCCTCGGCGTGCTGGGATCGACGCTGTGGCTGGGGGTGAAGGTGACGGCGCTGACTCTGCTGCTGGGCTATCCGGTGGCGTGGCTTCACCAGCGTTCCCCCGGCTGGGCCAGGGGCGTCATCATGCTGCTGGTGCTGCTGCCGCTGCTGACCAGCGTGGTGGTGCGCACCTTCGCCTGGGTGGTCATCCTGGGGCGGCAGGGGATCGTCAACGCCTCGCTGCTCGGGCTGGGGCTGATCGACACGCCGCTGAAGCTGCTCTACACCGAAGGCGGCGTGGTGATGGCCCTGGCCCAGGTGCAGATGCCGCTGATGGTGCTGCCGCTGATCACCGCGCTGAGCCGCATCGACCCGAACCTCGCCGACGCCTCGTCGGTGCTAGGGGCCGGGCATTGGCGGACCTTCCGCAAGGTGATCCTGCCGCTGTCGCTGCCGGGCATCATCGCCGGCTGCCTGCTGACCTATGCCGCGGCCATCACCGCCTTCATCACGCAAAGCCTCATCGGCGGCGGGCAGATGCTGTTCATGCCGATGTACATCTACCAGCAGGCCTCCACCCTGCAGAACTGGCCCTTCGCCGCCGCGATCTCCGTCATCTTCCTGGTCGCGGTGCTGGTGGTGGTGTCGATCTTCAACGTGCTGGGCCGCCTGTCGCGCGGCTACACCAACGCCTGACCCCGGGGAGGCCGCCATGGGCAACCGCCGTTTCGATTTCGACGCGCTCAGCTTCCGCATCGTCATGACGGGGGTGGCGCTGCTGGCCCTGCTGCTGCTGGCGGCACCGACGGTCGTGGTGATCTGGGTGTCCTTCACCAGCGGCTATTCGCTGAAATTCCCGCCGCCCGGCTATTCGCTGCGCTGGTATGTCGAGCTGTGGAACGCCTGGCAACTCCAGTTCGCGCTGATGAACAGCCTGAAGGTGGCGGCCTGGGCGACCGCGCTGTCGATCCTGCTGGGCGTCGCCGCCTCGCTGGGCATCGCGCGGTCGGCCAGCCTGACGGCGCGGGTGCTGGACAGCCTGTTCCTGTCGCCGCTGGTTCTGCCGGCGCTGGCCTTCGGACTGTCGTCGCTGATGTTCTTCTCGCTGGTCGGGGTGCCGGTGTCACCGCTGACCCTCATCATCGGCCACACCGTGGTGTCGGTGCCCTTCGTCGTGCGCAACACCGTGGCGTCGCTGGCGCAGATGAACCCGACCCTGCTGGAGGCGTCGGCCAGCCTGGGCGCCACCCGCTGGTTCACCTTCCGCCGCATCACGCTGCCGCTGATCCGGCCGGGCATCATGGCCGGCGGCTTCATCGCCTTCATGGCGTCCTTCGACAATGTGCCCGTCTCGCTGTTCCTGCGCGATGCGGCGACCGACATGCTGCCGATCCGCATGTGGCAGGATCTGGAAGGCAAGCTCGACGTCACGGTCGCGGCGCTATCGGGCGTGCTGATCGTCGCCACCATCGCGCTGATGCTGGTGATGGAGCGGGTGGCCGGCCTGTCGAAGCGGTTGACCTGACCCGGCCTACACACCCAGAAAGAGAGAAACCCCGAAGGGGGTGAATTTGAAGGGCAGATGCAGATGGCGGTCCAGGTCGGTCACCACAAAGCGGAACGGCATGATGTCGAGGAAGCGGGTCTGCTCCTCCGGATATCCCGCCGCGCGCAGCCAGTCGCCGACATGGAACAGCACCTCGTGCGGGCCGGGGGTGATGCCCTCGCCGCGGATTGTGGGGTGGTCGAGCTGACCGTTGGCGCCCAGCCGGCCGTCGGCCAGCAGGCGGCGGTCGGGCGTCAGGGCGTAAAGCTCCACCCGCAGCCCTTCGGCGGCGACGCCGCGCGCCACGTCCACACCGTGAATCGAAATACCGCCGGCCATGCCGCCTCCAGTTCCGGGTTTCCGCGATGGTAGCCGAGACGGCGACGGTCGCGCCAGCGCCGACCAAGCCTCCGGCGATGCCGCCGCTTCTGCCGGCGCTGATCGGAATGACCGGCCTGCAGGCCCTGGTGGCTCTCGCCCTGTTCGCACCGGGAGTTCTGGCGCCGCGCATGGGGATCGACCCGGCGGGGCTCGGCCTGTTCACCACCACCGGCTTTGCCGTGGGGATGGCGGCATCGCTCTGCGGCGGGGTGCTGGCCGGGCGGCTGGGCTCCTTCCGGGTGGCCAGCTTCTGCGCGGTGGCGGTGGCCGCCGCCATGCTGTGCGCGATGACGGGGAGCGGCGCCCTGGCGCTGCTGGCGGCGGGCATCGCCATCGGGCTGGCCTGCGGGCCGGAGACACCGGCCAGCGCCGCCATCCTCGGCCGGCTGGTACGGGAGGCCGACCGGCCGATGGTATTCTCCGTCCGGCAGACCGGCAACCAGATCGGCGCGATGGCCGGATCGCTGGCCCTGCCGCTGCTGGCCGCCGTCACCGATCCGCGCGCCGGCTATGCGGCCATCGCCGCGCTGGCGCTGGTTTGCGTCCTGCCCTTCGAACGGCTGCGGACGGCCTATGATCCGCTGACCCGATCCGCCACGACCGCTTTCGGGCTGGGTGCGGCGATCCGGCTGCTGCGCAGGGACCCGGCACTGCGACGGCTCGCGCTGGCCTCCTTCCCCTATTCGGCGAGTCAGCTGACGCTGAACGGCTTCTTCGTCGTCTTCGCCGTGGCGGAACTGGGGCTGGAGCATGTCGCCGCCGGGGTGGCGCTGGCCGCCGGGCAGGCGGGCGGGCTCGCCGGGCGGCTCGGCTGGGGCGTGGTCGCCTCGCGCTGGGTGGCGCCGCGCCGACTGGTCGGGCTGCTGGGGCTGGGCATGGCGGCGGCATCGGCGCTGGTCGCGCTGGCCGGCGCCGCCCTGCCCTTCCCGGCGCTGGCGGCGGCGACCTTCCTGTTCGGGCTGACCGCCAGCGGCTGGAACGGGGTCTTCCTGGCGGAGGTGGCGCGGCTGGCTCCGGCGGGGCGCATCGGCGAGGCGACGGGGGCGGTGATGGTCGGCGGCTTCGCCGGGCTGATCGCCGGCCCGGTCGTGCTGGTGGCCGCCGCCGCGGTCAGCACGCTGGCCACCGGCTATCTCGTGGTCAGCCTGCTGGCCGCGCTGGCGGGACTGAGCCTTCTCGGAGACAAGCGATGACCCTTCCCCTTCGCGCCGTGGCCCTGGCCGATGCCGTGCGCGGCGGACGCAGCAGCGCCCGCGCCGTGACCGAAGCGGCGCTCGCCCGCATCGCCGCCGGCAACCCGGCCCTGAACGCCCTGGTCGCCGTCCATGCCGAACAGGCGCTGCTGGACGCCGACGCGGTGGATTGCCGCCTTGCCGCCGGAGAGAATGTGCAGTTGGAGGATTTGCCGCTGGCCGGCGTGCCGGTGGCGGTCAAGGACACCATCTGGGTCGCCGGCCGCCGCGTCACCCAGGGGTCGCGCCTGTTCGCCGATTTCCACGCCCCCGCCGACGCCATGGCGGTGGAACGGCTGCGCCGCGCCGGTGCGGTCGTCGTCGGCATGGCCAACAGCTCGGAATTCGCCTGCAAGGGCGTCACCACCAACCCGCTGTTCGGCCCGACGCGCCACCCGATGGACCAGACGCTGACCCCCGGCGGCTCCAGCGGCGGACCGGCGGCGGCGGTGGCGGGCGGGCTGGTTCCGCTGGCGCTCGGCACCGATGCCGGCGGGTCGAGCCGCCGCCCGCCGGCCCATGTCGGCGTGGTCGGCTTCAAGCCCAGCTTCGGCGCCATCCCCTACGGCCCCGGCTTCGCCGAGCCCTTCGTCGGCATCGCCGTGATGGCGCCCATCGCCGCCGATGTCGCCGACACCGCCCTGATGTTCGAGGCGCTGGCCGGCCCCGACCCGCGCGACCCCGACAGCGCCGCGATCGCCCCGGCGGAGGAGCGGCCGGTTTCGTCCCTGACCATCGCCTACAGCCCGACCTTCGGCATGGACGCCCCGGTTGACGACGACGTGCGCGACGCGGTGGAGCGGGCGGTGAAGGCTCTGGCCCGCGCCGGTGCCCGCATCGTCCGTCCCGAAGGCCGGTTCCCGCGCTGGCCGGCCGGCGTCACCGAAACCGCGCTGATGCCGCTGCAGCATGCCGGGCTTGCGGCACTTTGTGGCGAGGCGTTCCGCCGTGATCCCACCCTGTTCGATCCCGACATCGCGGTGCAGATCGAACGCGGCCTGTCCTTGTGCGGGGCGGAGGTCGCGGCGGCGCAGTTGCTCGGCGTCGAGGTCGGTCGCGCGCTGGCCGCGCAGTTCGCTGGGGTGGACCTGATCGTCGGGCCGACCACGCCCTGCGTCGCCTGGCCGCTGGACCGGCTGGGACCGGAAACCATCGGCGGACAGCCGGTGCCGCCGCGCGCCCATGCCGTCTTCACCCCGCTGTTCAACCACGCCAGGGTCCCGGCGCTCAGCCTGCCCTGCGGGACCGGGCGCGGCGGGCTGCCGGTGGGGTTGCAGATCGTGGCACCGCGCGGCATGGACCGCCGGGTGCTGCGCTTCGCCGCTTTCGCAGAGGAAACGCTCGCCGCAGGCGTGCCGGATTCCCAGCCATGAGCCCGACCATGACCTTCGACGATGACAGGCCGGACGATGAAAGGCCGGACGATACGCCGGACGCCGCCCCAGGCACCGCACCGCCGCGCCGACGCCGCGCGGTGCCGCCGCCGCCCTTGGCGGACATGGCGGTGGACCGGCTGCGCGACATGATCATTTATGGCGAACTGGCGCCGTCCGCCCGCCTGATCGAACCGGAGCTGAGCGAGAAGCTCGGCATCTCCCGCACGCCGTTGCGCGAGGCGCTGAAGCTGCTAGCGGCCGACGGGCTGGTGATGCTGCGCCCCAACCGCAACGCCATCGTCGCCCCGCTCGACGCCGCCGAACTGACCCACCTGTTCGAGGCGGAAGGCTGCATCGAGAGCTTCGCGGCCCGGCTCGCCGCCGAACGGATGACCGCCGCCGACCTGCGCCGCCTGCGCGGCTTCCAGGAAAAGATCGAGGCTTTGCAGGGGGCGGGCGCGCTGGAGGAATATTTCGCGATCAACCAGAAGGTCCACCGGCTGATCGTATCGAGCGCCAAGAACCCCGCGCTGGTGGAGGCGCATGACCGGCTGCTCGGCCGGTTGGCGCGGGCGCGCTACTTCGCATTGGGCGCCCAAGGGCGGTGGAAGGAGTCGGTGCTGGAGCACCGCGAGATCCTGGCGGCGCTGGAGGCCCGCGACGGCAAGATGGCGGAGCATCTGTTCGTCCACCATGTCGGCCGCACCGGCGAGGTGGTCGCCGCCGCCTGCGCCTCCCCCCGCGCCCGGCAGGCGGGGTGACGCGCGGGCTCAGACACCTGCGATCTGCAAAGTGCCGTACAGCAGGCTGATCGGCTGCGTGGAGGCGAGCTGCGTCACCTCGCTCCTGTCGGGGTCGAGGTGGAACAGCGCACCGGCCTGGTTGGCATCCGTCGCACTGAAATAGAGGCTGTCGCCGACCGCGCGCAGAGTCGTGGGCTGCGTCCAAGTCGTGTCATGCGACCTGTCCGTCACCATGTGCGTGCCGGCTTCGGTCCCGTCGCTCATCCAAAGCCCCCGTCCGTGGATGCCGTCATCGGCGGTGAAGAACAGCGTATCGTCCACCACGGCGAAGTCACCGATGCCGGAGCCGGCACTGCCCGGCGCGATGTCCTTCACTATGCGCGTTCCCTGCTCCGTTCCGTCCGATATCCACAGTTCCTCGCCATGCTCCGCGTCGCCGGCGACGAAGGCGAGCCGGTCGTCGAAGGCGCTGAACCGGCTGGGCAGGGAGAGGCCGATCGATGGAAAATCCTTCACCTGGACAGTGCCTTCCGGAGTGCCGTCGCTCTTCCACAGATCCTCTCCGCGGTTGAAGAACAGCGTGTCCCCCACCGCGGTCAGGACCACCGGACGCCCGACCCTCGGGTTGTCGCCAAGCCCGTCGTACAGCTTGGTCGTGCCCTCTTCGGTTCCATCCGTGACCCACAGCTGACTATAAAAGCCGGTGCCATCCCACGCCGTCAGGAACAACCGATCGTCGACCGCCGTGAAATGCGCCGGAAAGATGGGGAGCGGGACCGGCGGATCGAACGGTCCGGGATAGAAGTCCTTGACCAGCATCGTTCCGGCCTCGGTGCCGTCCGACCGCCACAGCGCCCTGCCATGCTCGCTGTCGCTGGCCGAGAAGAACAGTTCGTCTTCCACCGCCGTCAGATTGTATGGATAGACTCCAGCCATGGCGCCGCCGATGTCCTTCACCATGTGCGTGCCGGCGGCCGTCCCGTCGCTGACCCACAGTTCCGCGCCGTGCTGGCCGTCATTCGCCTGGAAGAACACCTGACCGTTCACTTCGGTCAGTGACGTGGGCGACGAGCCCACCTCGCCCGGATTGATGTCCGTCACCATGCGGGTTCCTGCCGGGGTCCCGTCGGTGGACCACAATTCGCGGCCATGGATGCCATCGTCGGCGCTGAAAAGCACGCGCCCACCCAGTTCCACAAAGTCTCCCGGTTCGGAAGAGGCCGCTCCCGGCGCGAGGTCGCGCAGAAGGAAGGCCCGGCGCCCGTCCGTCCCCCACAACTCGTTGCCATGCGTGCCGTCCGTCGCCGCGAAGACGGCGCTGGCCTTCACCCGCTCGCTTTTCAGCCGCAGATTGTCGGCGGTGAGATCCGCCTGCGACAGGCCCATCAGCTTCACGCCGTCGCGCGGCCCAAAATTCAGAACCAGCCCGTCGCTGTCCTGGTGCGAGCGGGACAGCACATCCTCCAGGCTGCCGATCCCGCTCCAACTCCGCAGGTCCAGCAGGTCGCCGCCGGCCCCGCCCTGGAAATCGCCGATGCAGTCCCATCCGTCGCCGGGCTTGAGGACGAAGCGGTCGCTGCCGCCACCACCCTCCATATAGTCGTTGCCTCGATTTCCGATGATGGTGTCATTTCCATCGCCGCCGAACAGAAGGTCGCGACGCCTGCCACCGGTGATCGTCCGCCCGGACGCGCCGTGATCCTGCGCGTGATTCCGTTCCATGACCGCCCCCTTCAATCGCATCAGCAAGGCGGACGGAATCTACATTCTTTGGTTGTTTTCCCGAAGAGCGCGGTCAGCCACTGCCCCATCTGCCATCCGCCTACCCCGATCAGGAAAGGCGCCACCGCTGGACACCCGTCAGAAAGAGGGGCGGACGGAAGCCTGACGAAATGCCGCAGATGGTTCGATTGACCACCGGCCCCGAGCGCAACTACCATACCAGCAACTGGAATGGTAGTATGCAACGCCACGAACGGTACCGAAGCGGCACCGCTCCCGACGATGGCCGGACTGCTCCAGGAGACAGTGCTGAAACGCGAGAAACCACCGCCCGATGCAGCGTGGGAGCCCGGAATGCCGGCTTCCGCGCATGCCCTTCGGCGTGCCCATGTCCGATGCAGGATCGACCATGGGTGCGGGATCGAAGACCGGCGGCGGTGAACCGCGTCCTGGCTGGAGACGCCAAATCATGAGCGAACAGATCATTGCCGACGCCGCCCCCGCGCAGTCGGCGGAGCCGGCCGGCAGGGCCGGCGGCATCGGCAAGGCCGCGGTCACGGTAAGCAAGGCCATCGGCCGCTACCGCTGGACCATCTGCGCCCTGCTCTTCTTCTCGACCACCATCAACTACATGGACCGTCAGGTTCTGGGCCTGCTGAAGTCCACGCTGATGGGCGACATGGGCTGGACCGAGTCCGACTATGGCGACATCGTCGCCGCCTTCTCGCTGGCCTACGCCTTCGGCTACATCGGCTGCGGCCGTCTGATGGACAAGATCGGCATCCGCATCGGCCTGCCGGCCGCCGTCGCCGGCTGGAGCTTCTTCGCCTGCATCCACGCCTTCATGGGCAGCGTCTTCGGCTTCAAGGTGGCGCGTGCCGGCCTGGGCCTGACCGAGGGCGGCAACTTCCCGGCTTCGATCAAGGCGGTGTCGGAGTGGTTCCCGGCCAAGGAGCGGGCGCTCGCCACCGGCATCTTCAACGCCGGTTCCAACGTCGGCGCGGTCGTGGCGCCGATCCTGGTGCCGATCCTGCTGGTCGCCTTCGGCTGGCAGGCGGCGTTCCTGGTCACCGGCGGCATCGGCTTCTTCTGGGTCATCGCCTGGCTGCTGATCTACCGCAAGCCGGAAGAGCATCCGAAGCTGACGGCCGAGGAACTGGCCTATATCCGCAGCGACCCCGTGATGCCGCAGGAAAACATCCCCTGGATCAAGCTGCTGAGCTATCGCGGCACCTGGGCGAACATCGTCGGCACCTGCTTCTCGGCTCCGGTGTGGTGGTTCTACCTGAACTGGGTCCCGGGCTTCCTGAACAAGCAGTATGGCGTCAACCTGTTCGGGGCGATGCTGCCGCTGATCATCATCTACACCATGGCCGATTTCGGCAGCGTCGGCGGCGGCTGGTTCTCCTCCCACCTGATCAAGCGCGGCATGAAGCCGCTGCGCGCCCGCAAGCTGACCTTCCTGATCTGCGGCCTGTGCGTGCTGCCGGTCTTCTTCGCCTCCACCGTGTCCAACATGTGGCTGGCCGTGCTGCTGATCGGCATCGCCGCCTCCGCCCACCAGGGCTATTCGGCCAACGTCTACACCATCGTGTCCGACACCATGCCGCGCAACGCGGTGGGCTCGGTGGTCGGCATCGGCGGCTTCTGCGCCTACTTCGTCGGCATGTTCGTGTCGATGGGCGTCGGCCGCCTGCTGGACGCCACCAACGGCAACTATCAGGTGCTGTTCGGCATCGCCTCCGTCCTCTACCTCGTCGGTCTGGCGATCATGCACTTCGTGCTGCCGAAGACCGGTTCGGGCCGCACCCCGGCCGGCATCGAGGTCTGACGCATCCACCCCAAGGCTCCGGGGCGCCTTGCCCCGGAGACCTTCCGAACCATTCAAGCCTCACCGAATGACGGTGCACCGGCCCCCCGCGACACTCCGCGACAGCGGAAAAACTGGGTGACCGCAGCGACCGCCGCGAACCGGAGCCCATCATGCCCGACGCGAACACCGCCCTGCTGGCGGCCCGTCCTTCCCAAACCCGCCTTTCCCCCGACACCCTCCGCCGCCTTCCCCAGGCCGTCGAACGCCCCACCTACGACCGCGCCGCGGTGACGCCCGGTATCGTCCATATCGGCCTCGGCGCCTTCTGTCGCGCCCATCTCGCCACCTACACCGACGATGTGCTGGCGACCGGAGCGAAGGATTGGGGCATCGTCGGCGTCGATCCGCTGTCGCCGGCCATCCGCGACGCGCTGAAGCCGCAGGACTGCCTCTACACGCTGCTGGTGCGCGAGGAGAACCGCGATAGCCTGCGCGTGGTCGGGTCCTTCCTCGACGCCATGGCGACCGCCGACCAGCTGGAAGCGGTGCTGGCCCTGACGGCGAAGCCGGAGATCCGCATCGTCACCCTAACGGTCACGGAGAAGGGCTATTGCCAGGACGCCGCCACCGGCTCCCTGGACGAGGCGCACCCGCTGATCCGTGCCGACCTTGCCGATCCCACAACACCGCGCAGCGTTCCCGGACTGCTGTGCGAAGCCATCCGCCGCCGCCGCGCCGCCGGAGTGGCGCCCTTCACGGTGCTGGTCTGCGACAACCTCGCCCAGAACGGCATCAAGGTTAAGGGCATCGTCGTCCGCTACGCCGAACTGCGTGATCCCGAGCTTGCCGCCTACATCGCGGAACAGGTCAGCTTCCCCTGCACCATGGTCGACCGCATCACGCCGGCCACCCAGGACGCCGACCGCGCGACGGTGGAAGCGGCGCTGGGCTGCGCCGACGCCTGGCCGGTGGTGACGGAGCCATTCAAGCAATGGGTGATCGAGGACCGCTTCCCGCTCGGCCGTCCTGCCTGGGAAAAGGCCGGCGCCATCCTGGTCGACGACGTCCACCCGTTCGAGCTGATGAAGCTGCGCTGCCTGAACGGCGCCCATTCGCTGCTGGCCTACCTGTCGGTGATCTCCGGGATCGAGACCATCGCCGACGCCATGGCCGATCCGCAGCTGCCCGCCGTCATGCGCCGCATGTGGGCATCCGACCTGATCCCGACCCTGCCGCCGGTGCCCGAAACCGACATCCCCGCCTATACCGCGGCGCTGGAGGCGCGCTTCCGCAACCCCGGCATCCGCCACCGCACCATCCAGATCTCGTCGGACGGATCGCAGAAGCTGCCGCCGCGCCTGCTGGAACCGGCACGCGAACTGTTCGCCGCCGGCAAGGTGCCGAGGGTGATCCCACTGGCCGTCGCCGCCTGGATGCGCTTCCTGCTGGAAAAGGACGAGGCCGGCAACGCCTATGCGGTGGCCGACCCGATGGCGGCGGCGCTGACCCGCATCGCCCGCGTCCATGCCGGCGATCCCGGCGCGCTGGCGGCGGCCCTGTTCGCCATCGAGGACATCTTCGCGCCGGAACTGGTCGCCGAAGCCGGCTTCCGCGACGCGGTGGTCCGCCATCTCGACAGCCTGATGACCGTCGGCGTCGCCAAGACGCTGGCCGCCTTCCTCGCCAATTCGTGAAATCGCAGCGGTCACGACCGCCGCAAGCAAACCCGCTTCTTGAAAGGATCATATCATGCAGGAAACCTGGCGCTGGTTCGGCCCGGACGATCCCGTCACCCTGGAGAAGGCCCGTCAGGCCGGTGCCACCGGCATCGTCACGGCGCTGCACCACATGAATCAGGGCAGCGTCTGGACCACCGAAGAGATCATGAAGCGCCGCGCCATGGTCGAGGCCGCCGGCCTGACTTGGTCGGTGGTGGAAAGCATCGGCGTCGGAGAGGAGATCAAGACCCGCACCGGCGATTTCCGCACCAAGATCGATAATTACAAGCAGTCGATCCGCAATGTGGCCCGCGCCGGCATCCCGGTGATCTGCTACAACTTCATGGTCATCACCGACTGGAGCCGGACCAACCTGATGCACCGGCTGCCGAACGGCGGCTATGCCCTGCGCTACGACAGCGTCGATTTCGCCGCCTACGACCTGTTCGTGCTGAAGCGCCGCAACGCGGAGGCCAGCTACGATCCCGCCCACATCGCCGCCGCCAAGGCGCGGTTCGATGCGATGACCGTGGAGCAGGTGGCCGAGCTTGAACGCAACCTGATCGACTGGCTGCCGGCGCGCGACTTCGCCTATGACCGCGACAGCTTCCGCGGCATGCTGGAGCTGTACCAGGAAATCGGCGTCGAGGATCTGCGCGCCAATCTGGTCGAGTTCCTGCGCGAGATCACGCCGGTGGCGGAAGAGGAAGGGGTGCGGCTGTGCATCCACCCCGACGATCCGTCCTTCCCCATCTTCGGCCTGCCGCGCGTGATGTCCACCGCCGACGACGTGCGGGCGATGTTCGATGCGGTGCCGCAGGAGGCCTGCGGGTTGACCCTGTGCACGGGGTCCTTCGGGTCCAACCCGAAGAACGATCTGGTGGCGATGGCGAAGGAGTTCGCGCCGCGCATCCACTTCGTCCATCTGCGCAACACCACGCACGAGCCGGACGGGTCCTTCTACGAGGCCGACCATCTCGGCGGCGACACCGACCTGATCGGCGTGGCCGCGGCGCTGATCGACGAGGAGGCCCGCCGCCGGCAGGCAGGCCGCGCCGACGCCCAGATCCCGATGCGTCCCGACCACGGCCATCTGCTGGGTGACGACATCGGCCAGACGATGAACCCCGGCTACTCCTTCGTCGGCCGGCTGAAGGGCCTCGCCGAGCTGCGGGGCGTGATGCGGACCATCGAGGCCTTCCGCGAGAAGCGGGTGGCGTGACGACGGGCGTGACAGCGGCGGGGCCCCTCTCCAGTGCGGGGGGAGGGGCCCCGCCGCCGAGCGCGCGTCAGAGACGAACTTCGCCGTCCGCCGGGCAGACGTCTGCCGGACAAAGCGGCCCGCTCCCCGCGGCGGTCAGTGTCAGGTCGAAGGACTCGGCAGGAACCGGATGGCCGAGATAGCGGCCCTGGGCATAGACGCAGCGCACCTCGCCGGCCAGTGCCTGCTGTTCCCCCGTCTCGATGCCTTCCGCGATCACCGTCAGGTTCATGCTGCGGGCCAGCGCCACGATGGCGCGCACCATCTCCTGGTTGCCGGGGTTCCGCGCCATGTCCTGCAGGATGACCTGATCGATCTTCAGGAACTCCACCGGCAGCCGCCGCAGATGGCCCAGCGACGCATAGCCGGTGCCGAAGCCGCTGATGGAGAAGGCGATCCCCAGCGTCCGCAACGTCTGCATCGTCCGTGTCGTCTCATCCGACGGCGACAGCATGGCGGCTTCCGGAAGCTCCAGGATCAGCCGGTCGGGCGGGACGCCATGACGGGCGAGGCTGCCGGCGACCTGCTCGTCGAAGCCGAAATGGCGGAGCTGCAGGGAGGACACAGGGACGGTCAGACGCAGGCCGGTGGCGCCACGGTCGCGCCAGTCCGCCAGTTGCCGGCAGGCGGCATCCAGCAGCCAGCCGCCGACCGCCACGATCAGTCCGTTCGCCTCGGCGAGATGCAGGAATTCACCGGCGGAAAGCAGGCCGCGGTCGGGATGATTCCAGCGCACTTCCGCCTCGGCACCCGCCAGCAGGCCGCTGGCGACATCCACCACCGGCTGGAGGAACAGCGCGAGCTGGCCCTTCGCCACCGCCTCGTGCAGTTCGTTCTCCAACTGCAGATGCGCCAGGGCGTCGGCATCCATCGCCGGATCGTAGAAGGTCCAGTTGGCCGTGCCCATGCGCTTGGCATGGTACATCGCGACATCGGCGTTCTTCACCAGAAGCTCGGGATCGGTCCCCTGGTCGGGGGCGACGGTGACGCCGATGCTGGCGGAGATGTGCAGGGTCTGGCCGGCGATGCGGAACGGCTCCGACAGACAGTCGAGCAGGCGGCGGGCCACCCGCTCGGCGTCCTCGCGGTCGCCGATGTCGGACAGGATCACCGTGAACTCGTCGCCGCCGATCCGGGCGATGGTTTCGGAATCGCGCAGGCAGCCGGCCATCCGCTGCGCCGCCTCGCGCAGCAGCACATCGCCGGTCTGGTGGCCCAGCGTATCGTTGACCCATTTGAAGCGGTTCAGGTCGATGAACAGCAGGGCCATCCGGTTGCGCAGCCGCAACGCCCGCCGCAGTGCCTGCCGCAGCCGGTCGTAGAACAGCGGCCGGTTGGGAAGACCGGTCAGCGCATCGTAATTGGCCTGGTGCCGGATGGTCTCCTCCGCGTGGCGGCGGGCGGTGACGTCCTGGATGGCGGTGATCAGGCCCAGCACGAGGCCATCGGAATCGTGGAACGGCTCCCCCACCTCCTGAAGGTCGAGATGGCCGTCGTCGGAGCGGGTGATGCGGTATTCGATGTCGAAGCGGCTGTTCTCCGCCCAGGCCCGGCGGTAGGCCTCCTGCACGTCCAGGCGGTGCTCCGGCATCACCCGGTCGAGATAGAGGCCGATGGTGAGCAGGCTGGAATCGCCCGGCAGACCGATCAGCTCGCGGAAATTGGCGGAGACCTCCAGCCGTTCCTCCGGCAGATGGACGGTGTAGGCCAGCCGGGCGACCCGCTGCGCCTGGGCCAGCCGCGCCTCGCTGAGGCGCAGCGGCTCCTGCCGCTTCAGCCGGTGCAACAGGCGCTGGAACAGGAAAAGCAACGCCAGCAGGGCCAGCGCGAAGCCGGCGGCATAGGGCGCGATCCGGCGGACCAGAGTGCCGCCGGGTTGTTCCGGCTTCCAGGTCAGGATGCCGACCGGCTGATCCGCGATGGCCTCCAGGGACAGGCTGGCCAGGGCCGGAAGAGCCGGCGTGTCGATCGGGACCACGCGCAATTCGGCGATCCGCCGCGACTCGGCCAGCTTCGCCAACTCGCCTTCCAACGTGGTCAGGAAGACTTGGACGGGCTGTTGCGGGTCGGGCGGCAGGGCGGCGCGCCCCTCCTCATACTCGATCACGCGGGCGCCGAAGACGAAGGGAGTCTGCCCGATATGGACGATGCCGCTGATCGCCCGGCCGGCGGTCCGCGCCGCCGTCAGAACCGGCCGCAAATCCGCGGCCTCCCGGGCGGCCGCATCCAGGTCGCCGCGCAGGGCGCCGTCCTTCGACGCATAGATCAGCCCGTCACGGCCGTTCCAGGCATAAGAGCGGTCCAGCCCCCACAGGCGTTCCGCATAGGGACCGACATTGGCATTGGCCCAGACGCCGTCGAATCTGACCACCAGATGGTCGACGGCGTCGTTCCACAAACTGTATTCCTCGGCTTTCTTCCCCATCGCGGCGCCCAGATCGGCCACCGCATCGACGATCTCCGCCTTCGTCCGCTCAGCCATCGCCGTGTCGATTCGCCGCGCCGTCTCCAGCGCCATGAACATCACGAACGCGATGGTCAGCACAACCATGGCGATAAAAATCAGCCCGATCACGTTAAGCCGGCGGGCATCGCCCGTGGCCCGATCGAAGATTTCTGGAGTGCGGGGAGAGATCATCGCGAAAGTTACCGAGTTTCGAATGTCACAATTATTGTGCCCTCCTTCCAGTTAATTTTCCGCTTATGAGAACAGTTCGCAGGGGACGCAGATCAATCTTACCGCGCAGCCGGCCTCCTGTTGCGCGATACCTTGCCTTTCGTCATAGATTTGGGCTTCGCAATCCGGTGTAACCCTTAGAAGGACAATGCCGGCGCCGGCGATCCCTTCGGCCGGGCCGGGGCCGGCAGGCCGCAGGGCAGGAAGGCGCCGCGGCCGGGCGACGCCAGCAGTTCGCCGTCGCGGCACACGACGTCTCCGCGCGACAGCGTGACCACCGGCCAGCCGGTGACCTCGATCCCCTCGTAGGGGGTGTAGTCGACCTCGTGATGCAGGATGTCGTTGGTGATCGTCACCTTGCGTGCCGGATCCCAGATCGCGATGTCGGCGTCCGACCCGACGGCGATGGTGCCCTTGCGCGGGTGCAGGCCATACATGCGGGCAGGGTTGGCGGCGGTCAGTTCGACGAATTTCGTCAGCTCCATGCGGCCTTTCATCACGCCCTCGGAGAACAGCAGAGGCAGTCGCGTCTCCACCCCCGGAATGCCGTTGGGTACGCAGCGGAAGGGGGCCTTCTCGCCGTTCACCTTCTTGCCGCCCGGCCCGTCGAAGCGGAACGGCGCATGGTCGGAGGAGAAGATCTGGAAGGTGCCGCCGGTCAGGCCGTCCCAGATCACCTGCTGGTTGGCGGCATCGCGCGGCGGCGGCGAACAGATGCATTTCGCGCCCTCGAATCCCTCCCCGCCCAGATCGTCGGCGGTCAGGAACAGGTATTGCGGGCAGGTTTCCGCATAGATGCGCAAGCCCCGGCCCTGGGCCCAGCGGATCTGCTCCACCGCGTCGGCGCCGGAGACATGGACGATCAGGATCGGCACGTCCACCAGTTCCGCCAGCGAAATGGCGCGGTGGGTCGCCTCGCGCTCCGCCACGCGGGGGCGGGAGACGCCGTGGAAGAAGGGCGCGGTCTGGCCAGCCCGCTCCAGCTTCTCGGTCAGCCAGGCGATGCAGTCGGCATTCTCCGCATGCATCATCACCATGGCGCCCTCGGACCGCGCGATGTCCAGCACCTCCAGAATCTGGCGGTCGTTCAGCTTCAGCGCGTCGTAGGTCATGTAGATCTTGAAGGAGGTGTAGCCGTCGCGGATCAGCGCCGGCAGTTCCTGCCCCAGGACCTGCTCCGTCGGGTCGGTGACGATCAGGTGGAAGGCATAGTCGATCACCGGCTTGCCCGCCGCGCGGCGGTGATAATCCTCCACCGCGGCGCGCAGGGACTGGCCCTTCTGCTGGCAGGCGAAGGGCAGCACCGTGGTGGTGCCGCCAAACGCCGCCGAGCGGGTGCCCGACAGGAAATCGTCGGCCATCACGGACGAGTCGCCGGTCGGCTGGTCGAAATGGACATGGCCGTCGACCCCGCCCGGCAGGACCAGCAGTCCGTCGGCGTCGATCTCCTCCCGCCCGGCGGCGAGCCCGCTGCCGAGCGCCGCCACCTTGCCGTCCCGCACGCCGACATCGGCCTTGAACACGTCCGACGCGGTGGCGACCGTGCCGTTGCGGATGACCAGATCGAAGTCCATCGGTTGAGTCTCCCAATTCTTTAAATACTTTGCCCCCTCCCCGACCCTCCCCCGCCTTCGGCAGGAGAGGGAGTTTAGCGCGGGAGTGGCGGCAGCCCCCTCTCCCGCGTCAGCGGGGAAGGGTTGGGGAGGGGGCAGAGGCCGCTCACCCGTGCAATTCCCGGAACAGGCTGCCCCAGCCCTGGACCCGGCGGGTGTCGACGCCGGTCATGCGCAGCGCCTTCCACAGGACGGTGGACACCGTGTCGTAGACTGGGATGCCCAGCGCCTTTTCCACCCGCTCCGCCACCGGGGCGCCGCGCATGTTGGTGCAGATGATGGCGATGGCCTCCGGCTTGGCCTCCGCCACCTCCATGCACATGCGCTCGATCCGCTCCTCGCTGATCTCGGAGAAGGAGAAGTTGCCGCGGTCGTTCAGGTGCCGCTCCGCCACCACCTCGAAGCCGGCGGCGTTGTAATTGGCGACCATCGTCTGCTGGATCTCGTCCAGATAGGGGCTGACGATGGCGATGCGCTTGCGGCCGGTCGTCTCCAGAATCTCGTTCAGCGCTAGCATGGAGGTGCAGGCGGGAATCCCCGTCTCTTCCTCGATGGCCTTGCACAGCTTCACGTCGGCATCGAAGCCGAGCCAGCCGGCCGAGGTGCCGTTCCAGCCGATCACGTTCAGCTGCGCATCGGCCAGCAGCCGGGCGGCATCGAGGAAAGGCGCGTCGGTGAACTGGTCGAGCGCCGCGGCGCGCAGCGAAATCTCCTTGACGGTGAAGCGGCCGAAATGGGCGCTCACCTCCGGCAGGCCGCTCAGCATGGCGGCGGTCACCGGTTCCAGCACCGTGTTGGAGGACGGGGTCAGCATGCCCAGAAGAACGCGCTTGGTCATCTCGGGGGACTCGTCTTTCTTTGAATTGAGTGGGGGTCAGGCACGCGCCCACAGGGCGCGGGCGGCCTTGTCGGCCTCGGTGCAAATCTCCTCCAGGTCGGCATGGACGGGACGGCCGCCGTCGACCAGCATTTCGCCGTCCACCAGCACCATCTCCACATCGCCGCCGCGGCCGGTGTGGACCAGCGTTCCCAGCGGGTTGGTCAGCGGGCGCAGGTGCGGCCGGCGGGCGTCGAACACCACGAGGTCGGCCGCCTTGCCGACCGCCAGCGTGCCGATCTCGTCGGCCATGCCGACGGCGCGGGCGCCGCCCAGCGTCGCCATGCGGAAGACGTCGGCGGGCTGCCAGTCGGCGGTGACGCCGCCCTGGAGGATGCGGCCGGTGGCGAGCGCCCAGCGCATCGCCTCCACCATGTCGCCATGCTGGGTGTCGGTACAGAGCGCCAGATTGACGCCCGCCGCCTTCAGCGCCGGGGTCGGCGCCAGCCGGCCCGACGCGGCGTTGCATTTCGGCACATGGACGGCATGGGCGCCGGACCGCGCCAGCCGGGCGATGTCGGTCTCATCCACGTAGAGGCAATGGGTGGCGAGCAGCCGGTCGTTCAGCATCCCGGTTTCCTCCAGCAGCGCCGCCGGGGTCATGCCGGTGGCGGCCTTCACCCGCTCCACCTCCACCCGGCTTTGCGCCAGATGGGTGTTGACGCGCATGCCGCGCTCCGCCGCCACCTCGCCCAGCGTACGCAGGAAGGCGGGGGAGCAGGTATCGGGCGCATGGGCCGCCATCTGCACCCGGATGCGCCCGCCGCGCGCACCGTCCCAGCGGTCGTGCAGGTCGAGAGTCCGCCGCAGCAGATCCTCGCCGAGCGCCGCATCGAAGCTCCACTCACCCTTGGGCACGCGGGCGAAATCGACGTCATGCACCCGCCAGCCGGCATGGATGCGCAAGCCAAGCTCGGCCATCGCCTCCAGCGTCGCGTCGGCATGGACGAAATGGTCGCAGACCAGGGTGGAGCCGGCGAGCAGCGCCTCCACCGCGCCCAGCCGGGCCAGCGCGCGGGCTTCCTCCGGCGTCGCGTCTGTGCCCTTGGGCACGCCCGGCGTGTAGGACGGCGCGAAGCCCAGGTCGGCGGCGACACCGCGCACCATCACCAGCACCGCATGCAGATGGGCGTTGACGAAGCCCGGCGTCACCAGCCGGCCCGGCAGCGCCAACGTCCGCAGGGCCAGCGGCGCGGGCTGTGCGGCGGGGGCCAGATGGACGATCCGCCCGTCGCGGATGCCGAGCGCCGCATCGTCGATAACGCCTGCGGCATTGCCGGTTATGACGGTGGCGCCGGTCAGCAGCAGGTCGAGCGGTTGCGGTTGGGAAGCCTCGGTCATGCCGCGGCGACCTGCCGCTGTTGCAGGCCCTCCTCGCGGATCAGGTTCAGGATATGGCGCTTGTGGTCGTTGAAGCGCGGGCTGGTGATGTCGCGCGGGCGCGGCAGATCCAGTTCGATGCGTTCGCGCAAACGGCCCGGCCGGCTGGTCAGCACCGCCACCTGGGTGCCGAGCACCAGCGCCTCGTCGACGCTGTGGGTGACGAAGACGATGGTGCAGCGCTGCTTCTGCCAGATGGCGACCAGCTCCTCCTGCATGTCCATCTTGGTCTGGGCGTCCAGCGCGGCGAAGGGCTCGTCCATCAGGATCACCTGCGGGTTCATCAGCAGCGCGCGGGCAATGCCGACGCGCTGGCTCATGCCGCCCGACAGTTCGGCCGGGTAATGGCTCTCGAAGCCCTTCAGCCCGACGAGGTCGATGTATTCCTGCGCGGCGGCGCGGCGGTCGGCCTTGCGCCAGCCCTTCAGGCGCAGGTGGAAGGCGATGTTCTCCCACACCGGCAGCCAGGGCATCAGGTTGGCCTGCTGGAACACCATGCCGCGGTCGGCGCCGGGGCCGTCCACCGGCTTGCCGCCGACGGTGACGGTGCCCTTGGTCGGCTTCTCGAAGCCGGCGATCATGTTCAGCAGGGTGGACTTGCCGCAGCCGGACGAGCCCAGCAGGCAGAGGAATTCGTTGCGTTCCACCGTCAGGCTGACGTCGTCGATGGCCAGCAGGTCGCGCTTGCGCTTGGCGTCGCTGTAGACCTTGGTGATGTTCCGAAGTTCGATGGAGGCCATGGGGTCAACCCTCCCGGCTCTGGAGCGTGGAGGCGTGCTGCCAGTGCAGCGCCGCGGACATCAGCAGCTTGATCAGCGCGTCGGTGGCGTAGCCCAGCAGCCCGATGCTGGCCATCGCGGCAAGGACGAGGTCGTAGCGCAGGAAGTAATAGCTGTCCCACAGCACGTACCCCAGCCCGCTCTTGACCGCGACCATCTCGGCGGTGACGGTCAGCATCCAGGCGGCGCCGATGCCGATGCGCAGGCCGGCGAAGATGCTGGGCAGCGCCGCCGGGAACACCACATGGCGCAACAGCTGCTGCTCGGTGGCGCCCATCATCGAGGCGGCGCGGATCAGGTTGCGGTCGGCCGTCTTCACGCCGTGGATGGTGTTCATCAGGATCGGGAAGACGGCGCCGAGGAAGACCAGGAAGATCGCCGGCTTGTTGGCAATGCCGAACCAGATGATCGCCACCGGGATCCAGGACACCGGCGGCACCGGGCGCAGCATCTGGATGGTCGGCTCGATGGCGCGCTCCACCCAGTTCCACCAGCCGATGGCGATGCCCAGCAGCACGCCGCTCGCCACCGCGATGCCATAGCCGGCGGCGACGCGCACTGCGCTGGACAGCGCGTCGGCCAGCCAGCGCCCGCTGTTGGCCTGCGCCGTCTCGTCGAAGCCGAACACCCAATCGGCCCAGCTGTGCAGCACGATCGAGGGCGCCGGCAGCAGGGCCGCCGGCAACAGGCCGGACCGCGACACGATCTCCCAGGCCGCGAGGATCAGGACGGGAACGACCGCGCGCTCCCAGGATTTCGACAATGCGGTCATGGACCGGCTCCTATCCTTCGAAACACATCTTCAGGCGTGCTGCCGCTCGCCCCCTCCCTAACCCTCCCCCGCTTCGCGGGAGAGGGAACTCCGCGGCTCTTGCGCCTACTCCCTCTCCCGCAAAGCGGGGGAGGGTCGGGGAGGGGGCAAAACCTCAAGGACGCGGAAAGTTGCCCCCTCAGCCCCCCAGCTCGCTCTTCGGCTTCTTCGTCACCGCCTCCAGAAACCGGTAGTCGATGTTCTTCACCGCCACGTCCGACACGTCTTTGCCGATGTATTTCAGTTCCCGCATCATCGTGGCGATGGCGACGGTGCTGTCCTTGTGGATGGCGTAGTCGGGGAAGGCGTTCTCCAGCGACGCCGCCGCGATGTCCTTGTTGAGGCCGGTGTATTTGTTGATGGTGTCGACCCACACCGTACGGTCGGTCTTCAGCTTGTCGACCAGCGCCACGACGGAGGCAACGGTGGCCTCGACCGCCTTCGGATGCTCCTTGATCACATCGGACCGGGTCACGATCAGGTTGGTCAGGTTGCCGGCCGCCTGGTCATAGGGCAGCGCGAAATGCGCGCCGACGCCGGTGCTGCGGATTTGCGAGGCGAAGGGCTCCACCGTGCAGATCACGTCGACCTCGCCGCGCTGCAGGGCGGCGGCATGGTCGGACGGATTGGGGATGTTGATGAACTGGACGTCCTTGTTGGCGTCGATGCCGTGCTTCTGCAGCGCGCCGCGCATGTGGATGTCCTGCGCGTTCCCGCGCGACGCCGCGACGCGCAGCGGCTCGCCCTTCGCCTTGCGGGCAGCCGCCAGCGCCTTCAGCCCGGCCCAGTCGCCGGCCTTCAGGTCGATGCCCTTGGCGGTGACGATCTCCGACCCGCCATTGACCTGTCCGGAGATGGCGACGACGTCGAAGCCCTTGTCCAGCGCGGTGACGTAGTGGAGGTAGGTGACCTGCGCCACGTCGATGCTCTTGGACACCAGGGCGGTCAGCACGTCGTTGCCGGAATTGAAGTTGATCGCCTCGATCGAAACGCCCTTCGCCAGATCGGGCGTCAGCGCCATCGGCAGGCAATGGGCGCATTTGGCGAAGCCGAGCTTCACCGCTTCCGCATCGGCGGCCTGCGCCGTCGGTGCGGCCGCCGCCAGTGCGGACAGGGCCAGCGCGGTGGCGGTGACGGCGTTCAGGGTGAGGGACCGGATCGACATGGGGCTTCGGCTCCAGATGCGGTTGCGTTTCCACCTCTGTCGCAAGCACCGTGCCAGATTGTATACAAAATCTCTATTCTGCAATTTCAATTACATATCAATATATTAGAGATATTCTTGAGCAGAGGATCATCAACGAGGTTGCTTGCCTTATTTTTGAGCGCATGGCATCGTTTGAACAAGAATGCCCAAGTATGCAGCAGAACAGGCCCGCCGGATCGACCATGGACAGCCCCGCAAAGACCGCCACCGGCCCGCTGCGCCGCGAAACGCTGCATCACTCCGCGGTGGCGGAGCTGCGGGCGATGATCCTGGAGGGGGAGCTGCCGCCCGGCCGCCGCGTGCCGGAAATGGAGTTGTGCGAGCAGCTCGGCGTCTCGCGCACGCCGTTGCGCGAGGCGCTGCGCGTGCTGGCGGCCGAAGGGCTGGTGGAACTGCGCCCGCACCGCGGCGCCGTGGTGACGCCCATCGATCCCAAGGAGATCGCCGCGATCTTCCAGGTGATGGAGGCGTTGGAAAGCCTCGCCGGCCGACTCGCCTGCGACAACGGTTCGGCCGAGGAGTTCGCGGAGCTGGATCGGCTGCACGGCGAGCTCGTCGCCCAGTTCCATGCGGGGGAGCGCGCGGCCTATTCCACCACCAACCGCCGCATCCATGGCTGGATCGTCGCCATGGCCGGCAATCCGGTGCTGGAGGCGACCTACAAGGGCTTCGCCGCCCAGCTGAACCGGGCGCGCTCGCTGGCGAATTACGATGCCGACCGTTGGCAAGAATCGCTGGCGGAGCATGAGGCGGTCATGGACGCCCTGAAACGCCGCGATGCCACCGCCACCGCAGCCCTGCTGGCCGACCATAGCCGCCGCACCGCCGATGCGGTCCTGCGCACCTTGCGGCAGGGCAATGAGGCAGGTGCGGTTTCCGGGAAGGATGGCCGGTCGGTTTCCGACCACCCCGCCGGCATCGGCGTTCGTCAGTAGGCACCCATCACGAGGTTGCTGGGCGACCCGGCGACGAAATTTTCGATGTTGTCCATCAATTGGTCGGCCAGCGCCTGCTGTGCCTCGTCCGACGCCCAGCCCAGATGTGGCGTGACGATGACGTTGGACCGCCCGGCGATCCGCATCAGCGGGCTGTCCGCCGGCGGCGGTTCGGGCAGCGTCACATCGAAACCGGCGCCGCCGATCAGCCCCTCGTCCAGGGCCGTCACCAGATCCTCCTCGACCACCAGACCGCCGCGCGCGGTGTTGATGATCAGCGGCTTGCGCTTCATTTGGCGGAACTCGGGCATGGCGATCATGCCGCGCGTCTCGGGCGTGAGCGGGCTGTGCAGGGTGATGACGTCGCTGGTCTCCAGCACCACGTCCCACGGCGTGTAGAGCGGCCCGAGGCCGGACTTGCCCTTGTGCGCGGCGAACAGCGGAACCATGCCGAAGACGCGGGCGATGTCGGCGACCCGCTGGCCCAGCACGCCCTCGCCGATGATGCCGAGTCGGGCGCCCTGCAGATCGTGGATCGGATGGTTGAAGAAACAGAACTGGCCCGACTTCTGCCATTCGCCGTCCAGCACGTCCTGCCGGAAGGGCACGATGTTGCGGCGGAGCGCCAGCATCAGGGCAAAGGTGTGTTCCGGCACCGTGTTGATGGCATAGCCGCGGATGTTGCTCACCGCGATGCCCTGCGTCCGGCAATACTCCTTGTCGACGCAATCGGTGCCGGTGGCGGCCACGGCGATCAGCTTCAACTGCGGCAGCTGTTCCAGCAGGTCGGCGGTCAGCTGCACCTTGTTGACGATGGCGATTTCGGCACCGGCCAGCCGGTCCAGCACCTGATCCGGCGTCGTCCGGGCATGTTCGACCAGCTCATGCGGGAAGCCCGGCTTGCGCAAGCGGATCTGCGGGGCGAGGGTGGCACGGTCGAGGAAGACGATCTTGCGCATCACGATGTCCTTGGTCACGAAAGGGGGGGCGGCGGTACGGTCAGAGCCGGCGCTTGACCTCGGCCACGATGTGGGCCGGGGTGATGCCGAAGCGTTCGAACAGGGCGTCGACCGGGCCGGAGGCGCCGAAGCCGCTCATGCCGATGAAGCCGCCGGTCTCGCTGACATATTTGTCCCAGCCCAGCCGCACCGCCGCCTCGACGCCGACGCGCACCGTGCCATACCCGATCACCTCGGCGCGGTAGGCGTCGTCCTGCAGGTCGAACAGTTCCCAGCAGGGCATCGACACTACGGCGGTGGGGATCCCCTCCGCCTGCAGGGTCTTGCGGGCTTCGAGCGCCAGCGCCACCTCCGACCCGGTGGCCATCAGCGTGACCAGACGCTTGCCGCCCTCGGCCTCGGCCAGCACATAGGCGCCGCGGCGCGTCAGATTCTCAGCCCCGTAAGCACGGCCGGTCGGGGGCAGCGCCTGTTTGGAGCAGACCAGCATGCTGGGGCCGGTCCGGTGTTCCAGCGCGATTTCCCAGCATTCGGCGGCTTCGACCGCGTCGGCCGGGCGCATCACCAGGATGTTCGGCATGGCCCGGAAGGAGGCGAGGATCTCCACCGGCTGGTGGGTCGGGCCGTTCTTGCCGACCGCCAGCGAATCGTGGCTGAACACGTAGAGCGCCGGCAGGCCCATCAGCGCCGCCATGCGCAAGGTCGGCCGCTGATAATCGGAGAAGGCGAGATAGGTGACGCTGACCGGGATGATGCCGCCATGCGCGGCCATGCCGTTGACCATCGCCCCCATCGCATGCTCGCGCACGCCGCAATGGACATAGGAGCCGGCCGGTTCTTCGGACGTGAAGGAGGTGCGCGTGCGCTTGTGGTTGGTCGGCGCCTCCAGGTCGGCACAGCCGATCATCATCTCCGGCAGGATGTCCGCCAGCAGCGTGGTGATGTCGCCGGACGCCTGGATGGACGGCTGGGCAACCCGTTCGTCGGCCATGCGCTTCTTGTAGGCGAGCAGCGCGTCGCGCCAGCCGTCGGGCAGCCGGCCCTCGATCACGCGTGTGAACTCCGCACGTTCCTTGTCCGGCAGTGCGGCGACGCGGCGGTGCCACGCGTCATACTCCCCGCCATGGCGGGCACCGGCGGCGCGCCAAGCCGACAGCACGTCATCCGGCACGGTGAAGGACGGGTACGGCCAGCCGAGATTGGCGCGCGTCGCCTCCAGATCCTCCTTGAACAGGCGGGCACTGTGGCCGCCGCGCTGGCCCTCCAGGCGCGGGATGCCGCGGGCGATCACCGTGCGGCAGGCGATCATCGACGGGCGCGGGTCCTTCCTGGCCAGCGCAATTGCCGCCGACACCGCCTCGACACCATGGCCGTTGACCTCCTGCACATGCCAGCCGGCGACGCGGAAGCGGGCGGCGACATCCTCGCTGATCGACAGCACGGTGCTGCCGTCGTCGGTGATGCTGTTGTCGTCCCAGAAGAAGATCAGCTTGCCCAGCCGCAGATGGCCGGCGAGTTGGATGACTTCCTGCCCGACGCCTTCCTGCAGGCAGCCGTCGCCGACGAAGGCGTAGGTGTGGTGGTCGACCAGGGCGGGGCCGTATTTGGCATTCAGATAAGCTTCGGCGACCGCCATGCCGAAGGCGTTGGCGATGCCCTGGCCGAGCGGGCCGGTGGTGACCTCGATGCCCGCGTCGGGGTTGTATTCGGGATGGCCGGCGCAATGCGATCCGAGTTCGCGGAAATTCCTGATCTGGTCGAGCGAGATGCGCTCGTAGCCCAGCAGGTGCAGCAGGGAATAGAGCAGCATCGACCCGTGACCGTTCGACAGGACGAAGCGGTCGCGGTCCGGCCAGCGCGGATCGGCCGGGTTGCATTTGAAATGCCGGGTGAACAGGGCCGTGGCGATCTCCGCCATGCCCAGCGGCACGCCCTGGTGTCCTTCGGTGGCGCGCTCGATGGCATCGATGGACAGGAAGCGGATCGCATTCGCCATCAGGCGGGGATCGATGGCAGCGGGGGGCATGGCGAAGGTCTCCTCACCGCAATCCCCTTCGGGGGCGGCGGTCATTGAAGGAATGGTCGGAAATCGGAAAGGACGGGAGCCGCGCGGTCAGCCGTGGATCAGCATGCCGCCATTGACGTCGATGACGGCGCCGGTGATGTAGCCGGACAGGTCGGAGGCCAGGAACAGAAAGGCGCCGGCCACGTCCTGGACGTTGCCCAGCCGGTTCAGCGGGATGCCGGCGAGGATCTCCACCTTCTTGTCGTCGCTGATCTTGCCGGCGTTGATGTCGGTCTGGATCAGGCCGGGAGTCACGCAGTTGACGCGGATGCCGTCCTTGCCCAGTTCGCGCGCCATCGCCTTGGCGAGGCCGAGCACGCCGGCCTTCGCCGCCGAATAATGCGGGCCGCCGAGAATGCCGCCGCCGCGCTGCGCCGACACCGACGACATGCAGGCGATGGAGCCCTGCCCGCGCCGCTGCATGTGCGGGATCACCGCCTGCGACAGGTAAAGCACGCCGCGCAGGTTGACATCGAGAATGCGGTCCCAGCTTTCCGGATCGATGTCGACGGTCTTGGCCGGCTGGGTGATGCCGGCGTTGTTGATGAGGATGTCGATCTGCCCGAAATCGGCGATCACACGCTCCACGGCACCCTGGCAGGCGGTCCGGTCGGTGACGTTGCAGGCGTAGCCGCGATGCGCGGGTCCGATCAGCGCCGCTGCCTCGGCCGCGGCCTTGCCGTCCAGGTCGAGGATGGCAATCTTGGCGCCATGCTCGGCGAACATCCTTGCGGTCGCCATGCCGATGCCGCGGAGAGAGGCGGCGCCGGAGATCACGGCGACCTTGCCGTCGAGGAGCGAACGCTGCTGCATTGTCATGGGACCTTTTCAGTTCGAGGGGCCGATCCCCGGCGCGGCGGGGAGCGAAGGAGTTCGTGAGGAGGGCTCATCTCTGGTGCCGTGCCGGAGCTCGCCGGGACAGGAATGCCGTCGCCGGGTCTTCCGTTCAGGCAGTGCCGGATTTTCCGCCCGATCCGGCTGTTTGATCTCAGTAGCGCGCTGAACCAGGGAGGCGTGCCTTGGCGGGTTCTTTCGAATGGCTGCGGCGCGATGAAAGACTTGCATCACCCCGGACCATCTGACAAACGCATCGTTTGCAACAGGTCATGAATTGGATTCACCTATGACTGGCCGTCTTCCGCTGACCCAGCTCCGCGCCTTCGAGGCGGCCTGCCGCCTGGGCAGCTTTGCCGCGGCGGCTCAGGAACTGGCGGTCTCCCCCTCCGCGATCAGCCATGCGATCCGCGAGCTTGAGCGCATGCTGGGAACGGTGCTGTTCCAGCGGTCGCCGCGAAAGATCGCGCCGACGCCGGAAGGACGGACGCTCTTCCAGCACGTGACCCGCGGTTTCGATCAGCTGCAGCGCGGTTTGCAGGAGATCACGACCGCCGGGCCGGCGCGCATCAGGGTCCATTGCGCGCCGTCCTTCGCCGCGCAATGGCTCTCGCCGCGGTTGGGCCGCTTCCTGGGCCTATTCCCGGCGGTGGAGCTGAAGCTGTCGGCCAGCCCGGACTACCCGCTGTTCCCGTCCGAGGAATACGACCTCTCCATCGTCTATGGGGAGCCGCGCCAGACCGACGTGGTTGCGATCCCGCTGGGGCAGGAAACGGTCTGCCCACTGTGCGCGCCGGCCATCGCGTCGCGGGTCACCGCCATCGACGATCTCCTGTCGGTCCCGCTCGTCCGCAGCGACCACAACCGGGTCACATGGCCGATGTGGTTCGACGCGAATTCCGCCATAGCAGCCACCCCGGCGGGACCGCGCTTCGACCGCAGCTTCATGGCCATCGCCGCCGCGGTGAACGGGGTCGGCGTGGTGCTGGAATCCACGCGTCTGGCGGAGCGCGAACTGCAGACCGGCCAGTTGGTGGCCCCCTTGGAGGGACGCTCGCAAAGCCTGCGGCATGTCGCGCATTGGATGGTCTGGCCGAAGGGCGCCGAACGGAAACACGCCTTCCGCTGCTTCGTGACGTGGCTTGTCGAAGAGCTTGACGTTCCGAGGATCGATTTCGACAAGGCGGCCCCCGGCCACCGGGCGCCGCCCGGTTGACGCATACGGATGCGGTGGTATGTCGCTGGTATGACCACTTCATCGGCGCGCGGGAACGTGGTCTTAAAGGTGGAGGCGGGCGTTCGGTGTCCGCCCTTCTCCAACACCTTATCTTTGCCGCGGGCGGGCTCAAGTTTGCCGCCCGCGAGACTGGAACCAGAATGTCAGTATCCGTTCTCGTCGCGAAACCGGCTTCGCCTGCCGAAGCCGGTCAGACCGTTTCCCACGCCCCGCTCAAGCACGGCAACCCGGCCGTCGTCGGGCTTGCCGGCTTCGGGCTGTCGACCCTGCTTCTGCAGTTCCACAATGTCGGCTGGGTCGACATCGGCCCGGTGGTCTGGCTCGGCCTGATCTTCGGCGGGGTAGCGCAGATGATCGCCGGCCTGCAGGAGATGAAGGCGGGCAACAATTTCGGCTACAGCGCCTTCACCTCCTACGGCTGTTTCTGGATCTCGCTGTGCCTGATCCTGATCGGCAACAAGACGGGCCTGTTCACCGTCAGCGAGACGGACATCGGCTGGTTTCTGGTCGCCTGGACGCTCTACACCGCGATCATGACCATCGGTGCCATGCGGATCAGCCGGGTGCTGGGCCTGATCTTCATCACGCTGCTGGCCGGCTTCGTCCTGCTGGATCTGGCCCATTTCGCCGATCATGTCTTCACGGTGATCGCCGGCTACGAGTTGATGGTCTGCGCCGGCCTGGCGCTGTACGGCATGGCGCATGCCGTCTTCCTCGACGTCTTCGGCCGCGACGTGCTGCCGATGGGAAAGCCGTTCCTGCGCTGAAAGTTCGGCCCATTCCTCGCCGATGCTTGCACGATCCTCTTGGACATCTGTGAGCATCGGCATCCGGACGCTAGGATGGCTGGCTGCGGACTGATCCGGAATGGGAGCCTGCCATCCATGTTCCTGCCATCCAATTTCAAGGAGACCGAATTCTCGCTGATCCTGGACCGCGTGACCTCCGATCTGGGGGACGGGGTCCATGAAACGCAAATCCCCCGGCTGGCGGTGGTCCGCGCCGGCAGCCCGACCGAACAGCTCCACACCGTTTATGAGCCGTCCGTGTGCATCGTCGCGCGCGGGGCGAAGCGCAGCATCGCCGGCGACCGGATCCTGGATTACCGCGCTGGCCAGTATCTCGCCGTGTCGCTCGACCTGCCGGTGATCGGGCAAGTGACGCAGGCGACGGCGAAGGCCCCATATCTGTGCCTGCGCCTGACGCTGGACCCGGCGCTGCTGAGCGGCCTGATCCTGGAAGCGGGATTGAAGGCGGCGCCGCAAGCCGACCAGGGGCTCGGCCTGACGACCAGCCTCGCCACGCCGGAGATGATCGACGCAGCGGCGCGGATGGCGCGGCTGCTGGAAACGCCCGACGCCATTCCGGTTCTGGCGCCGCTGGTGGAGCGCGAACTGCTCTATCGGCTGCTGACCGCCGACCAGGGCAGCCTGCTGCACCGGATCGCGCTGGGCGAGAGCCGAACCGCGCAGATCGGCCGCGCCGTGAAGTGGATCAAGGACAATTTCCGCGAGCCGCTGCGCATCGAGACGGTCGCGGCAAAGGCCAACATGAGCCCGTCGGCCTTCCACCAGCATTTCAAGGAGGTCACGGCGCTCAGCCCCCTCCAGTACCAGAAGCAATTGCGCCTGCAGGAGGCGCGGCGGCTGATCCTGGCCAATCTGGCCGATGCCGCCAGCGCCGGCTTCGCCGTGGGCTACGGCAGCCCGTCCCAGTTCAGCCGCGAATATGCCCGCCTGTTCGGACTGCCGCCGATCCGCGACGCCGCGCGCCTGCGCGCCTCCATGACCGGCGAGGATGCCGGCGCCCGTCAGGCGGCGCGGGCCTGAGGAATTTCTCCCGGCCCCGAAGGATCAGGCAATCCTGTCGGACCTCTGGTCTACCGGGTGCGCACCGCCCGCCCCTATCCTCTCTTCATCGGGACCGCAGCGCACTGCGGGTCCTCCAGCGAAGATGGGAGACGGACATGAGCAAGGTTTGGTTCATCACCGGCAGCGCGCGCGGCATCGGGGCGGAGATTGCGAAGGCGGCGCTGACCGCCGGCGACCGGGTGGTCGCCACCGGCCGCAAGCTCGACCAGTTGCAGGCGGCCTATGCCGGCCATGGCGACCGCGTGCTGACGGTGGCGCTCGACGTCGCCGACGAGGCACAGGCGGTTGCGGCGGTGCAGGCGGCGGTCGACCGCTTCGGGCGTATCGACGTGCTGGTAAACAATGCCGGCTTCGGCCAGCTTGGCCGGTTCGAGGAGATCGAAGCGGCGGACATCGAGCGGCAGTTCACCACCAACGTGTTCGGGCTGTTCCACGTCACCCGCGCCGTTCTGCCGGTGATGCGCCGGCAGCGGTCGGGCCGCATCCTGAACCTGTCCTCCATCGGCGGGGTCCTGGGCTTTGCCGGTGCCTCGGTCTATTGCTCGACGAAGTTCGCGGTGGAGGGCTTCTCGGACTCGCTGGCGCTGGAGGTGGCGCCCTTCGGCATCCACGTCACCGTGGTTGAACCCGGCTTCTTCCGCACCGATTTCCTCGACGGAAGTTCGGTGCGCTACGGCACCAAGGAGATCGCCGATTACGCCGCCCACTCGGCCGAGCAGCGGTCGACTTACGACAGCTACAGCCACAAGCAGCCGGGCGACCCGGTGAAGCTGGCCGCCGCCATGGTCGAACTGGCCGACACGCCGGAACCGCCCCGCCATTTCCTGGCCGGCTCCGATGCGCTCGCGATGGCCGACGGCGTGATCGAGCAGCGCCGTGCCGAGATCGCCGCTTGGCGGGACCGCTCGGCTGGGACCGACTTCGCAGCCTGACAGCGTGGGGATCGGGGGCGGCCACCCCGCCCCTGCCCTCCACTCTCCTGGAGAATCAGGCAAGGAATACCATCACGACAGGAGATGCCGCCATGCTCTGCATCGGGATCGTCGCCACGTCGCTCGGCCTGCTTCTGCTGGTCGGCAGCGACCGCAGCTTTCAGATTCATACGCGCCATGAGGCGTACCAGCCGACCGCCAGTCCCCGCCGCCAGCGCGGGGAGGAGTTGTTGGGATGAGGATCAGCCGATCACCGCTTCAAGTCCCAAGCAAAGTTGCCAACAGATCTGACTTCGGATCGGCCAGATCGTCGATGACGTCGAAGTGATGGCGCCCGGCGGCCAGCCGCAGTTCGGTCGCCGCCCCCAGCCCATGCCAGATGTTGGCGAGCAGTTCGGTCTGCCGGACGAACTCCGGCCGTTCGGCGGCACCCGCCCAGCAGGTGATGCGGGTGCCCGGCCGCGGGCGCAGAAGGGCCGGGCTTTCCGCAACTGCCTCCGCCTCGTCCATATTCAACGTGCCATTCATGCGGGTGTTCAGCAGCGGCCGCAGGTCATGCAGACCACTGATGGAGACGACATGCTCCACCCGCCCCTGCACCTCCGCCGACAGTGGCGCGTCGGCACAGGCAAGCCGGCTGACCAGATGGCCGCCGGCGGAATGGCCGGTCAGCCGCAACGGTCCCGGCTGGGTTTGCGCGATGACCTCCACCGCACGCGCGACCTGCCGGGTGATGCCGGCGATACGGCTTTCGGGGCAGAGCGTATAGCTGGGCATCGCGAGGGCCCAGCCGCGGGCGAGCGCGCCGGCCGCCAGATGCGACCAGCGCCCCTTGTCGAAGGCCATCCAATAGCCGCCATGGATGAACAGGACGGTTCCCCTGGCTGCGGCATCGGGGTGGAACAGGTCGTAGCGGTCCCGTTCGCCCTCGCCATAGGGCAGGTCCAACTCCGCCCGGCCGGCTGCCGAAAGCTCTGCCCGGAAGGCCGCCGCCTGCTCCGCCCAGCGCGCCGGATAGGCGTCGCCGCCGGGGATATAGGCGCTGTTGCTGTAGGCGCCGTCCCAATCGGTGATTGCCTGCAATCCGCTCACAGCACCGTCCTCACGCGCCAGAGTTCCGGGAACAGCTCCACCGCCAGCATGTTGCGCAGGTAGGACACGCCGCCGGTACCGCCGGTGCCGCGCTTGAAGCCGATCACCCGCTCCACCGTCGTCACATGGTTGAAGCGCCAGCGGCGGAAATAATCCTCGAAATCCACCAGTTTCTCGGCAAGCTCGTACAGCGGCCAATGCGCTTCGGGGGACTGGTAGATGACCCGCCACGCCTCCGTCACGCCGTCATGGGGCTGGTGGGTCAGCGTCACGTCGCGTTCCAGCACTTCGGCCGGAACCGGGATACCGTTGCGGGCCAGCAGGCGCAGCGCCTCGTCGTACAGGCTGGGGCGGGACAGCTCCCGTTCCAGCATGGCGTGGATTTCCGGCCGGTGAGCGTGGGGGCGCAGCATCGCCGGGTTGCGGTTGCCCAGCAGGAATTCGATCTCCCGGTACTGGTAGGACTGGAAGCCGGAGGATTGGCCCAGATCGTCGCGGAAGCGGGTGTATTCGCTGGGCGTCATCGTGCGCAGAACGTCCCAAGCGGAATTCAGCTGTTCGAAGATGCGGGCGACGCGGGCCAGCATCTTGAAGGCGGGCGACAGCCGATCCTCGCAGATCGCCTCGCGCGCGGCGCGGATCTCGTAGACCGCCAGCCGCATCCACAGCTCCGACGTCTGGTGCTGGATGATGAACAGCATCTCGTCATGGGCGGTGGAACGCGGGATCTGCGCCCCCAATATGCGGTCGAGTTGCAGATAGTCACCGTAGGACATCCGCCCGTCGAAGGCCATCTGGGCGCCCTCGGCCGCCGGATCGTAAGGCTTGCTCTTGTCGCGCCCACTCATGTCACGCTTGCTCATGTTACGGCGGCCTTCCTGTGGTACTCGGGCCGGTCCCAAAGCCCGCCGTCCATCACCTGTTTCAGCACGGCGACGGCACCGCGCACCTCCGCCTCGCCGATGTAGAGCGGGGTGAAGCCGAAGCGCAGGATGTCGGGCGCGCGGAAATCGCCGATCACGCCGCGGTCGATCAGCGCCTGCATGATGGCGTAGCCGTGGGGATGGCGGAAGGACACCTGGCTGCCGCGCCGCGTGCCGTCGCGCGGTGAGGCCAGTTCCAGCGCCGGGCACTGCGCCTCCACCAGTTCGATGAACAGGTCGCAGAGCGCGATGGAGGTGCGGCGGATTTCGGCCATCTCCACCCCGTCCCAGACATCCAGCGCGGCGTCGAGAGCGGCGAGCGCGATCACCGGCGGGGTGCCGACGCGCATCCGCTCCACCCCCTCGCCGGGGCGGTAGGACGGGTCGAAGGCGAATGGCGCCTCATGCCCCATCCAGCCGGACAGGGCCGGCCGCGCCGTCTGCGCATGGCGCGGGGCGACATAGATGAAGGCCGGCGCGCCCGGTCCGCCATTCAGATACTTGTACGTGCAGCCGACCGCGAAATCCGCGCCCGTACCGGCCAGATCGACCGGCAGCGCCCCGGCGGAATGGGCGAGATCCCACACCGTCACCACGCCGGCCGCATGGGCCCTGGCGGTCAGCGCCGCCATGTCGTGCAGGCGGCCGGTCCGGTAATCGACCTCCGTCAGCATCAGCACGGCGACATCCTCGCCGATCGCCCCTTCCACCTCCTCCGGCGCCACCACCTTCAGGACATGGCCGCGGCCGAGCGTCTCGATCAGCCCCTCCGCCATGTAGAGGTCGGTCGGGAAGTTGCCGCTGTCGGACAGGATGACACGGCGGTCCGGCCGCATCGCCAGGGCCGCGGCCAACGCCTGATAGACCTTGATCGACAGGGTGTCGCCCACCACCACGCTGCCGGCCGGCGCGCCGATCAGCCGGGCGATGCGGTCGCCGACGACGCGCGGCTGCACCATCCAGCCGGCGCTGTTCCAGCCGCGGATCAACTGGCCGCCCCATTCCGCGGTCAGGGTGCGGGCCACCCGCTCTTCCGCGCCGACCGACAGCGGTCCCAGCGAGTTGCCGTCCAGATAGATCACGCCGTCGGGAATGCGGAAGCGGGCGCGTGTCGCTTGGAAATCCGTCATCGCTCTGCCTGCTCCTTCAGGCCGGAAGGCGGCAGCACATCCACGGCACGCCGCCCACAACCCGCCGTCGCCCAAAATTTGTTAGTTGTCCCAATAATCTATGAGCTTGGATATCTCCGCCGACCCGAGACTGTCCAGCGGAAAATGGGCAGCGGCGGGCCTCCACCAACCTATTGACCCAAACGCGCCTATCTGAAAGAAAGTTGTACACTAAGCAATTTTGCGGGTTTCCTTCGTGGCCACGCAGACCGTTCCGTTCCGGCGCTTTTCCACCGGCTTCCTTCCGGAACGCGAGCGTTTCGGCGCATGGCGCGATGCCATGACGTCGGTCTACGAGATCGCCCCGCTCGAAGAGGATGCGTGCCGGCGGTTCAGCGGCACGGCCACCAGCGCCCATCTGGGGCCGCTCATCGTCGGCACCATGGATGTCGATGCGCTGGCCTACCACCGGTCTCCGGCGAAAATCCGGTCGGACCACATGGACCATTTCATCATCCGCCTGGACCGGTCCGGCGCTGCCGGAAACGCATCGGATGAAATTCTGGTCAAGGACATGGGCCAACCGCTGGCGTTGCCGCCGATGCGGCTGGACGGCGCCTGCATCATCGTTCCCCGCGATGTCATGACCGGCATGCTGCCGCGGGCGGACGCGCTGCATGGGGCGCGCCTCGGCGGCATCATGGGGCGGTTGCTGGCCGACCACATGCGGTCCCTGGCCCAGGCGGTGCCGGCGGCGACGGTGGAGGAGGCGCCGCAGGTCGTGCGCGTCATCCGCGACATGGTCACGGCCTGTCTGGCGCCCAGCCACGATGCGCTGGTGCAGGCAAGGCCGCAGGTCGCCGCGACGCTGATCATGCAGGCGCGGCGCTACATCGACGCCAACCTGACGAACCCGGATCTGTCGCCGGACCGGCTGTGCATGGCGCTCGGCCTGTCGCGCTCGGCGCTTTATACGCTGTTCGAGCCCCACCGTGGCGTCAACCGCTACATTCAGGAGCGCCGGCTGCTGCGCGTGCGCGAGCATCTGTGCGACCCCGGCGAGCGGCGGCGCATCGGGGAAATCGCCTTCGCCTACGGCTTCACCAGCGAGGCGCATTTCAGCCGGGCCTTCCGCCGCGCCTTCGGCTGCTCGCCGTCGGAGATGCGGGCCGGAGCATCGGCCGGGCCGGTGAAGGATGCCACCTCAATCGGCGCGGCGGGCGGCATCGGCGGCGAGTTTCCGGACTGGCTGCGCCGGCTGCGCGCCTGAGCGCGGATGCATGGTCAAGGAAATTTGGACGCCCGGTCATGGCCCGCCCTCCATTGCCACGCTAGCGTATTACTCCAACCGACCAGCCGATCCGAGGTGAGACCCGTGGCTTACGACTTCAAAAGGCTTGTGGACGCCAAGCTCAGCCTGAACGAGCGCCCCATGGTGATGATGTGGGCGGCGGTCAGTGGCGGTGCGGCCGAAGCGGTGTTCCTGACCTGCCTGGAGCAGTTCAAGCAGTCGCCGTCGAAGGCCAAGGTGAAGGTCATGCATGAATGGCTGATCGACCAGAACTCGACGAAAGGCGACGGCCATTGGGGGCCGATGAACCTGGAATCGGACGGCGTCAGCAACTCGACCAAGACATCGGCCGCCAACATCGCCACCGCATCCGCCTACTACATCGGGCGCAAGAGCTGGTGGGCCAAGAGAAGCGCCACACTCAGTGCGGCGCTGGGCAACACCCCCGCCCCGAACATGTTCGACACCCTTGTGGAACCGGTGGCCACCGCGCTGGGCACCGTGCAGCCATGGTTCAGCGGCTGGACGCTGAACCAACTGGACAGGAAGGACTGCTACGTCATCAACCGGCTGAAGGGGATGGAGTACATGAACAACGCCTTCATGTCCGCCGGCTTCAACACCGCCGCGATGGGCATCCGGCTGCCCTTCAAGTTCCGATGACGGGCAAGTTCCGATGACGGGCAAGTTCCGGCGATGGGCAAGTTCCGGTGACGGGACACACGCGCGGCCCGTCACCGGAACGGTCACGCGTAGGTCAGTTCGAACGGGCGTTCGGCATCCGCAGGGGCGGCGTGCCGGTCCCAATAAGCCTGCGCGACAGTGTCGGGAGCGAAGCGGCCTTCCTCGGCCAGATAGCCGCAGATCGTGACGATGGCGACGTCGATCTTCTTCGGCGCCAGGTCCTGGGCGAGCGTTGCCGTGAGGTTGCGCAAAGCCGCCTTGCCGGCGCTGAGCGCGGCCATCTCCGGATAGGGATAGAGGGCGAATCCGCCGCCGGTGAACAGCACGCTGCCGCCGCCGTTGGCCTCCAGGGCCGGCGCGGCCGCCTGTGCCGCGGCCAGCGGAGCGGCGACGTCGACGACCAGCTCGGCAGCAAGGGTCTTCGGGTCCAAAGCCATGGGCCGCGCCGGCTGGATGGCGGCGGCGTTGTAGATCAGCGCCTTCAGCGGAGACATGACCGCCACCGCCTGTTCGATGGTGCCGCGCAGTCCGTCGAGGTCCGCAGCGTCGGCCGTCAGGGCGTGGGCGGTGATGCCCAGTTCCTGCAATTCGCGGACGAGAGGGGCGAGCCGGTCGGCCGAACGGGCGATCAGCGCGACCTCCCCGAGTTCACGTCCGAACTGCCGGGCGAGCGCGAAGCCCAGGCCCGGACCGGTGCCGACGACGATGGCGGAATGCTTGGTGCTGTGAGCCGTGCTCATGGATGGGGTCCTCCTGCAAGGTCGGCGTCGCGCCGAACACGGTGGACAGTGCGGCCGGACGCAGCTATCTGTCCAAGCGGTAGTTGGTATGTAGAGTATCCATGCCATGAATATAAGGTCGATCGACCTGAACCTCGTGATCGCGTTGGCGGCGCTGCTGGAAGAGCGCAGCGTTTCGCGCGCGGCACTTCGCATCGGACGCAGCCAGCCGGCGACGAGCAGCGCGCTGGCGCGGCTCCGCGAGATCTTTGGTGATCCGCTGCTGGTGCGGGAGGGGCGGGGATACCGCCTCAGCCCGCGGGCGGAGGAGATCCGGGTGCATGCCGCGCAGGCGCTGGCGGCGCTGACCGCGACCTTCCAGGACTCCATCGCCTTCGACCCGGTGGGTGCGGAAATGGAGATCCGCGTGGCCGCCAGCGATTACCTGGCGGCGGTCCTGTTGCCGCCGCTGATGGCGGCACTGTCCCGCTCGGCACCGGGCATCGATCTGCGGGTGATCGCCGCGGACCGCAGATCCGCCATCTCGCTGCTGAAGGACGGTGCGGTGGACCTGTCGCTGGCCGTCGCGGGAGAGGGCGCGGCGGAGGTGCTGAACCGCCCGCTCTTCGACGAGGGGTTCGTCATGGTGACCCGCCCCGGCCACCCCTATCACGACGGACCGCCGACGGCGGAACGGTTCGCCGGCTTTCCCGCGCTGCTGGTCTCGCAGACTGGCGACGGTGCGGGCGTCGTCGACGACTGCCTGTCGCGGATGGGGCTGAAGCGGCGGGTCGCGCTCACCGTCGCGCATTTCCTGCTGGCCCCGCAACTCGTCGCCGACAGCGACCTCGTGCTGGTCATCGGCCGCCGGGTTGCGGAGGCTGCGAAAGCCCAGCTCGGACTGACGGTCACCGCCCTGCCCTTTCCGATGCCGGGCTTCACGGCACGGATGTACTGGCATGGCTCGACCGCCAGCTACCCGCCGCTGGTCTGGTTCCGGCAGATCGTCGCAGGACTGGACGTCGGATTGCCGGAACCGCCGGCTTCGTCCTGATCGTCAGCCCGGCGTCGCCGACAGGGGATGCTCCAGGAAGAAGCGCATCATCTCTGCCGTGGCATCCGGTCCCTGCGGGTCGGTGTAGGATCCGGCAGGGCTTCCGCCCGCCCAGGCATGTCCGGCGCCATGGATGGTCCACTGCTCGCACAGCACCCGGCCGGTTGCATCGGTATACAGGGTCCGGCTGTAGGTGCGCCGACCGGGGGCTTCGCCGTTCTGCGTTTCGGTGCGCAGGCTGGTGACGGCGGCGGTCGTCTGGACCGCGACCTGATCGCCGTTTTGCGGATTCACCACCGTGTCGCGGTCGCCGTGGAAGATGATGGTGGGCACCTTGCGGCCGGTCCGCGCGGCAGTCGGCGCCGGCCGGCCACCCTGGCGCATGGCGGCGAGGGCGGACGGAAGATCGCCGGCCGCACCGGCCGGCAGGCCGGAATGCACGCCGACCGCGGCATAGAGATCGGGATAGGCCGCCGCCATGATCGCCGCCGCGGCGCCGCCGGCCGACAGCCCGGCGATGTAGACGCGGGTGGGGTCGATGGGATGCTCGCGCATGATCCGGCGGGTGATGCCGGCCAGCAGGTCGGGCTCCCCACGGTCGCGGCGCTGGTCCTCCGGCTTGAACCAGTTCCAGCAGCGCTGGGGGTTGGCCGAGGCCGGTTGCTCCGGATAGGCGACGAACACGCCATGCCGCTCGGCGAAGGCGTTCATCCGGGTGCCGGCGGCGAAATCGTCGGGCGACTGGGTGCAGCCATGCAGCATCACCACCAGCGGACGCGGCCCCTCGCCGCGGTTGGCCGGCACATAGAGCTTGTAGGCGCGGGTCCCCGATGCCCCGCTGTAGGACGCCGTCACGAAGGACGCGCCATCGGGCAGCGGGTCGGCAGCGGGGCGGGGCGCACCCGTTCCCGTGCCGTGAAGCCCGGTCGGCCGCAGGCGGGCGGCAAGGCCGCGCAGGGTCTCGCCCAGGCCGGTTCTCGCCGCATGGCCGGGCTTGCCTCCCGGCGCCTTGCCGGCTGGGGATGCGGGATCGAGCCGCGTGAACTCGCCCTCGATGACTGAAGGGTCGGGTGCGGCCGTGGGGCCGGGTTCGCCCGACCCCCGCAGCAGGCGCTGGACGAGGCCGGTCGCCTCGGCAAGCCGGCCGGCACGGGTCAGGCGGGCGACCTCATCCATGCCGGGCAGGAAGCCGGTGGGGCGTGAGTTGGGCATATGGGTTTCTTTCCGGGTTCGGGAATTGTGCCCGCCGCGTCAGCGGATGCGGTCGGCGAGCGCCGCCTTGACGGCGGCCGGCGCATGCAGCGCGCCCAGCACGGTCAGCGAGGCGATGGTGGCGCGGGCGAGGTCGGCGGAAACGTCCTGGGCGATGGTGGCGAGCCCGAGGACGCGGATGTCCAGCATCCTCCCTTCGGCCTGCGCGGCTTCCAGGTCGGCACGGCTGAAATGGCGCAGGCCGAGGTCGACGCTCTTGCGCGTCACGGTCTGGCGGACGACCTCGGCATGCCGGTCGACCTGATTGCGGATGGCCGTGCGGATGAAGTCGGTGCGGTTCGAATAGAATCCTTCATCGACCAGCAGATCGATATGGCCCAGGTCGACATAGCCGAGATTGATCGTGATCTTCTCGCTGTCGCCTGCCTTGGGCCGCAGGTCGCGGGCCGTGTCGCTCATAGCCGACCATCCCTTCACCATCCAACTGGATGGTAAATGGATGTCGCTCCCTTCCCGTTCAAGACCGGCGTCCGCCTTTTCCCGAACCTGTACGAACGATCAGGTTTCTTTCTGGCTGGGATCGGAACAATGAATTTTCGGTTCCGCGGCGGGATGCGCTTTAATCCTGGCCGCAACACAGATATGGCCGGCGACCGCACCGGCCCCGGCCAACTCCGTCCAGAAGGAAAACTCCAGAATGACCGTTCCGCCCAACGATCAGGTGCAGCTCGTCGCCTATCTCGTCGCCAAGCCCGGACAGGAGCAGGCGCTGGCCGATGCCATCACAGCCATCGTCCCGACCGTGCTGAAGGAGCCGGGCTGCCTCGCCTACTCCGCCCATGTCAGCCGCGAGCGCCCCGGCACCATCGTGATGTACGAGGTGTGGCAGGATCAGGCGGCACTCGACGCCCATGCTGCAGGGGCCGCCTTCACCGGCCTCGCCGCGCGGTTCGACACGCTGCTGGGCGAGCCGCTGCGGATCGACCTGCTGCGCCGCATCGGCTGACCACCCCCCGTTTCAGCGCGCCTTGGTCGGGTCGCCGTACTGGATGGCCTGCCCCTCGGCCGGGGCGCTGATCCCGAACCGCCCGGCCATCTGCCGCAGAGCGTCGCGGTTCTTCTGGATCGACACCAGATTGGTGATGGCGAAGGTGGCGAGCTCCCGGTCGGGCGTGTGCGACGCTTCGGTCTGGTACAGGTCGACGATGCGGTCGTGGATGCGCAGCTGTGCTTCCAGATAGCCTTTGGCGAATCCTTCCCCGCTGGTCGCCGACAGGGATTTCGCCGCCTCCTGCGCCATCCCTTCTTGCGTGTTCGCCGGGTTGGTCACCGCCCCTGCCGCTCCGAACCGGTCGGCGCGCTGCGGAGTCACCTGATCGGCCGGCGGCAGGGTGCGGGCGGAGGACAGGCGTTTCAGACCCTCGTCGAGTTTCGTGTGGGTTTGCGCGATCTCCCTAGCCATGGCCTTGAACGCGTCGTCCGGCCCCTTCTCCGCCGCGAGCCGCCCGAGTTCGGCCTGCCCCTCGCTGGCCGCCGCGGCTTGCCTGAGGAACAGCGCGTCCTCCAGCGGCAGCGATTGCCCCGGCTGCGGCGGCAGGCGCGGCGTCGGGTCGGGCCGGAGGTTGGCCTGTGCCCAGGCCGAGCTGGACACCAGGATGGTTCCCAACACGGTTCCAAGAATGGCGGCGCGGAGGATCCTAGGCATGATGGCTCCTGTTCCCGTGAACACTCAGCAGGTCAATTGGCGGTAGATGGCCGGCAATGCCGCCGGCAGGCGCGCGACATGCGGGAAGATGGCGTAGGCGCCGGTGCCGAAGATGTAGGGGAGATAGTCGCGCCCCTGCTCGTCCACCGTGATGCCGAACAGCCGCAATCCGGCGCGGCGCGCCTCCTGCACCGCCACGCGCGTGTCCTCGATGGCATAGCGCCCCTCGTAATGGTCGGTATCGTTGGGCTTGCCGTCGGTCAGCACCAGCAGCAGCCGGTGGGTGTGCGGACGGTCCTTCAGGCGGAAGGTGGCGTGGCGCAGCGCGGCCCCCATCCGGGTGTAGCTGCCGGGCTTGAGCGCCTGTATCCGGCGCAGGACGCGGGCGTCCAGCCGCTCCTCGAAATCCTTCACCGTGCGCACGTCCACATGGTGCCGGCGATGCGAGGTGAAGGTGAGGATGGCGTGCTCGTCGCCACAGGCGGCCAGCCCGTGCGTCAGCGCCAACAGCGCCTCCTTTTCCACGTCGAGCACGCGCCGCTCCTCGACATAGCTGTCGGTGGATAGGGAGACGTCGACCAGCACGCAGATCGACAGGTCGCGGGCGACGGTGCGCACCGCGCTGTAGACCCGCTCCGAGCCGTAACCGCCCGCCCGCCGGTCGGCGACGGAGCGCACCAGCGCCGAAAGGTCGAGGTCGTCGCCATCGGGCTGGCCGGTCATCAGCTGGCGGCGCGGCCTCATGGCCTCGAACTGGCGGCGCACCAGACGGATGCGGCGGATCGCATCGTCGTCGGGACGCCACTCCTCGCCTTCCAGCGCGGCGGGCTCGGCGATCACGCGGCAATGGTCGGGAAGATAGCGGCGGCGCTTCCAGTCCCATTCGGGATAGGTGATCTCGGCCCGAAGCGGCGCCGCATAGACCTCCTCGGCGGCAAGATCGAGGTCGAGCTTCAGCTTGGTCGAGGCCTTGCGCTCATGCTGCCCCACCGTGATCTCGTCCATGTCCTCGGCCGCTTTGCGCGCGTTCTCCTCGTCGTCGTCCTCGACCTTGCGGTTGAGGTTCACCATCTCCGCCAGCCCCAGGATCTTTTCGAAGCGGTTCAGCATCAGCGGGTCGTCGCGCCGGGTCTGATCGGTGTCGCGGCGCTTGGCCTTGCGGCGCTTGCCGTCCCCCTCCGCACCGCCGCCGCCCTCCTCGTCGCCGTCCGCCGCCACGCCCGTTCCGATGGCCTCGGACACCTCGCCCCAAAGCGGCACGGGCAGGAACGGCCGATAGCCGGGATCCGCCCGGAACGCATCGAGCGGCACGGTGCCATCGGTCACAGCGGCGAACATGGCAGCAGAGGGCGGCTGTTCCGCACCGAGCAGAGCGAGGACCACGCTCTCCACCGCGGCCTCCTGCACGGGCAGGCGCCGCCGCGGCCTTGCGGCGCGCATCGCCCGGCAAAGCCGCTCATGCAGCGCGCGCAGTCCCGGCCATGCCGCAAGCGCACGGTCGGTCGCCACCCTTGCCGCGCGCAGGCGGGCCAGATCGGCCTGCAGCAGATCGGGGGGAAGCATCGGCGGCGGCTCGGCATGGACGAAGAAGGCGGCGAGCCACTCGTAGAGCCCGGCATTGTCCTCGCGCACCGGAAAGACGTCGAGGCGGTCGGGAAGCTGGAGGGTGGCGCCGTCATAGCGGGCGCGGTCGAGCTTTTCGGTTCCCAGGCCCAGCCACTGCTTCAAGCCCAGCCGGTGGCCGGAGGACTCCGCGGCGGTCGCGGCGATGCGGACGGCGCCCGGCCCGCCCAGCGCCCGGAACAGCACGCCCAGCCGCGTCCGCATGTCGTCCAGGCCGACCGCCGCCTGCGGATGGCGTGGGTACGACACGGCATTGCCGACAAGGCGGTGCCACAGCGCGCCGACGAACTCCTCCGGTTCCCAGATGGATGCCATGCGTCACCCCAGCGTGAGTTCGGCCACCCGCAGCAGCGCCTTCTTGACCTCCGGGTCGTCGGTTAGCGGCTCGACCATGGCGGCCAGCACCGCCTCGTCGCGCGCCATGCCGTCCCGGATCAGGCTGGCGCAATAGACCAGCAGCCGGGTCGAGACGCCTTCCTCCAGATCCTGTCCCTTGAGCGCGCGCAGGGCGTTGCCCAACCGAACCAGCGGCGCCACCCGCTCTGCGGCAAGCCCGCTCTCGCGGGCGACGATGGCGGTCTCCGCCTCCGGAGCCGGAAAGCCGAACTCGATGGCGATGAAGCGCTGGCGGGTGCTGGGCTTCAGCGACTTCAGGATGTTCTGGTATCCGGGGTTATAGGACACGACCAGCATGAAGTCCGGCGGGGCCTCCAGAAGCTCGCCGGTGCGTTCCAGCGGAAGCAGGCGGCGGTCGTCGGTCAGCGGGTGCAGCACGACGGTTACGTCCTTGCGCGCCTCCACCACCTCGTCCAGATAGCAGATGGCGCCCTCACGCACCGCCCGGGTCAGCGGGCCGTCGGTCCAGACGGTGTCGCCGCCCTTCAGCAGGTAGCGCCCGGTCAGGTCGGCGGCAGTCAGATCGTCGTGGCAGGACACGGTGTGGAGCGGACGCCCCAGCCGCGCCGCCATATGCGCGACGAAGCGCGTCTTGCCGCAGCCGGTCGGCCCCTTCAGCAGCAGCGGCAGCCGGTTGCGGTGGGCATGTTCGAACAGCGCCACCTCGTTGCCGGTCGGGGCGTAGAAGGGGATGGCGGAGTCCGCCACCCCGTCTCCCGATGCATCCCCGCCCATCATTCCGCCGGAGCGACGCTGGGCCGGCTGCGCGCGGGCAACTGCTCGCGGGCCGGTCCGAAGACGGAATAGACGAACAGCAGAACCGACAGAACCACGAAGACGCCGGAACCGAGACGCATCCAGTAGAACAGGGCCAACTGCTCCTGCACCTCCATATAGGTCATCCCCAGCACGCGCTGCAGATGGATTTGCACGACGCCGCCGAAGGTCAGGGTGAAGGTCATGAAGGCCATGGCCGAGGTCATGATCCAGAAGCTCCACATATTGAGCACCTGGTTGTAGGGCGCGCGGCCGCGCAAACCCGGCATGGCGTAGGTAATGATCGACAGGTTCAGCATCACATAGGCGCCGAAGAAGGCGAGATGCCCGTGCGCTGCGGTGACCTGGGTGCCGTGGCTGTAGTAGTTCACGAAGGACAGCGTGTGCAGGAAGCCCCACACGCCCGCTCCGAAGAAGGCGAAGACCGGCGTGCCGAGCGTCCACAGGAAGGCCGCCCTGTTCGGGTGGTCGCGCCGCCCCTTCCAGGCCATGGTGAAGGCGAAGAGGACCATGACGAAGAAGGGCGCCACCTCGAGCGTGGAGAACAGCGAACCGATCCACTGCCAATAGCCCGGGGCGCCGATCCAGTAGTAATGGTGCCCGGTGCCGAGCAGGCCGGAGAACAGGGCGAGACCGACGATGGCGTAGAGCCACTTCTCCACCACCTCGCGGTCGACGCCGGTCATCTTGATGACCAGGAAGGCCAGGATCGACGCCATCACCAATTCCCACACGCCCTCCACCCACAGATGGACGACGTACCACCAGTACATCTTGTCCAGCGCCAGGTTGGCCGGGTTGTAGAAGGCGAACAGGAAGAAGATGGCGACACCCCACAGCCCCAGCAGCAGGACGTTGGTGATCGCCGTCTTACGGCCGCGGAACACGGTCAGCGAGACGTTGTAGAGGAAGATCAGCGCTGCGATGACGATGCCGACCTTCACCCACAGCGGCTGTTCCAGGAACTCGCGTCCTTCATGGATGCCCATGGTGTAGCCGATGACCGCCGCAAGGGCGCCGACCATCAGGATCGCCAGCTGGACATAGGCCAGCATCGGGCTCTCGATGTCGCGCTCCGCCTCCTCCGGGATCAGATAATAGGCCGAGCCGAAGAAGCCGAGCAGCAGCCACACGATCAGCGCGTTGGTGTGGATCATGCGCAGGATGTTGAATGGCAGCGTCTCGGACAGGAAGTTGGGC
>NZ_DASPIS010000101.1:0-23854 GCF_035628975.1 Azospirillum sp. | reverse complement strand
TGGCCCGCATCCGCTCCTTTGCCGCCAACATCCTGCGCGCCAACGGCGCCGACAACGTCCGCGACACCCGGTACCGCCTTGCCATTGGCGGCTTGGATGCCCTCCTACGATGCCGTCTCTCGTAGCGTTGAACAGCCCTGGATGTGTAGGCGATGTCGCTGAGCAGCCCCCCGAGAAACGGTAGTAGGATCGCAGCCAGCAAAACCGTATGCAAAGGATGACGCCCCTTTGCCGGTCTAAGATCGACGGTAGCAGTCATGGCGTCGTCTCCTTGCCCATCTCGGGCCCTTTACTGGTCCGAAGCCGGGCTCTTCTCCTGCGAAGCCCGGCTGCGGAACCGAATGAGCCAGCGTGCCGACGTGCGCCGACCGCAATGGCCTCAATAGGCGGGCAAGAGGATGGTTCCGGGGCAGTCGCCGCCGGTTGACCAATAGGGAGACGACAAACAAGCCGAATGATACCGGTGCGGGGATGAGACATGAAAAACAAGGTTTATACTTACGGGGCCCAGGCACGTAGGCGCCGGATACTTTGGTATAGCAGCAGCTAAGGGAAGAAATGCCGGTGCCGACCCATGTTTGATGCGAACGACACACTATCCGGCATTGGCCGAAATCGGCGCACCGGCGCCGGCCATCCCACCGGGATCACGCCGGTCTGGCTTGTCCGGGGTGTCCATCTTCGCCGTCGTCCAGCGTTCCGCCGCGACGCAGCCCCCTTTTCTCCCGTTCACCCTCTTCAGAGACGGGGTTGGCCGCCATGATCTCCTGCATCACGGCGGCGAGTTGGCGTGACGTAACCGGTTTGTGGATGAGATGCAGGCCATGCCGGTCTGCCTCCCCCTCCGCGTCGCTGCCGGTTTCTCCCGTCAGCAGGATGCTGGGTATGGGGGCCTGAAACCGCTCCCGTATCGCCAGGATTGCCGCAACGCCGGTGCCTTGCGGAAGCCTGTAGTCGGACAGGATGATGTCCGGCGGCTTGCTGGCGTCTGCAAGCCGGGCGAGAGCCTGCTCCGCCGACGCTGCCGTGAACACCTGATATCCCCACTTCTTCAACAAAGCGGTCAGGCCGATCAGTACCATGGTGTCGTCGTCAATGACCACGGCGACACGGCCGTGGCCGCCTTGCGGCGGCATGAACGGCGCCGGTTCCTCGACCCGATCGGCGATGGCGGCTCCGCGTGGAACCGAGATGGTGAAGACCGATCCCTGTCCCGGCGTGGACCTTACCTCGACAGGGTGGTCGAGAAGGTTCGAAAGGCGACGGACGATCGCCAGCCCCAGTCCGAGGCCCTGGTTGCGGTCCCGCTCCTGATTGGCGACCTGATGGAACTCCTCCCAGATCCGTGCAAGATGGTCGGCCGGGATGCCGATCCCGGTATCGCTGACCGCGATCTTCACGTGCGCACCGTCCAGGTGACAGGTGACGCGGATTGCGCCCGCTTCAGTGTAGCGCACGGCGTTTTCCAGAAGATTGCGCAGCATGCGGGCGAGCAGCGTGCGATCGCTGTGCACCGTTGCCGCACAGGGTGATGCCTCCAGCCTCAATCCCTTGCTTCTCGCCACGCCCTCATAGGCCGTGACAAGGGGGCCGAGCAATGAGTTGACGTCGAAGTCCTCCAGCGTGGGGTCCACCGCGCCTGCATCGAGGCGCGAGACATCGAGAAGGCTGTCGAGGAGGTCCTTGAGGGCGTCGAGACCGCGTTCGAGATGGGTCAGTGCGCCAACCGCCTGACGGCCGTCGACATGCGAGCGCAGGATGCTGGCGAACAACATGAGGGACTGCAGCGGCTGGCGAAGGTCGTGACTGGCGGCCGCCAGAAACTTGCTCTTCGACAGGTTCGCTTGCTCCGCCTCGGCTTTTGCCTGCAAGGCGGCGCGGTGCTGCGCGTCGCGTGCCGCGTCATGGCAGCGCAGCAAGTCGTGCGTCTTCACCAGCGCGCGGGAGAGGTCATCGATTTCACGAACGCGGGTCAGCCGCGGTGACGGCGGCTCGCCGCGCCCAAGGGCGGCCGCTGCGCCAGCCGCGGCAAAGACGTCCCGCGCGAGGCGCCCGGAAAACCAGGTGGCCAGAACCAGTCCCAGGGCTACGAGCGCCAGACCTCCAGAACCGACCAGAAACAGGGATCGCTTCAGCGGCGCCCAATAAATGTCCTCGGGCACGCCGATCATCACGGTGACATCCCATGGGAGCATCTTGATGAATGCTCTCTTCAGCTTGGTGCCGTCGGCCGACGGCAGATCCACCACACCACGGTGTGTGTGCTCCAAAATCCGTCGGAACGGCGCCGTCGCCTTTCGGCCTACGACCTCCTCCGGCGCCCGGTTGCGCGCCAAGACCGTGCCCTGATGATTGACGATGGCCGCGTACCAGCCGGCCGGTAGGCTTTCGGCGTCGAGTACGGCGTTCAGGACCCGGATGGGCACATTCACGGAAAGGCTGTGGGTGACTCCGGTCGGGGTGATCACCGGAACGCTGACCGCCATGCTCAAGGATGTGCTGGCGGTGTCGGTGAAAACGTCCGACAACTGCGAGGTACCGGTGGCGAAGACCCTTTTCACCATCTCCGGCTGAGGGGAGGGGGGCAGAGCCGTTCCGTAAGGACTGAGCGTGCTGAACAGCGCGTTGCCGGACCGATCATGGAGGGAGATGCCGGCGATGTCGGGGTAGAGCCCCTTCATCCGCACGGCATGGTCATAGAAACTGCGGAGATCGCCGTCGATGGCGGCTTGCGACCGCGCCAGGGTCATCAGCAGGGTGGACCAGCTTTGAAGGCGCTGCTGCACGGATCGGGCGGCAGCATCGTTGCGCTGAACCAGGTTCGTGAGGATCGCAGTCTGCTCAGCCTGTGCGAGCCGGTAGGTGGCGTATCCGGCAAAGGCGAAAAGAGGAATGGACGAGAGTAGGGAAAGGATGAGCAGCCAGGCTCTTACGCCGAGTATTGCGGTTGCCATCGACCAAGCTCAGCGCCTCGAAAATGGGTGTCCATCCCGTCCGCGTGGGGGCGGCGGGCTGACGGGCGGCACATGTGGGTTCTGCCGACGCGGGTGGCAAGGCTGCCGAAGGGGCAGGGATCAACTCCCGAATCGGTAGGGCACTGTTCGTCCTGTCTGGAGGCGGCCAGTTCATTCACCTGTGTCGGTCGCCACGGCCGCATGTCGGAAACCCGGAAAGGGAGATGACCGTCCATGTCGAACGTTGTTCTTCTTGGAGATTCGATCTTCGACAATGCAGCCTATGTGGGCGGCGGCCCCGACGTGGTGACGCAGCTGCGCCGGCATCTGCCGCAGGGCTGGCAGGCGACCTTGCGGGCGGTCGATGGCGGGGTGACGGGCAGCGTAGCCGCTCAGGTCCGGCAGGTGCCTGCCGATGCCAGCCACATCGTGGTGAGCGTCGGCGGCAACGACGCCCTTCGGCATTCCCGCGTTCTCGACGAGGGGGCGCGGTCGGTTGCCGGCGCCGTCAATGCGCTGGGCGAAGTGCGGGAGCAATTCCAGCGCGACTATCAGGCGATGCTCGATGCCGTGACGGCTCTGCGCCTGCCGACGGCGGTCTGCACCATATATGATGCGAACTACCCCCGACCCGTTGCGTCAGCGGCTGGTCGTTACCGGCCTGACCGTCTTCAACGACGTCATCACGCGGGCCGCCTTCGCGCGCGGGCTGCCGCTGATCGATCTCCGCCTGATCTGCGACGAGGCGGCGGACTATGCCAACCCGATCGAGCCGTCGGTGCAAGGCGGCGGCAAGATCGCCCGCGCAATTGCCGCGCTCGTCGCCGGCCATGACTGGTCGCAGGCCCGGTCCACCGTGTTCGCCCGTTAGAGCGGTTTTCAATCATTCGCTAGAGTTGGTGAGGGATCGAGAACAGGGCTTCGCCGAACGCCGCAGTCCGCAGGATCATCGCGCGCGCCACAGCGTTGGTCTTTGTGCGGGCGTGGTGAAGCGTGTGCCCGAGTGGCCGCTGCTGAAGGTCCGGCCATAGGTCTTTATTTGGCTGACTGATAGACATTCCGGCTGGGATTTCTGCCGTGCTGTTCCTGTACCGACGACACCACACCGGCCTTCACGGCGGCCAGAGCCAGTTGGGTGCGGTTGCGCACACCAAGCCGCTGCATCACGGTGCGCAGATGCACTTTGATCGTGCCTTCCAGCACTCCCAGAGCGCGGGCGATCTCCTTGTTCGATTGACCATCCAGAAGCAGACACAATACCTGGCGCTGGCGGTCGGTCAGTCCGTCAACCGGATTGAACTCTTTTGGAAGCGGGGGCGTGGACGATAGCGGAATTCGAATTGGACCATGATTGTGCCCAGCGGGTACGGCCGGTGCGAAGATTCCACCGCTCAATACGATCGGCAGGGCTTGCTCCAAGACCTTCATTTCACAGCCTTTGTGAACGAAGGCGCGGGCGCCGGCCCGAATACAGGAGGCGACGGTTCCGCCATCGCCGGAGCCAGACACGACGATCAGTGGCACATCGCCCGCAGCCTCCAGAATGGCAGTCAGACCGTCCAGACCATCACTGTCGTCGAGGTTCAGGTCATAGAGAATGGCTGTCAGATCGGGTTCGGACTTGAGCTGGTGTAGTGCGCCAGACAGAGTACCGGCTTCGGCGACGCTGGCACCGGCATAGTGCTGCTGCAATGCCAGCGACAATCCGAAGCGGACCAGTGCCTGATCATCCACAATCAGGAACCGAAAGGACTCGGTTGTGGAGACGCGGTGGGAGGGCATTATTTCCGATTCTTCCGGCTGGGCATCATACCGCGCTTGCTGATCCATGTAGAACCCCTCGATCTTTCACAAAATTCCTTCCATCGGAACTGATGAGAAGGCCTTTCACCGTAGCGATGGCGAGATTGTTTGGAGGAATGTGGCTTTTATCGATCTTATGGTTTGCCGCCTGTTCCGCTATGCGGCATTCATGATCGAGAGGATGTCCTGAGGCCGATACGGCTTCGTGAGCAGGCGCCATCCACATGCGGCGATCAGATCACGGGTTTCGGGCGAGGTGTCGCCCGTCGTGATCACCACGGTGACATCTTCGGGCAGCGCCGCCATGACCTCCGGCACTTCGTCCATTGCCGTGGTCGCACCGAGGCGGTAATCCGCAATGATGATCGTCGGTCGTAGCCGTGTCATGGCGACCAGAGCGGCGACTTCCGAGCCGTTCGATCCGGCCAGGACTTCAGTTCCCTGCGCATCGAAGAAGGCGGTGATCGCAAGCCGCACGATTGCATCGTCTTCCAGGACAGCAACAGCAGCGTTCAGGTTCTTCTGCACGAGCATGTCCTCCCATATCCACGGTACCCAAACTCACGTTGGAAAGACTGGAGCATCGGGAGGGACAGTGCGGTACGCTTCCGTACCGCATTATCCGTCAGGGGAGCCTTACCCCCTCTTCCCAGCGGCAAAGGGATGGAAAAGTCCTATTTCTATGTCCATCACCCGCCACGATCCTGGCCGTGGGTGACTGAGAGTTGCGTGTGCTCCCGCCTAACCGATGGGGGTACACATGCCTCAGATCGAGCAAACCGTCGTTCGCAATCATCTTCTAGCCGCCCTTCCGCCCGAGGATTTCAGGCGCTTGGTGCCACTGCTCACCCCCGTCCCGCTCAAATTGAAACAGATACTCTATGCGGCGGATGAGCCGATCGAGGCGTGCTACTTCGTGGAAAGCGGCATGGTCTCCCTGCTGGCCCCCTTGGAAGGGGGTGGAAGCATGGAGATCGGCGTGATCGGCCGTGAAGGTCTGGTCGGCTTGCCCGTGCTGCTCGGTGCCGAAAGCGCGCCCTCGGAAGCCCTGGTTCAAGGAGCAGGCACGGCCTTCCACATCCAGGCATCAGCATTGAAGAGGGTGTTCGACGACAGCGTACCGTTGAGAACCTTGCTGCTGCGCTACACGCAAGCAGTCCAGATCCAGATTTCCCAGACCGCTGTGTGCAACGGCAGCCACACGGTGGAAGAGCGTCTGGCCCGTTGGATGCTGATGACGCATGACCGGGCCGAGGGCGACCAGTTCCCGATGACCCACGAATTCATGAGTCTGATGCTGGGCGTGCGCCGTGCCGGCGTGACCACCGCTGCCGGAGTTCTGAAGCGCATCGGCGCGATCGATTATGGCCAGGGGACCATGACCGTTCTCGACAGGCCCGTCCTGGAGAGTGCCGCCTGCGAGTGCTACGGCATCGTGCGGCAACAGTTTGAACGGTTGCTTGGGACGCAGCGACGATAAGGATGTGCAAGACGGGCCCGGCGCAGTTCATCCGGCATAAGCCGGACAGTTCAAGCATGATTCCGTGCTCCTTTTCCAGCCCGATTTGTTGGAGGAGAGCAGCCTGCCAGCGTTAGCCAGAGCAGGTCGAAGCAAAGAGAATTTGCACAGCACGGGGAACAGCGACATGGGATACCCCTTTTCCGGGCTGGTGGTCGTCATCACCGGCGCCTCCAGTGGCATCGGCCGCGCCACCGCCCATGCCTTTGCACGCCGCGGTGCGGCGGTGGTACTGGCCGCAAGGCGGGAAGACATGCTGGCTGAGGCCGAACGGGAATGTCGGCAGTTGGGTGGGGAGGCACTGGCCGTGCCGACCGACGTGGCGAAAGAGCACGCGGTCGAAGAACTGGCCCAACGCGCGGTCGAGCGCTTCGGCCGCATCGACGTCTGGTTCAACAATGCCGGGGTCGGCGTCTTCGGCCGGATCGAGGATATTCCGACCGATGCCTGGCACCGGGTAATCCAAACGAACGTGCTCGGCACCATGCACGGGGCAAAGACGGCGATGCGGCGCTTCCTTGCCCAAGGACATGGGGTGCTGATCAACAACGCCTCCATCGTCGGACGGCTGGCGAAGCCGGACTCCACCGCCTACGCCACCAGCAAGTTCGCCATCCGTGGCCTGTCGGAAAGCCTGCGGCAGGAGGTGCTCGACCAGCCGGACATCCATATCTGCACGATCCTGCCCTCGGTGATCGACACGCCCTTTTTCCAGCATGCCGCGAATTACAGCGGTCACCGCGTGCGCGCCGCACCGCCGGTCTACACGCCGGAGAAGGTCGCCCGGACGGTTCTGGAACTGGTGGAACATCCGCGGGCGGAGACCATCATCGGCGGCGCCGGTAAGGTCGGGGCGCTGCTGAAACGGCTGTCGCCTTCGGTGACGACACGGCTGAATGGCCGGGCTCTGCACCGCGGATTCCTGGCCGAAGACCCGAGCGATCCCACCAGCGGCACCCTGTTCCGGCCGATGCGCGACGGGAGGGCCGTTTATGGCGGCTGGCGGAAGGGACCGAACAATGGCGGGGCGCCGCTGCTGGCATTGGCGCTCGTCGGGGTGCCGCTGGGGCTGCTGGCATGGCGCCGTTGGCAGCCGTCGGCCAACCGTCGGCGGACGGTTTCATGACGAGGCGAACGATTCTGGTGCTGTCCGGCGGCAGCGCGTTGGGTGCCTATCAGGCCGGCGCCTGTGCGGCGCTGTTCGAGCATGGGCTGGAGCCTGAGCGGATCGTTGGTTCCTCCATCGGGGCGGTGACGGCGGCGCTGATCGCCGGCGGCCCGCCCGAGGGGCGGACGGAACGGCTGCGCCGCTTCTGGGACGAGACCGCGGGGGTCGATGGCTCGGGGTTGATAGGCACCGGCCTTTCCGGCGACCGGCGGGCGCGCCCTTTGCCTCTCCTGCTGTTTGGTCACCCGTTGGTTTGGCGGCCACGGCTGCCGGGCGCGTGGTCGATGCTGCCGGGCATGCCGGGAGACGCCAGTCTCTACGACCTAACACCGCTGCGGGCGCGGCTGGAGCGGCTGGTGGATTTCAATCGGTTGAACGGGGGCTCCCTCCGCCTGACCGTGGTGGCGACCGATCTGGCGACTGGTGAGGAGCGCCGCTTCGACACGGCCGAGGCGCGGATCACTGTCGAGCATCTCCTCGCCTCCAGCGGGTTCCTGCCCTATTTCCCGCCGGTGGAGATCGATGGGCGGCTCTTTTGCGATGCCGGGCTGTCGGCCAATCTGCCGCTTGCCGCAGCACTGGAAAGTCCGGCGGTGGACGACCGCCTGTGCATCGCCGTCGACCTGTTCAGCCGGGTGGGTGGGCCGCTGTCCACCGTCGCGCAATCGACCGACCGGCAGCTCGAACTGCTGTTCGCCACCCAGAGCCGGCTGGCGGTGGAGAGGTTGCGGTCCGACCATGCCCTGCGGCGGGAGCGGCGGGCCAACGGACGGGAACCGGCGGAGGGCGCGACCACGCTGCTGCTGCTGACCCAGGCGCCGCTTGCCAGTGAGGTCGGGATGAAAGCCTTCGACTGGACCCGGCCCATGGTGACGGAGCGGTGGGAACATGGCCGGCGCGATATGGAGCATGCGCTGGATGTGCTCGACCGCCGGGGCACTGCCACCGCCCCCGGTGAGCTTGTCGTTCATGACATTCGTTGCCCCGGCGATAGCACTGAAGCCGCCCCCCTTCCTACGTCGTCAGCTCAGTCCCGTTTCCGGTGACGGTTTGTTGTCATGGATGCCCCCTCGCAGGTGCCGCCGAACAGGCGGCTGGGGAGGGCAGTCACGCTTTCGCGCGGACCGACGCTTCGACAGGTCGCCCTGCTTGAGGTCCGGCAGCAAACCCATGGGATCCGAGGCCGACATGACCTTGCAGAACGAAACCCGGCAGTCCTTCCGCATCGAGCGGGTGCTCGTCGCCTCCTGTCTCGATCCGAAACCGACCGTCGGGCGCAGCATCCGGCCGGCCGCCCCTTCGTCGCAGGCGGTGGTGGATTGCGGATGGGGCCGCCTTCTGTTCGCCCACACTTTCCCGGATGCCGAGGCGCTGATCGCAGCGATGCGGGAGGAGCGGCCAGGCAAGCGCGACATCGCCTTTTACCTCGAGGATCCGCATGTGGTGCTGGCGCGGGCGCCGAACGAACTGTTCCTCGACCCGTCCCACACCTTCCGGCTGCGTCTGTGGGCCTACAAGGACCGGCCGCAGCTGCGCGGCTTCGACATCGGGGCGCCGCGCCACCGTCAGGATGCCGACGCCGTGAACCGCATCCACGCCGCCCGCGGCATGGTGCCGGTCGATCCGGAGCTCTATTGGGCACAGCGGGACAGCCGCGTTCTGACCCACCTGATCGCCACAGACGCGGTGACCGGCGCCGTCATCGGTTCTGTCACTGGAGTGGACCATGTGCGCGCCTTCAGGGACCCACAGAACGGATCTTCGCTGTGGTGCCTCGCGGTCGATCCGCAGGCCTCATGCCCAGGCATTGGCGAGGCGCTGGTGCGCGCGCTGGCCGAGCAGTACCGGCGCCGCGGCCGCAGCTTCATGGATCTGTCGGTTCTGCACGACAACGGCAACGCCATCGCGTTGTATGAAAAGCTCGGCTTCCGCCGGGTCGCCGCCTTCACCCTTAAGACGAAGAACCCGATCAACGAGAAGCTGTTCGCCGGCCCGGCGGTGGAAGCCGGGCTGAACCCCTACGCCATGATCATCATCAACGAGGCGCGGCGCCGCGGCATAGGGGTGGAGGTGGTGGATGCGCAAGCCAACCTGTTCCGCCTCAGCCTGGGCGGGCGCAGCATCCTGTGCCGGGAAAGCCTGACTGAGCTGACCTCCGCCATCGCGCTGTTCCGCTGCGACGACAAGGCGGTCACCCGGCGGGTCCTGGAAAAGGCGGGGCTGTCGGTGCCGGACCAGAGCGTGGCCGGCGATGTGGCCGACGACATCGCCTTCCTGGAGCGGCACGGCAGGATCGTCGTCAAGCCGGCGCGGGGCGAGCAGGGGCAGGGCATCACCGTGGACGTGCGCGATCCCGACACTCTCGCCTGGGCCATCGCCAAGGCGAAGACGGTCTGCGACACGGTTCTGTTGGAGCGCTTCATCCCCGGCAACGACCTGCGCGTTCTGGTCATCAATTACCGCGTCGTCGCCGCAGCCATCCGTCGTCCGGCGGAGGTGGTGGGCACCGGCGCGCACACGGTCGCCCAGCTGATCGAGGCGCAGAGCCGCCGCCGCGCGGCGGCCACCGGGGGCGAAAGCCGCATTCCGATGGATGCCGAGACGGAACGCTGCGTGCGCGACGCCGGCCTCGCGATGGATGCCGTCCTGCCGGAGGGTCAGGTTCTTACCGTCCGCAAGACTGCCAACCTCCACACTGGCGGCACGCTGCACGATGTCACGGACAAGCTGCACCGCCGGGTGGTCGAGGCGTCGATCGAGGCGGCGCGCGCGCTGGACATTCCGGTGGTCGGGCTTGACCTGCTGGTGCCGGACCTGTTCGGACCCGATTACGTGATCATCGAGGCGAACGAGCGGCCTGGACTGGCCAACCATGAACCGCAGCCGACGGCGGAACGTTTCATCGACCTGCTTTTTCCCTATTCGGCCGTGTGAGCTGTTTACAGGACGGCACCGCAAGGTAGACCGGGAGAGTTCGAACCGTGCAGCACCTCAACCAGACATCTCAGCCGATGGCAGGCGAGCGCCCGCACGTCGTCATCATCGGCGCCGGCTTCGGTGGGCTGGCCTGCGCCGCGGCACTCGGCAGCACCGGCATTCCCGTGACGGTGATCGATCGGCGCAACTACCACCTGTTCGTGCCGCTGCTCTATCAGGTGGCCACCGCGGCCCTGTCGCCGGCCGACATCGCCCAGCCCATCCGCAAGATCCTCAGCCGCCATCCCAACATCCGCGTCGTGCTGGGCGAGGTGACGGGGATCGACACGGAGCGGCGGCTGGTGCGGCTGAACCCGGACGGGCCACATCGGGACGGCGACGTCCGCTATGACCGGCTGGTCATCGCGACTGGCTCCTCCTACAGCTATTTCGGTCATGACGAATGGGCGGCGGTGGCGCCGGGCGTCAAGACGATTGAGGATGCGCAGCATATCCGGGCTCGCCTGCTCGGCTGTTTCGAACGGGCGGAGCTGTCCACCGACCCGGAGGAGCAGGCGATGCTGATGACGGTGGTCATCGTCGGAGGCGGTCCAACCGGTGTCGAGTTGGCCGGTGCCGTCGCGGAGTTGACCCGCTACGCCCTGGCCCGCGACTTCCGCCGCATCGACCCGCGCTCCGCCCGCATCCTGCTGGTGGAGGCCGGGCCGCGGCTGCTCGGCACTTTCCCCGAACATCTGTCGCGCTACGCCCGGAACGCCCTTGGACGGCTTGGCGTCACGGTGATGACCGGACAGGCGGTGGAGAAGATCGAAGCGGGCGGGGTCACCATCAGCGGGCGCTTCATTCCCGCCGGCACCATGGTGTGGGGGGCCGGGGTCGCGGCGTCGCCCGCCGGGCGCTGGCTGGGGCTGGAGACCGACCGCGCCGGCCGCATCCGCGTCGACGCCGACCTGTCGGTTCCCGGACTGGATGGCGTCTATGCCCTCGGTGATACCGCCTTGGGGGCGGGGGACGACGGCAAGCCGCTGCCGGGGCTGGCGCAGGTCGCCAAGCAGCAGGGCCAGCATCTGGGCGCGGCGCTGGCCGCCAACATCCTGCGCGGTGAGCCGATGCCGCCCTTCCGGTTCAAGAACCGGGGCAACACCGCCATCGTCGGCCGCAGCGCCGCGGTCTTCGATTTCGGCACCCGGCAACTGAAGGGCTGGCTCGCCTGGATCCTGTGGGCGGTGGTGCATGTCTATCTGCTGGTCGGCTTCGAGAAGCGGCTGCTGGTCAGCATGCAATGGCTGTGGCGCTATCTGACCTACGAGCGCGGCGCCCGCCTGATCATCGGCGACGGGCCGGCGGCGGCCGGTGCCGCTCCGGCCGCACCCGTGCCTCATGCCGTCCGGGCGCAGGATGCGGATGGTCGTCCCGCTTCCGATGCGGAGGTCACAATGGCCGAACGCAGATAATCATGAGGTCAGCGCGATCCTGCTGTAGATTACAAATTCTTGAATGCGCAAAAGTAAACCCACGTCTTTGGATCAGGGGTATCAGTAATCCTACGACATACCACTCCGTTCAAGGAAATCATCTGCGCCTGATTCTGTTCGACTCGTATCGAACGCGATGCGGAAGGCTACGCCATGTATTTCCACGATAAGAGATTGCAGTATCCGGTACGGGTCGAAACCCCGGATCCTCTCTTTGCACGGCAGCTCCAGCAGGCGATCGGCGGCATCGAGGGCGAGCTTCGCGTCTGCCTGCAATACTTCTTCCAGGCCTGGGGCGCGCGCAGCCCGAACAACAAGTACCGCGACATGCTGCTGAACACCGCCACCGAGGAGATCGGCCACATCGAGATGCTGGCGACCGCGGTCGCACTGAACCTGGAGCATGCGCCGCTGACCCTGCAGGAGACGGCGGCGGAAGCCAGCCCGATGCTGAGCGCGGTCATGGGCGGCGAACGGCCGCGCCATCTGGTGGAAGGCATGCTGCACAAGCATCTGCTGTCCACCGGGCTGGCCGCCTTCCCCGGCAATTCCGACGGGCTGCCCTTCGACTGCTCGCACATCTATGCCAGCGGCAATCTCGCCGCCGACATGTTCTCCAACATCACCGCGGAGGCCACCGGACGGACACTGGCCGTGCGCCTGTACAATGCCGCCCATGATCCCGGCATGAAGGACATGCTGAGCTTCCTGATCGCCCGCGACACCATGCACCAGCAGCAATGGCTTGCGGTGATCGAGGAGCTGGGCGGCATGGAGAACGTCCTGCCGATCCCCAACAGCTTTGACCAGTCGCTGGAAAAGCAGGAGTTCAGCTACGTCTTCGCCGGCACCGACCGCAACGGCGAACCGCCGCCGGCCGGCCGCTACACGCAAGGCGCATCGCTGGACGGCAAGGGCCAGTTCACCGCGATGCAGGCGCAGCCGTTGGGTGAGGAACCCACCCTGGGTCCGGCGCGGGCCGGATCGGGTGCGCAAAAGGAACAGATGGGCACGAACCCGGAGGCCTAGCGGCAGCTGTCCGGTCGTGTGACACGCGGGGAGCGGACATCGGCGTCGCCCCAATCGGTCGGCTCCTCCCGCAAGGGGGCGGTCCGCCGCCGTTCCCCGCGTGCCTCCTTTTACAACATCGTCGATCGGAACCGACTGATGACGCATCGCCGGGGCAAACCCGCCTTTTCACCGCAGGCCCATCGCAAACGATGAGTCTCGCCCCGGATTCCGAGATCACACCCGCCGATATCCAGCGGGGAAAGGATGCGCTGGTCCGCGACGGCGCTTGGGCCAATGTCGTGGGCGCCCTGTCGGGCGGCATCATCCTGGTCGGCCTGGCGCTGGAACTCGGCGCCGGGCCGCTTGCCGTTGGCGCGCTGGCCGCCATCCCCTTCTTCGGCCAACTGGCGCAGATCCCCGCCATCGGCCTCGTCGAGCGTTTGAGGCAGCGGCGCAGGATCGCCGTGTGGTCGATCACCGCCGGCCGCGTCGTCGTGCTGGCCATCGCCCTGCTGCCCTTCCTCGAAGACAAGTCGACCGCACTGATGCTGCTGATCGCCGGCCAGATCGCCATAGCGGTGCTGGGGGCTGTCGGGACCTGTTCCTGGAATTCCTGGATGCACGACCTGCTGCCGAAGGAGGGGCTGGGCCAATTCTTCGCGCGTCGGCTGTTCTGGGCGACCACCCTGGCGCTGGCCGGCGGCTTGGCCGGCGGGCTGCTGGTGGATCACTGGCCGTTCGGCGAGCGGATCCACGGCTACAGCGCCGCCTTCGCCGCTGCCGCGCTCGCCGGCTTCGTCAGCTCCTACTGGCTGGCCCAGGTGCCGGAGCCGCGGATGGACAAGGGGGTGGAGCGCAGTTCGGTGGCGTCGATGCTGCGCCTGCCGTTCCGCGACGCGAATTTCCGGCGGCTGATCCTATTCATGACCAGCTGGAACGTCGCGGTCAATCTGGCGGCCCCCTTCTTCGCCATGTACCTGATGCAGCAGCTGGGATTCGGGCTGGGCATCGTGGTGGTGCTGTGGGCGGTCAGCCAGGTCGCCAATGCGCTGACCCTGCGGCAGTGGGGGCAGCTGTCGGACCGGCTGTCGAACAAGGCGATCCTAGGACTGGCGGCACCGGTCTATCTCGGCTGCGTGCTGGCCCTGCCTTTCACGGCTTTACCGGAGAGGCATCTGTTGACCCTGCCGCTGCTGGCGGTCATCCACGCGCTGATGGGGGCGGCGGCGGGCGGCATCGGTCTGGCGACGGGGAACATCGGCCTGAAGCTGGCGCCGGAGGGGCACGGCACCGCCTATCTGGCGACGGTCAGCCTGTTCGGCTCGCTGGCCGCCGGGATCGCTCCGATCGTCAGCGGCCTGTTCGCCGACTGGTTCGGCGCACGCGAACTGTCGGTGGTGATCCGCTGGGTGGCGCCGGGCGGCGGCAGCGAGGTGCTGGCCATGCGGCTGCGCCACTGGGAGTTCTTTTTCGCCTTTTCCTTCGCCATCGGCCTTTATGCCCTGCACGCGCTGTCGCGGGTGCACGAGAAGGACGAGGCGAGCGAGCGGGAGGCCGTGCAGTTGATGACGCTGGAGGCGCGTCGGATCATGCGCAGCCTGTCGTCGGTCGGCGGCCTGCGGCTGGCCACCGCCTTCCCGTTCGGACGGCCGACCGACCGGCTGCCGGATGAGGCACCGTCGGACGGTGCCGGGGCCGCCGAGCCGACCGACACGGAAATCAGGGAGCGGCATCCGCAGTCTTGACCGCCGGGAGGGGCAAACCCGTTCCCAGCGCGGGAGCGAAGCTGCCGGCGGCGATGCCGAGGCCGGCGAGAAGGGTGAAGGTGAGAAGGGCGATCCGCATGGTGCGCCTGCCGTTTTCCTGCTGTCCCGCAAGCGGATGTCGCTTGCGTGCAGGCGCAGAATCGCCCTCAATCGTTAACGACGGGTTTTGGACGGAGGCTTGGCCGGATTTTGTCCCAGCCTCCGTCCCGATCCGCTCGGTTCTATTCGGCAGCGTCGCGGCGGTCGGAATCCCGCGCCGACGTTGGTGTCGGTGCCCGGCGCGCGGTCGGCTTGGCGGTCCGCTGTGTCTGGGTGAAGGGCAGCACCCCGGTCATGCTTTCCTCCCCCCAGCTGCGCAGGCAGGCGGCGAGCGCATTGTCCAGCGTCGGCATGATCGATCCGCGGGTACTGGCGAGCGCGCTGAAACGTGGGCGCGCTGCTGTCCACCCCATTTCCGCCGCCGCGATCCCCTCCACCAGCGACGGGTCCAACTTGGCCCGCCGGGCGGCATCGCGGGCGAACTCGGCCCAGGTCACGGCTCCGGCATTGACGAGGTGCCAGATGCCGTTCTCGTCGTCGATCAGCAGGTCCAGCGTCGTGTTCACCAGATCCGGCACATAGGTGGGGGAAACGGTAACGTCAGCCGCCGCCCGCACCGGGGTGCCGTCGGCCAAGGCGCGGAGGGTGGTGGCGATGAAATTATGCTCGTCCCAGGGGCCGAAGAAGGCACTGGTCCGGATCACCAGCCCGCGCCGGTGGGTCAGCATCGCCTGCTCCGCCTCGGCCTTCGTCCTGCCATAGACGTTCAGCGGTGCCACCGGGTCGGTTTCGACATAGGGCGTCTCCTTGGTCCCCTCCTTGTTCCCGCCGAACACGAGGTCGGAGGAGAAGCCGACCAGCGGGACATCCAAGGCGGCGCAGGCGGCGGCCAGGATCGCCGGGCCGACGGCATTCTCGCGCCGGCATTGGTCCTCCATCCGCTCGGCGTCATCGACGCGGACGAAGCCTGCGGCGTTGATCACCGCCCAGGGACGGTGGAGCGCCAGCGCCGCGTCGACCGATGCCCGATCGGCGATGTCGAGGTCGGTCCTGCCGACCAGCCGGTAAGCCAATCCCCGTCGGGTACAGGCGCGGGCGAAGGCGCGGCCCAACGTTCCCGTTGCCCCGACGATCAGCAGCATCCTCGGCTCTGCCGTGGCGGGCCGGCGGCGGTCGGCCGGGGTGTAGGGGCAGATGCGCACGGGTGCCCAGCGGAAACGGTCGGCGCGGTGCCACAGGCCGGGGCTGTCGAGCACCGGGTGGTCGGCCGTGCCGGTGGCGGCGAGCTGCCGGGTCATCGCCGCCAACGCCGTCTCGCGGGGCTGTGGGCTGCGGACGTCGAAGGGGCCGGATTCGTAATATCCCACCCGCTTGGTCAGCAGCCGGTTCCAGTCATAGCTGCCCAGCAGGGACCAAACCGTCACCGCCCGCACGTCGACCCCATCGGCCTTCAGGTTCAAGGCCGCCTGCCAAAAGTCGTTCAGCCAGCGCAGTTGTTCGTCGCGGGTGGAACCGTTGTGGGCCTCGGTGATCGCCAGCGGCAGGCGGTAGCGCTCCCAGGCCTCGCGCAGCAGCGCCTCGATGCCGGCCGGCCCCTCGGCCAGGACCGACACCGCCTCGACATCTGCATGGCCGTCGCTGCCGTCGCGGGAGCGTGGGACTGAGGGGTAGCGCGTCACCCGGTGGTCGATGAAGCGTTCGCTGGTCAGATAGTGGTTGAAGCCGAGGATGTCGGGAATGCAGGGCTCCTCGACGAAGGCGGTGATGGCGTCGGCCAGACCGGCGTCGCGGAAGCGGGACCAGAAGGGATGGTCTTCGTCCACACGGCCGGTCAGCAGGTCGAGGCTCAGCCACCGCCGCTGGTTCTGGAAGGCGACGGCGTCGACCAGGGGCGGGGTGCCGTGGATGCGCGTGATGTCCTCGGTCTGGATCAGCATGGCCGACGGGTTCACCGTGCGGATCGCCCGCATCGACCGCTGGGTCGCCCGCGTCTCGTTCACCAGCATGCGCAGGAAGCTCGCCTCGTCGGTCGTGTGCGGGTACCAGAATCCATAGAGGCCGCTGAAGCGCGCCGTCGTCAGTGGTTCGTTGACCGGCGTGTAGGCGTCGATCCAGGGGTAGCGCTCGGCGACCCGGGCGGCGAACTCGGCAAGGCCTGTCGCGAAGCTGGCCTCCAGCATGCTGGTGTGGCGGGGGCCGCTGCCGTGGTGGGTCAGGCCGGCGATAGGCAGGACGCCCAGTTCCCGCAAACGCTCCAGCCTTTCGTCGGTCCAACTCCAGTCGGCTCTTTCGATGCCGTTGGGTGCCACACGCTCCCAGAGAACCGGATAGCGGATGCGTTTGATGCCGAGCGATGCGAAGCGGTCGAGATCATCGGGCCGCCGTTCATGGCCGTTGAGGAGCGTCTGATCGACATAGGTGTTGCGGATACGGGCGACGGTACATTCAAGACCACCCCAGATTTCCAGCTCCGGCATCGGCATGTCCTTATGTGGTGTTTGGGGGCAGCAAGTTGGTGTTGGGTCCGATCCTTCGCCCGCCATCCACCGGAAGGGTGGGAGAGTGCAGCGGTCGGTGGCCCCTGGGGGTGGAAGGGCCGAAGGTGCATCGAAACGCAGTCCGGCTGGGTGAGCGTTGATATCCCGGCGCATCCCGGATGCCATCAGATAAGTCACGCTAACCCTTCAACAACGGACGGAAATCCCGGACCGACCAATTGCGTTCACACCCTAACTCCCGGTACAGCGCAATCGCTCATCGCTTTGCCTTTCGATGCGCCGACATTGTGATTGTCTCTACCGTAAAGTGCCTACCCTGTTGCGATATTGCCGGATTTTCGATGACCGACTGACAGGTTTGGGTGTTAGCGTTCATGTGTGAGGGAAAGCGGGTATAAATCCGCAATTTCATATGCAATAGCTTTGGCGATTTGTCCGGGTTGCTTTTTGGCGATTCGCAGAGATGCCAAGAATGACTGGGAGGCGTTTTTCTCAGAACGGTTTTGGACAGCCGTTTCCCTTCTTTGGACAGCCGTTTCCCTTCTGCGGTTCACAGGGACGGACGGCTTTCCAAGCCGATCAGCAAACGACCCCAGTTCAAACGACTCAAGGCACAGGAGCAGGCATGCAGTATGCTGGCAAGGACGAGATGTTCGCCCGGCGGGACGACCCGCATGGGTTTGGGACTTCCACTCGTCCGGACATTCGCCCGGAAACACGAGTGCATCCCGCCGCGACTGAGCAGGACAACAGCGCCGCCGCGCCGGCGGCTGATTTTCTCTGCTTCTCCCACCTGCGCTGGGGCTTCGTCCACCAGCGACCGCAGCACCTGATGGAGCGCTTCTCCCGCCACCACCGCCTGTTCTATGTCGAGGAACCGGTGGAGGCCGACATCGCCGAACCCGGACTGGCGGTCTACGGCACCAGTTGCAGCATCACGCTGCTGGTGCCGCAGCTGCCCCGCGGCATGCAAGGCGCCGAGGCTGAAGCGGCGCAGACCGCCGTGCTCGACAAGGCCTTCCGCGACCTCGGCATCGCCCGCCCGATCCTGTGGTACTACACGCCGATGAGCCCGCAGTTCGCTGACCGGCTCGACGCTTCCATCGTCGTCTACGACTGCATGGACGAGCTGTCCGGTTTCCAGGGCGTTTCGCCGGAGTTGGTGAATCGTGAACGCGCGCTGATGGAGCGGGCCGATCTGGTCTTCACCGGCGGCTACAGCCTGTGGGAAGCCAAGCGCGAGCGCCATGCCAACGCCCACCCCTTTCCCAGCAGCGTCGACATTCCCCATTTCGCCCAGGCCCGCAGCATTCCCGAGGCGGCCGACCAAGCGCCGATCCCCGGTCCCCGCCTCGGCTTCTACGGTGTCATCGACGAACGCTTCGACATCGGCCTGCTCGACGCCATCGCTGCCCTGCGACCGGACTGGCAGTTCGTCATGCTGGGCCCGGTGGTGAAGATCGACCCCGAGAATCTGCCCAGGCGCCCCAACATCCATTATCCCGGCATGCGCAACTATGCCGAGTTGCCCTCCTACTTGGCCGGTTGGGACGTGGCGCTGATGCCCTTCGCGCTGAACGAGGCCACCCGCTTCATCAGCCCGACCAAGACCCCGGAGTATCTGGCCGCGGGCCGGCCGGTGGTTTCCACCCCCATCGCCGACGTGATCCGCCATTACGGCGACAGCGGCGTGGTGCGGATCGCCGAGACGCCGGAGGCCTTCATCGAGGCCTGCGAATGGGCGCTGTCCATCGACAGAACATCGCCGGACTGGCTGGCCGCCATCGACCGCACGCTCTCGGACATGTCCTGGGACAGCACCTGGAGCCGGATGAAGGAATTGATCGAATGCGTTCGGTGACTGACGAGAATGGAACCGGCCCTGGCGTCGCTTCCCCCAACCATGATCGGCGTGCCGCGGCCCATGGCGGCCGTGCACAGTTCGATTACCTGATCGTCGGCGCCGGCTTCGCCGGAAGCGTCCTGGCCGAACGGCTGGCCCGCGACCTCGGCAAACGGGTGCTGCTGATCGACCGCCGCCCGCACATCGGCGGCAATGCCTACGACCATCTGAACGAGGACGGGCTGCTGATCCATCGCTACGGCCCGCACATCTTCCACACCAACTCGGTCCAGGTGGCGGATTACCTGTCGCGCTTCACCCAATGGCGCCCCTACGAACACCGCGTGCTGGCCCAGGCCGGCGGACAGTTGGTGCCGATCCCGATCAACCGCACCACGGTCAACCGGCTCTACGGTCTGAACCTCAACGAGGCCGGAGTCGAAGCCTTCCTGAAGTCGAAGGCGGAGCCGGTGGAGACCGTCCGCACGTCGGAGGATGTGGTGGTGGGCGCCGTGGGCCGCGAGCTGTACGAGACGTTCTTCCGCGGCTATACCCGCAAGCAATGGGGCCTCGACCCGTCGGAGCTGGACAAGAGCGTCACCGCGCGGGTGCCCACGCGGACCAACGACGACGACCGCTATTTCGGCGACAAGTTCCAGATGATGCCACTGCACGGCTACACCCGGATGTTCGAAAACATGCTCGACCATCCCAACATCACCATCGCGCTGAACACCGACTACCGGACGGTGGCGCGCGAGGTGAAGCACGACCGGCTGATCTTCACCGGCCCGGTGGACGAGTATTTCGACTTCCGCTTCGGCAAGCTGCCCTATCGCTCCCTGCGCTTCCGGCACGAGACGGTGGATCGGGAATGGTTCCAATCGGTGGGCGTGGTGAACTACCCGGCGGAGGACGTGGCCCATACCCGCATCACCGAATACAAGCACCTGACGGGGCAGAACCATGCAAAGACGGCGCTGACCTACGAGTATCCGTCGGCGGAGGGCGACCCCTACTACCCGGTGCCCAAGCCGGAGAATGCGGCGCTCTACCGCCGGTATCAGGCGCTGGCCGACGCCACGCCGAACGTCCATTTCGTTGGGCGGTTGGCGACCTACCGCTATTACAATATGGATCAGGTCGTCGGGCAGGCGCTGGCGCTCTACAGCCGCCTGGCTGAAGCCGAGGGCGGAACTCGTGCTGCGGCCGAAGGCTTTGCCGCCCTGGCCGGACAACGCAACGCCGAACAGCCCGTGCGCTGAACCCCCTTCTTGGCCCCCACCGTCCAGCCTGCTCTCTTGCCGAAGGTTTCGGATGCACATTCCCAACCTCTTCGACAGCTTCTTTATGGGCGGATTCGAGTGCTCCAGCCATCGCCGCCGCGATGGCCGGCGCCTCGACCTGCTGCACTCCACCGGGCACGACACCCATGCGGCGGCGGATTACCGGACGATGCGCGGCTTCGGTCTGCGCAGCGTGCGCGACGGGCTGCGCTGGCACCGGATCGAGACATCGCCCGGGAACCATGACTGGTCCAGTTTCCTGCCGATGCTGTATGCCGCGCGCGAGGAGGGGGTGCAGCCGATCTGGGATCTCTGCCATTACGGCTGGCCCGACGGCATCGACATCTGGCGGCCGGAGTTCGTCGCCCGCTTCGCCCGCTTCGCCGCGGCTGTCGCGACCCTTGTGCGGGATGAGACGGACGCCGTGCCCTTCTACTGCCCGGTCAACGAGATCGCCTACTGGTCCTGGGCAGGCGGAGACGTGGCGCGGTTCAATCCCTGCGAACGCGGACGTGGGTTCGAACTGAAGCACCAGCTGGTCCGCGCCGCCATCGCCGGGATGGAGGCGGTGCGGGCTGTCGATCCGCGCGCCCGCTTCGTGATGGTCGACCCCATCATCCACACCGCCGCCCATCCCGACCGGCCCGAAGACAGGACCGAGGCGGAAGCCTTCCGGATGGCGCAGTTCCAGTCCTGGGACATGATCCGCGGCGACCTGTGGCCGGGACTGGGCGGCCGGCCGGAGTTGCTGGACATCGTCGGCGTCAACTTCTATCCCGACAACCAATGGCACATCGGCGGCGGCACCATTCCGCGCGGCCACCCGCAGTTCCGCCCTTTCCGCGAGATGCTGGCCGAGATCCACCAGCGCTACGGCCGCCCCGTCCTGATCGCCGAAACGGGATCTGAAGGCCAAGAGCGCGCGCCCTGGCTGGCCTATGTCGGCGAGGAAACCCGCGCCGCGATGGCGGAGGGCGTCCCGTTGGAAGGGCTGTGCCTCTACCCGGTGCTCGACTATCCCGGCTGGGACAATGACCGCCATTGCCCGGTCGGGCTGCTGGGCTTTCCCGACGCGCAGGGCAGCCGCCCGGCGGAGGGGCGACTCGCGGCGGAACTTCGCCGCCAACAGGCCATTTTCGATGACATGACCCTCCCCAATCAGGAAACCCTCGGCGAGGCCGCCGAATGAGCGGCGGTCCGGCCGACGACCTCTCCCACTGGCCCTCCGGCCCGCTGCCCGGCCGCCCCTCCAGCTTCCTGTGGGGGTATATCCGGCGCTGGGCTGGGCATTTCGGCGGATTGCTGGCCCTAGTCATCGGGGCGGCGGCCTGCGCCGTGGCGGTGCAGTACGGCATGAAGCTGCTGGTCGACGCCATGGCGACGCCCGGCGCCGACCGGTCGGCAGTGTGGTCGCCCCTGCTTCTCTTCATTGTGCTGATTGCGGCGGAGAACGCCTTGTGGCGCTCGGCCGGCTGGCTCTGCTGCCTGACGGTCGTCGGCGTCGGGGTGGACATCCGCCTCGACCTGTTCCGGCATCTGAGCGGACATCCGGTTCATTATTTCGCGGAGCATTTCTCCGGCGCGCTGGGCAATCGTGTGACCCAGACCGCAGGGGCCGTCGGCGCCCTGACCAACACCGTCACCTGGAACATCCTGCCACCCTGCATCGATTTCATCGGCGCCATCATCGTGCTGACCACCATCAAGTGGCAGATGGCGGCGGCACTGGCCCTGTTCGTCTTCATGGTGGCGGGGATCATTGGCGTGGTCGGCGTGCGCGGCCGGCCAAAGCACCGCGCCTTTTCCGATCAGGCGGCGCAGGCCGGCGGCGAACTGGTGGACGTGGTATCCAACATGTGGGCGGTGAAGGCATTTTCCGCCCGCCGGATCGAGGCCGAACGGCTGGCCCGCAAGTTCGACCGCGAGGCGGCGGCCCAGCGCGCAAGTTGGCTCTATCTCGAAAAGACCCGGATGCTGCACGACGTATTCCTGTGGGTGATGGCCGGCGGCATGCTGACCTGGGCGGTCTGGCTGTGGACGCAGGGACGCATCACCCCCGGCGACGTGGTGGTGGTCACCACCCTGACCTTCCGCATCCTCCACGGCTCGCGCGATCTCGCCTTCGCGCTGGTCGGCACCACCCAACAGTTCGGCATGATCGCCGAGACGCTGCGGGTGATCGGCCCGGGCCACGCCGTGGCCGACGCGCTCGACGCCCGGACTCTTGCTCCCCGCGGCGGCTCCATCGACTTTGAAAACGTCTCCTTCGCCTATGGCGACGGGCGGACGGTGTTCCGCGACCTCACCCTGCATGTCCCCGCCGGCCAGCGGATCGGCGTGGTCGGCCCATCCGGAGCGGGCAAATCGACACTGGTCGGTTTGCTCCAGCGGCTGGACGACCCGCAGCTTGGTCGGGTGCTGATCGATGGGCAGGATCTGACCGCGGTGACCCAGGACAGCCTGCGCGCCGCCATCGCCGTGGTACCGCAGGAAATCGCGCTGTTTCACCGCTCGGTTCTTGAGAACATCCGCTACGGTCGACCGGACGCGACGGACGAGCAGGTCAGGGAGGCTGCCCACGCCGCCCACTGCGACGATTTCATCCGCGCCCTGCCGGAGGGCTACGACACTCTTGTGGGCGAACGCGGCATAAAGCTGTCGGGCGGTCAGCGCCAGCGCATCGGCATCGCCCGCGCCATCCTGAAGGACGCGCCGATCATCGTGCTGGACGAGGCGACCTCCGCCCTGGACAGCCATTCGGAGGAGGAGGTGCAGCACGCCCTGGCTCGACTGATCCAGCGCCGTACGGTTCTGGCGGTGGCGCACCGTCTTTCCACCCTGAGCGGCTTCGACCGCATCGTCGTGCTGAAGGACGGCCGGATCGTCGAGGATGGTCCGCCCTTCGACCTGCATTCCCGCGGCGGAGCCTTCCACGCTCTATGGCGCATGCAGGCCCGCGGCCTTTCCGACGACACGACGACCCGCCGGGCGGGGTAGGGTAGGTCGACAAGCGTAAGAGCTTGTTGGTGGCAGGCACGTCCCGGCTGGCGCTGAGCGGGATGCTACTTTAAGCTGAGTAGGAGTGGTGCGGCGGGGCGCGGTCTGGTAGGTCTGCGGCCCTCGTCCTGACTGCCTGGATCCGCACTCTATGGGCACTGCCGTTCGTCCCGCAAGCACCACGTCGGCGTCCTAGGATGCGTTCTGGGATGTCGATGCTTTTGTCGATGAGGTGCTCAGCGAGCTGACAGCGATGGCGGCCGACGGCAGTCGCTCAACCCGTTCCGGGCCGAAGCCGGCGCTCACGGGAGCAGCGTTGCGCAAGGCAATCATGGCGATCTGGTGCGTGTGCTTTTGCGGCATGCAATGGCGCGCCATCGGTCAGCTCACCGGCATTCCGTTCGGCACGTTGTACACCCTGTTCGCCCGCTGGACCCGGCTCGGACTGTGGCGGCGCTTACTCGACCGGCTGTGCCGCACGTGGCGCATGGCATGCGGCGACACGGCCGAGCCGAGCACGGTGGTGATCGACAGCCGCACCTGCCCCTCGGCCCCGAG
>NZ_DASPIS010000100.1:0-121977 GCF_035628975.1 Azospirillum sp. | reverse complement strand
ATGCCCTTGCCGGCCCACTCGCACGCCAGAAGCTTGGTGATGCCGGCGACGCCGCTCTTGGACGCGGTGTAGGAGGGGACGCGGATGCCGCCCTGGAAGGACAGCATGGAGGCGATGTTGATGATCTTTCCCTTGCGCCCGGCGTCGATGGCGTAGCGGCCGAACGCCTGGCACAGGAAGAAGACCGTCTTGATGTTGATGTTCATCACGAGGTCCCAGTCGGCCTCGGTGAAGTCCACCGCGTCGGCGCGCCGGATCAGGCCGGCGTTGTTGACCAGGATGTCGAGCTGGCCGAGCGTGCCCACCGTCTCCTCGACCAGCCCCTGCACGGGGGCGATGGAGGTGAGGTCGGCCTTGATGGCGTGGAAGCGGCGGCCGGTGGCCTCCACCAGCCCGCGGGTCTCGTCGAGCGGCACGATGTCCGCCGCCGCGATGTCGGCGCCGGCCTGGGCCAGCGCCAGGGCGATGCCCTGGCCGATGCCGGTGTTGGCGCCGGTGACCAGGGCCACCTTACCGGTCAGATCGAAAGGCTTGGTCATGTGTCGAGTCTCCGTTAGCGCATCGAGGCCAGGGGAACCTGGTCCATGTCGTCGAAGGTCTGGTTGTCGCCGCCCATCGCCCAGATGAACGAATAGCTGTGGGTGCCGACGCCGCAATGGATCGACCAGGAGGGCGAGATCACCGCCTGCTCGTTGGCGACCACGATGTGGCGCGTCTCGGTCGGCTCACCCATGAAGTGGAACAGCCGCGCGCTTTCCGGCAGGTCGAAGTAGAAATAGAACTCGCAGCGGCGCTCGTGGGTGTGGCACGGCATGCTGTTCCACATGTTGCCGTTTTCCAGCACGGTCAGGCCCATGACCAGCTGCGCGGTGCGCACCACGTCGGGGTGGATCATCTGGTAGATGACGCGCTTGTTCCCGGTGGCGGTCTCGCCCAGCGGGCGCTGCTTGGCCTGGGCGGCGGAGATCTTCATGGTCTCGAACCGGGCATGGGCCGGGGTGCTGACCAGGTAGAACTTGGCCGGGTTGCTGCTGTCCAGGCTTTCGAAGCGGATGTCGACGCTGCCCATCGCGACATAGAGGGCGTCGCGGGTCTCCAGATCGTAGACGGTCCCGTCGACGGTCACGCGGCCGGCGCCACCGACGTTGAACAGGCCGAGCTCGCGGCGCTCCAGGAAGGTGTCGGAACCGATCTCCTTGGTCGCCACCAGGGCGAGCGGGGCGGAAACCGGCATGGCGCCGCCGGCGATGACGCGGTCGACGTGGCTGTAGGTCAGGACGATGTCGTCGGCCTGGAAGATCGATTCGATCAGGTAACGGTCGCGCAGGGTCTCGGTGTCGTAGGCGCGCGCGTCGGCCGGATGGGTGTCGTACCGGGTGGTGATCTTCATGATGGCGTTCCTCTGAAGGCGGGCGGCGATTGTGTCGTCGGACCCGTTTGAAGTCGGGCGGTCCCGGCGGCGGCGAACCGCTGCCGGGACTGCGTTGATGCTTTACTCGGCGGCGGCGACCTGCGCCGTCTGGACGCCCTTGGCGGCTTCGGCGGCCTGGTAGCGGGGCGACAGCACGCCGAAGCGGCGGGCCCACCAGGCGGTCAGCGGCGGCGTAAGCAGGGCGGTGACGACCACGCTGGTGGCGACCAGGGCCGTGGCGGCCGGGGCGGACGGGGCGAAGGACGGCTCGATCGAGGCGATAATCGGCGGGACGGTGACGGCCGCACCGGCGGTGGAGGCGGCACCGATGCCGGCCGTGCCGTTGCCCTTGGCCAGGAAGATGTCGGCCAGGACCAGCGTCGTGCCGGTGACGACGATCACGGCGACGCCCAGGACGATGCCCAGCAGGCCGGTGTTCAGGATCGTCGTGAAGTTCAGGTTGTTGCCCAGCGCAAAGGCGAAGAAGGGAACCATGACGCCCACGCCCTGGGTGAAGAAGGCACGCAGATCCTTGTCCAGGTTACCCAGCGCGAAGCCGATGACGAAGGGCAGCAGGGCGCCGACCATGGTCTGCCACGGGAAGACGGCCAGACCGGCGATGCCCAGCGTGACCATGGTCATGAAGGGGCCCGATTCGAGGCACATCAGGCAGAAGGCGCCGGCTTCCTCCTTGGTGCCGTACTGCTGCATCAGCGCCATGTACATGCCGCCGTTGGTGTCGTTCATCGCCGCGATGATCGCCAGGACCGACAGGCCGGTCAGGAAGCCGGATGAGATGCCCTCGGTCGGGATGAACCAGGAGGCGACGACGCCGGCCAGCGCCGCGGTGATGATCTTCACCGAAACCAGGACGCCGCTCTTGCGCAGGACCAGCGGAGTGGCCTTCAGGCTGATGCTGGCGCCGATGCAGAAGAACCAGACCGACAGGATCGGCAGCGTGCCGGTGATCAGCCCGTTGGTGAAGGAGCCGAAGAACTTGCCGGTGTTCGGGGCGAAGGTGTTCAGGCACGCACCGAGGAACAGTGGAACGATCATCATCCCGCCGGGGATGCTGTCTATGCGCTTCTTGATGTTCATGACGCTAGGCTCCTGAAATGCCCGCTCGGGGTTTGCGCCGGGAGCGCGCGGCTCGCTGGCCGCGTTGTGTTCGTGTGTACTAGTATACTAGTACGCAGCGCTACGAAAGACCTTGATATGGATCAATTCGGATTTTTCGCAGAAACATGGGCAAAGGCAGGGGCGACAGGGGCGCGGAAGCGGTTGCGGCCGCGCCCTTCAGGCGTCGCAAATGGTCAGGCCAGCAACTCCGCCAACTCCACCCCCCGCTCCCGGCCCAGGCTGTCCAGCATCGCCAGGGTGGCGCCGTCGAGCGGGACGCCGTCGGCCAGTCGCTGCCGGCGGGTGCGGCTTTCTGGCTCGCCCGGCATCTGGATGGAGTCGGCACCCGGTGCGGTGGGAGTGTCGCGGATATAGGCGACCAGATCGTCGAAATCCGCGGCCCACTGGGCATTGCCGCCGCGGGCCGGGTCGAAGACGATGGCGAACATGTTGTTCATCACCCGGCCGGAATCCTGGTGCGACGGCGTGCCCGGCATCGCCGATGCCAGCGCTCCGGCCAGCACGTCGCACATCAGCGACAGGCCGAAGCCCTTGTGGCCGCCCAGCGGCAGCAGCGCGCCCGAGGGATCCTGGAACATCACGCCGGGATCGCGCGTGGGGTTGCCTTGCTGGTCGAGCAGCAGGCCGGGCGCCATCTCCTGCCCCTTGCCCATGGCGACCCGGCATTTGCCGACGGCCACGGCGCTGGTGGCGAAATCCAGGATCAGGGCCGGAGTCGCCTGCGTGGCCGGGATGGCGATGCAGATCGGATTGGTGCCCAGCCGCGGCCGGGTGCCGTCATGCGGCGCCACCGCCGGGCGGGTGACGACATTGACGAAGGCCATGGAGACGAGGCCCGCATCGCTGCACTGTTCGCCATAGGAGCCGACGCGGCCGATGTGATGACTGTCGCGCAGGGACAGCACCGCCAGCCCGTCCCGCCGTGCCCGCTGGATGGCGAGGTCCGTCGCCTCGCGCGCGATAACCTGCCCATAACCGCTTGCGCCGGCGACCGACAGGAAGGGGCCCGACTCGCCGATCACGGTCGCGTGCTGGTTGGGGCGCAGCAGCCCGGCGGCGATGGCCGGCATATACATGGCGAGCATGCCGACCCCGTGGCTGTCATGTCCGCGCAGGTTCGCCTCGACCAAATGGTCGGCCACCACCCTCGCCTCCTCCGCCTCGCTGCCGGCAGCGCGCAGCAGGCGGCGCACGGCCTCGGCCAGCCTGTCGGCCTGCACCGGCCGGATGCTGGTCCCATAGACGCCGGCATTGAAGGATGCCGCCGCGGCGAAGGGGTCCGTTTTTATCTCAGTCATCATCTGCCTTCCCGACCGGCGACCGCCGCCACCGGGCGACGGCCCCATTTCAGGTCCCTATTTGGTCCCGGCTTCACAACCGGAACAAGGGCGGAAATGGGAGGGCAGAAATACACCTGGGCTGGCTCCCGGCGGCCTGTACCGCCGGGAGCGCATCCTCTTCTGGTCAGGCCGCGTTGACCTCGGCCACGAAGCGGCGGACCTCGTCCTTCAGACGCTCCGACTGCGCCGACACGCTCTCCACGCTGGTGGACACCAGGCGCATCCGCTCGCTGGTGGTGGTCATGGTCGCCGACAGCGAACCGACGCTGCTGGTGACCTGACGGGAATTGTCGGCGGCCGTGCGGGCATTGGCGAAGATTTGGTGGGTCGCCGCCTCCTGCTGCTGCACGGCCGACGCCACCTCGCCGTTCAGGGCGCTGAGGTTGGTGATCAGGCTGGCAATGCCCTCGATGGCGCCGATGGCGTTGGCGGTCGCCGCGCGGATGGCCCCCACCTGCGACTGGATGTCCTCGGTCGCCTTGGCGGTCTGGGTGGCGAGGCTCTTCACCTCGCTCGCCACGACGGCGAAGCCCTTGCCGGCCTCGCCGGCACGTGCCGCCTCGATGGTGGCGTTCAGCGCAAGCAGGTTGGTCTGGCCGGCGATGGAGTTGATCAGCTCCACCACCGCGCCGATCTGCTCGGCGGCGGACGCGAGACCGGTGACGATGCCGGTGGTGTTGGACGTCTCCGTCACCGCGCGCGACGCGGTCTGGGCGGCGCTTTCCACCTGACGGCTGATGGCGGCGATGGACCCGCGCAGCTCCTCGCTCGCCTGGGCGGCCGACTCGACGCTGTCGGACGCGCCCTGGGCGGCGCCGGCGGCGGCATGCGCCTGATCGGTGGTGCTGGCGGCGTCGTTGCTGAGGGCAGCGGTGCGCTCGTGCAGGGCGACGGTGGTGGTGCTGAGCGTCGCCACGACTTCGTCCATCGCGCGGGCGAACTCGGCGGCGCGGGCGGACAGGCGCTCGCGCTGGACGTCGCGGGCGGCGCGGTCCAGCTCGGCCCGCTGGCTCTCGTCGCGGGCGGTCTGCAGGGTGGTGGCGAGGCCGGCAACGGCGCGGGCCATGTCGCCGATCTCGTCCGGGCGGTCGGCATGAGGCACGGTGACGGTCAGGTCGCCGCCGCCGATGCGGCCCAGCACGTCGCGGACCGCCAGCAGCGGACGCGACAGGCCGCGCGAAACCCAGATGCCGATGCCGACGCTGATCGCCAGCAGCAGCAGGGTGACGCCCAGTTCACGCAGGGCGCGGGCCTGGAATTCCGCGTCGACGTCGTCGGTGTAGACGCCGGTGCCGATCATCCACTGCCAGGGCTGGTAGCCGGTGGCGTAGGCGATCTTCGGCGACGGATCGGCGGTGTCGGTGCGCTTGTGGCGGAAGGCGACGAAGCCGCCGCCGGCCTTGGCCGCGTCAGTCATCTGCACGTTGAAGGGAACGCCGTCGGGATCCTTCAGGTTCAGCAGGTTCTTGCCCTCGACCTGCGGGCGCAGGCCATGGACCAGGCTGACGCCGGCATAGTCATAGACGAAGAAATACTCGCCGTTGCCATAGCGCATGGCGCGCACGGCGTTGCGAGCGAGTTCCTGCGCTTCCGCGCGCTGCAGCTTGCCGGCCTTCTCCTGTTCGCCGTACAGGGCGATCACGGAGGATGCGGCGTCGACCATCTCCTTGACCTTGGCCTTGCGCTGTTCGATCAGGTTCGTGCGCATTCCCGTCAGGTGGACGGTGGCGCCGGCAAGCGTGCTGAGCAGCGCCACGCCGAACACCAGCAGCATCAGCCGCGTACCAATCTTGAGCTTCATCACGCCCTTCTCCTCAGTCCTGATCCACGCGGCACCGCATGGCATCCACGCATCGTTCGAATTGGTTGGTCTGTTGGTCGTCTTCGCTCAGGCCGTGCATCCGGCCAGTCTCTCCAGCTGGTCGCAGCGCCACCGCCCCGGTCCGCCCGGCGGGACGGACAGGCGGGTGAAGGCCACGACCTCGCAATTTTCCAGCTCCACCCCCGGCCGGCCGGCCAGACGGTGCAGCAGGATGCGGCCGATCCCCTTGCTGCCGACCAGCAGCGGCCGGCGGGCCAGCAGGTCGGCGGCCGGATTCGCGGGCGAGGTGGCGAGTTCCTCCACCCCGTCGAGGACGCGCGCGGCGAACGCGCCCTCGCTCTCCCCGCCCGGCGGGGTTTCGCCTGCGGCGAACCAGGGGCGGGTCAGATCGATCGGCAGCCCGTTCCACTCCCCCAGCCGGCGCTCGCGCAGCCAGTCGCGGGAGAGAAGCGGGACGCCCAGTGCCTCGGCGAACAGGGCGCCGGTGACCGCGGTGCGCCGCAGCGGACCGGCGATCACGAGGCCGCAGTCGTGCCCTTGGGCGCGGAAGCGCTCCGCAGCCCGACGGGCCTGTTCGATGCCTTGTTCGGTCAACGCGACGTCGCGGTCGCCGCCGCAACGCACGCCGCGGCGGTTGTCCTCGGTCTGGCCGTGGCGCACGAAATGAAAGCGGTCGGTCATCGCCAGCCCCCTTACCGGAACAGGATGCGGTCGGCGCCCGCGGTCCAGCCGAGGGTGCTTTCCGCCGGCCAGCCATGGGGGGCCGCCATCCAGCGGCGCAGGGCATCGATGTGCAACGGATCGCTCAGCGTCGGGGTATGGCCGACGTCCGGCACATGGACGACGCTGACCCGCGGCTTCTCCATCATCCGCGCGATGGTGGACTCTTGCAGGGCGTCGCTCATCATACCGTGGACCAGCAGCACCGGGCAGGATACCCGCTGCCAGTCGTCCCACTGGTCGTGGTCCTGGGCGGCGCCGTCGCGGTAGCATTGCAGCGCGCGGATGTCGTGGCGGTAGACGCGGCCGCCATTCTCCTCCGACCAGCGGGTCTGGTGGAAGCTGTTGTGCAGAAGCACGGTGTCGTCCACCGGCCCGTCGTTCTTCTGGGCGGCGCCGGTGCGGTGGAACAATTGGGCCGGATGGCGGAAGACATAGTGGCGGGCGACCGACTCGGCCCGGCGCCGGCGGCGCTCGTTCGGGATGAAGGGACCGATGTCGTTGAGGATCAGGCCATCAACCAGCTCCGGCGCCTCGGCCGCCACCCGCATGGCGACGTTGCCGCCGAGCGAGGAGCCGAGCAGCGTCACCGACCCCAGCCGCTTGTGCCGGATCAGCGCCATCACCTGGGCGACGTTGCCGTCGAAGCTGTAGTCGGACTGTTCCGCCAGCCAGCCGCTGCGGCCGCGCCCCGCCCAGTCCAGGCACAGGACATGGTAATGGCGCGACAGGGCACGTGCGATGTAGTCGAAGCGCCGGGCCGAATTGGCGATGCCGCCGAGGCAGATCAGCGCCGGATTCTGCGGGCTGCCCCATTCCGTGTAGGCGAGGCGGATGCTGTAGTCGGTGCGCAGCCGCTCCACCGTGCCGGGCTGCAGCTCGGCGCTGTGGGTGTAGTCGAAATGGCGCAAGCTGTGGCCGGCCCCGATCAGCGGTTCGATCACCCGCATGATCGTCTCGTAGGTCTTCCAATTGATCTCTTCGGCCGATCCGATGCCGAGCGCATCCAGCGTGGCGCGCAGCGCCTCCATCGCGCGGCCATGACGGCCGTCGGCTGGAAGGGTCTGGCCGCCGCAGAGCGGCGGTGCCGGCATGGCGCGAAGGGGCTCCACGAGCATCTGGTCAGGCATGGGCGTCTTCGCCTCCGTGATAGATGGGTGGGGGATCGATGAATGCTGAGATGGCAAGCGGGTCGCCGTGGTCATGGGGCCGCGCCCTCTCCGGCCGGCCGTGATGCGGGGGCTGCGGCCGGGGCCAGCAGGAACACCGCGCAGAAGGCCGTGCCGCACAGCATGCCCAGCACGCCCAGCGTCACCAGCGCCGCCTGAATCCCGAATCGGTCGGCGACGGCGGCGGCCAGCAGCGGGCCCGCCACCGATCCGCCCCGCTCCAGCAGGCGGTAGACGGCGAAGACGCTCGAGTCGCCCATGCGGGCGCATTCCGTACGGCAGACCTCCGGCACCAGGGCCAGCTGGGTCGCGTTGTTCAGGGCGTGGGCGACACCCAATGCCGCGATGCCGGCCAGGATGCCCGGAACGCCGGGGTCCTGAAGGATCGCCAGCGTGCCCGCCCCGCCGACCAGCCCGCCGATCCCGGCGAACAGGGCATGGCGGCCGGTGCGGTCGGCCAGCCGCGACATCCAGGGACCGAGCAGCACGATGATCAGCCCATAGGTCATCATCAACCGGCCGATCCCCGCCGGCGTCTCGCCCGCCGCATGAAGGGAGACCGGAACCAGATAGAAGAGGTAGCCGGTCAGCATCAGCTTCGTCGGCACCGACGAGAACAGCAGCAGGGCGACGAAGCGCGGGTTGGCGAGCAGCCCGCCCACGTCGCCCAAGCGGAAGCGACGATCCTGCGCCCGCTCCACCCGGTCGGCCGGAAGCAGGGTCGCGGCGGTGACGGCGGCGGCCAGCGCCAGCAGGGCCGAGGCCGCGAAGGTGGCGCGATAGCCGAGAAGGTCGGCAAGAACACCGCCCAGCGGCGCGCCGCACAGGCCGGCGACGATCACGGCGGCGACGAACTGCGCCATGCCGCGCGCCCGCTGACCGGCCGGGGTGTGGCGGGCGATGAAGCCCTGCGCGCCGATGAACATCACCGCATAGCCGAGCGCGCAGGCGCTGCGCCACAGCAGCAGTTCTGTCAGCGACCCGGCCAGCGCCGTCCCGGCGAAGCCCGCGACCGCCGGCAGGGTGCCGAGCAGCAGGGTGCGGCGGCTGCCGAACCGGTCGGCCCAGGCGCCGGCGAAGGGGGTGAAGACCGCGACCAGCGCCATGAACAGCCCGATCGGCAGGCCCATCATCAGGGTTTCCGACAGGCCGGGCACCGGCGTGTAAAGCTCGCGCGTGTAGAGCGGCAGGAAGGAGCGCGACAGCTCTTCCGCCAGCATGAACAGGAACAGCGCGGCGCGCATTCCCGCCACCGCCGATGCGGGTTCCGATGCCCCACTGTGCGGCGCGGCGGCAAGCAGGAGCAGAGCCTCGAACACCAGCAGAAGCGAAACGAGCAGCAGAACGGCGCCATCAAAGAGGATGCCGCGCAGCGCCTCGGCCGGCAGCACGGAGGTCAGCTGCGGCAGCACCCCGGCCGCGAAGGCGATCAGGGCCGTCGCCACCATTATAATGGCGCGCAAGGGCGTGGCTCCGGCCGCGCGCAGCAAGGCCGGAGCCCACAGGGCCGACAACGCCACCGCAGCCGAAACTGCGGCGGCAACTGTCATCAAACGATCACGAACGACATTGAGCACAACCTGTGCGGAATTGGGCTCAATTGTCGAGGCATAGCTTGCATAAAATTTAGCACAAACCAGAAAAGACAGGATGAAGAGGCTAATTGCTGTGATGACAGGCAGAGTCACGCGCGGACGTGCGACCGAATTTGGTTGCATAGGCAGCTCCAGACACACAACCGCTTTCAGGAAGTGTGTTGGAGGCTAAATCGTAACTCCAAAGAATTGGTAAACCGAAATTGCATCGGAAATAAATGTTTCCTCCGGATTGTTGCATATCCGTGTATGCATTTTGTTCAGATCACTGATACTGAAGATCTTCGGTAAAATGCTGACGGATACTCGCGGAGATAGGGAACAACTACTTCGTTATGTGAATAGAGACCGTTTTCTTGTCTGCGCTACAGCACATACCAAAGCAACCGCGATCTCCATCGTCCAAGGACAAATGACGGTTGCAGTGCAGCACGGGCCTTTCGACGCTATTTCAGATTGGTGCGCAGCCATCGCCGCCACGCAAAGTGGGTCCATCGGTCCTTCGTGCAGGGCAATTCGCACCAAGCCCGCATACCAAAATTGCAGAGGAAAAAAGGCCTATGACTACGCTCCCGGCGGGCACCCCATTGTCGGCATGTCCATAGCAGGGCTTTGCGACGCTTCGCCACATCGCTGTTGAGAGTGATTCGCATCATTATGGCCCCCGCGGCCCGGTGCCGCCGAATTGCACGCCCTGTCGGTGCCGTGCAGCCGAAAGGTGATCCTCAATGACTGCCCCCGTGTCGGGTCCGATCTCCGGACCCGCTTCCGCCGCCGTTCCCTCTCCCGTTGCCCGCATGACGCCCGGTCCGGCACCCGGCACCTCCTCCGACCCGCCGTCCGCCGTGGAGGGCTGCCGTCTCGGTGCGTTGCGCAAGGGCCAGCGCGCGGTGGTGACCGGTCTCGACGAGAGTGCGGTCGCCACCCCGCTGCCGCCCGGCGAACTGGAACGCCGCATGATCGAGATGGGCCTGATCGAAGGCGCCCGCGTGGAGATCCTGCATGAAGGATTCCCGGGTTCCGATCCGCTTGCCGTGCGCATCAACGACCACACCCTGGCCATGCGCCGGGCGGAAGCGCACGCCGTTCTGGTGACGCTCGGCTGAGCGTTGCCTCCCCTTCCTGCGGAAAGGATTTCCGCGATGTCGAATTCTGCCGTTTTGGCCGCACCCGTTTTGGCCTCACTCCCGCGCATCGCGCTGGTCGGCAATCCGAACTGCGGCAAGACCGCCCTGTTCAACGCCCTGACCGGCGCCCGCCAGAAGGTCGCCAACTATCCCGGCGTCACGGTGGAGCGCAAGGTCGGCGAGCTTCTGAGCCCCGCCGGCGCCCGCGTCCAGGTGATGGACCTGCCCGGCACCTACAGCCTGCGCGCCCGCTCCCCCGACGAGGAGGTGACGCGCGACGTCGTGCTCGGCCGGTTCGAGCATGAATCGCCGCCGGACGTGATGGTCTGCGTCGCCGACGCCACCAACCTGCGCCTGCATCTGCGGCTGGTGCTGGAGTTGAAGAAGCTCGGCCGTCCCATCATCCTGGCGCTCAATATGATGGATGTCGCCGAGGCGCGCGGCTGCCGCGTCGACGCGGCGGCCCTGTCGGCGGCGCTCGGCGTGCCGGTGGTGCCGACGGTGGCGATCAAGCGCACCGGCGTGGTCGGCCTGCTCGACCAGATCGACCGCAGCATGATGGTGATGGTGGGCGACGGCCCCCCGGCACCCTGCGGATGGAGCGAACCGTCGGCACGCGACCTGCGCGCCTACCATCAAGAGGTCGAATCGATCCTGGCCGCCGCGCTGCGCGACGCCGGAAAGCCGTCGCTCGCCACGCAACGCATCGACGCGGCCCTGCTGCACCCGGCCATCGGCCTGCCCTTCCTGTTCCTGGTGCTGTTCCTGATGTTCCAGGCGGTATTCGCCTGGGCGGCCCTGCCGATGGACATGATCGAGGGCGCCCTGGGCTGGGTGCAGGCGGCAGCCGGCGCCGCCCTGCCCGACGGCATGCTGAAGAGCCTGATCACCGACGGCATCATCGCCGGGGTGGGCAGCGTGGTGATCTTCCTGCCGCAGATCCTCGTGCTGTTCCTTTTCATCCTGATCCTTGAATCCACCGGCTACATGGCACGGGCGGCCTTCCTGCTCGACCGGCTGATGGGCGGCGTCGGCCTGCACGGACGGGCCTTCATCCCGCTGCTGTCCAGCTTCGCCTGCGCCGTGCCCGGCATCATGGCGGCCCGCACCATCGAGAACCGCGCCGACCGGCTGGCCACCATCATGATCGCGCCGCTGATGACCTGCTCGGCCCGGCTTCCGGTCTACACGCTGATCATCGCCGCCTTCGTCCCCGAACGGACGGTGGCCGGCGGCATGATCGGGCTGCAGGGGCTGGTGATGTTCACCCTCTATGCCGCGGGAATCCTGTCGGCGCTGGCGGTCGCCTTCGTGCTGAAGCGCACGATCTTCAAGGGCGCGCGGGATCCGCTGCTGATGGAGCTGCCGGCCTACCGGCTGCCCAGCCCGCGCGACATCCTGATCGGCCTGCTGGAGCGCGCCCGCATCTTCCTGGCCCGCGCCGGCACGGTGATCTTCGCCATCATGATCCTGCTGTGGTTCCTCGGCACGTTCCCGGGGGCACCCGAGGGCGCCACCGGCCCGGCGATCGACTACAGCTTCGCCGGAATGCTGGGCCATGCGCTGGCGCCGCTGCTGGCGCCCATCGGCTTCACCTGGCAGATCGCCATCGCGCTGGTTCCAGGCATGGCGGCGCGCGAGGTGGCGGTGGCCGCGCTCGGCACCGTCTATGCGCTGAGCGAGACGGGGGACGCGCTGTCCGGATCGCTGTCCGGCGTGCTGGCGGCGGACTGGAGCCTGCCGACCGCGCTGTCGCTGCTGGCATGGTTCGTGTTCGCCCCGCAATGCGTCTCCACCCTGTCGGTGGTGAAGCGGGAAACCAACTCCTGGTTCTGGATGCTGGTGATGATCGCCTACATGACGCTGCTCGCCTACGGTGCGGCCTTCGTCACCTTCCGGGTGTCCAGCGCCCTGCTGGGAGGGTGAGCGATGATGGAAACACTCGTCGTCGGGCTGATCGTCACCCTGGCCTTCGCCTGGGTCGCCTGGACCATCCTGCTGCCGCCCGCCGCCCGTGACCGCCTGCGCCGGCTGGCGGGTCGCCCCGCCCCGCCAGCCCCGACGGGCGGTTGCGGCGGGGGCTGCTGCGGCTGCGAGGCGGCGGGCCCGAAGCCGGTGCGGCGCCACGGCGGCTCCTGCGGGAGCCACTGAGGCGACCACTGAGGCTGGGAGACGGTCAGCCGCCCCGCGCCAGCGCGCGGCGGAAGGCGTCCAGCGTCTCGGCGCTGACATGGTGCTCGATGCCTTCGGCGTCGATGCGCGCAGTGTCGGCGCTGACGCCGAGGGAGCGCAGGAAGGCCTCCACCGTCTGGTGGCGCTCCCGGCTTTCCTCGGCGATCCGGCGGCCGGCATCGGTAAGGAACACCGCCCGGTAGGGCTTGCGGGTGACCAGCCCCTCCGCCGCCAGACGGTCGAGCATGCGGGCGACGGTGGGCTGCGCCACGCCCAGCCTCGCGGCGATGTCGACCTGCCGGGCCTCCTGCCCGCTTTCGATCAGGTCGGCGATCAGCTCCACGTAATCCTCGGCCAGGGCGGAGCGCTGCGCCTCCCGCGTGCGGCGGAACCCCTCGGCATGGAGTTCGGCATCGGGCAGGGCGGAATCAGCCGACACGGCCCCACCCTCTTCCCACTCAGGCGACTTCCGGGATTCGGCCATCGCGCGCGTCGACTCCTCTGAAGGTCATACCCAAACGGTTGCACAAACGGTTGCGCCCACCCTCCGATGCCGACCGCCGGTCGTCAAGCCCAGCGTCGACCCGGCCGGCCCCACCCTTCAGGAGCCGCATCCTTCGGGGGTCGGTGACGATTCCGGCAAAAAGTTGCGGTTCGGAAAGTATAGCACCTTGCATACTCGTTGTCCCGGTACATACTTGATTGATACCAATTCGCAACTCGGCCAGGAGTCTCGCCGATGTCGGAAGCCGAAGCCGCCCTGCCGACCCCGAAGGCCTGGAGGAATTCCAGTCCGGATGGAGAGGCGCGACTCAGCCTGCCGGAGGTCCATGCCTCAGTCGCGGTGCCGCAGGGCGGTCTGTGGCTGCGCCGGATGCTGGCCTTCGCCGGGCCTGGCTACATGGTGTCGGTCGGCTATATGGATCCCGGCAACTGGGCGACCGACCTCGCCGGCGGGTCGCAGTTCGGCTACACGCTGCTGGCCGTCATCATGCTGTCGAACCTGATGGCGATCCTGCTGCAGTCGCTGGCCGCAAGGCTCGGTATCGTCACCGGCCGCGATCTGGCCCAGGCCTGCCGCGACCATTACCCGCGTCCGGTCAACATGGTGCTGTGGGTGGCGTGCGAGGCGGCGATCATCGCCTGCGACCTTGCCGAGGTGATCGGCACCGCCATCGCGCTGAACCTGCTGTTCGGCATCCCGCTGATCGGCGGGGCGCTGATCACCGCGCTCGACGCCTTCCTGGTCCTGCTGCTGATGCAGCGGGGGTTCCGCTATCTCGAAGCCTTCGTGATCGCGCTGCTGGTGGTCATCGCCGGCTGCTTCATCGTGCAGATCGCAGCCGCCGCTCCGCCGGTCGCCGCCGTCCTGCACGGCTTCGTGCCGTCGGCGGAGATCGTCACCAACCCCGAGATGCTCTACATCGCCATCGGCATCCTGGGCGCGACGGTGATGCCGCACAACCTGTACCTTCATTCGTCCATCGTGCAGACGCGGGCCTATCCGCGCACGGAGGAAGGGCGGCGCGACGCCATCACCTGGGCCACCGCCGACAGCACCATCGCGCTGATGCTGGCCCTTTTCGTCAATGCCGCCATCCTGATCCTGGCAGCCAGCGTCTTCCACGGCAGCGGCCATACCGACGTGGCGGAGATCGGACAGGCGTTCGAGCTGCTGTCGCCCCTGCTCGGCCTCGGCATCGCGTCGACGCTGTTCGCGGTGGCATTGCTGGCCTCCGGCCTGAATTCCACGGTGACAGCGACGCTGGCCGGCCAGATCGTGATGGAAGGCTTCCTGCGGCTGCGCCTGCCCCATTGGGCGCGCCGGCTGCTGACCCGCGGGCTTGCCATCATCCCGGTGGTGGTGGTGACGGCGATCTATGGCGAACGCGGCACGGCGCAGCTTCTGGTCTTCAGCCAGGTGGTGCTGTCGATGCAGTTGCCCTTCGCGGTGATCCCGCTGGTCCGCTTCGTCACCGACCGCAGCAAGATGGGCAAATTCGTCGTCCCCGGCTGGGTCGCCACCCTGTCCTGGATCGTCGCCACGGTGATCGTCGTGCTGAACCTGAAGCTGCTGTACGACACCGTCCTGGCGTGATGGCCGGTCGGTCGCGGCCGGTCAGCCGCAGTAGGGGCCGAACCAGCCGAGCCCCTCCTCGGTCCGGCCCCGCGGGCGGTATTCGCAGCCGACGAACCCGCCATAGCCCAGCCGGTCCAGTTCGGCGAACAGAAAGGGCCAGTTCAGTTCCTCCCCGTCCGGTTCCTGGCGGGAGGGGACCGAGGCGATCTGGATATGGCCGATCATCGGCATCAGCCGGCGCAGCGCCATGGTGACGTCGCCATGCAGGATCTGCCGGTGGTAGATGTCGAACTGCAGCCTGACGTTCGGCCGGCCGATCCCGGCGATCAGCCTTTCCGCGGCGGCGAAATCATTCAGGAAATAGCCGGGCATGTCGCGCCCGTTGATCGGCTCCAGCATCAGATCGATGCCGCGTTCGCCCAGCACATCGGCGGCATACAGCACCGCATCGCGATAGCGCGCGGCGGCCGCCGGGTCGCCGGGCTCGCCCAGCCCGGCCATAAGGTGCAGCCGGCGGCAGCCCGTCGCCTCGGCATAGCGCAGCGCGGTGGCGACGCCGGCCTTCACCTCTCCGAAGCGGCCGGGCAGAGCGGCCAGCCCCCGCTCCCCCGCCGCCCAGTCGCCGGGCGGCATGTTGAACAGGGCCTGGGTCAGGCGATTGCGCTGGAGGCGCCCGGCGATCTCGTCCGGCGCATGGTCGTAGGGAAACAGATACTCGACGGCGCGGAAGCCGGCATCCGCCGCGGCGTCGAAGCGGTCGAGGAACGGCCGCTCCGTGAACATCATCGTCAGGTTTGCGGCGAAGCGGGGCATGGCGCGGGCCGGCCTTGGCAGGAGGGATGTCCGGGGCCGGCCCCGGCGGATGCGGCCGGACGGCCAGCCGCATCACGCGCGGGATTGAAGAGAAGCCATCCCGAAAGGTCAAGGCCGGTTCCGGCAGGTCGCCAGGGCCATCGCATTTGGCTCCCTCTCCCGCCCCGGGAGAGGGCGTTTATCGCCATATGCTAAAACCCTCGACAAGCCGCAACCCGGTCCGCCGGACTCAGCCGTTGCGGTAGGTGTAGCTGTAGCCGTTGATCGCCGGCGCCCCGCCGAGATGGGCGTAGAGCACCTTGGAGCCCTCCGGGAACCAGCCCTTCCTGACGAGGTCGATCATGCCCTGCATCGACTTGCCTTCATAGACCGGGTCGGTGATCATCGCCTCGGTACGGGCGGCGAGGCGGATGGCCTCGTTGGTCTCGGCGCTCGGCACGCCATAGGCGGGATAGGCGTAGTTTTCCAGGATGACGATCTCGTCGTCGCGGACCTCGCGGCCGAGTTCGACCAACTCGGCCGTGCTGTCGACGATCTGGCGAACCTGGGTTCGGGTCTGCTCTGGCGTGCCGGAGGCATCGATGCCGATCACACGGTCGGCCCGGTCGTCGTCGGCGAAACCGACGATCATGCCGGCCTGGGTCGATCCGGTCACCACGCAGACGACGATGTAGTCGAACGTGAAGCCGAGTTCGGCCTCCTGCTTGCGCACCTCCTCGGCAAAGCCGACATAGCCGAGCCCGCCATATTTGTGCACCGACGCGCCGGCCGGAATGCCGTAGGGCTTGCCGCCGGCATCCTTGACCGACTGGATCGCGTCCTCCCAGCTCTTGCGAATGCCGATGTCGAAGCCGTCTGGAACGATGCGGCTGTCCGCGCCCATCAGGCGGGTCAGCAGGATGTTGCCGACACGGTCATAGACGGCGTCCTCGTGCGGGACCCAGCTTTCCTGCACCACGACGCATTTCATGCCGATCTTGGCCGCCGTCGCCGCCACCATGCGGGTGTGGTTGGACTGCACGCCGCCGATGGACACCAGAGTGTCCGCGCCCGACGCGATGGCGTCCGGAACGATGTATTCCAGCTTGCGCAGCTTGTTGCCGCCCATGGCGAGGCCGGAGTTGCAGTCGTCGCGCTTGGCGTAGATCTCGACCTTGCCGCCCAGCGCAGCGGTCAGGCGCGGCAGATGCTCGATCGGGGTCGGGCCGAAGGTCAGCGGATAGCGTTCGAAACGGTCGAGGCGCATCGTGGCATGCTCCATTGGTGAGGTGGAGCAACGGTATCACCGCCGTTTTGAAAGGTGCTTCCATAGTTCGTCGGCAGATTTCGCACTATTCCACCATTGCCGGCGCTCAGTGATCGAGATAACCTCATTCTAGGCCAAAAAATGGAAGAGTCTTTCATGGCTGAAAAGCTGGACGCGGTTGATCGCCGGATTCTGCAGCATCTTCAAAGGGATGGCCGGATGACCAACGCGGACGTCGCCGCCGCGGTCCATGTCAGCCCGGCGACTTGCCACCGGCGCACCCAACGCCTGTTTGAGGACGGCTATATCCGGTCGGTGCGGGCGGAAATTGCACCGGCGAAGGTGGACCGCGGGACGCTGGTGATCGTCGGGGTGGTGCTCGACCGCTCGACGCCGGAAAGCTTCGGCGACTTCGAAAAGGCGATCCGCAAGCTGCCCTTCGTGCTGGACTGCCATCTGGTCGCCGGCGACTTCGACTTCTTCCTGAAAATCCGCGTCAGCGACATCGCGGACTTCAACGAACTGCATGGGCAGCAACTGATCGCCCTGCCCGGCGTGCGGCAGACGCGGACCTTCTTCGTCATGAAGGAGGTGATCGACAATGCCCTGCTGGACTTCTGAACAAGTCCGCCGATGAGGAAGGCGCCGGCCCCGCCCGCCGCCGCGGGACGATGGGGCCGGCGGTCCGGTCAAGCCGGCAGGGGCGAAGCCTGGCGGGCCAGCAGCTTCCAACTGCCGTCGACCTTCTTCCAGACCTGCAGCACCTTGATATGGGCGGTGTTGGTCTTGCCGTCAGCCAGGTTGTTGACGGAATCGAAGGTGTGGCGGGCGATGCCGATGTCGCCGACCACCTGGATCACATGGTCGCTGAGGTCCAGCGCCTTGAAGGCGTTCTTGCCGTCCAGGCTGCTGACGAAGGCCGCTTTGTCTTCCAGCCGGCTGTTGGAATGGCCGTAGGTCAGCTGCTCCATCGTCATCGCGCGCAGCGTGGCGCCGTCACCGGCCAGCATGGCGTCGCGCAGCGCATTCACCGCCTTCGCCACCAGCTGCTGGTCGTCGTCGGCCGCGAAGGCGGTCGTCAGCGGGGCGATGGCACCGGATGCCGCCAGCCCGACGGCAGCTGTGGCGAGCAGAACGCGGCGCGAGCGGATATGGCCGGATTTGAAAGCATTCTTCTTGAGCATGGTGACCCTCCCAATCGATTGCTGTCGTGCCCGCCCGGAAAGGAACGGGTCATAAATTGGTATACTAGTATGCATTGCCGTTCCAGCGCCCCTTGGGGGTGTGCGCCGGTTCGCCGCAGGGCGCGGGAAGCGGGCGGCCGACGACGCGCGAGCCGTCCTATGTAACTTTCCGCAGATCCTCTTGTGATCGGCTGCGCGGGACGGCCGGGACGGGTATGCTCCCCGCCGCGACTCGAGGGATGGACAGCAAGGGGACGGGAATGGCGACCAGACGGCGCAAGCTACCGCGCAAGCGCAAGGGCAGGCAGGTGACGGCCGCCCGCGGGACGGCGGCGGACACGATCAATATGGGCCGGCCGTCGCCCGGCGGCCTCACCACGGCGGTGAGAGGGACGGCGGCGAGAACGACGGCGGTGGCCGGCGCCAAGGGGCGCAGGCCAAGCTTCGCCGCCACGCCCGATGCAGCCGCCGGACGCTTCCTCAGCCCCGAACAGCAATATCTGCTGAAGAAGCGGCGCGAGGCGGAGCAGCGCGAGGCGAAGGACCGCCGCACCGCCCTTGCCATCATCCTGGCGCTGGTCCTTCTCGTGGCCGGGGCGGTCGCGGGGCTGGTCTGGCTCTGGCGCTCGCCGGTCGCCTGAAGGAAGGTCGGGGCAACCGGGGCTCAGGCTGCCAAGGCGGTCTCCAGCCCGGCGGCGATGCCCAGCAGGCTGCGGTCGCTGCCCCGGCGGCCCATCGCCATCAGCCCGACCGGCAGCCCGGCGGACGGCACCGGCAGCGAGATCGCCGGCACGTCGAACAGGTTGGCGATGCGGGTGTTGCGCAGCAGCAGCAGGTTGACGCGGTGGAAGGCGGCATCCTCCAGCACATCGGCGATGGCGGGAGCGGTCAGCGGAACGGTGGGCAGCAGCAGGACCGGATGCCGGGCCAGCCGCTCGTCCATCAGACGGATCAGGTCCGCGCGGCGGCGCTGCATGCGGACGTAATCAGCGGCAGGCGTCCGGCCACCGGCCTCGATGCGGGCGCGGGTCTTGGGATCGATGCCGTCGAGCTCCGCGATGCCAAGCTCCGCCAGCGTCGCCGCAAGCTCGATGGCGGTGAAGACGCCGACGCGGTCCAGATCGGCCAGGGCGTCCAGTTCGGCGTCGATGGAGCCCTCGACGATGTGAGCACCAGCGGCACGCAGGCGGTCCAGCGCCGCCTCGAAAGCAGCGGCGACCGCCGGCTCGATCCCGTCGAACAACCGCCACCGCGGTACCAGGAAGGATTGGCCGGCAACCGGCAGCGGGACCAGCGGAGCCGGGTCGCCGTCGCCGAGAATTGAATCGAGCAAGGCCGCGTCGGCGACGGTCGCGGCAACCGGGCCGATCACATCCAGCGACGGCGACAGCGGGAAGGCGCCCTCGGCCGACAGGCGGCCGGAGGTCGGCTTGAACCCCACCGCGCCGGACAGCGCCGCCGGAATGCGCAGCGAACCGCCGGTGTCGCTGCCGACCGCGATCTCAGCCATGCCATCCACCACAGAGATCACCGCACCGGAGGAGGAGCCGCCCGGCACCCGCGACCGGTCGCGCGGGTTGCCGGGGTTGCCATAATGGGGGTTGATGCCGACGGCGGAGAAGGCGAATTCGGTCATGTGGGTGCGGCCGACGATGACGGCGCCGGCGGCACGCAGCCGCGCCACGGCATGGGCATCCCGCCCGGCGGCGGGCTGGCCGCGCAGGATGGCGGAGCCGGCCGCGGTGGTGTCACCCGCCACGTCGAACAGCGCCTTGACCGAGACGATCCGGCCGTCGAGCGGCCCCAGCGGCCGACCCGCTGCCGCCCGGCGGTCGCTGGCAGCCGCGGCGGCCCGCGCCTCGTCGGCATAGATTTCAGTGAAGACCATCGCGCCCTGCCGCTCCGGATCGGCGATGCGGGCAAGCGCCGCCTCAAGCCGTTCGGACGCGGACAGATGGGGGGCGGCGGACACGGGCATGTCTGGTTCCTGGCAGGTCATGGGAAGGATCGGACTATAGCGGAACGTGCCATCGCATGTGCCACATCGGCGTCGGCTTGGCGACCAGGATCATGCGGTCGACGCAACGGGCAGCGGCGCGAGATGCGGGTGCCGCTGGGAATCGACAAAGCCTTTCGGCTATTTTACATTTTCTGCATTTCTTTCTGTGGAACTATCCTGATCTCTACTTTCGTCGGGGTATTTGCCCTTCGGCCGATGGCACGTGCCGACAGCGTGTGATAATCAGGAGAGAACGAAGCGGACCGAGCAGACACACGGCCGACGCGAGTCCCCTGGCCCCGACACGGCCTTTGCAGTTCCGAAGCCGGGGGATTGATCGCCAACGGCCGGCCTTTTCCGGAATGACTCACGGAAGGACGGACTCCGATGCCTGCAACGCCTCACTTCCATCCGCCCGGCGGCAATCCCCTGGGGCCCCTTGAGCGTCATGCCGAGCGCCACATCGCCATCGTCGGCGCGGGATTCACCGGCAGCCTGCTGGCGGCCCACCTGCTGCGCGGCGCGCGGGCGCCTCTGGTGGTCCATCTGATCGAATATGGCAGCAGACCGGGAACCGGCGTCGCCTACTCCACCCCCAACGGCGCCCATGTGCTGAACGTCCGCGCCTATAACATGAGTGCCTATCCGGACGACCCGCGCCATTTCCTGCGCTGGCTGTGGAGCCGGGCGGAGGGGCCGACGCCGGAACAGCCGGTGCCGCCCAGCGGCCACGCCTTCGTGTCGCGCGCCCTGTACGGCGCCTACATCCAGGACGTTCTGGCGGAAGCGCAGGCGGAGGCCCCCACCCACGCGCGCCTGAACCTGATCCGCGGCGAGGCGGTGGACGTCCGCACCGAGGACCCGGCCAACGGCAAGCGCGCCGTGCATGTGCGCCTCGGCGACGGCCGCGTGGTCAGCGCCGATACCGCCGCGCTCTGCATCGGCAACTTCCCGCCCTCCGCGCCCTGCCTGGCTTCGGCGACTGCGGCGGAGGCCTTCGTGTCCGACCGCTTCATCGGCGACCCGTGGGATGCCGCCGCCATCGGCCGCATCGACCAGGACGCCCCCGTTGCCATCCTCGGCACCGGCCTGACCATGGTGGACACGGTGCTGTCGCTGCTCGACCAGGGACATCACGGCCCGATCACCGCCGTGTCGCGCCGCGGCCTGCTGCCGCTGCGCCATGAGGAAACGCGGCCCTACACCTCCTTCCTGCATCCCGACGTGCTGCCCAGCACGGTGCTGGACGTGCTGATCGCGCTGAAGGCCGATGCGCGCCGGGCGACTGCGGACGGCTATGACTGGCGGTCTGCCTTCGACGCGCTGCGTCCGCACCATCACCGCATCTGGTCGCATCTGCCGATGGAGGAGCGCCGCCGCTTCCTCCGTCACGCCCGCCCCTTCTGGGAGGTGCACCGCCACCGCATGGCCCCCCAGGTGGCCGACCGGATCGCCGCCGCCCGTGCCGGCGGCCAGCTGACGATCCTGCCGGGCCGTCTGAAGGACGCGGCGCTGACCGCGGACGGGTTGGACCTGCACATCGTCGAGCGTGGCGGCGGAGCGGCACGGGTGCTGTCGACGGGTGCGCTGATCAACGCGACCGGCACCAACTGCGACTACACCCGCATCCGCCATCCGCTGGTGCGTTCGCTGCTGGACCGCGGCCTTGCGCGGCCGGACCCGCTGCGGCTGGGGCTGGACGTGACGGAAGGCGGTGCGGTGATCGCCGCCGACGGCACCCCGGCGGCGCGCCTGCTGGCCTTCGGTCCGGTCGCCAAGGCACCCTTCTGGGAAATGACCGCCGTGCCCGAACTGCGCAGCCAATGCGCCGAAGCGGCCCGGCGGATACTGGACGGCCGGGCCGGCGGCGCGGCGGCAGGCCAAGGGGCGCTGCCGGTGATGCCGACGCTCGAGTGTCCCGATCCGCAGCGGGTGTGAATAGGCAGGGAGGTCACCGCGCCTTCGGCAGCGGCGGCGCATAGCCCCCGGTCTTGCTGGTGCGCAGGCCGAGCACCGCCAGCCCCTCCACCAGCTTCACGGCGGCGGTGACACCATCCACCACCGGCAGGCCCATCTCCTCGCTCAGCGAGCGGGCGAGGTCGGCCATGCCGGCGCAACCCAGCACGATGGTCTCGGCTCCATCCTGTTCCATGGCCCGGCGGATTTCGGCGCGCACGCGGTCGACGGCGCCGGATGACGGGTCCTCCAGAGCCAGCACGGGCACACCCGCTGCGCGGATGGTGCAACGGCCAGCCATGCCGTAACGCTGCGCCAACCGCTCTAGCGCCGGGATCGAACGCGGGAGCGTCGTCACCACGCTGAACCGGCCGCCCAGCAGCCCGGCGGTCTGCATCGCCGCCTCGCAGATGCCGATCACCGGTGCTGTGGCAAGGCTGCGCGCGGCATCCAGCCCGACATCGTCGAAGCAGGCGATCACGGTGCCGGCGATGTCGCTCCCACGCTGGTGCCGGTCGATCTCCGCCAGCAGGCCGGGGACGGCCAGCGCCTCGTCGTAATAGCCCTCGATGCTGGCGGGGCCGGTCGGGGGATTGGTGGCAAGGATCTCGGTGCCGGGCGCGGCGACCTTGCTGGCGGCGGCGCCGATCCGCTCGGTCATCGAGGCGGTGCTGTTGGGATTGACGACCAGGATGCGCATGGTGGTGGGGTTCCTCAAATGCCGCTTCGGCGCAGGCGGTGGCGGCGCAGCGCGATCAGGCCCAGCAGGGCCACGCCGATCACGGTGAAGGAGAACACCGTCGTCAGCGATCCCAGCGCATAGAGCACCGGCGTGGTGACGTTGGTGGTCATGCCGTAGATCTCCAGCGGCAGCGTATTGAAGCTGCCGGCGGTCATCAGCGTGCGGGCGAACTCGTCGTAGGACAGGGTGAAGCCGAACAGCCCGACGCCGATCAGGCTGGGCAGCAGGATCGGCAGCACGACATGGCGCACCGTTTGCCAGGGCGAAGCGCCCAGGTCGCGCGCCGCCTCCTCATAGGCCGGGTTGAAGCGGTTGAAGATGGCGAAGACGATCAGCAGGCCGAAGGGCAGCGTCCAGGTCAGATGCGCGCCCAGCGCCGAACTGTACCAGGCCGGTTCCAGCCCCAGGATGTTGAAGAACAGGCCGATGCCCAGGCTGACCAGGATCGACGGAACGATCAGGCTGGCGACGGCGAGATAGAACAGCGCCGCGCTGCCCCGGAAACGGCGGCGGAAGGCGAAGCCGGCCAGCACCGAGCACAGCACGGTCAGCACCATCACCATCAGCCCCAGCGCGATGGAGCGACGGAACGACCCGCCGAAATCGCCCACCGCCTGCTGTTCGAACAGGTTGCGGAACCAGTGCAGCGAGACGCCGTTCATCGGAAAGGTCAAGCCCCCCTCCGGTCCCTGGAAGGACAGGATCAGGATGGTCGCGGTCGGGCCGTAGAGGAACAGCACGAACAGCGCGAAGAAGCCGGCCAGCAGGTAGAAGGACAGGCCGCGGCGGGAGGTGTTCATCGCTCACAGCTCCTTCCGGATGTCGACGACGCGCAGCATCGCCACCACCATGATCAGGACGACGGCCAGCAGCACCACGGCGTTGGCGGCGGCGGCCGGGTATTGCAGCAGCGAGATCTCGTTGGCGATCATCAGGCCGATGGAGGCGCTCTGCCCGCCGCTCATCAGCCGCACGGTGATGAAGTCGCCCATCACCAGCGTGACGACGAAGATGGAACCGATGGCGATGCCGGGCTTGGTCAGCGGCAGAATGACGTTCCACAGCGTCTGCGCCGCGCTGGCGCCGCCGTCGCGCGCCGCCTCGATCAGAGCGCGGTCGATGCGCATCATCGAATTGAAGATCGGCACCACCATGAACAGCGCATAGAGGTGGACGAAGGCCAGCACGACCGAGAAGTCGGAGAACAGCAGGAACTCCAGCGGCCGGTCGATGATCCCGGCGGAGATCAGGCCGGAGTTCAGCAGCCCGTTGCGTCCCAGGAACGGGATCCACGAGATCATGCGGATGATGTTGGAGGTCCAGAACGGAATGGTGCAGACCAGGAACAGCACCATCTGCCAGGTGGTGGACCGGACATGGAATGCCAGGAAATAGGCGACCGTGAAGCCGATGCCGAGCGTGATCGCCCAGGTCAGCGCCGCGTACTTCAGCGTGTTCAGATAGGTCTTCCAGGTGACCGGCGAAGTCAGCAGTTCCGTGTAGTTGGTCAGCACGAAGTCCGGGTAGATGCGCACGCTGTCGTAATCCCAGAAGCTGACCGCGACGATGGTCAGGATCGGCACCAGCAGGAACAGCAGCAGCGCGACGGTCAGCGGCGCCGCCTGGAGATAGGGGGCGACGCGTGGAGCCAAGCGGGGGCGCCTCGTCCTGCCGACGGCGGCCGTGACGGTCGGTCGGGGCGTTTCGGCGGTCAGGGTCATGGGCGGGGTCCTGCGGGTTGGAATGATGGATTTGGTGCGGTGCCCCCTCCCTCCCGCTTCGCGGGTCCCTCCCTCCCCCGCCTTCGGCGGTGGAGGGACAGAAAGCGGCAGTCCCCTCTCCCTCGAAGAGGGGGAGGGTTAGGGAGGGGGCATCGAAGCCGACGACTACGCCGCGATGAACTCGTTCCACTTGCGGACCATGTAGCGGTCCTCGTCCATCACCGCGTTCCAGCAGGCGACGCGGCCCATGCGGTCCTGGAACGACCCGCCGTCGCGCACGGCGCCGGCCTTTTCCATCACCTTGCCTTCGGGGCTGAGGATGTCGGTCTTGGCCGGCTGGCCCTCCATCCAGAAGGCCCATTCCTCCGGCGTCATGTGCTGCTTGGCGGTGTCGAGCACGGCCGAATAATAGCCTTGGCGGTTCAGATAGGCGCCGACCCAGCCCGACAGATACCAGTTGATGTATTCGTAGGCCGCCTCAAGCTCCAGCCCGCTCAGATGCTTGGCGATGCCGAGGCCGCCGCCCCAGGCGCGATAGCCTTCCTTCAGCGGTTGGTAGACGCACTGGATGCCCTTGGCGCGCACGGCGGCGACGGCCGGCGACCACATGGACTGGATGATGACCTCGCCCGACGACATCAGGTTGACGCTCTCGTCGAAGGTCTTCCAGAAGGCGCGGAACTGGCCGGCCTTCTTGGCCTCGGTCATGATCTTGAGGGTCTTGTCGATCTCCTCCTTGGTCATGTTGCCCTTGTCGCCATACTTGATCTCGCCCATCGCCTCACAGACCATTGCGGCGTCCATGATGCCGATGGACGGGATGTTCAGCAGCGACGCCTTGCCCTTGAAGGCGGGGTCGAGCAGGTCCTTCCAGCTGGAGATCGGACGGCCGACCAGATCGGGGCGGATGCCCAGCGTGTCGGCGTTGTAGATGGTCGGGATCAGCGTCATCCACTGGGTCTGCGACTTGGCGAACTTGGTGCTGTCCTTGCCCTCGACGAAGCCGACTGTGTGGGGGGCGGTGCCCTGGGCGATGGCGCTGTCCGGCGTCAGCTTGCCGGTGACGAAGATCGGGACGATCTTGTCGAAGTTCTTGATCTTGGAAACATCCATCGGCTGCATCACGCCGGCCGGGAAGACCTTCTTGCAGATCCAGTATTCGATGTCGGCGATGTCGTAGGACTTCGGCTGGGTCACCGCGCGTTGCGTCACCGCGTCGGAATCCAGCGCCGTCATCTGCAGGGTGAAGCCCAGATCCTCCTTCACCTTGTCGGCGACGGCATTCAGGTTCGACACGCCGGTTCCGAACTGGCGCAGCGTGATGTTCTTGATGTTCTGCGCCCAGATGGTCGGAAAGCCGGTGATCGCGCCGGAGCCGACGGCCGCACCCGCGACGGCGGCGGTGCCCTTCAGCAGGGTGCGGCGGCTGACGCCGGTCGAGAGTTTCGAAGGAGTACGGGTGTCGGTCATCGCTGAGCCTCCAGTCTGTTCGTCGTGTTGTTTTTTGGGTAGCGCTTTTGAAAGGGATCAGGCCGCCAGCGGGTGGACGTCCCGCCGGCTCCAGCCGGCGCGCACGCGGTCACCGACCGTGACCGGCGCGTCGAAATAGCGGGCCTCGTCCAGCACGACGGCGAACTCGTCGGCGCCGGGAATGTCGAGGCTGAGATGGACGGAAGCGCCGTGATACTCCAGCGAGCGCACCGTGCCCTCCACCTGGATCTCGGTCGGCAGATCGGCGCCACCCAGCTGGATGCGGTCGGCGCGCACGGCGCAGCGGCCGGCATCGCCGACAACTCCGCCTTCGATTACATTGTGGCCGCCGATGAAGCGAGCGACGAAGGCGGTGCGCGGGCGGTTGAACAGCTCGCGCGGTGGTCCGGCCTGTTCGATCCGCCCCTGGTTCATCACCACGGCGAGGTCGGCCAGCGCCATCGCCTCGGTCTGGCTGTGGGTGACGTGGATGAAGGTGATGCCGATGTCGCGGTGCAGGCGCTTCAGCTCCTCCCGCATGCGCACGCGCAGGAAGGGGTCGAGCGCCGATAGCGGCTCGTCCAGCAGAAGCACGCCCGGCTGGGTGATCAGCGCGCGGGCGAGAGCGACGCGCTGCTGCTGTCCACCGGACAGTTGCGACGGCAGGCGGCCGGCGTATTTGCTCATGTCGACGAGGTCGAGCATCTCTCGCGCCCGGCGGCGGCGCTCCTCCTTGGCGACGCCCTTCATCTTCAGGCTGAAGGCGACGTTGTCGGTGCAGTCCAGATGCGGAAACAGGGCGTAGCTCTGGAACATCATCGCCGTGCCGCGCCTGGCCGGCGGGTCGTCGTTGACCACGCTGTCGCCGATCAGCAGGTCGCCGTCCGTGATGTCCTCATGCCCCGCGATCATCCGCAGGGTGGAGGTCTTGCCGCAGCCGCTAGGCCCCAGCAGGCAGCAATAGGAACCGGCGGCGATCCGCAGATCGATGCCGTCCACCGCCACGGTCGTGCCATAGGCCTTGCGCAGCTTCACGAGTTCGACCGTCGAACCTGCCGTCATCTGAGCGCCTCCAGAATTGTGCACAATCTGCGCGGTCGTTTGTGACCGGTTCGCCTTGTGCATGCCGCGTGCCAGCGGTGGAAGGCCGGGAATCAGCCGGTTTTCCGATGCTCAATTGCGCAACGGCTCGGCATTTGTGCAGCGATTCGGCGCAATGGCGATAATTTGAGCAGCGTTGCTCCCGGCATTCACCGCTGCGCCACTCGGGAGATTGCCGTTTTCCTGCTGGCCCGGTTTGTGCACAATCTGCAGTACGTTTCCCGCACACCGTTAAAAGCACCCTGCCAGCCAATGACGACCGCCGCGCCCGCCAAGCCAGCCCGCCGCACGCCCCGCGCCAGCGCCGAAACCCGCATCGTCCGCAGCATCGGCGAGGCGATCGCCGACCGCCGCCTGCCGCCCGGCACCAAGCTGACGGAGGAAAGCCTGGCGGAAGCGTTCGGGGTCAGTCGGGAACGGGTGCGCAAGGTTCTGCTTCTGCTGGCGCAGCGGCGCGTTGTGACGCTGATCCCCAACCGCGGCGCTTTCGTCGCCAAGCCGACGCCGAAGGAGGCGCGCGAGGTGTTCGAAGCCCGCCGGGTGATCGAACGCGCGATCATGGAACGGCTCGAACGGATGCCGCGCCCCTTGCCCGACGATGTGCTGGAAAAGCTGCGCGGCCATGGCGCGCTGGAGGATGCCGCGGAGCTTGCGGCCGACCGCAAGGCGATGATCCGGCTGTCCGGCCAGTTCCACCTGCTGCTGGCGGAATTCGCCGGCAACGCGACGCTGACGGGGATTCTGGCCGACCTGATCGACCGCTCCAGCCTTGCCATCGCGGCCTTCGAACGGCGCTCGTCGCACACCTGCTCAGCCGACGACCACCGCCGCCTGATCGCCGCTCTCATCGGCAATGCGCCCGGAGAGGCGACCGCACTGATGATCGAGCACCTCGACGAGGTCGAGCGTCAGCTGGATCTGGAAGCCAAGACCGACACCCGGATCGACCTGAAGGCGATCTTCGCCGACGAACCGGAGCCGGCCTGACGGGGTACGAGTCCAAAAATGAAAAGCCCCTCTCCCCTTGCAGGAGAGGGGCTTCGCAACTCCTTGCCAGGCTTCAAGCTATTGCCCAGCAACCTCCAATCAAACCCTCATGCCGGCCGAGATGTTCAGCGTATCCTGGATCTCCCCGGCCAGTTGGTCGGCGATGGGCCCGACGATGACCTGCACGGAGTTGGCGGACGGCTTCACCACGCCGCGGGCACCCAGTCGCTTCAGTTCCGCCTCGTCGATGCGGGCGGCGTCGGCGACGGCCAGACGCAGGCGCGTTGTGCAGGCCTCCACCGAGCGCAGATTGCCGGCCCCGCCCAGTGCCGCGACATAGGCGCCGGCCCGGTCGCTCGCCGCCGCCGCGGGTGTCGGCGCATGGACGGCCGGCGCCGCCTGCCCGGCGGGGATGGCGACATCGTCGCGACCCAGCGTCTTCAAGTCGAAGCGCCGGATGACGAAGCGGAACAGAGTGTAATAGACCACGAAATAGACCGCACCCACCAGCAGAAGCAGGATCGGGTTGGTCGCCTTGCCGTAATTCAGCACATAGTCGAACAGGCCGGCCGAAAAGCCGAAGCCCAGCTTCACGTTCAGCACATCCATCAGCACCATCGACAGGCCCGTCAACACGGCGTGGACCGCGAACAGCACCGGCGCCAGGAACATGAAGGCGAATTCCACCGGCTCCGTCACGCCGGTCAGGAAGGCGGTCAGCGCCATCGACAGCAGCACGCCGCCGACCGCCGCGCGGTTCTCCGGCTTGGCCGTGTGGTACATGGCGAGGCAGGCGGCGGGCAGGCCGAACATCATCACCGGGAAGAAGCCGGCCATGAAGGCGCCGGCCGCCGGATCGCCCTTGAAGAAGCGGTTCAGGTCGCCGGTGACGCCCTGGTAGTCGCCCAGCAGGAACCAGGCGATGTTGTTGATGATGTGGTGCAGGCCGGTGATGATCAGCACCCGGTTCAGCACGCCGTAGAGGAACAGCCCCAGCTTGCCCAGCCCCAGCACGCCGGTGGTCAGCGCGCTCAAGCCCGCATCGACGATGGGCCAGCCATAGCCGAAGACCAGTGCGATCCCCAGAGCCGCCAGACCGGTGACGATGGGCACGAAGCGCCGCCCGCCGAAGAAGGCGAGATAGTCCGGCAGCTTGATGTCCTTGTACCGGTTATAGAGCTGGCCGGCGATGATGCCGATCAGGATGCCGACGGGGATGCTGATGCGGCTGGACATCTTCGCCACCAGCTCCGGCGGCACTCCGCTGAGCACGACGGCGCCCTTCACCGCCACGAAATATCCCACCGCACCGGCCAGCCCGGCCGCGCCATGGTTCTCGCGGGCAAAGCCGATGGCGATGCCGACGGCGAACAGGACGCCCAGGTTGGAGAAAACGGCGTCGCCCGCCGCGGCGATGAAGGCGATGTTCAACAGGTCGGGCTGGCCGATGCGCAGCAGCAGCCCGGCGATGGGCAGCACGGCGATCGGCAGCATCAACGCCCGCCCGAGCCTCTGGACGCCCGAAAAACGGTCGCCCGAAAAACGATCAGCAGACATTCGGACGTCTCCCAGTGAAACGGACTCCGGCCTCAGGGTGCCGGGTCTGTCATGTTGGTCATATTCGCGTTGTCAGCCCGGCGCGTTCCATCGCCCGGCGCAGGTTGCCGCCGGTCTCGATCAGCAGTCGGTCGATGTCGGCATTGTCCAGACCGGCAAGGCCCAGCACGGCGCGGCGGACATCGCCATGCCGCTCCAGCGCCGCACCGGCCGCTGTTTCGTCCACCCCCGCGATGCGCGCGACCATGGCGGCGCAGCGGCGGCGAAGCTTGGCGTTCTCCGGCCGGACATTGATCATCAGGTTGTCGTAGACGTTGCCGAGCGCGGTCATCACGCCGGTCGAAAACAGGTTCAGCACCACCTTCTGCGCAGTGCCGGCACCCAGGCGGGTGGACCCGGCGATCACCTCCGGCCCCGTCAGGGTCAGGATGGGATGCTGCACCGCCTGCAACAACGGGGACCCGGCGCTGCTGGCGATCGCCATGGTCAGGGCCCCCGCCTCCCGCGCGGCGCGGAGAACGCCGACGGTGTAGGCGCTGGCCCCGCTGGCCGACAGGCCGACGACGACATCCTCCGCGGCGATGCCCACACGGGCCGCTTCGCCCCGGCCGGCATCCTCGTCATCCTCCGCCGCACCGGTCAGCCCGCGCGACAGGTCGAGCCCGCCTGCGATCAGCAGGACCAGCCGCTCTGCCGGCCAGTCGAAGGTCGGCCCCAGATCCAGCCCGTCCAGCGCCGCGACCATGGCCGAAGACCCGGCGCCGGCATAGACCAGCCGCCCGCGCCCGCCGGACAGGCGGTCCGCCGCGGCCTCCACGGCGGCGGCGGCGGCCGGCAGGGCGGGTGCACAGGCGGCGAGCGCTCGAGTCTGCCCCTCCCATAGGGCCGTCATCAGTTCGTCGGCCGGCCACACGTCCAGCCGGCTGTACCGGTACGCCGTATCCTCCGTGCCGCCCGCCATTCCCGCTGCTCCCGCTCTGCTCGCCGCCCATGGCGGGCGCCCCATTCCCGACCGCCTGCCGGCCGCCGGTGGTATTAGATTGGACTGTATGTGCAGCATACCAAAATCCGGTCTGTCCGCAATCGCAATCTGGTTGTTCGCCTTTGCCTCTTTCAGGGAATCCCCCGGCGGCTGTTGCCCATTGGCCTTTCAGTGGTATCATGCTCGTCCCAGAGCATTGGAGTGGTTGCCGATGTCCACAGCCGCCGCCGCGGCCCCGTTCGACCCGACCGCCCTGTCGGATGCCCTGCCGCTGCCGCTCTACCTTCAGCTGGCGCGGCATCTGCGGACGCTGATCGTCGAAGGGCGCCTGACCGACCAGGATGCCCTGCCCGGCGAGCGCGAGCTGGCGGAAACCTTCGGCGTGTCGCGCGTCACCGTGCGCAAGGCCTTGCGGGAGCTGATCGCGGAAGGGCTGCTGCACCAGCGCCAGGGAGCCGGCACCTTCATCAACCGCAGCCCTCATGTGGAACAGCGCCTGTCGGCGCTGACCAGCTTCACCGAGGACATCGGCGGGCGTGGGCTGAAACCGGACTCGCGCTGGCTCACCCGTTCCGTCGGAACGGCGACTCCGGAAGAAGCGATGGCGCTGGGACTGCGTCCAGGGGCGGAGGTGGTGCGGCTGCACCGGCTGCGTCTGGCCGACGGAACGCCGCTCGCCATCGAACTCAGCGCCCTGCCATCCTGCTTCCTGCCCGATCCGGAACTGGTGCAGGGCTCCCTGTACGAGATCCTGCGCGGGCGTGGCCATCCGCCCTTCCGTGCCCTGCAACGCTTGTCTGCCATTCGCCTGCCGGTGGATCAGGCGGCGCTTCTGGGGGTTCCCGACGGCGCCCCCGCCCTTTACATTGAGCGCCGCACCTTCCTGGAGAACGGAACTCCACTGGAGTTCGTCCGTTCCCACTACCGCGGCGACGCCTATGACTTCGTCGTGGAGCTGTCGCTGGCCTGATCCCTGCGGATCATCCCCTCCCACGCAGAAAAATCCTGACGAGAGCGCGCGATGAAGCCTGCCCTTGATACCCCGTTCCGTGTCCGCGCCATCCTGTTCGACATGGACGGAACCCTGATCGACACCACGGGTCCCGTGGAACGCTCCTGGCGCAGCTGGGCGGCCCGGCACGATCTGGATCCCGACGCCATCCTGGCCGTCTGCCACGGCGTCCGCAGCATCGAGACCGTCCGCCGCTTCGCCCCCGCCGGTGCCGACATCGACGAAGAGGTGCGTCTGGTGGAGGAGTGCTACACCAACGACACCGAAGGCGTGCGTGCCGTTACCGGCGCCCTGGAGCTTCTGCAATCGCTGCCGCGCCATCGCTGGGCGGTGGTGACCTCCGCGCCGCAGGACATGGCGAGAAAGCGGATCGCCCAGGCCGGCCTGCCCCTGCCCGACCTGCTGATCGGCGCCGACAACGTCACCCAGGGCAAGCCCCACCCCGAAGGCTACCGCACCGCCGCCGAGAAGCTGGGCTTCGACCCGCGCGAGACCGTGGTGTTCGAGGACGCCCCGGCCGGCTTGGCGGCCGGAAACGCCGCCGGCGCCTGGGTGATCGCCCTGACCACCACCCTGCCGGCGCATGAACTGGGCGAGAATCTGTGCCTGCCCGACCTGACGGCGCTGCGGGTGCGGGTGGACGAGGATGGGTTGGAGATCATCGCGGTGGGGGGCTGAAGGGTCCTTGGAGTTCAGGCTTCGAATGCCCCCTCCCTAGCCCTCCCCCACCTTCGGTGGGAGAGGGAACTCCGCCGCACTTGCACTCAACTCCCTCTCCCGCGATCGGACCGACCTTTGGTCGGCCGAGGGCGGGGGAGGGTTGGGGAGGGGGCATCGTCAGCCGACACCCACCCATTCCCAATCCACCTCAAGCCCCCCGCCATTCCCCGTCAACCCAAGTCCCGCGCACCGTCAAGTCTGGCCGCAGCAGCACCAGATCCGCCCGCCAGCCCGGCACGATCCTCCCCCGCTCGCCGACCATCCCCAAGAACTCCGCCGGATAGAGCGACGCCATGCGCAGCGACTCCTCCAGCGGCAGGCCGATCAGCGTCCCGGCATTGCGCACCGCCGTCGCCATGTCGAGATCGGCGCCAGCCAGCGTCCCATCCGCCAGCACCAGCCGGCCGTCGCGCCGGTAGATGGTCCGGCCGTTCAGGTCGAAGCGATCCGCATCGGTGCCGGTCGGCGGCATGGCGTCGGTCACCAGCATCATCCGGCCGCGCGGCCGGGCGGCCAGCGCCGCACGCATCATCAGCGGATGGACGTGATGCCCGTCGGCGATCAGCCCGCACCAGGGCCGCCCGTCGCCCAGCGCCGCACCGGCCGGACCGGGCTGGCGATTGGCGATGCCGGGCATGGCGTTGTAGAGGTGCGTCACCCCGCGCACGCCGAGGTCGAAGGCCTCCACCACCCGCTCCGCGCTCGCCATCGTGTGGCCGACCGACAGGATCACCCCGGCCGCCATCAGCCGCGACAGGGCCGCGTCCTCCACGCATTCCGGCGCCAGGGTCAGCAGCACCCGGCCGCCCGGCATCCGCGCCGGCAGGCCGCCGATGAAGTCTAGATCGGCCTCGTCCGGCGCACGGACGAAGCGCGGGTCATGGGCGCCCACCCGCTGCGGGCTGATGAACGGCCCTTCGAAATGGATGCCCAGCACGCCGCTGCCGGGTTGCGCCACCGCCGTCACCGCCGCCTCGGCGGCGGCGCGATGGCATTCGGGCGTGTCGGTGATGATGGTCGGCAGCAGGCCGGTGGTGCCGAAGCGCCGGTGCGCGGCGGCGATGGCAAGCGTCGCCTCCGGCGTCGGTTGCTCGTTGAACAGCACGCCGCCGCCGCCATTGACCTGGATGTCGACGAAGCCGGGGGCCAGCAGGTCGCCCGCCTCCAGCGCCACCGTCCGGTCGATGTCCGGCGGAGTGCGGCCGGGGGCGACGATGTCGAGAATGCGGCCATCCCCAACCAGCAGGCTGCGGTCGTCGAGGATGGTCTCGCCCGTGAAAATCCGGGCGCCGGTCAGGAGCTGTCGCATCAGACGGTCTTCGTCACTTTGGCGAGGTTGGGCGGGCTGTCGGGATCGATGCCGCGGGCCAGCGCCAGTTCATGGACCGCGCCGTAGAAGCTCTGCAACGCTGCCAGCGGCGCGGCCTCAGGCGCCAGATCCGGCAGGCTGGGCAGCAGGGTGGTACCGTCAAGGCCGCTTTCCGTGGTGGCGACGGCGGCCCCCAGCCCGACGATGCGGTCCACCACCGCGCGGGTGTGCGGTTCCGCCGCGTCGGCCTGAGTCAGGGCCAGCACCGGGAAACCCGGACCGACCAGCGCCAGCGGGCCGTGGACGACCTCCGCGGCGCTGAAGGCTTCCGCATGCAGGCGGCAGGTCTCCTTGAACTTCAGCGCCATCTCCAGCGCGGCCCCGAAGCCGACGCCGCGCCCCAGCACATAAAGGTTCCGCGCACCGGCGAGCGGCATCAAAGCCGGTTTCCAGTCCAGCCCCTTCGCCGCCTCGAGCGTTTCCGGCAGGGCGGCCAGTGTGGATTTCAGAGCCGGGTCGTCCTGCCAATGGGCGACCAGTTGCAGATAGGCGGCGAGCGAGGCGATACAGGACTTGGTCGCGGCGACGCTGCGCTCCGGCCCCGCCGACAGCGGCAGGAAATGGTCGCACATGTCCGCCAGCGGCGAATCCTCCGCATTGACGAAGCCGACCACCAGCGCCCCACCGGCCTTCGCCGCCTCCACCAGCCGCAGCAGGTCCGGGCTGCGGCCGGACTGCGAGACGGCGACGAACAGCGCACCCTCCAGGCTCAGCTGTCCGCCATAAACCGAGGCGATGGATGGACCGATGGAGGCCACCGCCCGGCCCATGCGCGTTTCGATCAGGTATTTGCCGTAGGCCGACGCATGGTCGGAACTGCCGCGGGCGCAGGTGACGACGAAGCGCGGCGGATGACGGCGCAGCCGCTCCCCCAATTCGGCGAAGCCGGCGCCGCAACGCTCGATCTGCCGCGCCACCGCGGCGGGCGCCTCTGCCGTCTCGGTTGCCATCAGGGGGAGGTTTCGGGGCGGCTTCTGCTCTGTCATGGCGGCGCTCGCGATTGACTGGTATAGATACCAATGTAAGACCTTATCGCGACGGAGGCCAGCGCCCATTGGTGGAATCGCATCTCAGCAGCAATCGCACTATGCAAAAGAAAAGCGGCGCGACCTGGGAAGGCCGCGCCGCATGATGAAACCAGTCGAATACCAGATGAGACTCGCGCTATTCGGCGGCGCGGCGCCCGCCCGGCAACAGGCCGGTCAGCGCGCCGGCAAGCGCGTCGGCGTCGTTGCCGACGATCAGGTCGAGGCCGTTGGCGCCCAACCCCATCACGGCACGGACGCCGGCCTTCTTCAGCGCCTCGGCATTCGCCTTGCCGGCATCGGTCAGTTCGATCCGCAGGCGGGTGGTGGCGAAGGCCGCGAGCGTCTTGATGTTGCCGGCACCGCCCAGCGCCTCGGCGAGGCGGGCGGCGCGGTCGGTCGGCAGCGGTGCGGCCGGAGCGGCCGAGGACGAAGCGGCGGTCGGCTTGGCGGAAACAGGCGCCGCGATGGCGGCCGGACCGTCGGCTTCCGGACCGGCACTGCGCAGATACTCCTGCATTTCCGTCTTCAGATTCTCCGACAGGGTGCCGAACACCGCCTGCACGCTGTCGCGCACCCGCAGGATGCCGGAGGCGCCCATGCCGCGCAGCTTGCCCTCGTCGACGCGGGCCGGGTCCTGCACCACCACGCGCAGCCGGGTGATGCAGGCATCCAGGTTGGAGATGTTGCCGCGCCCGCCAAAGGCCAGCACCAGGTCGCGCGCCCGTTCGCTGCCGGTGGCGGCGGTGGCGCCACCCTCCGCCACATCCTCGCGGCCGGGGGTTTTCAGGTTCAGCGCCTGGATGGTGTAGCGGAACACGACGTAATAAATCGCCGCGTAGACCGGCCCCAGGATCAGCACCAGCCACCATTTCTGCGAATAGGGGCTGAGCACGTTGAACAGCACGAAGTCGATGCCGCCCTGGGAGAAGGTGAAGCCCATATGGGCGCCCAGCGAATTCATGATGAACTGCGAGGTCGCCGCCAGAACCGCGTGGATCAGGTACAGCACCGGCGCCAGGAACAGGAACGAGAATTCGATCGGTTCCGTGATGCCGGTCAGGAAGGAGGTGAGCGCCGCGGAGATCATGATGCCGCCGACGCGCACCCGGTTCTCTGGCTTGGCGGCGTGCCACATGGCGATGGCCGCGGCCGGCAGGCCGAACATCTTGAACAGGAAGGCGCCGGACAGGATGCCGGCGGTCGGGTCGCCCGCGAAATAGCGGGCGATGTCGCCATGGACCACCTGTCCCGCGGCGTTCTGGAAGGATCCGATCTCGAAGAAGAAGGGCACGTTCCAGATGTGATGCAGGCCGAAGGGGATCAGCAGGCGTTCGACGAAGCCGTAGATGGTCGCGGCCAACCGCGGATCGTTCACCGCCGCCCAGTGCGAGAAGCTGTTGATGCCGCCCTGGATCGGCGGCCAGACCACCGACAGCACGACGCCCAGCACGATGGCGGCCAGTGCGGTGATGATCGGCACGAAACGCTTGCCGGCGAAGAAGCCGAGATAGGCCGGGAGGGCGATCTTGTAGAAGCGGTTGAACATTGCCGCCGCAAGACCGCCGGCCAGGATGCCGCCGAACACGCCGGTTTCCATGGACTTGATGCCCATGATGGTCTTGGGTTCCATCCCCCAGACCGTGGTCATCACGCCCAGCGTGGCCAGCATCACAATATAGCCGATGGTGGCGGCGATGGCCGACACGCCGTCATTCTCGGTATAGCCGAGCGCCACACCGATGGCGAAGATCAGCGGAAGATTCCCGAAGATCACGTCGCCCGAATTCTTCATCAGCATCGACAGCAGCGGCGGCATCCATTCAAAATTCGCCGCTCCGATGCCCAGCAGCAGACCGGCGACGGGAAGCACCGCCACCGGCAGCATCAGCGATTTGCCGATCTTCTGTAGAAACGCAAAGGGGTTCAAGGCCATGGCGGCTCTCCCGCAATTTGTCCGGCGGCGGCAACATCGTCATCCCCGGACGGGAATACAACCCGCAAGGGGGACAGGTTTCACGACATAGGCGACATAGCATGTCAGGCAAGGCTTGAGGCTTATCCCGGATGCGCATGATCCGGAACGTATTGACCGCAGGCTTCCGCCTTTTCCGGACAGAAAGTTTCGATAATCTATAGCGGGAACTACGCCTGGGCCATGCGGCGTCTGCGCGCATACAAACGATCCGGCGTCCGTGCCAGGATCGCAGCCGTCCGACGCGAAGGCGCCCGCTGGGGTCGATGCGTTAAGAATGAGGACCAACCAATCATGACCGCGATCACGCTTGCAGCACCGCTGGCCGGATGGGCCATGCCGCTGGCCGAGGTTCCCGACCCCGCCTTCGCCCAGGGGCTCGTCGGGACCGGCATGGCCATCGACCCGACCGTGAACGAGTTGCGCAGCCCCTGCGACGGCATCGTGCTGTCGATTCACCGCGCGCGCCACGCCTGTACCGTGCGCGCCGCCAGCGGTGCGGAGGTGCTGCTGCATCTGGGCGTCGACACCGTCGGGCTGAACGGCGAAGGCTTCACCGCCCATGTCCGCGACGGGCAGGCGGTGAAGGCCGGCGATCCGCTGATCAGCTTCGACATGGATCTGGTGGGAAGCCGGGCGCAGAGCCTGGTCAGCATGATGGTCGTCGTGAATGACGGCTTCACCGTCGACGGCCAGTCCGTCAACCGTGAGATCACCGTCGGCGAGCCGGCGATGACCATCCACGGCGGCAGCGGCGCCGATGCCGTGGCTTCCGCCGCCGCTTCCGACTCGGACGAGACGGGTGAGCGCGGCGTTGTCCTGCCGATCGCCAACGGGCTGCATGCCCGGCCGGCCGCGGCGCTGGTCGCCGCCACCAAGGCCTATCCCGGAACCGTTACCATCCTCTGCCGCGACCGCAGCGCGAACGCCAAGAGCGTCGTCGCCCTGATGGGACTCGGCACCGTGCTGGGCGACCGGCTGACCGTGCGCGCCGCCGGTCCCGGCGCCCAGGACATGGCGGAGAGCATCGCCGTGCTGATCGAAGGCGGGCTGGGCGATCCGGTCGTCGACGGAGCGGCGGCGTCCGCGCCGGCTGCCGCCGGCCTGGCCACCCCCACGGCCGCCATTTTGGCCCAACCGGCGGAGGAGGAGATCGGCCCGCCCTTCGCCCCCGGCGAGGAGGTTCTGCTGAAGGGCACCATCGCCGTGCCGGGGCAGGCGGTGGGAACCGTCGTGCGCCACTTCCGCAGCGCCGTGCGCGTGGCGGAAGAGGGCGGCGGACCGGCGGTGGAGGAGCCGCGGCTGCGTCGGGCGCTGGACAGCGTGATCACGGAGTTGGGCCGCTCGGCCGAACGGATGCCGGAACACGCCGCCATCTTTCAGGCCCACCGCGAGCTTCTGGACGATCCGGAACTGCTGAACGGCGCGCTCGCCGACATCCGCGCCAGCAAGAGCGCGGAATGGGCGTGGCAGCGAACAGCACGGCTGCAGGCCGATGCGCTGGCGGCGCTGGCCGACCCGCGCATGGCGGAACGGGCGGCCGACCTGCGCGACCTGGAACAGCAGGTGCTGGCCGTGCTGGCCGGCAAGGCGCCGAGCGTCGGTCTGGCGGAACTGCCGGCCGGCAGCATCGTTCTGGCCGACGAAATCCTCCCCTCCGACCTTGCCGGCGTCCCGGCGGGACGGCTGGCCGGCATCGGCATGGTGCATGGCGGCCCGACCTCCCACGCCGTCATCCTGGCGGCGGCGCTCGGCGTGCCGACCGTGGTGGCGCTCGGCCGGCAGGCGGAGCGGGTGCCGGACGGCGCCCCCGTCGTGATCGACGGCAACCGCGGCGAACTGCTGGTCTTCCCGCCGGAGGACATGCTGGCGACCACGCGAACCGCCGTCGCCGCCCGCGCCGCGCGCCGCGAGGAGAACCGCCGCACCGCCGGCGAGGACTGCCGCATGGCCGACGGCACGCGGATCGAGGTCTTCGCCAACCTGGGCCGGGTCAGCGACGCCCCCGGCGCCGTGATGGAGGGGGCGGAGGGCTGCGGCCTTCTGCGCACCGAATTCCTGTTCCTGGAACGCCAGTCCGCACCCACGGAGGACGAGCAGTATCAGCAGTACCAGCAGATCGCCGACGCGCTGGAAGGCCGGCCGGTGGTGATCCGCACGCTGGATGTCGGCGGCGACAAGCCGTTGTCCTATCTGCCGCTGCCGAAGGAGGAGAACCCGGTGCTGGGCCTGCGCGGCGTCCGCGTGGGCTTGCGCGAACCGGAGCTTCTGCGCGCGCAGATCCGCGCCATCCTGCGGGTGAAGCCGGCAGGCGCCTGCCGCATCATGGTGCCGATGATCGCCTCGCCGTCGGAATTGCTGGCGGTGCGCCGGATGGTGGACGAGGAGCGCGAGAGGCTCGGCCGCGCGGAACCGATCGAACTGGGCGCGATGATCGAGGTGCCGGCCGCGGCGCTGATCGCCGACCGCATCAGCGCGGTGGCCGATTTCCTGTCCATCGGCACCAACGACCTGACCCAGTATGTGCTGGCGATGGACCGCGGAAACCCGCATGTGGCGGCCCAACTCGACGCCCTGCATCCGGGCGTGCTGCGGCTGATCCGCCTCGCAGTGATGGGGGCCAAGACCTATGACCGGACGGTCGCGGTCTGCGGCGGCTCTGCCTCCGACCCGATGGCGGCGCCGCTGCTGATCGGGCTGGGCGTGACTGAACTGTCGGCCACCCCGGCGGTGATCGCCGACCTGAAGGCCTTCATCCGCACCCTGCGCATGGAGGACTGCCGCCGCGTCGCCGAAGCGGCACTGGGCACCGACAGCGCCGACGAAGTCCGCCGGCTGGTGGCGGAGACCTGGCCGGCGATCTGACGCCGACCAGACAAGCCAGAGGCCCGCAAGCGAAAGGCCGGCCGCCCGTTTCCGGGCGGACCGGCCTTTTCCTCTCTACGGGTTCCTCTCTGCGAGCAGCCCGGATCAGGTGGAGGCGGCTCAGATCCGGCCGGCCATCAGCATGGCGGCCACTGCCTGACATCCGCCATGCCAGCGGGCGGCGGCGCGGGAGGCGGTGCGCATCGCGGCGATGCCGATCAGCGACGCGGCGACGAACAGGCCGGGCTGCAGGTCGCCCCGCATCAGCAGTGCGGCGGCCATCCCGACGATCAGCACCCGGTAGACCGTCTCGCAAAAGCGCAGACCGGCCAGGAAGGGGTCGGCACCGCCGAAGCCGTCGCCGCCGACCAGCCGGCCGACCTGCGACCGCCCCGTCATCGGGCTCGCCGGTCCGGTGGCGCCAAGGGCGATCATCGCCGCCAGCGCCGCGACGCCGGCCATCGCAAGCGCACCCAACAGCGGCTGCAGCAAGGCCAGGACCGCCAGATGGACCGGTGCCCACACGGCCTCCAGCACCCACACGCGGTCCAGCCACGCCACGGATCCCCCCGACGGCATCAGCCGCGCCAGTTCCCGCATCTGGGCGAAGTCCAGCAGGGCATGGAGGGCGAAAAGTCCCAACGCGACGGCGACCAGAGCAAGCAGCGCACCATTCCCCGCGCCGTCCCACAGGGCCACCTGGAGCGGACCGGCATAAAGCGCGCTGCCGGCCACCAGCAGGTTCGCCAGCGCTCCAAACAAGCCGCTGCGGGCCAGGGTGGATCGGTTCAAGGCCGCGTGACGGGCGGTGGACGACGCCATGTCGGACGCTCGCGTTCGGAAAGGAAGGACCGAGGATGGAGCCGGTGAGTCCCGGTGGGGAGACTGGTCGAACGATACTAGGCTCATGCGGGTTACGGCCGGGCGGCCGCTCCTTCACCACGGGGCGCTGGAACGAGGCGCCGGAGCGGAGCCGGTGCACCGCGGCCATGTTGCGTGGGAAAATTTCCCACATCAAGTGAAAAGGTAATTCCCTTTCCGCTGACCCGCGCTATTGTCGGCTCTGTCCCGGGGCATGATCGCCTTCGTCATTCCCAAGTTTTGTTGGAGTTTCCGGCGCGTGCCGACCCGCAACCCCGCATCCGACAGCCCGAAGGGGGCCGGCTTATCCGGGGCGGCTCCCCCGCCGGGGGTGCTGACGGCGGTTCGCCGGGTGCTGGTGCCGCTGGTGCGGACGCTGATCGGCTTCGGGATATCCTGGCCGATGTTGGCGAACCTGCTGAAGTCGGTGTATGTCGAGGTGGCGGAGCGAGGCTTCGCGCTGCCGGGGAAGCCGATGACCGACAGCCGCATCACCCTGCTGACCGGCGTCCACCGCAAGGACGTCAGCCAGATCCGCAACGCTCCGCCGCCGGCGGAGGCCGCCGCCGCCGCGGCACCGTCGTTCGGATCGCAGGTGCTGAGCCGCTGGCTGACCGAATCCGCCTACCGCGATGCCGGCGGCCGGCCGCGCCCCCTGCCCCGCACCGCTTCAGCCGATGGCAAGGACAGTTTCGAGACGCTGGTCACCGGCATCAGCAAGGACATCCGCCCGCGCGCCCTGCTGGACGAACTTCTGCATGCCGGGCTGGTGGCGGAGCGGCCGGACGGCCTGCTCGAACTCGCTGCGGCGGCGCATGTGCCGCGCGGCGACTTGGACAAGCTCGCCTATTATTATGGCCGCAACCTTGCCGACCATCTGGCGGCGTCCGGGCACAATCTGGCCGGCGGCGCACCGCCCTTCCTGGAACGGGCGCTGGCTTATGATCGGCTGAGCCCCGAGTCCGTCGCCGCCCTGCGCCGGGAGGCGGACCGGCTGGGCATGGCGATGCTGGTGGAGTTGAATCGGATGGCCGCCGACCTTGCCGACGGGGATGCCGGCCGCGAGGACGCCAACCACCGCTTCACCGCCGGCCTCTACCTCTATCACGAGGCGGAACCGCCCGCCCCTGCGCTGAAAGCCGCCGATTCAGGCGGGGAAACGGCTCCGTCGTGACCGATCCAGCCAGCCCCCCGCTTCGTCGCCCGGTCGGATTTCCGGCCGGCATGCTGGCCCGCAACCTTGTATTCACGCTGTTGCTGGTTGCCGCCGGCTGCGGCCCTCTGCGCGACGGCTCCTCCCGCGATGGAGGCGTGGCGGATCGTGGGATCGGGGGAACCGGCATTTCGGTCACCGACCGAGGGATCGGCGGCACGGGTATCGGCAAAACGGGAATTATCGGCACGGTAACCGCATTCGGCAGCGTCTGGGTCAACGGCCTGCGGGTCGATCTGCCGCCCACCACGGCGGTGCAGATCGAAGGCCGGCCGGCGGAGCCCGGCGAGGTCAGGCTCGGCCATACGGTCGCCATGACGGCGAGCCCCGGCGGACCGACCGGGCTCACCGCACGCACGCTGGAGGTCCGCTATGTCGTGGCCGGTCCGGTGGAGCGGGCGGAAGGGGGCAGCGGTCTGGTGATGGGGCAGCGCATAGACCTCGCCGATGCGGAGGGAACCACCGCGCTCACCCCCGGCCGTTGGGTCGCCGTTTCCGGCCTGCGCCGGCCGGACGGCGTCGTCGATGCCAGCCGGGTCGATCCCTGGGACCCGGCCCGGGGCTGGATCCTGCGCGGCCGGCTGGATGCGGCCACACCCACCACTCTCACCGTCGCCGGGGTAACGCTTCGGCACGGGGTGAGCGCTGCCATGCCTCCGGTCGGAAGCCTCGTCCGCGTCGCCGGAGTTCTGGCTGCGGCGGATGCCTCCGGCACCGCGGCGCTGTCGGTCGATCCGGATCCCTTCAACCCCTTCGGCTCTGCAGTCGGCGCACTGTCGGTCGAAACCTATGTGGATTCGTCGGGACAGACGGCGATCCCCGGCGGCCCCCGGTTGGACATGGCGGATCGCGGCGCGGCGCCGGCACGGGTGGTGATCGACAGCGTGGTGACATCCGGCGGCGGACTCGGCCGCAGCCGCACCTTCGGTGCCGCACGCCTCGGCGGGCGGTCGCTGTCCGGCGCCGACCCCGCGGCACGCGCCGCCGGACTGGCGCGTGAAAGTCAGCGTCCTGACGGCCCACCGGGCGGGCCGGGCATGGATGGACCGACACCGGAACCCGGCCGCTCCGCCACCGACGCAGATGCACCATCCGGCTCGGCGCGCGCCGGCAGCCTACCTTCACCCGGTGCATCCTCGCCGGCCGGCAGCAGGTTCAGCGGACCGGACAGGGGACCGGCTGGCACACCCGGCAGCAGCTTCGGCCGCGGTGGCGGTCCAGGCAGGGGCCCCCGCGGACATGGTCCCGGATCAGGCGCCGGGCCGGGAGGAAGCCCCGGTGGTCACAGTGGCGGCTTTCACTGACGCTCAGCGGCGCAGTCCAGCAAATCAGGGTTGCGCCAGAAGCCTCATGAAAGCACCCGGTCCGAACAAAGTTGAGGGATGCACAAACACTGATCGCAAAACCCCCGCACACCTTACCATCACAAGGTAGCCTAGCCCGCTCTTGGCTCTTTTATTCGAAATTTCTGCAAATTTTACTGACAGTTTCCACGGGACCTGCTGCGGCATTTTGATCCACATTTTGAATATGCCTGCATTCTCAAAATTTTATGAGTTAACATACTAGTATATCAACGTCGAAGGAATGCCCCGGCGGAAGGAACTGTCCAGTTGTCAATAAGGGTAGAGCCGGGCTGACCGCTCTGCTTCCTTTATTGTCTTTGGTTTAAACCATGGACTACGTCGAATGCCCACTGCCGCACGGACTGGGACACCTCCCGGGCTCATGCCGGCCGGCGTTACGGCCGCTCCCTCCGCACAGGCCGGAACTCTTCGCATAGACAGGACCTGACCATGATCACGCTCCTTCCGCGGCTGTCGATCCGCGCCACGCTTGGCCTTGTCGTCGCCGCGCTTGGCCTGCTGCTGATCGCCACCAGCACCTACACGATGATCGACGTGGTGAACCGGACGCGCACCGCCGACAGGGTCGCCGCGCTCAGCGAGACCAGTCGAGAGTTGCTGCGCACGCTGCTGGCGATCCGGCTGGAGCGCGGGCTGGTCGGACCGGCGCTGGGGGCCGAAGGATCGCTCGGCGACACCGAACTCCGCCAGATCTCCGCGAACCGCGAGGTGGCGGAGGCCGGCTACGCCGCCATCGCCGCCAAGCTGGGCGGGCTCGACCTTCCCGGCCTGCCGGCTGCAACGGAAAAGCTGCGCAGCACGCACGACACGCTCGCCGAATTGCGTCGGCGTGTCGACGATGCCCTCCGGCAGGGCAAGTCGGCGCGCGATCCGTCGGTGGCCGCGGCCTGGGCGACGGCGCCGGTCGCCTATCTCGACGCGCTGACCGCCGCCACCGATCTGCTGGACGCGTCTCTGAAGCTGGCCGATCCGATGGTCGATCACCTGCTGGGCATCAAGCGCGCCGCCTGGAACACCCGGCTGAATGCCGGCGGCATGGCGCTGCGCATCCAGACTGCGGTCGCCACCGGCCAAGCCTGGACCGCGGCCGACGCGCAGGCGGTGGCGGAGGCTATCGGCCGCACCACCCAGGCCTGGACCCTGGTGACGGAATCCGCCGCCCGTCCCGACACGCCCGACACCATCCGCAGCGCGGTCGAGAAGGCCAAGGTGAATTTCGAAGGTCCGCTGGTCGAACAGCGCAAGGCGGTGCTCGCCGCGCTCGCCGAAGGACGCAAGTCGCCGGTGGAGATCGGCACGATGCGCCAGCAGGACACCACCAGCCAGGGCTATATCGTCGATGCAGCGCTTGCCGCGGTGGACCGGATGGTCGCCCGTGCCGATGCGCAGGCTGCCCATGCCGCGCGCGACGCCGTCATTGCCGGCCTTCTGGTGGTGATCGCCATCGCCCTGACCATCGTCGGGCTGATCGTCGCCAAGCGCCGGGTGAGCGACCCGATCCGCTCCATGACCGACGCGATGCGCCGACTGGCCGACCGCGACATGGCGGTGGCGATCCCCGGACTGGACCGCAGCGACGAGATCGGCGGCATGGCCGCGGCCGTCACCGTCTTCCGCGACAGCATGATCACCGCCGACAGGCTCGCCGCCGAACAGGCGCGCGAACAGGCCGCCAAGGAAAAGCGCGCGGCCCATCTGGAAGCGCTGATGCGCAACTTCGACGCCAAGGCGATGCACATCGTGGAGACCGTCGCGTCGGCCGCCACCGAGATGCAGGGCACCGCCGGGGCCATGTCCACCACGGCCTCCCAGGCCAGCGAGCAGGCGACCGCCGTCGCCGCGGCGTCCGAACAGGCCTCCGCCAACGTCCAGACGGTGGCCTCGGCGACGGAGGAACTGTCGGCCTCCATCCTGGAGATCGGCCGACAGATCGCCGCCTCCACCCGCATCTCGGGCGAAGCGGTGACCCAGGCCGAACAGACCAACACCACCATGCGCGTCCTGGTGGAGGCGGCCGACCAGATCGGCCATGTGGTGGAGATGATCAACACCATCGCCGCCCAGACCAACCTGCTGGCGCTGAACGCCACCATCGAGGCCGCCCGCGCCGGAGAGGCCGGCAAGGGCTTCGCCGTCGTCGCCGGCGAGGTGAAGGCGCTGGCCAGCCAGACCGCGCGCGCCACCGACGAGATCCAGGCCAAGGTGCGGGAGATTCAGCTCGCCACCGGCGGCGCACAGGAGGCGATCCAGGGCATCGGCCAGACCATCGGCCGCATCAGCGAGATCACCACCACCATCGCCGCCGCCATCGAGGAGCAGGGTGCCGCCACCCGCGACATCGCCAGCAACGTGACGGAGGCCGCGCGCGGCACCACATCGGTGTCCTCCACCATCGTCGGCGTCAATCAGGCGGTTCTGGAAACCGGCTCCGCCGCCACCGACGTGCTGGACGCCGCCAGCAGCCTTGCCCGCGAGGCCGAAACCCTGCGCGGCGAGGTCACGTCCTTCATCACCGCGGTGCGCGCGGCGTAACTCCATACAACAGGGCGGGCCAGCGACGGCATCAGGGACGGCCGTTCCGCTCCCTGCCCGCCCCCGCCAGCATGGTTTCCTGCACCGCCATCACCGCCGCCCCGATCACCCCGGCGCTTTCCACCTCCGGCACATACTGGATGTCGAGATGCCGGGTGGAGAGGGCGAGCGAGCGCTGGTAGACGCTCTGCCGAATCGAGGCCAGCAGAAGCGGCCCGATCCGGGCGACGCCGCCGCCGATGAAGATGTGCGACGGGTTGAAGAAATTGACCACCGCAGCCAGCATCCGGCCGATATGGGCGCCGGCCTGCTGGACGATGGCGTTGGCGGCGGCGTCGCCCGCCCGGCTGGCATTGCCGAGATCGACGGTGGTCAGTGCGCCGTTGCGCTCCAGCACCTCCATCAACCGCGGGCTGTCCCCGGCACGGGCGGCCTCTTCCGCCATGCGGGCGATGGCCGGGCCCGCCGCCATCGCCTCGACACAGCCGGCATTGCCGCAATGGCAGAGCGGCCCCTGCGGATCGACGCAGATATGGCCGACGTCGCCGGCCGAACCGTCGCGCCCGCGATAGACCATGCCGTGGCAGATAATGCCGCAGCCGATGCCGGTGCCGATCTTGATGACCAGGAAGTTCTGAAGCTGTCCGCGCAGGCGCCAATGGGTGCCCAGCGCCATGATGTTCACGTCGTTGTCGACGAAGACCGGGGCGGCATAGTCCTGCGCAAGACAGTCGCGGATCGAAAAGCTCTCCCACCCCGGCAGCAGCGGCGGGTTGACCAGCATGCCGCTGTCGAAGGCGACCGGCCCCGGCACGCCGACCCCGATCCCCAGCACCTGCGCGGCACCGATCCCACAGCGTTCCCGCGCCTCTCGCAGCAGATCTCGCACGCGTGCGAACAGGACGGCCGGGCCGTCGCGGACGTCGGCCGGTTCCGACCGATGGTCCAGCACCGTCATGTCCGGCGCGAGCAGAGCCACATCGACGCTGGTGGCGCCGATGTCGATCCCCGCCAACACCCCCATGCGGTGGCTCAGCCGCAGCACCTCCGGCCGCCGCCCGCCGGACGAGGGCTGCACCCCGCCCTCCTCGATCAATTCGCGCCCGATCAGGCTGGATATCGCCAGGTTGGCCTTGCTTTTGGAGAAGTCGACGGACGAGGCCATTTCGCCGCGCGACAGCCCGCCCGACCAGAAAAGCCGCTCCAGCATGGCGCGCTCGCCGTCCGACAGACGTTGCCAGTCAACCATGGAGGAATGCCTTTCTGGAGTGCTCTTGCCCCCTCCCCATCCCTCCCCCTCTTCGAGGGAGAGGGGGCAGGATTCTTGGTGAGGATTCTGCGAAGGACGGCGGCAGTCCCCTCTCCCTCGAAGAGGGGGAGGGTTAGGGTGGGGGCAGTCGAAGCCAGCACCAACCCACCCCTATCCCTACCACACCCACCCCACTTTTGCCAAATTATGTTCGAAGTCGTCCATTGTCTGTCCAAAGCGACGAGCTTACCATCCGCTTAACAGACGAAGCGGCGTCTTCCGGGACGACACGCTCCGCGATGGGAGAAACGTCATGGACGGCATCCGCCCCGCCACAACGCGGCCGGTGGACAGGCCGTCAGGGGGTGCGGAGCCATGAGCCTGCATGTCGCCTTCGACGGCATCACCAAGGAATTTGGAGCCGTGCGCGTGCTGCACGGCGTCGGCTTCGACCTGCATCCAGGGCGGGTGCATGGCTTGCTGGGCGAGAATGGCGCCGGCAAATCGACGCTGATGAAGATCCTCTCCGGCTATCACGCGCCGACCGCCGGCACGCTCAGCATCGATGGTCAGCCGGTGACCTTCAAAAGCTCCCGCGACGCCGAGAAGCGGGGGATCGTGCTGATCCACCAGGAACTCAGCCTTGCCGACGACCTCACCGTCGCCCAGAACATGTTCCTCGGCCACGAGATCAAGCGGGGGTGGCTGCTGGACGACCGCGCAATGCGCGAACAGGCGGCCCACGCCCTGCGGCAGGTCGGCTTCGACCGCGACCCCGACACCAAGGTCCGCGATCTGATCGTCGCCGAGAAACAGCTGGTGGAAATCGCCAAGGCGCAGCTGCGCAACGCCCGCCTGCTGATCATGGACGAGCCGACGGCCAGCCTGACACCATCCGAATGCGACCGGCTTTTCAAGCTGATCGGCCGGCTGCGCCAAGACGGCGTCACCATCGTCTACATCTCCCACAAGCTCGACGAGGTGGAGCGCATCACCGACGAGGTGATCGTCATGCGCGACGGCCGCTTCGTCGCCCGCGCCCCCACCGCCGAGACGCCGCGCCAGCGCATGGCGACGCTGATGGTCGGGCGCGAGTTGACCGACATGTTCCCGGACAAGCACATCCCGGCCATCGGCAAGCCGCTGATGGCGGTGCGCGGACTAACCGTCCCCGGCTGGGCGGAGGATGTCAGCTTCGACCTCGCTCCCGGCGAGATTCTGGGCTTCGCCGGGCTTGTCGGCGCCGGCCGCACCGAACTGTTCGAAGGCATCCTGGGCCTGCGCCCGCGCAGCGGCGGCACCATCGAGATCGAAGGCCGCCCGGTGTCCTTGCGCACCCCGCGCGAGGCGATGCGCAACGGCCTGACCTATCTCAGCGAGGACCGCAAGGGCAAGGGCCTGCACGTCAAGATGGGGTTGCGCGACAACCTGACCCTGATGACGCTGCGCCACCACGCCCAGCCGCTGCTGTCGCCGGCGTCGGAGGCCAATGCTCTGGAACACGCGGTGGCCAACTTCGGCATCCGTGGCGATCCGCAAGGGGCGGCATCGTCCCTGTCCGGCGGCAACCAGCAGAAGCTGGCCATCGCCAAGTTCCTGGAGCCCGACCCCCGCGTCTTCGTGCTGGACGAGCCGACGCGCGGCGTCGATGTCGGTGCCAAGCGGGACATCTATTTCCTGATCGCGCGGCTGGCTGCCGAAGGGCGCGGCGTGATCGTGATCTCATCCGAACTGATCGAACTGATCGGGCTCTGCCACCGGGTGATCGTAATGCGCGGGCGCCGGGTGACGGCGACCGTGCCCGCCGACCGGCTCAGCGAAGAGGAGTTGATTGCCCATGCCATCGGGACAGATGCCAGCGGGACCGACGTCAGCGCCCACCCCCGCAACTGAGGCCCGCGTCGTGTCCACTGCCAAGCCGGCGCGCCGGTTCGATCCGCACCGCTTCGGCCCGGTCATCGGGCTGGTGCTGCTGCTGATCGTCGGCACGGCGCTGAACCCGGATTTCGCGACCTGGGACAACATGATGAACGTGCTGACCCGCACGGCCTTCATCGGCATCATCTCCATCGGCATGTGCTTCGTCATCATCTCAGGCGGGATCGACCTGTCGGTGGGGTCGATGGCGGCGCTGATCGCCGGCGGGATGATCCTGCTGATGAACGCGCTGGCCGCATCGGTCGCTTCGCCGGTTGCGGTGGTGGGGCTCGGCATGCTGTTCGCGCTGCTGCTGGGCGGCGGCTTCGGGCTGGCGCACGGCTATCTGGTCACGCGCGGGCGGATCGAGCCCTTCATCGTCACGCTGGGCACGCTCGGCATCTTCCGCGCCGTGCTGACCTGGCTGGCCGACGGCGGCGCCATCACGCTGGACAACGATCTGTCGGAGGCTTACGGCCCGGTCTATTACGGCAGCCTGCTCGGCATTCCGGTGCCGGTCTGGGTCTTCCTGGCCGTGTCGGTGGCGGGTGCCGTTCTGCTGAACCGCACCGCCTTCGGCCGCTATGTCCAGGCCATCGGCTCCAACGAGCAGGTGGCCCGCTTCGCCGCGGTGGATGTCGACCGGGTGAAGCTGCTGACCTACGGCCTGCTCGGCGTGTGCGTCGGCATCGCCACGGTGCTGTATGTGCCGCGCCTGGGTTCCGCCTCCCCCACCACCGGCCTGCTGTGGGAACTGGAGGCCATCGCCGCGGTGATCGTCGGCGGCACCTCTTTCAAGGGGGGCGAGGGGCGGATCGCCGGGACGGTGATCGGTGCGGTGCTGCTGTCGGTCATCAGCAACATCCTGAACCTGACCAGCATCATCAGCGTCTATCTGAACGCGGCGGTCCAGGGCTGCGTCATCATCGCCGTCGCCTTCCTGCAGCGCCGGCGTCCTTAAAAACGATAAGGAGGAGAAACGTCATGTCGGAAGTTGCGCGTTATTCCCGCCGTTCAATGTTGGGCCGTCTTGTCTTGGGCGCCGGTGTTGCCATGGCCGCGACCGTCGCCCTCGGCGGCGTCGCCTTCGCGGCGGATCCGGTGAAGCTGGGCGTCAGCATCCCGGCCGCCACCCACGGCTTCACCGGCGGCATCGTCTGGTGGGCCAATCAGGCGAAGGCGGAGCTTGAAAAGGCCCATCCCACCCTGAAGATCACCGTCAAGACCGCCAGCGGCGCGCCGGAGCAGGCGAACCAGCTTCAGGATCTGGTGACGGTGACCAAGATCGACTCTCTGGTCATCTTCCCCTTCGAATCCGCCGCCCTGACCCAGCCGGTGCTGCAGGCCAAGAAGAAGGGCGTCTACGTCACCGTCGTCGACCGCGGCCTGACCGATCCGAGCGCCCAGGACGCCTACATCGCCGGCGACAACACCGCCTTCGGCCGCATCCCGGCCGAATACATCGCGAAGAAGTACAACGGCAAGGCCAACATCGTGGCGCTCCGCGGCATCCCGACCACGCTCGACAACGAGCGGTGGGAGGCCTTCACCGCCGTGATGAAGCAGCATCCCGGCATCAAGATCCTGGACGCCAAATACGCCAACTGGAACCGCGACGACGCCTTCAAGGTGACGCAGGACTTCCTGACCCGCTTCAAGGAGATCGACGTCATCTGGGCCGCCGACGACGACATGGCCTTCGGCGTGCTGAAGGCGATCGAGCAGGCCAAGCGGACCGACATCAAGGAGGTGTTCGGCGGTGCGGGTTCCAAGACGATGGTGAAGACCATCATGGACAGCTCCAACCCGCTGCTCCATGCGGACGTGTCCTATTCGCCGAAGTTCATCTATGACGCCATCAAGATGACCGCCGAAGCCCGCCTGAAGGGCGACAAGCTGCCGGCGACCCACATCATCCCGTCGTCACTGATCACCAAGGAAAACGCGAAGGAGTTCTACTTCGCGGATTCGCCGTACTGAGCATCCGCGCCGGCTGCCCCCTCCCCGACCCTCCCCCGCTTCGCGGGAGAGGGTGCCTTCTGCGAAGCGGCGGCAGTTCCCTCTCCCGCGATCGGACCGGCCTTCGGCCGGCCGAGAGCGGGGGAGGGTTAGGGAGGGGGCAACCGCCAGCCGACATCTCCCCCCATCAGGGAGCCAAAACCCATGAAGACCATCAAAGGCCCCGCGATCTTCCTCGCCCAGTTCGCGGGCGACGCCGCGCCGTTCAACTCGCTGGACGCCATCGCCCGCTGGGCCGCCGGCCTCGGCTTCAAGGGCGTGCAGATCCCCAGCTGGGACCGCCGCCTGTTCGACCTGCAGAAGGCCGCCACCAGCCAGACCTACTGCGACGAGGTCAAGGGCACGCTCGCCGATGCCGGGGTCGAGTTGACCGAGCTGTCCACCCACCTGCAGGGCCAGCTGGTCGCCGTCCACCCCGCCTACGACGCGCTCTATGACGGCTTCGCCCCGGCGGAGGTCCATGGCCGCCCCGACGCGCGGCAGGCCTGGGCGGTGGAACAGCTGCATCTCGCCGCCAAGGCATCCGCCAATCTCGGCCTGACCGCGCACGCCACCTTCTCCGGTGCGCTGGCATGGCCCTATCTCTACCCGTGGCCGCAGCGTCCGCCGGGCCTGATCGAAACCGCCTTCGACGAGCTGGCGAAGCGCTGGCGCCCGATCCTCGACGCCTTCGACGAGGCCGGCTGCGACCTCTGCTATGAAATCCACCCCGGCGAGGACCTGTTCGACGGCACCACCTTCCAGATGTTACTCGACCGGGTGGACGGGCACAGGCGCTGCAACATCCTGTTCGATCCCAGCCACTTCGTCCTGCAGCAGCTGGACTATCTCGGCTACATCGACGTCTTCCACGACCGCATCCGCATGTTCCACGTCAAGGATGCGGAGTTCAACCCGACCCCCTGGCAGGGCGTCTATTCCGGCTATGCGCCGTGGAAGGACCGGGCCGGGAGATTCCGCTCGCTGGGCGACGGGCAGGTCGATTTCCGCGGCATCTTCTCCAAGCTGACCCAGTACGGCTTCGACGGCTGGGCGGTGCTGGAATGGGAATGCTGCATCAAGCATCCGGAGCAGGGAGCCGCCGAAGGCGCCCGCTTCATTCAGGACCACATCATCCGCGTCACCGACCGCGCCTTCGACGATTTCGCCGATGCCGGAACCGACGAGGCGGCCAACCGCCGGATTCTCGGTCTGGGGAAAGGGACATCATGAGCGCGGACCAAACACCCGCGGCCTCCAGGCGCTTGAGGCTGGGCATGGTCGGCGGCGGCCAGGGCGCCTTCATCGGCGCGGTCCACCGCATCGCCGCCCGGATCGACGACCGCTATGAACTGGTCGCCGGCGCCCTGTCCTCCAACCCGGAACGGGCGCGGGTCAGCGGGGCGGAGCTGTTCCTGGCGCCCGACCGCTGTTACGACGACTTCCATGACATGGCGAAAGCCGAGGCGGCACGCCCCGACGGCATCGACGCCGTTGCGATCGTCACGCCCAACCACCTGCATTACCCAGCCGCCAAGGCGTTCCTCGAGGCCGGCATCCACGTCATCTGCGACAAGCCGCTGGTCCATACGGTGGAGGAGGCGGAGGAGTTGGCGGCACTGGTGCGCAGCCGCGACCTCGTCTTCGTGCTGACCCACAATTACAGCGGCTATCCGATGATCCGGCAGGCCCGTGCCATGGTCGCGGACGGCATGCTGGGCAAAATCCGCGTGGTGCAGGTCGAATATGCCCAGGACTGGCTGGCGACCGATCTCGAAGCCAGCGGGCAAAAGCAGGCCTCCTGGCGCACCGACCCGGAGCGGAGCGGCATCGCCGGCAGCATCGGCGACATCGGCACCCACGCCTTCCATCTGGCGGAGTTCGTGACCGGCCTGCACTGCACCGATCTTGCCGCCGACCTGACCGCCTTCGTGCCCAACCGGCGGCTGGACGACAACGCCCACATCATGATGCGCTTCGACGGCGGCGCCCGCGGCATGCTGTGGGCGAGCCAGGTCTGTCCCGGCACCACCAACGGCCTGCGCCTGCGCGTCTTCGGCGAGGCCGGCGGGCTGGAATGGCAGCAGGAGCAACCCAACGAACTGCGCTTCACCCCGCTGGGTGAGCCGACCCGCACCCTGCTGCGCGCCGGTGCCGGCAGTCTGCCGGCCGCCAGCGCCATCTCCCGCACCCCCGCCGGCCATCCGGAAGGCTATCTGGAAGGTTTCGCTCAGATCTACCGCGACGCCGCCGACCTCATCGCCGCCCGGCTGGACGGCCGCCCGCCCGCCGCCGACGTGCCGCTGCCGACAGTGGAGGACGGGGTGCGCGGCGTGCGCTTCATCCATGGCGCGGTGGAGTCCAGCCGGCGCAATGCAGCGTGGGTGTCGTTGGCTGACTAGTTCCCTCTCCCGCCCCCCTCTCCCCCCCGGGGAGAGGGGGGCGGGAGAGGGGGACGCACCGCGTGGCTTTGCAAAGTGCGCAAGGCGCCGCATATCCCCCCTGATCCTCCCAATGCCCCCCTCACCCTAACCCTCTCCCCGGGGGGAGAGGGGATTCAAGGCTTTTTGCGTTCGGCCAAGCGCAATGCACAGAACCGGCAAAAGCCGTTCCGATGAGGCAATCAAGCCACCTGCCCTTTCCGTAGCATCCGTTCATCAAGACAACCGGAGCCGGACCAACCGGCCGGCACGGCCCCGAACGGACTACGCATGACCATCCACGACTTCCACCCGTCGCGCCGGACGGTCCTTTCCGGCAGCGCCGCCCTCGCCGTTGCAGGTGGCGGCGTGCTGAGCGCGCTCACCGGCCCGGCCGCGGCGGCCGGCACGCAGACCGAACGCAAAGACATGATCAAAGGAACGAAACCCATGCTCCAGGGCAGCTACGTCACCACCAAGGACGGCGTCCAGATCTACGTCAAGCAGTGGGGACCGCAGACCGGCCAACCGGTGGTGTTCAGCCATGGCTGGCCGCTGACCGGCGACGCCTTCGAAGACCAGATGATGTTCCTGGCCCAGCACGGCTACCGCACCATCGCCCATGACCGCCGCGGCCATGGCCGCTCGTCGCAACCCGGCTTCGGCAACGATCTCGACCATTACGCCGACGATCTGGCCGCGGTGACCGAGGCGCTGGACCTGAAGAACGCCGTCCATGTCGGCCATTCCACCGGCGGCGGCGAAGTCGCGCGCTACATCGGCCGTCATGGCGTGTCGCGCGTCGCCAAGGCCGCGCTGATCGGCGCCATCACGCCCATCATGGTCAAAACCGACTGGAACCCGGAAGGCGTTCCGCTGGAGGTGTTCGACGGCATCCGCGCCAGCGTGAAGGCCGACCGCTCCCAGTTCTTCAAGGACCTCACCATTCCCTTCTACGGCTACAACCGCCCGAACGCCAAGGTTTCGCAGGGCGTCATCGACAGCTTCTGGATGCAGGGCATGATGGGCGGCCTGCAGGCCGAGTACGAGTGCATCAAGGCGTTCTCCGAGACGGACCAGCGCGAAGATCTCAAAAAGATGATCGTCCCGACGCTCGTCCTGCACGGCGACGACGATCAGGTCGTCCCGCTCGCCACCACCGGCAAGGCCGCTGCGGCGATGCTGCCGAAGGGCACGCTGAAGGTCGTCGCCGGTGCTCCCCACGGCCTGTGCACCACGCACAAGGACATCGTGAACGAGGAACTGCTGGCCTTCATCCGGAGCTGAGCCATGATCTACCTGTCCCGTCTCGACCTGCACGATGTGGTGCGCAAGGAAGCTGCGGCGCTGCTCCAGGCCCGCCTGTCCGACGCGCTCGACCTGGAAGCCCAGACCAAGCAGGCGCACTGGAACGTCAAGGGTCCGCACTTCCTGCAACTGCACGAACTGTTCGACCGCGTCCATGATGAGGTCGAGGGCTTCGTCGACCTGATCGCCGAGCGCATCACCACCTTGGGCCACATCGCCGACGGCCGGGTGCAGACCACCGCTGCCCGCAGCGCTCTCTACGAATATCCGCTGCAGGCGGTCGACGGCGTGGCGCACCTGAAGGCGCTGGCCGGCGCACTGGCCCAGTTCGGCGCCCGCGTGCGCGCCGACATCGAGACCGCCACCGGCGTGGGCGATGCCGACACCGCCGATCTGTTCACGCAGGTCTCGCGCGAGTGCGACAAGCAGCTGTGGATGCTCGAAGCCCATCTGGTGACCGGCGAATCCGCCGCCTGATCTCCACCGTAACTGTTCCCTTTGACGCAACAGTCATGTTTCAAATCGCATGATTGTTCGAACCGCCTCCACCATGACAAGGTCCCTGTCAGACGGCACCGACGACGCACCGACAGCAGGCGCCCCAATCTTTTGAAACCCAAGCAAAACAGGAAACGAAAATGACCTTCCCGGCCAAGTCGCTCATCAACGCCGACGACACCGTCTTCATTTTCATCGATCATCAGCCGCAGATGTCCTTCGGCGTGGTCAACATCGACCGCCAGCAGCTGAAGAACAACACCATCGCTCTGGCCAAGACCGCCAAGCTGTTCGGCGCCTCGACCATCGTGACCGCCGTCGAGACCGAGAGCTTCTCCGGCTACATCTGGCCCGAGCTGATGGACGTCCTGAGGCAGGACCCGATCGAGCGCACCTCGATGAACAGCTGGGATTCGGAAGAGCTGGTGGCCGCCGTCAAGGCGACCGGCAAGAAGAAGCTGGTGATGGCCGCCCTGTGGACCGAAGCCTGCCTGCTCTACCCGACGCTGTGCGCCATCGAGGAAGGCTTCGAGGTCTACATCGTCACCGACGCCTCGGGCGGCACCTCCAAGGAGGCCCATGACGCCGCGGTCCGCCGCATGGAGCAGGCCGGCGCCCATTCCATCACCTCGATCAACGTCCTGCTGGAAATCCAGCGCGACTGGGCCAAGCGCGACACCTATGACGGCGTGATGAACATCGTTCGCGAGCATTTCGGCGCCTACGGCATGGGCGTCGATTACGCCTACACCATGGTCCACAAGGCCCCGCAGCGCGGCGAGTACGCCCACAAGGTGACCGGCGCCGCCGCCCACGAACATGCGTAACCGGCACGCCTGATCCCGCTCCCCGGTGCCCGGTTCCGGCCGGGCACCGGCCCCCTACCTCCAGACCCGATTCATAGACTGGGAGCCCGGACCCATGTTGCCCTATGTCCTTTCGGCCGGCGCCGGCATCCTGGTCGGCGTCATCTATGCGCTGATCGGGGTCCGGTCGCCGGCACCGCCGACCATCGCCTTGATCGGGCTGCTCGGCATGCTGGTCGGTGAGCAGGTTGTGCCGGTCGTCAAGCGCCTGATCGCCGGCGAGCCGGTCGTCGCCTTCATCCAGACCGACTGCGCCCGCCATGTGCTGGGACCGCAGGCCGGGGCCGACAGGACGCCGGCCGCCACCACTCCGGAAGGAGAGAAGGCATGACGCCCCCAAACCCGCCCGCGATCAGCCGCCGGAAGGCGATGGCGGGAACCGCCGCCGCGTCCCTGCTCTCCGCGCCGCTGATGTCCACCCTCGCGTCCAGAACCGGGAATGCCGCCATGCCCAACACCGCCACCACTGGTGACGTGATCCTCGTCAACGCCAAGGTCACCACGCTGGACCGCGCCAACCCGCAGGCCAGCGCCATCGCCATCCGCGACGGCCGCTTCCTCGTCGTCGGCACGGAGGCCGAGGTGCGCGCCGCCGCGCCGCAGGCGACGGTGATCGACGCCAAGGGCCGGCGGGTGATCCCCGGGCTGATCGACAGCCACATGCACATCATCCGCGGCGGCCTGAACTACAACATGGAACTGCGCTGGGACGGCGTGCCGAGCCTTGCCGACGCCATGTCCATGCTGAAGCAGCAGGCGGCGATCACGCCGCCGCCGCAATGGGTCCGGGTGGTCGGCGGCTTCACCGAGCACCAGTTCGCCGAAAAGCGCCTGCCGACCATTGAGGAACTGAACGCCGCCGCCCCCGACACGCCGGTCTTCATCCTGCACCTCTACGACCGCGCCCTGCTGAACGCCGCGGCCCTGCACGCCGTCGGCTACACCAAGGACACGCCGAACCCGCCTGGCGGCGAGATCGTGCGCGACGCGGCCGGCAACCCGACCGGCCTGCTGCTGGCCCAGCCCAACGCGACAATCCTCTATTCGACACTGGCGAAGGGACCGAAGCTGCCGCCCGAGTACCAGCTGAACTCCACCCGCCATTTCATGCGCGAGATGAACCGGCTGGGCGTGACCGGGGTGATCGACGCCGGCGGCGGCTATCAGAACTATCCCGACGATTACGCCATCGTCGAGAAGCTGCATGCCGATGGCGAGCTGACGCTGCGCATCAGCTACAACCTGTTCACCCAGAAGCCGAAGGAGGAGTTGTCCGACTTCGCCGGCTGGGCGTCGAAGGTCAAGCCCGGCGACGGCGACGACAGCTACCGCCACAACGGCGCCGGCGAGATGCTGGTCTATTCCGCCGCCGACTTCGAGGATTTCCGCGTCGCCCGCCCCGACATGCCGCCCAACATGGAAGGCGATCTGGAGCCGGTAATCCGCCTGCTGGCCGAGAACCGCTGGCCCTGGCGTCTGCACGCCACCTACGACCAGACCATCAGCCGCGCGCTGGACGTGTTCGAGAAGGTCAACCGCGACATCCCCTTCGACGGGCTGCACTGGTTCTTCGACCATGCCGAGACAATCAGCGACCGCAACATCGACCGCATCGCGGCCCTTGGCGGCGGCATCGCCGTCCAGCACCGCATGGCCTATCAGGGCGAATATTTCGTCGAGCGCTATGGCACGAAGGCGGCCGAACGGACCCCGCCTATCGCCAAGATGATGGCGGCCGGCCTGCCGGTCGGCGCCGGTACCGACGCCACCCGCGTCGCCAGCTACAACCCATGGGTCTCGCTGTCATGGCTCGTCACGGGCAGGACGGTGGGCGGCCTCAGCCTCTACCCCCAGGCCAACCGGATGGACCGCGAGACGGCGCTGCGGCTGTGGACGGAGGCCAACACCTGGTTCTCCAACGAGCAGGGCAAGAAGGGCCAGATCAAGGCCGGGCAACTGGCCGACCTCGCCGTGCTGTCCGACGATTTCTTCTCGGTTTCCGAGGACCGCATCGCCCATCTCGGCTCCGTCCTGACCATGCTCGGCGGCGCGGTGGTGCATGGCGAGGGCGACTACGGCCCGCTGGCGCCGCAACTGCCCAAGCCTATGCCGGACTGGTCGCCGGTGCGGACCTTCGGCGGCTATTACAAGGCGGCCGACGGCGGTGCGGGCGACCAGCGCAAGGCTCTGGCATCGGCCTGTGGCTGCGCCACCGGCTGCGGCGTCCACGGCCACGACCATGCCGCCGCCTATGCCGCCGACGTTCCGGCCGCCGACGTGCAGTCCTTCTGGGGCGCGCTCGGCTGCGGTTGCTGGGCGGTGTGAGGTCCTCTCCCCTGAAGCTGGTCCCCTCTCCCCCCTGGGGAGAGGGTTAGGGTGAGGGGGGCGCGCGGCGAGGATCTTCAAGAATCGCACGCTCTCCGCCCCCCACCGAATCCACTCGATGCATCCCCCTCACCCCGACCCTCTCCCCGGGGGGGGAGAGGGGGATTCTCCCCTCCCCCAAATCTACGAAACGGTCCCCACCATGACCTTCCGCGATCTGGAACGCCCCATCGACCGCATCCTGGACTGGGACGGCACATGGCTGCTGGCGCGGCTGGCGCTGGTCGGGGCCTATCTGCTGGGCGGGCTGGTGAAGCTGGCCGACTGGCCGGGCGCCGTCGCCGAACAGGCGCATTTCGGTCTGCATCCGCCGGAGCTGTGGGCGGCGCTGACCATCCTGGTGGAGCTGGTCGGACCGCTGCTGATCCTGCTGGATCGGGCGCTGTGGCTGGGCGCCGGGGCGCTCGGCGTGTTCACGGTGCTCGCGGCGCTGATCGCCAACGACTTCTGGACCATGGCCGGACAGGAGCGCTTCATGGCGACCAACGCCTTCTTCGAGCATCTCGGGCTGGTCGGCGGCTTCGTACTGGCCGCCATGCTGTCGCGGCTGCGCCGGCGCTTCTGAGGGAGGCCCGCCCGGCCCGGTCAAGGCACACAATCAGTGAACCCGGCCGGGCACCAGGCTGTCGACGATCCGCACCAGTTCCACCACCGACCGCGCCTCCATCTTGCGCATGGCCTGACCGCGGTGCAGCTTCACCGTCGCTTCGCTGAGGCCGAGGTCGTCGGCGATCTGCTTGTTGCGCAGGCCGGACACCACCATCATCGTGATCTCGCGCTCACGCGCCGTCAGCGTGTCGAAGCGGGCGCGCTGGGTGACGAGGCCGCGCTCCTGGTCGCGCTGCTCGCCATGCCGGGCGATGGCGGCGTGGATGGCGTCCAGCAGTTCCTGGTGATGCACCGGCTTGGTCAGGAACTCGAAGGCCCCCGCCTTCATCGCGCGGACCGACATGGGCACGTCGGCATGCCCGCTGATGAAGATCACCGGCAGGCTGTTGCCGCAGCGCGCCAGTTCCGCCTGGAAATCCAGCCCGCTGCGCCCCGGCAGCCGCACGTCCAGCACCATGCAGCCGACATCGATGACCGGGCGCTGGTCGATGTATTGCTGGACCGATCCGAAGCTCTTCACCTGCAGCCCGACGGAATCGAGCAGCCCTTCCAGCGCCTCGCGGACGGCCTCGTCGTCGTCGATGATCACCACGGTCACCACGTCCGCGGCGGTTTCGGCCTTGCCCCTCATCACACCCCTCCGGACGATACCGGCAGCACGAATTCGAAAACGCTCCCGCAAGGGGTGCCCGGCGTGGCGGTCAGCCGTCCGCCATGCAACTCCACGATCGACCGGCTGATCGACAGGCCCATGCCCAACCCGTCCGGCTTGGTGGTGTACAGGGCCCGGAAGATGGCGTCGACATCGGCGTCCGCGATGCCCGTTCCGCTGTCCTCGACGCGGACACGGATCCAGCCGTCCTCGCTGGCGGTGACGATGCGCAGGCGCCGCTCCGGCAGGTCCGGGTCCGCCATCGCCTCGACCGCGTTCATCACCAGATTGAGGACGAGCTGCTGCAACTGCACCCGGTCGCCATGGACCCACGGCGATCCGGCCTGCAGGTCGGTCTCCACCGCAATGCGGGCGCGGCGCAGTTCTCCCCGCACCAGAGCCAGCGTGTCGGCGATCAGCGCGCTCATATCCACCCATCCGGGATCGGCCGGGGTCCGGCGCGCCAGGGCATGGATGCTGCGAACCACGTCGCCGGCCCGCTGGGCGTCGCGCACGATCCGTTCCACCACGACGCGGGTCTTGGCCAAGTCGGGATGCGGCTGCGACAGGTGCTGGAGGCAGGTGCCGGCGTTGGTGATAATCGCCATCAGCGGCTGGTTGACCTCATGCGCCACGGCGGCGGCCAGTTCCCCCATCATGGTCAGCCGGCCGATATGGGCGAGGTCGGCCTGGGCCTTGCGCAGCGCCTCCGCGATCTGGCGGCGCTGGGTCAGGTCGCTGAACACCAGAATGGAGCCGACCATGTCCCCGCGGTCGTCGATGATGGCGGAACAGCGCTCCTCCACCACGATCCCGGTCGGCACCACCACGCCGGCCGGAGCGGTGTCGCCGCGCGGCAGCAGCCGCGACAGCCGTTCCGGCGGAGCGAAGGCGCCGCTGCGCAGGACGACGGCGGAGAAATCCTCCAGCGGTTCGTGCGTCTCCTCGTCCACCGCGACGAAGACGGAGGCGAGCGGCTGCCCGGCCGCCTCCGCCGCCGTCCAGCCGGTCATCGTCTCGGCCACCCGGTTCATGAAATCGACGCGGCCCTGGGGATCGCACAGGATGACTCCGTCGCGGATGCTGGCGAGCGTGGCGGCATAGCGCCGCTCGCTCATCCGCAGACGGGCGTCGCTGGCGTGCTTGTAGAGCGCCATCTGGATGACGGTGCGCATCTGCGGCTCTTCGAAGGGCTTCAGCAGATAGCCGAACGGCTCCGTCAGGCTGGCGCGCTGCACCACCTCGTCATTGGCGTAAGCCGTGAGGAAGACGACGGGGATGCGCTGGGCATCGCGGATCAGGCGCGCCGCCTCGATCCCGTCCATCTCCCCTTCCAGGCGGATGTCCATCAGGACCAGATCGGGCTGATGGCTGCAGGCCAGCCGGACCGCCTCCTCGCCGCTGGCCGACATGCCGACCACGACATGCCCCATTCGGGAAAGTTGATGCTGAATATCGCGCGCAACGATGCGGTCGTCTTCGACGATCAGGATCCGTGCCGCGATCATTCACTTCCCCGGTTACGCCCCTTCAAAGGAAAGGTGACGATGAACTCCGTCCCTGTGCTGGACCTGTATTTCAACGAGCCGTGCAATTGGCTGGTCAGGTCAGCAATCAGCTGAAAACCGACCGTGTCCATCCTATCGGGATCGTACCCTTCGGGCAAGCCCACGCCGTCATCACGGACGGATAGCCGGCAGTCCCGCCCGTCCGACGCCAGCCCCACGCCGAGCACCCCGCCCCGCCCGCCCGGAAAGGCGTGCTTCAACGCGTTGGAGACCAGTTCGTTGACGATCAGGCCGCAGGGCACCGCCCGGTCGAGGTCGAGCTTCAGGTCATCCATGTCGATGTCCAGCCGCACCGCGCCGGCTTGCCGGGAATAGGCGCGCAACAGATGGGCGCACACCGATTCCAGATGCTCGCGCATCGGCACGCGGGCGAAATTGCCGAGCCGGTAGAGGTTCTCATGCACCAGCGCCATCGACCGCACCCGGTCGCGGCTGTCGGCGAACAGGGCGGCGACCGCCTCGTCCTCGATGCGGCGGGCCTGGAGGTTGAGAAGGCTGGTGACCAGCTGCAGGTTGTTCTTCACCCGGTGGTGGATCTCCTTCAGCAGCGCCTCCTTCTCTTCCAGCGTCGCGGTCTCCAGCGACGCCGCCGCCTGGGCGCCGAGCAGCGTCAGGATGTTGACCCGCTGCGGGGTGAAGGCATGGGTCGCCAGTGCGTTCTCCAGATGCAGCAGCCCGACGACGCGGCGGCGGCGGACCAGCGGCATGCACAGGATGGAACGCGCCTCCGTCTCGCGCAGGTAGGGATCGGCGGAAAAGGGGCCGGGGGCGCGGGTGTCGTCGACGATCACCGCCTCCTGGTCGCGGATCGCGCCATGGAGGATGGCATGGGGCAGCGGGATGCGGTCGGCATCCTCCTGCACCAGCCGGACCGACACGCCATACAGCCCGGTCGTCGCCTCCGCCTCCACCCGCAGCCGTTCGCCGCGGGCGAGGATCAGCATGCCGCGGCTGGCGCCGGCATGTTCCAGCACCAGGGTCAGCAACGTGGTGGTGAGCTGTTCCACGCTCGCCTGGTCGGAAACCGTGCGCAGCGTGCCGAGAAGTGCGGCCAGATCGATGCCGTCGAAGCCGCGCGGCGCCTCCGGCACCGCCGGTTCCTCCGCATCCAGGCCAAGGGAGGGATAGCGGCGGGCGAGCTGCCCGACCTTGGCGGTGGCGCCCCAGCGCGCATAGCAGGCTGCCGCGTCGCGGATGCAGGCGAGCTCCAGCGTCGGCACGCCCAGCCGGCGATAGAGGCCGGCGGCGCATTCATGGGCCAGCGCCTCCACATGCGGCAGGGCGGTGCGCCGCGCCGCCTGGACCGCGCGGTCATAGCCGCGCATGGCATCCTCCGTCCGCCTTTGCGTCCGGGCATCCTCCGCCTCGGCCAGGGCGAAGCGGGCGTCGAAACTGTCGGGGCTGTGGCCCGCCCAGTCGCGCAGCTGGTCGAGATGGCGGGCGAGTGCGGCGGCGTGGTGGGCGCGGTGGTCCGGCCGGACGTCGTCCATCGCCCCGGCCCGTGCCAATGCCGCGTGGAAATGGAATTCCGCCATCTCCCAATGGCCGGACGTGGTCCACAGCAACCCTTCCGCCCGCTCCGCCGCCTCGACCGCCGCCGCCATCTCGCCGGCGATGCAGCGGAGCTGGAGGGTGCGGATCCAGTGCCAGCAGGTTGCGATGTCCAGGCTGGGATTGGCCAGCAGCCGCGCCTCGAAGGCGGCATTGTCGAAGCCCTGCCCGTCGAAGCAGCCGATGGCGTCGGTCTGTCCGCGCAGGGCGCGCAGCAGTTGCAGCTGGGTCGTCAGAATATCGGCGCAAAGCCCGAACTTCACCTGTCGGACATAGGCCAGCCGCGCCTCCGCCGTGCGCTGGACCGTCGCCAGCGGATCGCCCGAGGCCAGCATGCTGGTGACCAGGGTGACGCTGGTGAACCCGCCATAGGTGACGTCGCCGGCCTCCCGCGCCTCCTCGAAGGCGCGCAGAAGCAGGGCGCGCTCGCTGCGGATGTCGCGGGTCCAGGGGACGACGTGATAGGCGAAGGTCATCAGCACCCGCGCCCGGTAGCGCGTCGGCCCCTGCCGCTCCGCCAGATCGTAGCCGAGCCGGCCGAACTCGTAGCCGGCGGCGTAATCGCCGAAATAGGGGCCGGCCATCATGCCGAGATAGGCGAAGCCCAGGGCGGACGCGTCGCTGCGCCCGTTCCGCAGGGTCAGGTTCGCCATCCGGCACAGGATCAGGCAGACGAGGTTGCGGTCGCTGAAGAAGGCCGGCGGCAGGGCCGCGGCCAGCACATCCAGCGTCGCCCGGCTGTCGGGGTCGGCGACGGCCGACATCGATGCCAGCGACGCGATGGGCCGGTCGCCGATCGCCTCCCTCAGCCGGGCGTATTCCTCCTGTGCCAGCGCTGCCGGCGGATGGGCCGCCCAGTCGATGCCGACGCCCTTCAGATAGGCCAGACATGCATCGATGGCGCGGTCGCTGCGGTCGATGGCGGTATAGACGGTGACGAGCAACGCCGTGATGGCGGCGCGGTCCGCCGGGCATTCGGCCCGTCCGGCAAGGCCGAGCAGGCGCCGCTCCGCCTGCTGCAGGTCGCCGCAGAGGAACTCGCATTCGGCCTGCAGATGCTCCAGTGCGAAGGCCAGCCGGTGCCGCCGCTCGATCCCACCGCCCTCCAGCAGGCGCAGGCCGCCCAGCGCATAGGCCAACGCCGAGCCATGGGCGCTGGCGGCCTTGGCCTGATGACCGGCGGCGAGATGGAGCGTCGCCACCTCCGCCCGCTCCGGCCCGTCCTGGATCAGGGGAAGGCAGCGGTCATACTGGCCGACCAGTGTGAACAGCCGCTCCCCCGTCATGTCGGCGGCAAAGCCGCGGCGCAACGCGCGGGCGATGTCGTGGTGGAGCGTGCCGCGCGATTCCGCCGGCACCAGGGCATAGGCTCCTTCCTGCACGCGGTCGTGGAGGAAGCGGAAACCGTCCTCGCTGCGCAGGATCAGCCCCTCGGCCAGCACCGGTTCCAGATGGCGCTCCGTCTCCTCCTCCGTCAGGCCGGCGGCGAATGCCAGGGTGGACAGCCGGACGGCGGCGCCGAGCGCGGCATGGCGGGACAGCAGGTCGCGCGCCTGCGCCGGGAAGCGGCCCAGCCGTTCCGTCATCAGCGTGGCGATGCCGGCGCCAGACGGCGCCTGCTCCACCGCCGCCAGATCCCAGCCCCAGCGCTTTGCCTCACGGTCGAACCACAGGCGGCCGGAGCGTTCCAGTGCGGTCAGCAGTTGCACCGCGAAGAAGGCGTTGCCGCCGGTGCGCTCCTGCAGCAGGGCGGCGAGCGCCGCCACCTCGTCCGGCTTGCGGTCCAGGGTGTCGGCGATCATGCGGCGCAGGTCGTCCGGGGACAGCGGTCCCAGCGCGATTTCCTCGCAATCGATCGCTTCACCGGCGATGCCGTCGCGCGCCGCCTGGAATCGGCGCATCAGCGCCTCCAGCGGATGGCCGGCACCGACCTCGTCGCTGCGGTAGGCGCCGACCAGCAGCAGATGGCCGATGCCGCCATCGGCGACCAGCCGATCGAGCAGGTCGAGAGTCGCGCGATCCAGCCATTGCAGATCATCCAGGAACAACACAAGCGGGTGGTCGGGACGGGCGAAGGTCTGCAGAACGCGCCGGAACAGCAGGTCGAAGCGGTTCTGCGCCTCCCGCGGCGGCAGGGGCGGCACGGCGGGCTGTTCGCCGATCAGCAGGGCCAGATTGGGGATCAGGGCGGTCATCAGCGCGCCGCCGTCGCCCACCGCCTCCGCAAGTGCACGGCGCCACTGGTCGCGATGAAGGGCCGGCAGCGCCAGGATGCGGGTGACCAGCGCACGGAAGGCCTCCGCCAGGCTCGCATAGGGCAGGTCGCGCTTGCCCTGATCGAACTTGCCGGCGGCGAACAGGCCATACGGCGGCACCAGCTGGTCCTCCAGCGACCGGACCACCGCCGACTTGCCGACGCCGGACCGTCCGGCGATCAGGACGACGCCCATCCGCCCGCGGGCGGCGACCCGCTCGAAGGCGGCCTGAAGGGCAGCGACCGGCTCGTCCCGCCCATAGAGGTCCGGCGGCGCTACCAGCCCTTCCGGCATGTCGCGCCGGCCGACCGGAATGGCGGGGATGCGGCCTTCCACATCCCAGGACCGAAGGGCATGGGTGAGGTCGCGGAGGAGGCCGTCGGCGGTCTGATAACGGTCCTCCGCCGTCTTGGCCAGCAGCCGCAGCAGGATGTCGGCGACGGCCGCCGGCAAATCGGGCGCATGGTGGGCCGGCGGGATCGGCGCGCGCGCGATATGGCTGTGCACCCACTCCATCGCGTCGCGCGCGGCGAAGGGCAGCTCGCCGGTGAACAGCTCGTAGAGCGTGACGCCCAGGGCATAAAGGTCGCTGCGGCGGTCGACCGGACGGTTCATCCGGCCCGACTGCTCCGGCGCCATGTAGGGCAGCAGCGCGTCCGGCCGCTCGACGCCTGCATCTGGTGTGGGGACCGGCAAGGGGCTGGCCCGGCCGAAGCCGGTCAGGCGCACCGATCCGTCATCGCCGACCAGCAGGTTGAAGGGCCTCAGGTCGCCGTGCATCAGGCCGCGGCGATGCAGATGCGCCACCGCCCGGGCGATGCGGACCGCCAGCAAAAGCCGCTGGCGGAAGGGCGTCGCCGGCACCGGCAGGACCGACAGCGGCTGCCCTCCCGGATCGGCGAGGGTCAGTACCGGGACCATGCCATGGTGCAGCAGGTCGAGCGGCTTGACCGCCCAGGCCGGGTCCAGCCGGCGGGACAGCTCATGCTCCCGCCGCAGCCGGTCGAGCGCCGCATCGGACCGCCCGCCCGGATCATTCGCAAGCGTCAGCGCCATGCGGACCAGGATCGGGAAAGGCTGGCCCGGCCGCATCACCCGCAGCAGCCGGCTTTCCCCGTCGCTGCCCAGAACATGGCCGCCGGAACCGGTCGCCGTCAGATGATCGAAACTGAACTCCATGTACCGGCCTCTCCCGCGCTTGCACGCCCATGGTAGCGGCATTTTGCCGACGATGGGGACTCCACCTGCAGGCGCCGGGCGGCCAATCGCCGGGGAGCCGATCGCCAGGGAGCCGATCTGCTGACGGTCGCGGCTCGCCCGCTCTTACCCCGCCGCAATGGCGCTGTTGAGGGAGGCGATCAGGACGTGACCGTCGACCGGCTTGCCCAGCACGTCGCGGGCGCCGCCGCCCAGCGCCCTGACCCGCGTGCTGTCGTCGGCATAGGAGGTCATGAAGAGGATCGGCGGATGACCGCCGCCGTTGGCGTTCAGCCGCTCCTGCAGGTCCAGTCCGGACAGGCCGGGCATGCGCACGTCCAGGATGATGCAGGCGATGTCCGCCCGGTTCGCATGGGCCAGGAAATCCTCGGCCGAGACGAAGGGCCGGCAGCGGAAGCCGACGGACCGCAGCAGGTCGTCCAACGCCTCGCGGATCGCCTCGTCGTCGTCGACCACCGCTATCAGGGGTGCATTGGACACGTCGTGATGCCTCGACCGAATGAAGGGCGCCGGTCCTTGGCGCCACGCGCATCCTATCCGGACGGGGTGGAGGCGGGATACCACACCTAGGTCTAGAAGAACGCCGGGCGGGTCATTGCCGCCCGTCGAACGCGATGCGCCCCCGTCGCCCTGCGATCGTTTCGGGCTCAGCCGCGGTCGGCACGCGACAGTGCGTCCACGAAATGGCCCATCGCCAGCTTCATGTCGTTGAAGACCGTTCCCTGGGACACGCCAAGATGGGCGGCGATCTGCGGATAGGACATCCCCTCCACCCGGTTCAGCACCCAGACGCGGCGGGCGCGCTCCGGCAGAGCCTCCATCGCGCCCATGAACTGGGCAAGCCGCTCGCGGTGCAGAAGCCTGTCCTCCACCGACGGGGTGCCGCAGGCCACCTCCAGCGGATCGGCGGTGTCGGAAGCCGGCGCCTCGAACCGCTCCTGGGTGCGGCGGCGGCGGATCTGGTCGAGGGCGAGGTTATGGACGGTGCGGTGAAGGAAGGCGCCGATATTGTCGATCGGGCCCTTCTGCACCGCGTTGCAGGCCCTGAGATAGCTTTCCTGGATCACGTCCTCCGCCGTCGGCACGTCGCGGACGATGCGCAGGGCCCGGCCGAGCAGGGACTGGCGGTGATCCAGATAGATGGCGGTCAGACTTGCGGGCATGGTCGGCCTATCCGTCGCACGGGGCGCTTCTCCGGGGGTCGTCAGAGATTGATAATGATTCGCAGTTGCTGCTGTCAAGCCGGGCCGCAGATCGCCGGCGGAATGGTTCGATGCTCCGGGCTTTGCCTCCGCGAATGTCATCGGGCGGTTCCCGCGTATATCCACCCGGTGCAATTTGTGCCGGTGCAATTTGTGGCCGTCCCGCGCTTCGAACGTCTAAGATGCGTGGGCATGCTGACAGAGGATGGGCAACGCGGGTGAGGCAGGACAGGTCCAGCGGAAAGAAGGCGGAACCCGGCTACCGCCATGCCGATCCGGTGACCGATGCGGCGCTCGACTGGTTCGTCCGGCTGCTCGACGCTCCGGCCGATCCGGCGACGCTGGCCGCCTATCGGGCGTGGCGGCAGAGCGACCCGCGTCACGCCCGGGCGTTCGACCGGCTGACCGAGGTCGGCGGCATGGCGGAACTGCACAGCGCCACCTTGGCGCATCTGCCGGCGGCGCATCTCCCGGCGAATCCGGTGCCCGTGCCGATCCGGCAGGCGCGGCATTCGCGCCGCGCCTGGATGGGCGCGATCGCGGCGACGGGGCTGCTGGCCGTGGTGGGCACCCACCTCTATCCCGATCTGAAGACCCGCTGGAGTGCCGACCACCGCACCGCCGTCGGCGAACGGCGGGAGGTGGCGCTGCCGGACGGATCCCGGCTGATCCTGGACAGCGACAGCGCGGTGGCGCTGGCCTTCGGCGGGGAGGAGCGCCGCGTGGCGCTGCTGCGCGGGCGGGCGTGGTTCGACGTGGTGCGGGACACCGCCCGCCCCTTCCGCGTGGTGGCCGAATTCAGCACGGTCGAGGTGACGGGCACCGCCTTCAGCGTGCAGTCGGACGACCGCGGGGACTCCGTCTTCCTGGAGCGCGGGCGGGTGGCGGTCAGCCGGCTGGACGATCCCGGCCGGCCGGTGACCCTCGCCCCCGGCGACCGGCTGACCGCGACGGCGCGCGGCCTGACCATGCAGCCCCGCCCCGATCCGGCCGAGGCGGTGTCCTGGCGCGACGGCCGCTATGCCTTCCACAACGAGCGCTTCGACACCGTGGTGGAGACCCTGCGGCGCTACCACGCCGCCCCGATCCTGCTGCTGGACGACCGCATCGCCATGACGCGCGTCAGCGGCAACTACCGGCTTGACGACACCGCCGGCGCGCTGACGGCGCTGGCCGGGATGGTCGGCGCCCGGATCACCAGCCTGCCGGGCGGCATCCTCGTCCTGCGCTGACGACAGACAAGCTTGAGAATCGCTCGCAACTTTTTTTGTGAGGGTCCGCGATCCCGTACGTCTGGCGAACAGGGGGTTAGGCTTGTCTGCCTGCGATTGAGCCCCCCGCGCCAGCTTGAGACGGGAGTTGCAGGACATGGTCCGCCGCACGGCATCGATAGTCAGAGTTGCAGATTTCAACCGTTCCCGGATCGCCGGGCATTTGTTTGCCGCATTGATGACCTCCACGGCGCTCGGCGCCACGCTGACGGCGCTTCCCGCCACGGCACAGCAGACGGCGCCGGCCGACGCCGCCGCGGCCTTCTCGCTGCCGGCGCAGCCGCTGCGCAGCGCGCTGGACGCCTTCAGCCGGCAGACCGGCTGGCAGATCGGCTATCCCGGCACGCTGACCGACGGCCGCACCTCCCGCCCGGTCAGCGGCGCCATGCCGCCGGCCAAGGCGCTCGAAACCCTGCTGGCCGGCACCGGGGTGACCTATCGCTTGACCGGCCCGGCCACCGCCACGCTGGCCCCGGCCCCCGTCGCCTCTTCCGGCGACACGATGGCGCTGGGCCCGGTTTCGGTCTCCGCCGCCGCCCCGGTGCCGGGTGGCCCGGCGCAGATCGTGATCGGCAAGGAGGAACTGGACCGCAAGAACCCCAGCGACATCCGCGACGTCTTCGCCGGCGAGCCGGGCATCCGCGTCGGCAGTTCGGTGCCGATGTCGCAGAAGGTCTACGTCAACGGCGTGGAGGAGACCAACCTGTCCGTCAGCATCGACGGCAGCCGGCAGAACAACAAGGTCTTCCACCACAACGGCACCACCCTGATCGACCCGGTCTTCCTGAAGACCGCCCGCGTCGATGCCGGCGTGGCGCCCGCCGATGCCGGGCCGGGCGCGCTGGCCGGCTCCATCGCCTACGAGACCAAGGATGCCCGCGACTTCCTGAGCGGCGACGGCATCGGCGCCTTCGTCAAGTCCAGCTTCGGCACCAACGGCTCCGTCTTCACCAACAGCGCCGCCGGCTACGGCCGCCACAAGGGGCTGGAGGGGCTGGGCTATTTCACCTACGGCAAGGGCGCCCGCTTCGAATCCGGCGACGGCCGCAAGGTCGAGGGGACCAAGACCGACCTGAGGAGCGGCCTCGGCAAGGTCGCCTACGAGACGGATGCCGGCCACCGTTTCCAGGTCAGCTACGAGCGGGTCTATGACGACGCCCCGCGCCCGTTCCGCGCCAATGTCGGCTCCATTTCCGGCCGCCCGGCGTGGGAGCCGCGGGTGCGCGACTATACGCTGGACCGCCAGAACCTCGTCTTCACCTACACCGACAGCCTGCCGACCGACCTGTGGAACCCCAAGCTGGTGGTCGCCTACGGCCGGACCGACGTGGAGACGCCGATCTACACCCGTCCGGTGGGGAGCAGTACGGTCCCCGGCAGCTATCCCGGCCAGGGTGCCACCAGCTCGCTGAACGGCAAGCTGGAGAACGTCTTCAACGTCGGCATGGGCACCATCACCGCCGGCAGCGACTTCTACGTCGACCGCGCCCATTATGAAGACCGGACGATGACGGCGCTCGAGAAGGCCCGCAACGTCGGGGTCTATGGACAGGCGCGGCTGTCCCCGGTGGAACGGGTCCGCCTGTCCTTCGGCATGCGCGCCGACCGGCAGTGGTTCGAAGGCACCACCGGCCAGGATTGGACGAACAGCGGTGTCAGCCACAATGTTTCGGGCGAGGTCGACATCCTGCCCGAATATCTGACCGCCAAGGCCGGCTGGTCGCGCAGCTGGGGCGGCGTCCAGTTGGCCGAGAACTTCGTCATGAACCCGGCCTGGCGCTATGGTGCCGGTCCGCAGCCGGTGACCGCCCGCAACCTGACCGCCGGGCTGGTCGGCCGCTACCAGGGCTTCACCGCCGAGGGCCGCGTCTTCCGCACCGACCTGGACGACGTCCGCGCCCCGCGCTTCGCCGCCGGCAGCGGCACGCTGGTCCGCGACGTGCGGTCGAAGGGCTATGAACTCGGCGTCGGCTATGCCTGGGATACCGGCTTCGTCCGCGCCAAATATGCCGACATCGACGTGACCATCGACGGTCTGCCCGCCGATTCCGACACCGGCACCTACATCGCCACCCCGATGGGCCGCGTCTATACCCTCGGCGGCGCCCACACGATCCCGAAATGGGAGCTGACCTTCGGCGCCGACGTCGAGATCGTGCTGGACTACAACAAGGTCCAGGCCGGCCAGCGCCCGCTGAAGGGGTATGAGACCGTCAATCTCTTCGTCGAGCACAAGATCCCGCAATACTCCAACCTGACCCTGCGCGCCGACGTCCGCAACCTGTTCGACGAGACCTACGCCGACCGCGCCACCTACGGGCAGGAATTCGGCACCGTCACCCCGCTCTACCAGCCGGGCCGAACCTTCCTGCTGACCGCCTCCGCGACGTTCTGACCGTCTCCACCGCAACCGGGAGCCTCCCCGCATGCTGCATTCGACCGCCCATTTCGAGACGGAGCACGGCAAGCGCTACGCCACCCAGCTCTGCCGCCACTTCGCCCACAAGATCGAAACGGTGGAGACCGAAGAGGGTGGCGAGTGCCGCTTCTCGATCGGCATCGCCCGGCTGCGGGCGGCTCCCGACCGCCTGATCATCGAGGCCAGCGCCCCCACCGCGGGGGAACTGGCCGAGCTTCAGTCGGTGGTGGAGAGGCATCTGCTGCGCTTCGCCTTCCGCGAAGGCGACCGGCCGCTCGACTGGGCGGCGTGAGGCCGGCCCTTTTGCCCACGCCGCTGCCCACGCCTTGTCCGAAGCCCTTCAGGATCGGCAAACCATGCGTTCCACCCAACAGATCGCCGAGCACGCGACCTTCCAGAACTTCGCCAACTGCTATTGGCGGGAGATCGACGCCGGCCGGACCACCCGGCACGGCACGGAGGCCGAACCCGGCGTCGAGTGCGTCGAATGGCTGCTGCCGTCGCAGCGGGCAGCACTGCGGGCGGAGGTCGTCTCGCGCTCGCTGTGCGGCCCCTGCGGATTCGGGCGGGTCTGGAAGCGCGCCCTGCCCGACACCTCCTGGCAGCAGACCGAGCCCTTCACAGCACTTTTCTGTCTCGCTGGCGAGAGTTATCGCCGGATGGAAGGGAAAAGCTCCGGGGCCGACCTGCGCGGCAGCGAGCTGGAGCTGCTGCTGCGCGTCCTGCAAAGCTACCAATCGGTCCAGCGCTATCTTGAGGCCGCACCGAGAGCGGACGGCGACGAGGACGAGTTCATCGCCGCCGAACAGTCGCTGGTCTTCGGCCATTGGCTGCACCCCACGCCCAAAAGCCTCCAGGGCATGACGCCGTGGCAGCAGCCGGTCTATGCGCCGGAATTGGGCGGGCGGTTCCGGCTGCGCTGGTTCGCCGCCCCGGCGGCGCGGGTCAGCCACCGCTCCGCCGTCCGCCAGTCGGCGCCGGAGATGATCGCCGCCATTCTAGGCAACTCCGCCTCCCGGCTCTCCACACTGGAGGACGAGCTGCTGATCCCGATGCATCCGCTCCAGGCCGAGGCGCTGGCGCTGGACCCGGCGGTGCAGGCGATGCTGGAGCGCGGCACGTTGCGGGCGCTGGGCGATGCCGGACCGGAGTTCACCGCGACCTCGTCGGTGCGGACGGTCTACAGCCCGGACAGCCCGTGGATGCTGAAATTCTCGCTGCCGGTGCGCATCACCAATTCGATCCGAGTCAACCGGCGCCACGAGCTGGACGCCGGCGTCATCATGGCCAAGCTGATCGGCGTCATCGGAAGGGAGTTGAGCCCGCGCTTCGGCTTCGTGCTCGACCCCGCCTACATCACGCTGGACCAGCCGGACGGCGGCGAGAGCGGGTTCGAGGTGATCCTGCGCGAGAATCCTTTCGCCGGAGGGCGCCAGCGCGGCGTCGCCACCATCGCGGCGCTGGCCGCCGATCCGCTTCCCGGCCGTCCATCCCGGCTGGAGCGGATCGTGCGCCGCGTCGCGATGGAATGGAACGGCGGCGTGGCGGAGGCGGCGCGGCGCTGGTTCGACGCCTATCTCGATTGCGCGCTGGATCCGGTGCTGCGCCTGTACGACACGCATGGCGTGGCGCTGGAGGCGCACCAGCAGAACGGGCTGCTTGAACTGCGGGACGGGATGCCCACCCGCTTCCTTTACCGCGACAACCAGGGATTTTACCTGTCGGCCGCCTATCGCGACCGGCTGCGCCGGCTGATCCCGGAGGCCGACAACATCCGCTCCCTCTATTACGAGGAGGGGGAGATCAACCGCCGCTTCTCCTACTACGTGATCGTCAACCAAATCTTCTCGGTGATCGCCCGCATGGGCAAGGACCGGCTGGCGGCGGAGGAGGACCTGCTGCGCATCCTACGCTCCCGGCTGGAGCGGTTGGCTCTGTCGCTGACCCAGGCCGGCCGGCGCTTCGCCGAAGGGGTGCTGGACAGCCCGACCATCGGGGCCAAGCTGAACCTGACGACCCGCCTGCTGAACATCGACGAGCTTCAGGCCGCCAACGAGGCCGATCTGTACGCCCAATGGCCCAACCCGCTGTGCCGGACCGGCGCCGCGGCAGCCGAGCGGGGACGCCATGCCCTTTCCGCGTGACCTGCCCGGCCGCCCGGAGGAACGGGTGGTGCGCCAGCTTGCCGCCGCCCTGCTGTTCGAGGGGATCGTCGAGCCGGCCGCGGCCGGGGTGGACGGAAGTGACCGCCGGCTCGTCTGGCGGTCCGGTGGACGGGAGTTCCGCTGCCTCGCCTCCGCCGGGCCGTTCGGCCGCCCGCGCATCCGGTCGGGATCGGTCGAGATGCGGGGCGACGACGGCACGTGGCGCGCCGCAACACTCGGCCGGATGGTCGCCGGGCTGGACGCCCCCGAGCCGCACCTGACCGGCCTGCTGGCCGAGCTGGAGCGCACGGTGTCTCTCTGCCGCTGGAACGCCGCCAACCTGCCGGCCACCCCGCGCCGCGGCCTGCCCTTCCCCGACCTGGAAGGCCGGCTGGAGGAGGGGCATCCCTATCATCCCTGCTTCAAGGCACGGCTGGGCTTCGACGAGGCCGACCATGCCGCCTTCGGGCCGGAGGTCGGGCAGCGCTTCCAGTTGGTCTGGCTGCTGGTCGCCCGCTCCTGCCTGCATCGGGCGATCCCCGGTGAAGAAGAGGAGTTCTGGCGCGCCGAACTCAACCCCGCCGCCTGGGAGGAGATCCGGCGGCGCCGGGAGGAGCTGAACCTGCCGGCGACCGACTATTGCCTGCTGCCGCTGCACCCCTGGCAATGGTGGGACCTGCGCGAGGGGGAGGGGGCGTCCTGGCTGAGGCCCTGGCTGGCGGACGGCCGCGCGGTCTGCCTGGGTCCGCTGGGCGACCATTACCGGGCCACCCAGTCGCTCCGCACGGTGATGAACGCCGACGACCCGCGCAAGGCCGACGTCAAGCTGGCGCTGAACATCATCAACACCGCCTCCCGCCGCATCATCGACCCGCATTCGGTCTGCACCGGCCCGGCCATCTCCGAATGGCTGACGGCCGTGGTGGCGGGCGATGCCGACTTCCGCGACCGTTATCCGCTGACCCTGCTGCCGGAATATGCGGGGATCATCGCCGACCGCGACGGCCCGCTGGCCGGACAGATGGCGGCGCTGTGGCGGCGCAGCGTGCAGTCCACCCTGGGCGAGGGCGAATCCGCCATCCCCTTCAACATGCTGATGGTGACGGAGGCCGACGGCTCCTCCTTCGCCGCACCCTGGATCGAACGCTATGGGCTGCTGCCCTGGCTGGACCGGCTGCTGGAGGTGGCGGTGCTGCCGGTCTGGCATCTGCTGGTCCGCCACGGCATCGCGGTGGAGGCGCACGGCCAGAACATGGTGCTGGTCCACCGCGACGGCTGGCCGGTGCGGCTGATCCTGCGCGACTTCCACGACAGCGTGGAATACGCACCGGACTTCGTGGCCGACCCGGCCCTGCTGCCCGATTTTCCCAACCTGCACCCGGCCTACCGCGACGCGCCGCCCGATCGCTATTATTGGGCCGGCGGGGTCGACGCGCTGCGCGAACTGGCGATGGACACGCTGTTCGTCTTCAACCTGACCGACGTGTCCGATCTGCTGGCCCTGAAGCACGGGTTGCCCGAGCCGGAATTCTGGCGCCGGGTCCACGATCTGCTGGAGGCCCACGCCCGCCGCCACGGGCTGGAGGAGCGGCACCGCCGCGTCGGCCACGCCGCGCCTGAGATCCTCACCGAATCCCTGCTGCGCGGAAAGCTGCTGCGCGCGCGGGAGGAGATTCACCACACCGTTCCCAACATCTTCGCGCGCTTCGCGCCTGAGGGCTCCCGATGATCCGCATCGACGACCGATCCTATTCGCCGGCCGAGGTGGAGGCGCTGACCGCCGCCCATGCCGAGCGGGCCCGCCTGTCCGACCGGCCCGGCGCCCGCTTCGCCGTCTGCTTCACCGACACCATCGACTGGCTTGCCCTGTTCTTCGCCATCCGCGCGGCGGGCGGCAGCCTGCTGCCGCTGCACCCCTCCACCCCGCTGGAGGCGGCGCGGCGGCTGGCGCGCGAGGCCGGCTGCCATGCGCTCTACCACAACAGCCTGACGGCCGAGGCGATCGCCCCCCTGCCGGCGGAACCTGGGCCGGGCCAGCTTCTGCAGATGAGTTCCGGCACCACCGGCGCGCCCAAGCGCATCGCGCGCAGCTGGGCGGAGATCGACCGCGAGATCGAGAGCTATGTCGGCTTCTTCACCGAGCCGGCCGGGATGACCCCGGTGATCGCCTGCCCGACCACCCATTCCTACGGCCTGATCTGCGGCCTGCTGGTAGGTCTGCGGCGCGGGGCGGAGTCGGTGATCCTCGACACCACCAATCCGAAATTCCTGCTGAAGGCGCTGCGGCAGATCGAGAAGCCGCTGCTCTACTCCTCCCCCGTCATCCTGCACACCCTGGCCCGGCTGCTGCCGGAGGGCGAGCGCATCCATGCGGCGATGACCTCCGGCACGCTGCTGCCGGAACCCTGGTTCGAGCGGATCCGCGGCAAGACCACCCATATGTTCCAGCAATATGGCTGCTCGGAAGCCGGCTGCATCGCAATCAACCCGGACATGGCGGGCAGCGCCGAGCTGGGCCGCGTGCTGCCCCACCACCGCCTGTCCACCGGCACCTTGGACGCCCCGGCGGAGATCGTGCTGTCTGTTCCGGATAGCGAGATCCGCACCCGCGACCTGGGCTATCTGCGCGACGACGGCATGCTGATGTTCGTGTCGCGGCTGGACGACACCATCAACGTCGCCGGCCTCAACGTCTATCCGCAGGAGGTGGAGGACGTGGCGATGGCGCTGCCCGGCGTCACCGACGCCGTCGCCTTCCGCCGCACCGACCGCTTCGCCGGAGAACGGGTCGCCCTGCTGTTCACCGCCGCCGCCGAGGTGACGGACCAGGCGTTGCGCGACTGGTGCCGGGAGAATCTCGCCGCCCACCAGCAGCCGGGCGAACTGATCCGCGCCGACGCCCTGCCCCGCATGGCCAACGGCAAGATCAGCCGGCGCGAGGTCGCCGCCCGCTTTGCGGAGGCCGCGGAATGACGCCGGCCATGACCGAACGGGACATCGTCGAAGCCATCCGCACGGTCCTGCGCGACCATCTGCAGAACCGGCATCTCGACCGCTTCGGCCCGGACGCACGGCTGAACGAGGATCTCTACCTCGACTCCGTTCTGATGATGGAGCTGTTCCTGCAGCTGGAGCTGTCCTTCGGGCTGGAGGCGCCGGACGAGCTGATCACCTCGCGCGATCTGACGACGGTGGCCGACGTGGCCGGCCTGTTCGCCGGCACCCGCCCGGCCGCCGCGGAAGAGGCGCTTCCCCCCGGCAGCGTCCATGGCGAGGAGTATCAGGACCTCAAGATCCACTGCTTCGTCAGCTGCGTCTGCGACGCGCTGAAGCGGGCGGGGATCGACCATCGGCCCTTCTATTTCGGGGTGTGGGACGCCGGGTTCGAGGTCGGGGCCGACCGGGTCCTGCGCTATCATGCGCCGACCATCAGCCACAACTTCTTCCGCGACTGGTACCACCGCCTCTACGGGGCGGAGGTGCGGCAATGGTACGACCATGGCCGCAGCAAGGAGGAGAACCTCGCCCTATTGGTCGATCTGGTGGAACGGCGGTCGGACAGCCTTTCCATCATGGCGATGGTCGATCTGTTCCACCTGCCGGAGCGGGAGAACAAGTTCAACCAGAACCCCTTCCCGCATTACCTGATGCTGGAGACCGGCAGCAACCCGGCAGTCTTCATGGTCCGCGACCCCGATTTCCGTTGGGAAGGGGAGATCGAGCGCGACCGCATCGCCAACGCCTTCCTCCAGCCTAGCGTCGCCGGCGGCTATCTGTTCGACCGGCGGGAGCTGCGCGCCGCCCGGCCCGCCGACATCGCCGCCTATTTCGAGGCCTGCTTCCTGCCCGACGCCAACCCGCTGACCGCCGCGGTGCGCAGCATCCTGACGGCGCATCTCGACGGAACGGAGGGGCTGTCGCTGGCCGGTCTGTCGCATGCCCTGCGCGAACTGCCGGTGTTCGCCATCCGCAAATACGCCTACGAGCACGGATTCGCCTTCTTCTGGCGGGCGCTGCGCCTGCCCGACGACAGCTTCCTCGCCCGCTGCGACGACATCGAGGAGCTGTTCCAGGGCTTCAAGTCGCTGCATTACGCGATCCTCCGCCTCGCCCAGACCGGCGATGTGGGCCTCGCCCCCGACCTGTTCGCTCGGCTCGACCTGCTCGACCGGCAGGAGACGGCCTTAAAGGGCGAGCTTTCCGCCGTCTTCCGGCAATGGCACGCCGTAGCCGTTGCGGCCCCCAATTCCGCCCCCCTTTCCGCCGAGGTGGCATGATGAGACTGTCGCTCTGCACCATCAGCTTCCGGCACCATCTGGTGTCGCTGGAGGAACTGGCCGTCTGGGCCGCCGGCAACGGCTTCCAGGGGATCGAGCTGTGGGGTGCGCATGCCCGCAACATGGCGGCGGTGTCCGACCGCGGCGGCGACTGGCTGGCGGAGTTCGGCCTGTCCGTGCCGATGGTCAGCGACTATCTGCCGCTGGACGGCGACCCTGACGCGCTGGTGCGCAAGACGCTGGACCTCTGCCGGCTGGCGCAGCGCTGGGGCGCGCCCAGGATCCGCAGCTTCGCCGGCAGCACCGGCAGCGCCGAGACCTCGCCGGAGCGCAGGATCTTCATCGCGGAGCGGCTGCGCACGCTGTGCGGGCTGGCCGCCGACCATGGGCTGTCGCTGCTGGTGGAGACCCACCCCGGCACGCTGGCCGACAGCCTCGCAGCCACCCGCGCGCTGATCGCCGCGGTCGGCCATCCGGCGCTGAAGGTCAATTTCGACGTGCTGCACGTCTGGGAGGGCGGCGACGATCCGGTGGCGGCCCGGCGGGTGCTGCGTCCGCACATCGGCCATTATCACCTGAAGAACATCCGGGCGCGCGAAGACCTGTCGGTGTTCGAGCCGGCCAACGTCTATGCTGCGGCCGGGCGGCGCGACGGCATGGTGCCGCTGTTCGACGGGGTGGTGGACTATCGTCGCTTCCTTGCCGAACTGGCGGACGATCCGGCGGCGGAAGGCTCGCTGGAGTGGTTCGGCGACGATTGCTACGCGGTGCTCCGCCGCGACCGCGACGACGTCGAGGCGGCCCTGGCCCCGATGGCGGGTACCCTGCCCCGCCGTGTCGCCGGAGCCCGGCACGGTACGGCGTAGCGCGCCGAATCGTCGCCATTACGGTGCGCAAGGCGGCACCCCGATCCACGCTCCGTTCCGACCCGGCGGTGGCTTTGTGACCGCGCCCATCCGTACGCACCCCACCCGACCGTTCCTTATCGGCAGGGGCCATTGACCGAACGGGGGATCGACAGACCGCTCCCCTTGCGGGTTCATTAGGGCACTGCGCCGTCCCGCCCGCGGGGCGGTGCCCATGAACGGCCAACGGCCCATAAGTCATCCGGGGAAGGAAAGCAGCCTTGCATACGGATACCACGTCGCTGACCCAGAGCTATGTCCACGGCGCCAGCCGCACCCCGCTGCTGGGCGAGACCATCGGCGCGCATCTCGACCGCATGGCGTCGCTGTCGCCCGACCGGCCGGCGCTGGTCGTCCGGCACCAGAACGTCCGCTGGACCTATGCGGAGTTCAAGCACACGGTCGACCGGGTGGCGGCGGGGCTGGTGGCGCTGGGGCTGAAGCCGGGTGAGCGCATCGGCATCTGGTCGCAGAACAATGCCGAATGGGTGGTGACCCAGTTCGCCACCGCCAAGGCTGGCCTGATCCTGGTCAACATCAACCCGGCCTACCGCCTGCACGAACTGGAATACGCCATCAACAAGGTCGGCTGCGCCGCGCTGATCCTGTCGCCGTCCTTCAAGTCCAGCGACTATCTCGGCATGATCGCCAAGCTGGCGCCGGAACTGGATCGGTCGTGCGCCGACCGGCCCCTGTCCCTGCAACGGTTGCCCACCTTGCGCCACCTGATCCGCCTGGGGGCGGAAAAGACGCCGGGCATGCTGAATTTCGACGACCTGCCGGCGCTGGCCCGCCCCGCCGACGTGGCGGAGCTGGGCCGGCTGGCCGGCATTCTGCAATTCGACGATCCCGTGAACATCCAGTTCACCAGCGGCACCACCGGCAGTCCGAAGGGCGCCACGCTGACCCACCATAACATCCTGAACAACGGCTTCTTCGTCGGCGAGGCGATGCGCCTGACCGAGCTGGACCGGCTGTGCATCCCGGTGCCCTTCTATCACTGCTTCGGCATGGTGCTGGGCAATCTCGCCTGCGTCACCCACCGCGCCTGCATGGTAATTCCGGGCGAGGGGTTCGACCCCGTCGCCGTGCTGTCCGCGGTGCAGGAGGAACGCTGCACCGGCCTGCACGGCGTGCCGACGATGTTCATCGCGCTGCTCGACCACCCGGACTTCGGCCGCTACGACCTGTCGAGCCTGCGCACCGGCATCATGGCCGGCTCGCCCTGCCCGATCGAGGTGATGAAGCGCGTGGTCTCGGAAATGAACCAGCGCGAGATCACCATCGCCTACGGCATGACGGAGACCAGCCCGGTCAGCTTCCAAAGCTCCACCGACGATCCGCTGGAACGGCGCGTGTCCACGGTGGGGCGCATCCAGCCGCATCTGGAGGTGAAGATCGTCGATGCCGAGGGGCGCATCGTCCCGCCGGGCACGCCGGGGGAGCTGCTGACCCGCGGCTATTCGGTGATGCGCGGCTATTGGGGCGACGCGGAACAGACCGCGCGGGCCATCGACGAGGCCGGCTGGATGCACACCGGCGACCTCGCCACCATCGATGCCGCGGGCTATTGCAACATCGTCGGCCGGCTGAAGGACATGGTGATCCGCGGCGGCGAGAACATCTATCCTCGCGAGGTCGAGGAATTCCTCTACACCCACCCCGACATCGCCGACGTGCAGGTGTTCGGCGTGCCGGACCAACAGTTCGGCGAACAGCTCTGCGCCTGGATCCGGCTGAAGCCGGGGGCGGCGCTGACCGAACAGCAGGTAACCGCCTTCTGCCAGGGCGCCATCGCCCACTACAAGATCCCGAAATACATCCGCTTCGTCGACGAGTTCCCGATGACGGTGACCGGCAAGATCCAGAAGTTCGTGATGCGCCAGACGATGATCGAGGAACTCAACCTCTCCCAGGACAGGACGGCGTAAGCGCGCGCCATCCCGTCGCCAAACCAGCAGAAAAGGCGCTGGGGGGAGCGGCATTCGTTCCCCCTTGGCCCCCGGCTGGCCGGCCCCGCCACATCGCCTCGCTCTTCCGCTCCCCATGCGTCAGTGGCTGATCATCCACGGCCTTGCCGTGGGGAAGCCCTTCGCACCGTCGGCGGTGCGCAGCACCGATCGCCCCTTTCCGCCGCCGCAACAGCCGCAACCGGGGCCGTGCTTGTGCTTCGGCCCGGTCTCCGACAGCAGTTTCGGCCGGTCGGCGCTGCGTTCGTTGGTGGCGTGCGCCGTCCGGGTCGCCGCCGACATGGTGGAGAAGGCCGGCGCCATGCGGATCACCCGCGGCGACGGTGTCTCGCAATGGGGACAGAGCTGCGGCAAGCTGCTTTCCGCCATGGGCCGCATTTCCGTGAAATCGCCGCAGGTCGGGCACTCATAGTCGTACATCGGCATGGCGCGGCCTCCCTTATCTGGTCACATGCGGTCCGGGGCAATCGGCATGTCGACGTCGCCGCTGATGAACTTGGTCGGACCGTCGGCGTTCGGGGTGATGTCGAAGTCGAAGATCTGCGTCGGAAGGAACAGGGTGGCGCAGGCGTTGGGCACGTCGACGACGCCGCTGATGTGTCCCTGCACCGGCGCGGTGCCGAGGATCGAGTAGGCCTGGGCGCCGGAATAGCCGAACTTCTTCAGATATTCGATGGCGTTCAGGCAGGCTTGGCGGTAGGCGACGTGGACGTCCAGGTAATGCTGCTCGCCCGCTTCGTCGACCGAGATGCCCTCGAAGATCAGGTAATCGTTGTAGGTCGGAACGATGGGGCTCGGCTTGAAGATCGGGTTCCTGATGCCGTATTTCGCCATGCCGTCCTTGATCAGGTTCACCTTCAGATGAGCCCAGCCGGCCATCTCGATGGCGCCGCAGAAGGTGATCTCGCCGTCACCCTGGCTGAAATGCAGGTCGCCCATCGACAGGCCGGCCCCCTTCACATAGACCGGGAAATAGATGCGCGAGCCGCGCGACAGGTCCTTGATGTCGCAATTGCCGCCATGTTCGCGCGGCGGCACGGTTCGCGCGCCCTCCGCCGCCGCCTTGTCGCGGGCATCGCCCTTCAGCCGGCCCATATGGGCGGTCGGCGCATAGGGCGGATTGGCAAGGCCGGGCACGCGGTTTGGGTTGGTGTCGATCAGCGCCTGCTCGCGCTTGTTCCACTTGGCCAGCAGGTCGTGGGACGGCAGGCAGCCGATCAGGCCGGGATGGATCAGCCCGGCGAAGCGCACGCCGGGGATGTGGCGCGACTTGGTGAACATGCCCTCGAAATCCCAGATCGACTTCTGGGCCAGCGGGAAATGCTCGGTCAGGAAGCCGCCGCCATTCTGCTTGGAGAAGAAGCCGTTGAAGCCCCATTGCTGCTGCGGGAAGGCGCCGATGTCCAGCAGGTCCACCACCAGTAGGTCGCCCGGCTCCGCCCCCTCGACGCCGACCGGACCGCTGAGGAAATGCACCTGGCTGAGATCGACGTCGCGCACGTCGGCGGCATCGTCGTCGTTTTTGATCTGGCCGCCGGTCCAGTCGTAGCATTCCAGGATGAAATCGTCGCCCGGCTTCACCGTCACCGCCATCGGGATGTCCGGGTGCCAGCGGTTGTGAATCATGTCGTTTTCATAAGGCGTCTGCGAAAGGTCGACCTTGATCAGGGTGTCAGCCATGGTTTGCTCTTCCTTCTTGTGGACTGATTTCAAGGGATGGTGGGTTTCGGCGCGTCACACCGACAGCAGCCGGGCGACCTTGGCCTCGTCGATGGCGTCGCGGCTGTCCTCGTGGACGATCTCGCCGTTCTCGATCACCAGCACGCGGTCGGCGATGTCGAGCGCGAAGCTCAGCACCTGTTCGGACACGATGATGCTGAGGCCCTTCTCGTCGCGGATGCGGCGCAGGGTCCGGGCCATCTCGCGGATGATCGAGGGCTGGACGCCTTCGGTCGGCTCGTCCAGCAGCAGAACCTTGGGCTTAGTCGCCAGCGCGCGGGCGATGGCGAGCTGCTGCTGCTGCCCGCCCGACAGGTTGCCGCCGCGCCGGCCCTTCATCTCCAGCAGCACCGGGAACAGTTCGTAGAGATCACCGGGAACGCTGCGCCCGCCATGGACGCTCAGCCCCGTCTCGATGTTCTCCTGCACCGTCATGGCCGGGAAGATCATGCGGCCTTGGGGGACATAGGCGACGCCCTTCGCCACCCGCTCGTAGCTCTTCAGCCCGGTGATGTCGCTCTCGCCGATGCGGATGGCGCCGGACCGCGCCGGCACGATGCCCATCAGCGACTTCATCAGCGTGGTCTTGCCCATGCCGTTGCGGCCCATGATGGCGACGATCTCGCTCGGCGCCACCGTGAAGTCCAGGCCGTGCAGAACCTCGCTCTCGCCGTAGGACACGCGGAGTTGATTGACGGACAGCATGTCGGTTCCTCCGGTCAATGGCCCAGATAAATCAATGGCCGAGATAGACTTCGACCACCTTGGGGTCGTTCTTCACCCGCTCCATGCTGCCTTCCGACAGGATCTTGCCCTGGTGCAGCACGGTGACCCGGTGGGCGATGTCCTCCACGAACTTCATGTCGTGCTCGATCACCAGCACCGACCGGTTCCGGATGATGCGGTTCAGCAGTTCGGCGGTCTTCTTGCGCTCGTTCACGCTCATGCCGGCGACCGGCTCGTCCAGCATCAGCAGTTCGGGGTCCTGGATCAGCAGCATGCCGATCTCCAGCCACTGCTTCTGCCCGTGGCTGAGATATTCGGCGCGCTGGTCGAGATGGTCGGCCAGGAAGATCATTTCGGCGATCTCCGCCACCCGCTCGCGCACCGCGGCGTCGCGTTTGAAGGCCAGCGCGCCGAACACCGTGCGGCCGCGGGGGTAGGAGATCTCCAGATTCTCGAACACCGTCAGGTCGTCGTAGATCGACGGGGTCTGGAACTTGCGGCCGACGCCGGCCTTGACGATCTGGTGCTCCTTCATAGCCGTCAGTTCCCGGTTGCGGAACTTGATGGAGCCGCCGGACGCCTTGGTCCGCCCGCAGATCAGGTCGAGCACCGTGGTCTTGCCGGCGCCATTGGGGCCGATGATGACGTGGATCTCGTTGCTGTCGACGTAGAAGGACAGGTCGTTGACCGCCTTGAACCCGTCGAAGGACACGGTCAGCCCTTCGACCGCCAGCAGGTAATCGGTGGGGTTTGCCATGGATCTGCGCCCTCCTCAATCGGCGGCGGTGTGGGGCGGGATGATCGGCGCTCTGGCGCTTGCGTCCCCAACCCAGCGGGTGGTCAGCCGGCGCAGCCGCGGGGCGATGAACTGCTGGTAGATCCCGGCCAGCCCGTTGGGAAACACCATCACCACGCCGATGAACAGCGCGCCCATGGCGAACAGCCACAGCTCCGGAAAGCTTTCCGACAGCATCGTCTTGGCCCAGTTGACCAGAAGCGTCCCGTACACCGCGCCCAGCAGCGACAGTCGTCCGCCGACCGCGCAGTAGATGACCATTTCGATCGACGGCACGATGCCGACGAAGGACGGCGACATGAAGCCGACCTGCAGCGTGAACATCGCGCCCCCCACCGCCGACAGGGCCGCCGCGAAGCAGAAGACGAAGATCTTGAAGTTGGCGACGTCGTAGCCGGAGAAGCGGACCCGGTCCTCCTTGTCGCGCAGCGCCACCAGGATGCGGCCGAGCTTGGAGCGGCGGACGTAGACGCACAGCAGGATGCAGCCGATCAGCAATGCGGCGTTGACGAAGTAGAGCACCAGCTTCGCCTCGTCGGTACGGATGTCCCAGCCCTTCAGCGTGCGAAGATCGGTGATGCCGTTGATGCCGCCGGTGTAGCCCTGCTGGCCGACGATCAGGATGGTCAGGATGGCGGCGAAGGCCTGGGTGATGATGGCGAAATAGACGCCGCCGACCCGCCGCTTGAACATCGCCAGTCCGACGATGAGGGCCAGCAGCGCCGGAACCGCCACCACCGCGACGGTGGCGAAGGTCAGGCTGTGGAACGGCTCCCAGAACCAGGGCAGTTCCTTCAGCTGGTTCCAGTCCATGAAGTCCGGGATGCCGGGGGTGGACTGGATCTTGGTCGCCTCGGGACTGGAAGCCTCCAGCTTCAGGAACATCGCCATGCAATAGCCGCCGATGCCGAAGAAGATGCCCTGCCCCAGCGACAGGATGCCGGCGCTGCCCCAGCACAGCACGAGGCCGAGCGCCACGAAGGCGTAGGTCAGGTATTTGCCGACCATGTTCAGCCGGAAGATATCGAGCCCCAGCGGCAGGACGATGACCAGCAGAGCGGCCAGCAGCAGGATGCCCGCGATGTCGCCGTCCATACGCCCGAGAAGGCGATTTTGAGGGGTACGCGTCATGATCAATGGCTCCTCAGCGGCGGACTTTGAGGACGAACAGGCCCTGCGGGCGCAGCATCAGGATCACGACGACGGTCAGCAGGGTCAGCACCTTGGCGGTCGAGCCGCTGAGGAAGAACTCCAGCGTCGACTGCGCCTGGCTGATGGTGAAGGCCGACGCGATGGTGCCGATCAGGCTCTGGGCACCGCCGAACACCACCACCAGGAAGGTGTCGACGATGTAGAGCTGGCCCGATGTCGGACCGGTGGACCCGACCATGGTGAAGGCGCTGCCCGCCACCCCGGCGATGCCGCAGCCGAGACCGAAGGTGTAGCGGTCGACCTTCTCGGTGTTGATGCCTACGGCGCCGGCCATCACCCGGTTCTGCATCACCGCCCGCACGCCCTGCCCCCAGCGGGAGCGGAACATCACGGCATAGATCACGACGGTGATGGCGATGGTCAGGCCCATGACGAACAGGCCGTTGATCGGCACCTCGATGGTGTCGGTGACGGCGACCGATCCCATCAGCCAGTCGGGCAGAACCACGCCCACCTCCCGCGCGCCGAAGACGGAGCGGAAGATCTGCTGCAGGATCAGGCTCAATCCCCAGGTCGCCAGCAACGTGTCGAGCGGGCGGCGGTAGAGGAAGCGGATCATCCCCCATTCCACCAGCATCCCCAGCGCCCCGCTGGCGAAGAAGGCCAGGATCATGGCGACGAAGAAATAGGCCGGGAACAGCGCCGGCATGTAATTGGAAATGAAGGTGGAGCAGAGATAGGTCACATAGGCACCGAGGATCATGAACTCCCCGTGCGCCATGTTGATGACGCCCATCTGCCCGAAGATGATGGCGAGGCCCAGCGCCATCAGCACGAAAACGGAAAACAGGATGAGTCCGGCGAATCCCTGCATCGCAAAGATCGACCCGAGCTCGGCCAGGCTGTAGCCCTCGAACATGATGGGAACTCCTGTCACACCTGCCCCCACCCCGACCCTCCCCCGCTCTCGCAGGGGAGGGGGACAGGAGCTTTGTCAACGCTCTAGCGGAGTTCCCTCCCCCGCCCAGCTCTCGCACAAAGCTTTGCTTTATGCTGACGCGGCAGGCGGACCATAGGTCCGCTGAGAGCGGGGGAGGGTTAGGGTGGGGGTCTAACGCCACCCATCCTCACTCCCCCTTACTGGTAGCCCTTCGGGAACGGGTTCGGCTCGATCAGGTCGGCCGTCTCGTAGACCACGTCGAACTGGCCGTCGGTGCGGGCGCGGCCGACGCGGGTCTTGCTCCACAGGTGATGGTTCTCGTGGACGCGGACATAGCCTTCCGGCGCGCCGGTGAACTCGATGCCGGCCGACGCGGCGGCGATCTTGTCGACATCGAAGCTCTGGGCCTTCTCCGCCGTCAGCTTCCATAGCCAAGGGCCGAGATAGCCCGCCTGGGTTACGTCGCCGATGACGCTCTCGCCGCCCCACATCTTCTTGAAGGCGGCGACGAATTTCTCGTTGTTGGGATTCTTCAGCGACTGGAAATACTTCATGCAGGCATAGGCGCCGGCGATGTTCTCGCCGCCGATGCCCAGCATCTCGTCCTCGGTGACGGAGATGGTCATCAGCGTCTGCTTGTTCAGGTCGATGCCGGCGGCCTTCATCTGCTTGTAGAAGGCGACGTTGGAACCGCCTACGACCGAGGCGTAGATCACGTCCGGCTTGGTCAGCTTGATCTTGTTGATGACCGAATTGAACTGGGTGTGGCCGAGCGGGAAATACTCCTCGCCCACCACCTTCTGGCCCTTCATCTCGATGTGCTTGCGGGCGATCTTGTTGGAGGTGCGCGGCCAGATATAGTCGGAGCCGATCAGGAAGAAGGTCTTGGCACCCTTCTCCTTCGTCACCCAGTCCAGCCCAGCGAGGATCTGCTGCGTCGCTTCCTGGCCGGTGTAGATGACGTTCTTCGACTGCTCCAGCCCTTCGTAGAAGGTCGGGTAATAGAGCATGCCGTTATACTGCTCGAACACCGGCAGAACCGCCTTGCGCGAGGCCGAGGTCCAGCAGCCGAACACCGCCGCCACCTTGTCCTCGACCAGCAGCTTGCGCGCCTTCTCGGCGAAGGTCGGCCAATCGCTGGCGCCGTCCTCCTGGATCACCTCGATCTTGCGGCCGAGCACGCCGCCCATCTCGTTGATCTGGGCGATGGCGAGCTTCTCGGCCTGCACCGAGCCGGTTTCCGAAATCGCCATGGTGCCGGTGGTAGAGTGCAGGATGCCGACCTTCACCGTGCTGTCGGTGACCGCCAGTTTGGTCGTATTGACGGCACTGGCGGGCAGCGCCTGGGCCAGCGCGCCGCGCGGCAGCAGTGCGACGGCCGGCAGCGCCGCCATGCCGAGGAGGAGCTTGCGGCGGAGCGGCGACGGATTGCCGCCGTTGAGCTTGTCCGCATCCATCTTGTCAGAGGACATGAAACCTCCTGATGTTTGGCCGTTATCGCCCTGCAAAAGGTCGCCGGCCAACGAGCGCGGCCCTTTTCGAAAGGCGGTATTTTTGGGGAGTTGGCGGAGCGATCCGCGACTGGACGGTCCGATGGTTGGCCGATCGGTGCAGCGCAGCAATACGTGGATTTGCGTATAGGGGTGCCGGCCGGCAAATGGTTATACACTGGCATCAGTCTGAAGACGGCCGGGCACTCGCAACCACCGAGAAGCGAGTGGCCTGCCCGTGTCTTCGCGCAGAAGACCAGCACTCTTTCGTCTTGTTGTTCCTCCGATTTGTTTTTGTCAGACTGCGTAATCTGGGGCATTTACTACCGATCAGGGCCGTAGCAGCAGAAAGAAATAATCAGTGTAGCAAACATTCTATCGGGAGGATGAATGGGGCCGATGGCGGGGCGCCAGAGGGTGGTCGCGGTCCGGCGGACCTACAACAGGTGGGTTGCCAACCAGACGCTCGAGGATTACGCGCTGCGCTTCACCGCGCGCAAGGCGCGGCGCTGGTCGCCGTCACGGGTCGCCAACACCGCGCTGGGCTCTATCTCATTCCTGGCGCTGGAGGCCATCGGCGGGTCGATCACGCTCGGCTACGGCTTCACCAACGCGGTGCTCGCCATCCTGGCCGGCGCCCTCCTGATCTTCGCCAGCGCGCTTCCCATCAGCTACTACGCCAGCAAATACGGCGTGGACATGGATCTGCTGACGCGCGGCGCCGGCTTCGGCTATATCGGCTCGACCATCACCTCGCTGATCTACGCCTCCTTCACCTTCATCTTCTTCGCCATCGAGGCGGCGATCATGGCGACCGCGCTGGAGATGGTGGTCGGCCTGCCGCTCGCCGCTGGCTATGTCGTCAGCTCGCTCGTGGTGATCCCGCTGGTCGCCTACGGCTTCACGGTCATCAGCCGCATCCAGCTGTGGACACAGCCGCTGTGGCTGGCGCTGCATGCCCTGCCCTTCCTGTTCATCGCCATCCAGGACGACGGCGCCTTCACCGCCTGGACCGGCTTCACCGGGCGGGCGACGGAAACGGGCGGCGGCGGTTTCGACCTGATGCTGTTCGGTGCCGCGGCGTCGGTGGTGTTCTCGCTGCTGGCACAGATCGGCGAACAGGTCGATTTCATCCGCTTCCTGCCCTACGATCCCGATGCCCGGGGACGCAGAAAACTGTACTGGTGGGCGGCGCTGGTGGCGGCCGGACCGGGCTGGATCGTCATCGGCACGATCAAGCTTCTGCTGGGGTCCTTCCTGGTGGTGCTGGCGCTGCAGAACGCGGTGCCGCTGGAACTGGCGGCGGAGCCGACGCGGATGTATCTGGTCGCCTTCCAGTATGTGACGCCGTCGCCGCAGCTGGCGCTGGGCCTCACCGGGCTGTTCGTCGTGCTGTCGCAGCTGAAGATCAACGTCACCAACACCTATGCCGGCTCCATCGCCTGGTCGAACTTCTTCTCGCGCCTGACCCACAGCCATCCCGGCCGGGTGGTGTGGGTGGTGTTCAACGTCGTCATCGGCCTGATGCTGATGGAACTGGGCATCTACAAGACGTTGGAACCGGTGCTGGGGCTCTATTCCAACGTCGCAGCCTCGTGGATCGGCGCTCTGGTCGCCGATCTGGTGGTGAACAAGCCGCTGGGCCTCAGCCCGCGCCATGTCGAGTTCAAGCGCGCCCACCTCTACGACATCAACCCCGTCGGCGTCGGCGCCATGCTGCTGGCGACGATCCTGTCGATGCTGGCCTTCCTCGGCGCGTTAGGGCCGACGCTGAAGGTCTGCGCGCCCTTCCTCGCCTTCGCCACCGCCTTCATTGCGGCACCCGCCATCGCCTGGGCGACCCGCGGCGACTATTACATCGCGCGTCGTCCCTTCGACGACTGGAACGGGGAGGAGGCGATCCGCTGCCGCATCTGCCAGCACGCCTTCGAGCCGGACGACATGGCCTTCTGCCCGATCTATGCCGGGGCGATCTGCTCGCTCTGCTGTTCGCTGGACGCCCGCTGCGGCGACGGCTGCAAACGCGACGCCCGGTTGGGCGTTCAGCTGCGCAACGCACTGGATGCCGTGCTGCCGGCGAGGGCCGCGACGGCGCTCAAGGCGCGGTTCGGCCATTATCTCGCGGTACTGCTGATGCTGGGGCTGGCAGTCGGCGCCGTGCTGTCGCTGGTCTATGTCGAGGTCGCGTCCGTGAACGCGGAGGCGCAGGCGCTGATCCGCAGCACGCTGTGGAAGGTCTTCTTCATCCTGATGATCGTGGCCGGCGTCGCCACCTGGCTGTTCGTGCTAGCCCGCGAAAGCCGCAAGGTGGCGCAGGAGGAAACGCGCAGGCAGACAGACCTGCTGATTCAGGAGATCGAAGCGCACGAACGCACCGATGCCCAGCTGCAGAAGGCGAAAGAGGCTTCGGAGGCGGCAAACCTCGCAAAGAGCCGCTATCTGGTCGGCATCGGCCACGAGTTCCGCACGCCCTTGAGCGCCATCTTCGGCTATTCGCAGATGCTGGAGCGCGATCCCGCCATGCCGCCGCACCGCATCGACGCCGTCCGCGTCATCCGGCGCAGTGCGGAGCATCTGTCCGGCTTGCTCGACGGGCTGCTGGACGTATCGAAGATCGAAAGCGGCCGGCTGCAGTTGAACCGGGCGGAGGTCCGCTTCGGCGAACTGCTCGATCAGCTCGTCGGCATGTTCCGCCTTCAGGCGGAGGCCAAGGGCATCGCCTTCCGCTTCGAAGCGCCGGAGGAACTTCCGCCGGTCGTCTTCACCGACGAAGGCCGCATCCGCCAGATCCTGATCAACCTGCTGTCCAACGCCATCAAGTTCACCGATGCCGGCACCGTCTGCCTGCGTGTGCGCCACCGCAGCCAGATCGCGGAGTTCGAGGTGGAGGACACCGGCCCCGGCATCGTTCCCGAGGATCGCGAGCGCATCTTCCAGCCGTTCGAGCGCGGGTCGGCCGCCAACCCGATGGTGCCGGGCATGGGACTCGGGCTGACCATCACCAAGCTGCTGACCGAGGTGATGGGCGGCGAGATCACCGTGACCAGCACCCCTGGCAAGGGCAGCCTGTTCCGGGTGCGGCTGATGATGTCGGCGGCGATGCTGTCCACCGCCGCCGCCCCGCCCGACCATCCGATCCGCGGCTATCGCGGACCGCGCCTGAGCGTGCTGGTCACCGACGATGACCTCGCCCACCGCAACCTGCTGGCCGACCTGCTGGCCGAGCTGGGCTTCGCCGTGTTCAAGGCGACCGACGGCCCGAACTGCCTCGCCATGGCGGAACGGCACCGGCCGGACATCCTGCTGCTCGACATCTCCATGCCCGGCATGAACGGGCTGGACGTGGCCCGGCACCTGCGCGCCACGGGCCACGGTGAGACCACCATCGTCCTGGTGTCGGCCGACACGCGGGAGGACCGTTCCGCCCCCGCTCCCGGCCAGCCGCATGACGGCTTCGTCGCCAAGCCGGTGTCCATCCCGAGGCTGCTGGCCTGCATCGGCCGGCTGCGCGGCATCGAGTGGGAGTATGAGACGACGGCCGGCACCGACGACGGCCCGCCGGTCTTCGCCGCGTCGGAGCTGCCGCCGCAGCACCACATTGCCGAGCTGATCCATCTCGGCCGCATCGGCTATGTCCGCGGCATGCAGGCCAAGCTGGCCGAGATCGCCGCCGCCCATCCGGAACTGGACCGCTTCGTCGGCCGCATGCGCACGCTCGTCAGCAACTATGACCTGAACCAGTATATGGCCGCGCTGGAGGCGGTTTACCGCGATGACAGCCATGACGAACCCAGCCATGACGATGAAATCCGCAACCAAACCGCGTGACGTCGTCCTCGTCGTCGACGATTCGCCGGAAGCCCTCAGTTTCCTGACCGACGCGCTGGAGGAGGCCGGCGTGACCGTGCTGGTGGCGCTGGACGGACGCAAGGCGCTGGCGCTGCTGGAGCAGGTGACGCCCGACGTGATCCTGATGGACGCCATCATGCCGGGGCTGGATGGCTTCGAGACCTGCCGCCAGCTGAAGCGCAACAGCCAGGTCGCCCATGTCCCCGTCATCTTCATGACCGGCCTGACCGAAACCGAACATATCCTGAAGGGCTTCTCGGCCGGCGGCGTCGATTACGTCACCAAGCCCATCATCGCCGAGACGCTGATCGCCCGCATGTATGCCCATCTCGCCAATGCCCGCGTGGCGCAGAGCACGCGGGCGGCGCTGGACGTGACCGGCCGCACACTGTTGGCCGCCAACCACAAGGGCGAGGTGCTGTGGTGCACGCCGCAGACCACCCGCATGCTGGAGGCCGCCTTCGGGGCCGATACGGGAAGCGGAGTGTCCCTGCCGGAGGAGGCACGGCGCTGGCTGGCCGAGCGGCAGGCCGGCGGGCCGGGCAGCGGATCGGGACGCAAGGCGGACAGCGTGGTGATCGCCACCGGGACGGACGGCCGCAGCCTGCGCCTCAGCCCGGTCGGCCAGACCGGTCCCGACGAGATCCTGCTGCAGCTGGTGGAGGAGAGCGGCGCCGGCGATGACGCCCTGCTGAAGGACAAGCTGTCGCTGACCGCACGGGAGGCGGAGGTGCTGATGTGGATCGCCAACGGCAAGCCCAACCGCGACATCGCCGAGATCCTGGGCCTCAGCCCCCGCACGGTCGACAAGCATCTGGAACAGATCTATGCGAAGCTCGGCGTCGAGAACCGCGCCGCCGCCGCCGCGATGGCGGTGCGCACGCTGAACGGGCGGTAGGCGTGCCGCCTATGGGTCCTGCCGGGAATCGGTTCGTTCCCGAACACGGTGACGGACGGGGCGTTCAATCCTCCGCCAGATTGCCGTAGAGCTGTTGCAGGGTCGCGTTCAGCTTGCCGATCTGCGATTCCGACATCCCGTCGAAGCTGCGGGCGAACAGCCTTTCCGTCGCCTCCTGGATGCGTTCGACCAGCGCATGGCCGGCCGGCGTCATCGTCACTTCGGTGACGCGGCCGTCGTCGGCGTTGGTGCCGGTGTCCACCAGCCCTTCCGCCTTCATGCGGTAGACGATGCGGGTCATCGTCGACAGCTTGACGATGGCGTGGGTCGAGATCTCCGAAATGCTCGACGTGCCGTGCGTCTTCAGGATGAACAGCACCCGCCAGGTCGGGATGTCGGTGCCGATCCGTTTCAGCGCCGTTTCCATCTTCTGCGTGTAGATGCCCTGGACGCGGGCAAGCCAGTAGAAGGGAAATTCCTCGACCTTGAATTCGGGGTCCGACGGGATGTAGCGGCGAAGCTTTTTCGTGATGGCCATGATGCCCAATATCTGTCCAGCGTTTGGCGAGGCCGGGGCCCTGTTGTACCAATCGCCGGTTGGCTTGCCAAACGCCTTGCGGCGGCGCGACCGCTCACCAGCCCGGCCCGCGCTCCGCCCGCATCTTGCGGACCATGGCGTCGAAGAACTTCACGGCAAAGCCGCTGTCGCGGATCAGCATGGCGGTCAGGTCGCTGCATTTCTGCCGGACCTCGGTCGACAGTTCCACGTCTTCGCCGCGCATGCTGTCGGCAAGCGTCTGGATCTCGGCGGCGCGCTGCACCGTCCACAGCAGGAAGAAGGTCTTGGGGATGCTGGACTCGCCCACCGCGATGCCGTGGTTGCGCAGCACCAGGATGTGCTTGTCCCCAAGGCTCTCCAGCATGCGCGGCTTCTCGTCGGCGAACAGGGTGATGCCCTCAAAGGCATGGTAGCCGACGCGGCCGTACAGCTGGGCGCCGTAGAAATCGTTGTGCGAGAAGGCCTGCTTCTTCTGCACGATGGCCGACACCTCGGTGGTGTGGGTGTGGATCACGCAATGGATGTCGGCCCGCGCCTCGTGGATGGCGCTGTGCAGGGCGAATCCGGCCGGATTGGCGTCATAGGGCGACGGCTCGAGCTTCTCGCCGTCCAGCCCGACCTTCAGCAGGTTGGCCGGCGTCACTTCGGTGTAGTTCAGCCCGAAGGGGTTCACCAGATAATGGTGCGCCGGCCCCGGCAGGCGGGCGGAGATGTGGTTGAAGATCGTCTCCGTCCAGCCCATGAAATCGACGAGGTGATAGCAGTCGGCCAGTTGGCAGCGCAGCGCCCACTCCTCCTCGCCGATATGGGCGGGCTTCACGACGCTGTTGTGGCCGAGATTCGGAGCAGTTGCGGTTGCGGTCATCATGCTTTGCGGTCCTCTTCGGATGGAGGTTACAGGCCCGCTGCGGCGCGCAGCGCGCTGTCGCTCTTGAAGCGGGCGAGGATGGCGATGTTGCGGGTCAGCGGCATGGACAGTCCCTGCAGTTCGGCCAGTTCGATGACGGCCTCGCAGATGGCGGAGAGTTCCAGCGGCAGCCCCTTCTCGAAGTCCTGGAGCATGGAGGTCTTCACCGGCCCCATCCCGGCGCCCATCGCCAGCAGGGACGCCGGGTCCAGCTCGATCCGCGCGCCATAGGCGGCGGCGGTCAGCAGCGCTTCGGACAGCATCTGGCGGGCGATCTGCGACAGCGACGGGTCGCCGTAGATGTCCTGCAGCGTCGCCCCGGACACCACCGACAGCGGGTTGGAGGAGAGGTTGGCGATCACCTTGGTCCACAAGGGATCGCGCACCCGTTCGCTCGCCTGGGTGTGGATACCGCAGGCGGTCAGCATGGCGGCGGCGCGGGCGAGGCGTTCGCTCGGGCGGTGGTCGATCTCGCCCAGGATCAGCTTCAACGGGTTGAAACTGCGGGCGACGCCGGGGGCCATCCGCTCCGCCGTGATGTAGGCGATGGCGCCGATCACGCGGTCGAGCGGCACCAGATCCTTCAGCGCCCCGTCGGGATCGACGGCGCGGACGGCGCGGCCCTGGTGGCGTCCGCCCTCCCCCTCGAAATACCACCAGGGGATGCCGTTCACCACCGGGACGACCAGCGTGTCCGGCCCGATCATCGGCCGGGCGGCGCGCACCAGCGGCAGCAAATCCTGCGCCTTGGCGCAGAGGAACAGCAGGCCCGGCTGCCCGAGATCCTCCGCCGGCCCGGCCTCCACCCGCACATGATGCTCGCCCTCGCGGTCGGTCAGGTGCAGCCCGTCCTGCCGGATGACATCCAGCGTCGCCCCGCGCGCCAGCACGCCGACCCGGTGACCGGCCCGCGCGATGCGCACCGCCAGCGTGGTGCCGATGGCCCCGGCCCCGGCGATCCCGACATGCCAGTGCCCCACATGTCCGTGCCCCACATGTCCGTGCCCGGCCTCCCGATGCGTTCGCCAGTCGGGTTCCGTCATGAGGCGAGCATTTCCTGATGCTTGCCGGCCATGCCGAGATAGGCCGCCACCACGCGCGGATCGTGGGCCAGTTGCGACGCCGGCCCCTCCATGGCGATGCGTCCCAGTTCCAGCACATAGGCGTAATCGGCGACGCGCAGGGCGGCACGGGCGTTCTGTTCGATCAGCAGGATCGACACGCCCTTGCTGCGCAGTTCGGCGATGATGCGGAAGACCTCGCGCACAATCAGCGGCGCCAGCCCAAGCGACGGCTCGTCCAGCATCAGCAGCTTCGGCCCGCCCATCAGGGCGCGGGCCAGCGCCAGCATCTGCCGCTCGCCGCCCGACAGCGTCGCCGCCATCTGGCCGCGCCGCTCCTTCAGCCGGGGGAACAGGACGTAGAGTTCCTCCATCGCCGCGTCCTGCTCCCGCTTCGACCGCGAATGGAAGCGGAAGCCGCCGAGCCGCAGATTGTCCTCCACGCTCATGCTGGCGAACAGCGCCCGTTTCTCCGGCACAAGGCTCATGCCGCGCGCCACCATGTCCTGAATGGCCGGCGACTGCCCGTCCTGGCCAAGGAAGCTGACCCGGCCGCGCGACGGCAGCACGCCCATGATGGCGGACAAGAGCGTCGTCTTGCCGGCGCCGTTCGGGCCGATCACGGTGACGATCTGTCCCTCACCCACCCGCAGGCTGGCGTTGCTCAGCGCCTCGATCTTGCCGTAGGAGACGCACAGGTCGGTGACCTCCAGCAGCGGCGCGCTCATTCGACACCTCCCAGATAGGCTTCGAGAACGGCCGGGTTGGTCTGGATCGTCTCGGGCGGCCCCTCGGCGATGCGCTCGCCGAACTCCATCACATAGACGCGGTCGACCAGCCCCATGACGAAATCCATGTCATGCTCGACCAGCAGGATCGCCATGCCTTCCGACCGCAACTTGACCAGCAGTTCGGCCAGCGCCTGCTTTTCGAGGAAGCGCAGGCCGGCGGCCGGCTCGTCGAGCAGCAGCAGGCAGGGATCGGCGCAGAGCGCGCGGGCGATCTCCAGGATGCGTTGCTGGCCGAGCGCCAGGCTGCCCGCCTCGACGTGCAGATATTGGCCGAGCCCGACGCGAACCAGCTGGCGGCGCGCCTCGTCCAGAAGCCGCGCCTCTTCCGTCCGGTCCAGCCGCAATGCGGCGGCGGCGACGCCCTTGGAGCCGCGCAGATGGGCGCCGATGGCGACATTCTCCAGCACGCTCATGGTGGGGAGCAGCTTGACATGCTGGAAGCTGCGGCTGAGGCCGGCGCCGGCCATGGCGCGGGCGGTGCGGCCATCGATGCGCTCGCCGCGGAACAGAATCTCGCCGGAGGTCGGGTGGTCGACGCAGGAGAGCTGGTTGAACAGCGTGCTCTTGCCCGCCCCGTTCGGACCGATCACCGCCAGGATCTCGCCGGCCCGCACGGTGAAGCTGATGTCGCGGTTGGCGACCAGTCCGCCGAAGCGGCGCGTCACGCCCTTGGCCTCCAGCACCACCTCGCCCTTTTGCGGCATCGGCCGGCGGGGCAACGGTTCGGCAGTCGGCAGCTCAAGGCTGTCCGCTACACCCGTTGGCCGGCGCCGCCGCTCGAACGCCTTGGCGATCCAGCCGGCGATGCCGCCGGGCAGGCGCTGCATCAGCAGTACGATCAGCAGGCCGAAGACGATGGCTTCGAAGTTGCCGGTGCGGCCCAGCAGGTGCGGCAGCAGATCCTGCAGCCATTGCTTGGCGAAGGTGACTGAAGCCGCGCCGATCACCGCGCCCCAGACCTGCCCCACCCCACCGATCAGCGCCATGAACAGGAAGTCGATACCGGCCTGCAGACTGAAGGGGGCCGGGCTGACGAAGCGCTGGGTGTAGGCATAGAGCCAGCCGGCCAGCCCGGCATAGAGAGCGGCGACCAGGAAGGCGGTCATCTTGGCGCGGAAGCTGTCGACGCCCATCGATTCCGACATGCGCTGCCCGCCGCGCAGCGCGCGGATGGCGCGGCCGACGCGGGAGTCCAGCAGGTTCAGCGTCGCCACCACCGCCAGCAGCAGAATCGCCCAGATCAGGTAGAATAGCGTCTCAGCATTGTCCAAGGCGATGCCGAACAGGTTCAGCGCCGGGATGCCCGACAGGCCGGTGTGGCCGCCGAGGAACTCCAGATTGCCGAACAGGTAGAACAGCGACAGCCCCCAGGCGATGGTGCCGAGCGGCAGGTAATGCCCCGACAACCGCAGCGTCACCGCCCCCAGCACCGTCGCGATGGCGAGCGTCAGCACCAGCCCGACCGCCAGCCCGGCCAGCGGCGATCCCGCCATCCAGGCGAGCGGCCCCGGCAGGTCGGCGGCGGACACGGTGGCGAGATAGGCGGTGGCATAGGCGCTGACGCCGATGAAGGCCGCCTGTCCGAAGCTGGTCATTCCGGCGACGCCGGTCAGCAGGACGAGGCCCAGCGTCGCCAGTGCAAAGATGCCGATGTTGTTGGCCAGCGTGACCTGATATGTCGGCAGAACCAGCGGGGCGACCGCCAGCACCGGCAGCAGGGCCAGCAGGATCCAGCCGGACGGCGACAGTCTGGGCATCGAAACGGTTGGCCTTGCAGCGGGAGTTTTGGAAAGAACGCCGGGCTTCATTCCTCGTCCTCCGCGCCATGGTGGGAGAGGGAGCGCCAGACCAGCACCGGAAGGATCAGCGTGAATACGATCACCTCCTTGTAGCTGCTGGCCCAGAAGGTGGAGAAGGATTCGGCCTGCCCGATCAGCAGGGCGCCGAGTGCGGCGACCGGGTAGCTCGCTAGCCCGCCGATGATGGCGCCGACGAAGCCCTTCAGGCTGATGATGAAGCCGCTGTCGTAGTAGATCGTGGTGATCGGCGCGATCAGGATGCCGGACAGGCTGCCGATCAGCGCCGCCAGCGCGAAGCTGGCCTTGCCCGCCAGTTCCGGCGAGATGCCGACCAGCTCGGCCCCCAGCCGGTTGACCGCGGCAGCGCGCAGCGCCTTGCCGTACAGGCTGCGCTCGAAGAACAGGTAGAGGCCCAGGATCAGCGCCAGCGACACCGCCACCACCCAGATGGTCTGGCTGTTCAGCATCACCATGCCCAGCCTGAGGCCGCCGTCGGAGAAGGGCTCCGTCCGCGCGCCTTCCGGCCCGAACATCAGCAGGCCGACGCCGACCAGCACGACATGCACGGCGATGGACACGATCAGCAGAACCAGCGGGTGCGCCGCGGCGATCGGCTGGTAGAAGACGCGATAGAGCGCCAGCCCCAGCGGCACGATCAGCGCCATGGTGACCAGCGCCTGCAGCGCGACGCCGGCATCGGCCAGCGGCAGCAGCGTCGTCAGCGCGGTCAGCCCCGCGGCATAGGCGAGACCCAGCGCCGGCCCGCGCCGCACCGCGATGCGGCCGTCGCGCCGCCATGCGGCGTGGCTGTCCATGACCAGCGCGGCAGCGGACAGCGCCAGCAGCAGCCAACCCAGCCGGACCGGGGTTCCGCCCTGCATCGCCGCCATGGTCAGGGCAGCGAAGGCGACGAACTCGCCCTGGGGAATCAGAAGGATGCGGGTCACCGTGAAGACCAGCAGGATCGACAGTGCCAGCAGCGCATAGATGGCGCCGTTGGTGATCCCGTCCTGGCCCAGCAGCATGACGATCTGGAGGTTCATGACCGGTATCCCTTCGCTCCGGCGGCGGCCCCGGTTATGGACTCTGGGCCGGGTCCGCCGCCGGATCACTTCACGAGGTCATCTCACGGGCGGTGCGCCGCACGGCTCACTTCACAAGCGTCCACTTGCCGCCGGACACGGTGATCAGCTCCCGGCCGCGCTCGTCGAAGCCGCTGTGGTCGGCGGCGGTCAGGTTGTAGACGCCTTGGGTCGCCGGCAGCTCCTTCACCTGCTCCAGCGCATCGCGGAGCGCGCTGCGGAAGGCGGCCGATCCCGGCTCCCCGCCCTTCAGAGCGACGGGGATGGCGCGCTCCAGCAGCAGGCCGGCGTCATAGACGTTGGCACCGAAGGTGGCGGGCTTGGAGCCGTTCTGCTTCTCGTAGGCCGCGACATAATCGCCGGCGATCTTCTTCGACGGATGGCTGTCGGACACCTGGTCCAGCACCAGCATCAGGCTGGCGGCCAGGATCGTGCCCTCCACCTTCTTGCCGCCCAGCTTCAAGAAGTCGGGCAGCGCCGCACCATGCGTCTGGTAGATCTTGCCGCGATAGCCCTGGTCGTAGAGCGTCGTCTGCGGCAGCACCGAGGAACTGCCGGGGGCGGCGATCAGCACCGCGTCGGGCGAGGCCGACAGGATCTTCAGCCCCTGCGCGGTCAGCGAGGTATCCTGCCGCTGAAAGCGTTCGCTCGCCAGCAGCTTGATGCCGCGCTTGGCCGCACCCTCGCCGAACACCTTCTGCCAGTTGTCGCCGTAGGGATCGGCGGTGCCGATGAAGCCGACCGACTTGATGCCGGCTTTTTCCATATGGGCCAGCAGCGCCTCGGCGATCAGGTCGTCGTTCTGGGTGGTCTTGAACACCCATTTCTTCTGCTCGGTCATCGGCAGAACCACGGCGGCAGTGCCGACCGGTGCCAGCATCGGCACGCCGGCCTCAGAGGCGAACTGGATCACGCCCATGGCGTTGGGCGAGCCGGACGGGCCGATGATGGCGTCGACCTTCTCCTCGGTGATCAGCTTCTTGAAGGCGGCGACGGTGGCCGTCGGGTCGCTGCCGTCGTCGAGCGTGATGTACTGCACCGTCTGGCCGCCGACGCTGGCCGGCAGCAGAGGCACGCTGTTCTTCTGCGGAATGCCGACCAGCGCGATGGGGCCGGTCGAGGAGGTCACCACGCCGACCTTCACCTGCGCGGCGGCCGGCAGGGCGGCGCCGACCGCGAACGCCCCGAACAGCAGCGAAACCGCCAGCTTCTTTGCAATCACCACACCCTCCATTTCGTGTTGCCGCCATTTCGTGTAGCCGTCTGTCCTGGTCCGACGAGCTTTTCGCCGCCGGACCCGCCGGGCCGGTGCGGCCGGTTCCAGAAGGAGCCCCCTGCCGCCCAACCTCTTGTTCTGTCGAAAGGAACAAAGCAAAGACCGCGCCAATGAAAACGGCGGCGCTGCCGCGTCAATCAGCCAATACAGCGACAATAGGAGACGCGAACATTTATCGGATACCCCGCAGGAACGAAGATCGGAAGGACATGAGGAAACGAAGACGCTTCCGCATCACACCGGCCAATATTGCCCGGCAGCTTTGTTCTTTTGGGGGTTCGATGGCGTCGACACCACGCACCACCGGTGAAATCCTGTGGTGGTCACGTCCGGTGCCGGCCGCTCTTGTCGCCCATTAAGCCAGAGTTCCGTGAATCCGCAATCGAATTTTCAAGAAAAACTGCCCATTTTTTGGCACTCGAATGCATGCTTTGCAGGCGAACTCCCACCCAGCACGGCGATCAGGTACTTTGGAATGAGGCCTTATCCGGAAAGTACGAAGTTTCGGAAAACTCCTTTTTCATCAGTGTGATGAAGAAAGCGCCCCGTCGATCCCGTTCCGCTTGCCCGCCCGCGTCACCGCCAAAGCACTGCTCGGATTTTGTGCTTTGCCGCCAAAAATTATTTTCCCAAAGTCAATTGACTATTCACGTTTCTCACCGTTAGGCTTTGGGCATCCCATCCACCCCTAACGGCTCCGATCCCGGCGGCGTATGACAAGCCCGGTGTCGTGTGAGTCCTCGGGGAGTCCGGTTCGACCGGGGAAGGCATTGCCCATGACCATCTTCGTTCAATCGCTCGACCTCGCCGGCGACGCCACCAAGCGCGACACGGCGCCAACGGTCGCGATCAAGGACAGCATCGACATCGCCGGCACGCCGACGCGCGCCGGCAGCCGGTCGCTGGACGACGCTCCGCCGGCTGCGGGAAACGCCGAAATCGTGGACAATCTGCTCGCCGCCGGCTGGCGGATCACCGGCAAGACCACGATGCACGAGCTGGCCTTCGGCACCACCGGCATCAACCGCTGGGCCGGCACCGCGCCCAACCCGAAATTCCCCGATTTCGTGCCCGGCGGATCATCCAGCGGGTCGGCCGCCGCCATAGCCGCGGGCTTGGCGGATGCCGCGATCGGCACCGATACCGGCGGCTCCGTCCGCATTCCCGCCGCCTGCTGCGGCGTGTTCGGGCTGAAGCCGACCTTCGGGCGGGTCAGCCGCCGGGGCGCGATGCCGGCCCGGAGCACGCTGGACTGCGTCGGCCCCTTCGCCCCCGACATGAAGCGGCTGGTCGCCTGCATGGCGGCCATCGACCCGACCTTCGGCCCGCTGCCGGCCATCGATGGCGTTATCATCGGCCTATTGGAAACGGACGCCGACGACGGCATCGCCGCCGCCGTCCGTGCCGCGGCCGAAGCCGCCGGCCTTCCGGTGGAACCCGTCGCCCTGAACGGCATGCACGCCGCCTTCGAGGCCGGACTGTCGGTCATTAATGTCGAAACCTGGGCCGCCTGCGCCGCCCTGGTGGAAACCGGTCTGGTGGGCGAGGACGTGGCGTTCCGCCTGCGCAACGCCGCCCGCACCACGGCGGAGGATCTGGCCCGCGCCGAAGCGGTCCGCACCGCCTTCACCGCGGAGGTCGATGCGCTGCTGGCGCGGGTGCCCATCATCGCGCTACCGACCATGGCCGGTCCGCCGCCGCTGGTGGCGGATGCCGGCGACACCAGCCGGCTGGTCCGCATGACCACTCTGGTCCGCCCCTTCAACCTGTCCGGCCACCCGGCCATCGCCATCCCGCTCGCCCCCGTCGCCGGCGCGCCGGCCAGCCTGCAGCTGGTCGCCGCCAAGGGCGAGGACGAGCTGCTGTGCGCGGTCGCGGCCCACATCGCCAAGCGATTGCCCAATCCAGCCTAGCCGCTTCAGGACCAACACCTCATTCCCCGACGCCATGGACGGAGCCGCGCTCCGAATGCGGACGCGCGCCCTCCCTCCATCCCTTGCCATGGAGATCCCGATGTTGGTGACTCTGCCCGCGCAGACACAGGACGGCGGCCGGAGCTTCGACGACGCTCTGCTTGCGGAGCTTCTGACCGAGATCCGCAGCCGACGCGCCGAATTCGAACAGCAGCAGTTCATCTCCCAGGACATCGTCGAACGCTACCGCGCGCTCGGTGTCTACCGCGCCCTGGTCGCCCGGCGCTTCGGCGGCGACGAACGCTCACCGGCCGAGTTCTGCCGGCTGGTGGAGCGCATCGCCGAGGCCGACGGATCGGCCGGCTGGGTCGCCAGCTTCGGCATCGGGGCGGTCTATCTGTCGGCCCTGCCGCTCGACACGCTGCGCAGCCTCTACGCCCGCGGACCCGACCTCGTCTTCGCCGGCGGCATCTTCCCGCCGCAGCCGGCGGTCTTCGTCGATGGCGGCCTGAAGGTGAAGGGCCGGTGGAGCTGGGCCAGCGGTTGCATGGGCGCCGATATCGTCGGCGTCGGCATCGCGCCGAAGAACAGCGACGGCACCGGCGGTCTGCCGCGCATGGCGGTGATGCCGCGCAGTAAGGTCAAGATCGAACGCAACTGGGATGTCGTCGGGCTGCTCGGCACCGGCAGCCACGACCTCGTGGTCGACGACGTGGTGGTGCCGGAGGAATGGACCTTCGTACGCGGCGGCAAATCGGCGCTGGAGGAGCCGCTCTACCGCTATCCCACGCTGGCCTTCGCGGCACAGGTCCTGTCGGTCGTCTCTCTCGGCATCGCGCGGGCAGCCCTGGACGAGCTGCGCTCCATGGGGTCGCGCGCGTCGGTCACCGGCGCGCCGAAGCTGGGCGAGCGGGTCGCCTCGCAGTTGGAGACCGCGAAGCTGGAGGCCGAACTGCGCGCAGCCCGCTCCTGGTTCTACGGCGCCATCGACGAGGTGTGGCAATGTCTGCTGGCCGGCGACGATCCGGCGCCGGATCAGGTCAGCATGCTGCGCCTGTCGGCCACCCACGCCACCCGCACCGCCGCCGAGGTGACGCGCCGGGCGCAAATGCTGACCGGGATGGCCGGCGTCTACGAGCGCTGCCCGATCGCGCGGCAGGTCCGCGATGTCCAGATGATCACCCAGCACGCCTTCCTCGGCGACGTCACCTACCAGAACGCCGGCGCCATGCTGTTCGGCCTGTCCCCCCTGCCCGGCTATCTCTGACCCCCACCCCGGAGACCTTCCATGAGCGACAAGAAGCCCCTGCGCGTTCTGTTCTGCATCGGCGTCAACCAGAACTTCTTCGACGCGACGGCGGAGGAGGCCAAGCAGGTCTGGGGCGCCTTCTCCAGCATGATGCGCGGCATCGGCGAGCTGCCGGGCGTGACGGTTCTGGGCAACATGGACGACGACCAGATCATGGTCGGCCCCTCCACCAACTGGCCCTGGACCACCTATGTGCTGGCCGACGTGCCGGACATCGAGACGGTGACCGCGGCCTGCAACCTGTTCCGCGTTACCCCCGTCGGCGACGGCACCTTCAAGCTGTGGAAATACTGCCGCGTCGAGGCCCGCGTCGGCCGCGAGCTGGTGATCCCGCAATGACCGCCGCCCTCCCCGCCGAAGTCCTCGATCTGCAGGCACGCCTCGCCCGCTTCGAGGCGGAGGCCGCCGTCCGCGCCTGCATGGTCCGCTATATGGCGCTGTGCGACGCGCTGACCCCGGCGACGCCGCTGGACGAGCTTGCCGGCCTGTTCACGCGCGACGCGGTGTGGGAGGGCATCGGTGAGAAATACGCGAAGACCTTCGGCCGGATCATCGGCCGCGCGGCCCTGCGGGGGATGTTCGCCAGATACATGCTCGAACCCTCCCACTTCGCGCTGAACGTCCATTTCCTGACCTCCGAGCTGATCAGCATCACCGGTCCGGAATCGGCGGAGGGCAGCTGGATCATGCTGCAGACCTCGACCTTCACCGCCGGCGGATCGCACCTGAACGCCGCCCGGCTGACGGTGGATTTCCGGCTGGAAGAGGGCGCCTGGCGCATGAGCCATTTCCGCACCGAAAACCTGTTCAGCCGCCCGGTCGACGGCTGGAACCGCACCGACCCGGTTCCGGTCCCGGAGTGATCCCCCTTCCTCTCCGCCCCCAAGACGGAAAGACCATAGCAATGGCCATTGACCTCAAAGCTCCGCCCGCCTCCCCTACGGCAGCGTCGCGCGATCTTGCCGACCTCGTCCGCGCCGACCGCGCCCACACCTCGCTCTACACCGACCCGGCGATCTTCGAGCAGGAGATGGACCGCATCTTCGCCAACTGCTGGGTCTGGGTCGCCCATGTAAGCGAGGTGAAGGAGGCCGGCGACTACAAGTCCACCTATGTCGGCCGCCAGCCGGTGGTGGTGGTGCGCGACCGCAAGCAGAAGATCCACGTCCTGCTGAACCGCTGCCGCCACCGCGCCGCCACGGTCTGCGAGGAGAAGAAGGGCCGGACCAACAGCTTCGTCTGCCCCTATCACGGCTGGAGCTACGGCCTGGACGGCAGTCTGCGCGGCGTGCCGCATCCGGAAAGCTACGGCCAGTGCCTCGACAAGGGCGAATATCCGCTGAAGAGCCTGCGGGTCGAGGAATATGCCGGCATGGTCTTCGCCACCTTCCGCGAGGACATCGAGCCTTTGGCCGATTGGCTCGGCCCGGCGAAGAAGTGGATGGACCTGTTCATGAAGCAGGGCGGCGGCTATCCGATCAAAGTGGCCGGCGAGCACCGCTTCCGCTTCCCCGGCAACTGGAAGATCCAGCTGGAGAACACCACCGACGGCTATCACTTCCCGGTCGTCCACAAATCCTTCCTGTCCTCGGTCGACGAGCAGACCGAACGCATGCTGGACTTCGTTAACGGCCCCGGCTTCGTCGAGGATCTCGGCAACGGCCATAGCGTCATGGTGATGATCCCCGAGCTGGTGGATCTGGAGGAGAATCTCGACGCCCCCATCCCCGCCCGCTTCGAGGAACTGGCGGAGGAACTGCGCCGGGAGGGGCATGACGAGGCCAAGGTGCGCCGCATCGTCCGCGCCGTCGGCGGGTCGGGCTTCAACCTGAACCTGTTCCCGAACATCGCCTGCTCGATGGCCTTCTTCCGCGTGCTGCGCCCGGTGTCGGTGAACGAGACCGAGATCCACCACGCCGTCATCACCATGGACGGCGGTCCCGCAGCGGGCAACCGCGCCCGCCTTCGCCTGCACGAGCATTTCCAGGGCCCGATGGGCTTCGGCACGCCCGATGACTCCGAAGCCTGGGAGCGGGTGCAGAAGGGCGCCCAGGCCGGCACCGACCTGTGGATCCTGCTGAACCGCGGCCTGCCCGGCGAGCGCATCACCGAAGACGGCCGCGCCGGCGACGTCAGCGCCGAGACCGGCATGCGTGCCGCCTATCAGCAGTGGAAGAAGCTGATGACGGAGTGAGGGGGGTATCCCTGCATGCCCCCTCCCTCCCACGGCTGCGCCGCGGGTCCCTCCCTCTCCCGCGAAGCGGGGGAGGGTTAGGGAGGGGGCAATGGCCCCGCCACCCCCTGACACCCCCCGGAGACACACCCCATGAACACCCAACTCCTCACCGAGGTCAGCGCCTTCCTCTGGCAGGAGGCCGACATGCTCGACCACCGCGACTATCAGGACTGGCTGGCGCAATGGACCGCCGACGGCCTCTACATCGTGCCGATCGATCCCGAGGCAACGGACCTCGCCGACCGGCTGAACTACGCCTATGACGATGCCGACATGCGGGCCAAGCGCGTCGCCCGCCTGACCAGCGGCGAGTCCGTCTCGACCCAGCCGGCCTCGCGCACGGTGCGCTCGCTGTCGCGCTTCCGCATCCTGGCCGACGACGGCGCCGCCATAACGGTGCGCGCCGCCCAGCATCTGTGCGAGTTCCGCAAGGAGACGCTGCGCGACTACACCGCCGACGTGACCTACGAACTCGCCCGCAGCGGTGACGGGTTCCGGCTGAAGAGCAAGATCGTCCGGCTGGTGAACTCCACCGACGCGCTGCACAGCATCGGCTACATCCTCTGACAGGAGTCCACGGGATGGCACAGGTCGCTCTCGTCACCGGCGCGGCCCAGGGGCTGGGCCGGGTCATCGCCGAACAGTTCCTCGCCGCCGGCTACCGCGTCGCCCTCACCGACGTCGCGGAGAACGCGGTGCGGGAGGCGGCGGCAAGCCTGGATCCGTCGGGCGAGGCGGTGCTGCCGCTGGTTCTCGACGTCACCCGCAAGGCGGATTTCGCCGCGGCGCTCGATGCCGTGCTGGCCTGCTGGGGCGCGCTGCATGTGGCGGTCAACAACGCCGCGATGACGCCGATGACCCCGGTCATGCAGATCACGCCGGAGGAATTCGACGCGGTGCTGACCGTCAACCTGCGCGGCACCTTCCTCGGCTGCCAGGTGTTCGGCGCCCATCTGGCGAAGGCCGGCTACGGCCGCATCGTCAACATCGCCTCGCTGGCCGGGCAGAACGGCGGCACGGCGTCGGGCGCCCATTACGCCTCCTCCAAGGCCGGCATCCTGACGCTGACCAAGATCTTCGCCCGCGAACTGGCGGCCGGCAACGTCACCGTCAACGCCATCGCCCCCGGCCCGATGGAGCTTCCCTCCGTCCGCGCCTCGGTTCCGCCGGAACGGCTGGAGACGCTGATCGGCATGATCCCGGTGAAGCGGCTGGGCAACCCCGCCTTCGTCGCCCGGATGGCGGTGGAACTGGCCTCGCCGGATGCGGATTTCACCACCGGTGCGGCCTGGGACATCAACGGCGGCATCTTCATGCGCTGAGGAAAGACGGTCATGACGACGCAAGACAAGCTGACGCTGACGGTGGCCCGCCGCCGGGTCGAAGGGAACGGGGTGCTGCTGCTCGACCTCATCGACAGGACCGGCAACCCGCTGCCGCCCTTCGAGGCTGGGGCGCATGTCGACCTGCATCTGGCGCCGGGTCTGGTCCGGCAATATTCGCTGTGCGGCGACCCGGCCGACCGCAGCCGCTACCGGCTGGGCATCCTGCGCGACCCCGCCTCGCGCGGCGGCTCGGTGGCGGCGCATGAGGGCTTGCAGGAGGGGGCGGAGGTCGCGGTCGGCCTGCCGCGCAACCTGTTCCCCCTGGCGGTCGATGCCGCCCATTCCATCCTGATCGGCGGCGGCATCGGCATCACCCCGATGATCGCCATGGCCCACGCCCTGGCGGCCTCCGGCGGCAGTTTCGAGCTGCATTACTGCGGCCGCAGCCGTGACGCCTGCGCCTTCCTGGGCGAACTGGCCGAAGCGGCGTTCCACGACCGCAGCGCGCTGCATCTCGACGACGGCCCGGCCGGCCAGCGCCTCGACCTGCCCGCCCTGCTCGGCAACGCGCCCGCCGGCACGCACCTCTATGTCTGCGGCCCGACCGGCTTCATGGACTGGGTGATCGGCGAGGCGACGCGCCTCGGCCTGCCCACCGAGCACATCCACCGCGAATATTTCCAGGTTGAGGTCGCCACCGGCGGCGGTGCCTTCGAGGTGGTGGCGAAGCGCAGCGGCAAGACCGTGCAGGTGGCGGAGGACGAAACGATCGTCCAGGCGCTCGGCCGCATCGGCATCAAGGTGCAGATGTCCTGCGAACAGGGCGTCTGCGGCACCTGCCTGTGCACCGTGCTGGAGGGCATTCCGGACCACCGCGACGTCTTCCTGACCGAAGAGGAGAAGGCCGACAACGACCAGATCCTGCTCTGCTGCTCGCGCGCCCGCACCGACACGCTCGTCCTCGACATCTGAGACTAAGGACTTCCCCCATGGTTGAGGTTTCCCGCTTCCGCAACGGCATGTCGATGCTGACCGGTGCCGTGAACATCATCACCACCGCCGGTCCCGGCGGCCGGGCCGGCTTCACCGCCACCGCGGTGTGCAGCGTGACCGACCAGCCGCCGACCCTGCTGGTCTGCCTGAACCAGTCGTCCTTCGTGCATCGGGCCTTCACGGAGAATGGCGTGCTGTGCGTCAACCCGCTCTGCGGCGGGCAGCAGTCCCTGTCGGAGGTCTTCTCCAACCGCAGCCTGTCGGCCGACGAGCGCTTCCCCCATGCCGACTGGACCAGCCTGGAAACCGGCAGCCCGGCGCTGGCCGGCGCACTGGTCAATTTCGACTGCCGCATCGTCGACACCCACAGCGTCGGCACCCACAGCGTCTTCTACTGTCAGGTCGTCGACATCCGCCAGCGCGAGGCCAGCGGCAATGATCATCTCGGCCTCGTCTACTTCAACCGCGCCTACCACCGGCTGGGCGACGCCTCGCGCGCGCTGCCCTGATCCTCACCACCCAGATCGGGGAGACCGACCCAGCATGGACGCCATCCGCATCATCAAGGACGAGCATTTCGCCATCGCCGCGGTGCTGCACGCCCTGCGCCACCAGATCCGCGCCATCCGCAGCGGGGCATCCCCCGACTTCCCCCTGCTGCGCGCCATCCTCGACTACATCGTCACATACCCTGACCACTGGCACCACCCGAAGGAGGACCGCTTCCTCTTCGCCGCGGTCCGCCGCCGCGCGCCGGAAGCCGAAGCCCTGCTGGCCAAGCTGGAGCGCGAGCACGCGCTGGGCTATCCGATGATCGAGATGCTGAAACGCCAGCTGGTCTGCTACGAGGCCGGCGACGACGGCGCGGCGGAGGATTTCTTCGCCACCGCCGAACGCTACGCCACCCTGGAATACGCCCATCTCCAGACCGAGGAGGAACAGCTTCTCCCCCTGGCCGAACGGGTTCTGACGGAGGAGGATTGGCGGGAGATCGACGCCGCCTTCCGCGAGAACGACAATCCCCTGTTCGGCATCAAGCCGAAGGAGGAGGCGGAGCGGCTCTACCAGCGCATTCTCGATCTGGCCCCGCCGCCGATCGGCTACGGGCGCCAATTCGCATAGGCCGGCATCCGATTTGGGAACATCATCCGGCGACCGATGGTGAGCAGGCGGAGGGTTGTCCGCGCGTCCGGCGTTCGCCGGCGATTTCGCGCAGGACCGTCTGCACCGTCGCCATGGCGGGGTTGGCGTTTCTCGGGCGCCAGACCGCGTGCAGTTCCACGATCGGATGCGCATCGCCCGCAAGCGGCCGCAGCACCACCCCCTGGAAACCCAGATTGAGCGCCGCGCGCGGCACCAGCGCCAGCCCGATTCCCGCCTTCACCAGCCCCAGGATCGTGTGGATCTGGCTGATGTGCTGCGCATAGCGCGGGCGGACCCCGGCGCTGGTGAAGAGGGTGGCGAGCAAATCGTAGAAGTAACGCGCCTCGTAGGGCGAATAGGCCACCATCGGCTGGTGGTCGAGGTCGGTGATCGAAACCTCCGGAAGCGTGGCCAGAGGATGGCCTTCCGGTGCGGCCAGCACCAGCGGTTCGCGCACCACGCACAGCGAGTCGAATTCGCGGCGGTTGTAGGACGGACGGATCAGGCCGATGTCGATCCGCCCGGCCGTCAGCGATTCCAGCTGGTCGGCCGACACCATCTCCTTCAGATCCAGATCGATGCCCGGCGCCTTCTCCCGCAGCGTCTGGATCAGCCGCGGCAGGAATTCATATCCGGAGGCCGCGGTGAAACCCAGCGTCACCGTGCCCTCCTCGCCGATCGCCGTCCGCCGGGCGGCCAGGGCGGCGCCCTCCGCCAGCCGAAGAAGCCGGCGCGCTTCCGGCAGGAAGTTGTGCCCCGCCCGCGTTAGGGTGACGGACCGGCTGGTGCGGTCCAGAAGCCGGACGTCCAGCGCGTGCTCCAGCAGCTGTATCTGACGGCTGAGCGGCGATTGCGTGAGATTCAGGCGCGCAGCGGCGCGGCCGAAATGCAGTTCCTCGGCGACCGCAACGAAGCATCGGAGATGGCTGAGTTCGAACATCGATCCAAAAATGGCATCGATCGATGCGCAGAACAACTCATTAAGCAACGACAGTCCGTGTAACATACCATCAACGCTGCGAACAAAAATGTGCCGCCGACCACAGGCACGACACGCGCGAAAACCGCCAAGTGGAGGAAATGCCGATGAAGTTTCGTCGACTGGGGGCGGCCGTCGCCGCCCTGGCGCTGTGCGGCGCCATCATTCCCACCCTCGTACAGGCACAGTCGTTCGACCGCCCGGTGCGCATCGTCGTTCCCTTCGCGCCCGGCGGCACGTCCGACATTCTCGCCCGCCTCATCGGCCCCAAGCTGTCCGAAGCCGTCGGCCAGCCGGTGGTGGTGGAGAACAAGCCGGGTGCCGCCGGCAACATCGGCGCCGATGCCGTGGCGAAGGCCCGGCCGGACGGGCATACGCTCCTGCTGATGGACATCGGCTCGCTGGCGGTGGCGCCCAGCCTGTTCCCGGATCTGTCCTACGACGTGCAGAAGGATCTGGCGCCGGTCGGAATGGTGATGTTCGGCCCCTATGTGCTGGCGGTGCATCCGTCCGTGCCGGCCAAGACCGTTCCCGAACTGGTCGCCTACGCCAAGGCCAACCCCGGCAAGCTGGCGGTTGCCAATTCCGGCGTCGGCGCACTCAACCACATCACATCCGTGGCCCTGGCCCGCGATCTCGGCATCGACTGGAAGGCCGTGCCCTACAAGGGCGGCGCTGCGGCGTCGCGCGCGGTCGTGTCCGGCGAAAGCACGGTGATCATCAACGGCGCCACGGCGACGCTGCCCTTCGTGACGTCCAAGCAGCTCGTTGGGATCGCCGTGACCGGCGACGGCCGGCTGCCCACCCTGCCGGAGGCGCAGACCTTCAAGGAGGCCAAGCTCCCGCTGTCCGACGCCGGGACATGGCAGGCCATCCTGACCACCGGCAAGACCCCGCCGGAGGTGATCTCCAAGCTGAATGCCGAGCTTCAGAAGATCCTGGCGATGCCGGAGATCAAGGAGAAGGTCGCGGAACAGGGCGGCATGGTGCGCCCCGGCACGCCGGACGACGTCAAGGCCTGGCTCGCCGCCAACATCGAGTCCTGGGGCGACATCGTCCGTGCCGCGGACATCAAGTCCAACTGACCAGCTTCACCGGACATTCGCCATGCCCCATTTCGACATGTCCCAGCTCCGGCCGCAGGGGCGGCGGCTCGACTGGCCCGACCTTCTGTTCGGCGTATTCCTGATCGCGGTGTCGGCGGGCGCCTTCGCCGCAACGTCGAGGCTTTCCGGCGGCTCCGCAGCCGATATGGGACCCGGCTACATGCCGCGTGCCATCGCGCTGATCCTGCTCGGCTTCGGTCTGTTCTTCGCCGGCCGCGGCCTGATGCGTGGACATACCGGCATCGAACGGGTGCAGATGCGGCCGATGCTGGGGATCGCCGTCGCCGTGGGCGCCTTCGCGCTCCTGATCGAGGACGCCGGTCTGGTGGCGGCCTCCTTCTCGGCGGTCCTGCTGGCCGCCGCCGCCAGCCGCGAGAGCCGCCTTTTCGAAGTCATCCTGTTCGGCCTGTGCGTCACCGCCGGGGCGGTCCTTCTGTTCGTGAAGGCGCTCGCCCTGCCGGTCCCCATCTGGCCCTGGTAGGCGCCCCATGGAGCTGTTCGACAATCTCCTGCTCGGCCTGTCCACGGCCCTGCAATTCAACAACCTGCTCTATTGCCTGATCGGCGTCGTCATCGGCACGGCCATCGGCGTGCTGCCCGGCATCGGTCCCATCCCGACGGTGGCTCTGCTGCTGCCCTTCACCTTCGGGCTGCCGCCGGAATCGGCGCTGATCATGCTCGCCGGCATCTTCTACGGCGCGCAGTATGGCGGTTCCACCACGGCCATCCTGGTGAATGTGCCGGGAGAGACATCCTCGGTCGTCACCTGCCTGGATGGGCACGCGATGGCACGCCAGGGGCGGGCGGGTCCGGCGCTGGCCATCGCCGCCGTGTCGTCCTTCTTCGCGGGAACCGTCGCCACCATCGTCATCGCGCTGCTCAGCCTGCCGCTGGCCGCGCTGGCGCTGAAATTCACCGCGGTGGAGTATTTCAGCCTGCTGGTCCTCGGCCTGCTCGCCGCCGTCGTTCTGGCCCATGGTTCGGTGTCGAAGTCGCTGGCGATGGTGTTTCTCGGGCTGCTGCTCGGGACCATCGGGATCGACGTGAATTCCGGTGCCGCCCGCATGACCTTCGGCATCCCGGCCCTGTCCGACGGGCTCGATTTCGTCCCGGTGGCGATGGGCATGTTCGGGCTGGCCGAGATCATCGCCAACCTGGAGCGTAACGAAGTCCGGCAGGTGGTCAGCCAGAAGCTGCGCGACCTCGTGCCGACGCGCGCCGACCTCAAGGCGGCCTTCCCCGCCATGCTGCGCGGCACCGCCATCGGCTCGGCGCTGGGCGTGCTGCCGGGCGGGGGTGCGGCGCTGCCGCCCTTCACCGCCTATGCGCTGGAAAAGAAGATCGCCCGCGATCCCCAGCGTTTCGGCAAGGGCGCCATCGAAGGTGTCGCCGGGCCGGAGGCGGCGAACAACGCCGGGGCGCAGACCAGTTTCATCCCGCTGCTGACCCTCGGCATTCCGGCCAACGCGCTGATGGCGCTGATGATCGGCGCGCTGATGATGCAGGGCATCCAGCCCGGTCCGCAGGTGATGACCGAACAGCCGGCGCTGGTCTGGGGCGTCATCGCCAGCATGTGGACCGGCAACCTGATGCTGCTGATCATCAACCTGCCGCTGGTCGGGTTGTGGGTCTCGATGCTGAAGATCCCCTACCGCCTGCTGTTCCCGGCCATCGTGCTGTTCTGCTGCATCGGCACCTACGGCATTTCCAACAGCGCCTTCAACGTCTGGCTCATGCTGGGCTGCGCGGCGGTCGGCTACTTCTTCATCAAGGTGGGCGTGGAGCCCGCGCCGCTGCTGCTCGGCCTCGTGCTCGGCCCGCAGCTGGAAGAGAATTTCCGCCGCGCCATGCAGCTGTCCGACGGCGACCCTTCGGTCTTCCTCACCCGCCCGATCAGCGCCGTCCTGCTCGCGGTCGTCGCGGTCCTGCTTCTCGCCATGCTGTCCCCCGCCGTTTTGCGCAAACGCACCGAAGCGCTGGCGGAATAGGCAGGCGAACCCGTCAACCCCCATCGACTTCAACCCCCATCGAAAGGCACGCCGTCCCGTGGACCTCCGCACCAATTCCTTCAAGCGCGCCATCCAGGCCGGCCAAAAGCAGATCGGCTTCTGGAACAGCATGGCCAGCCCCACCGCCACCGAGATCCTGGCGGGTTCCGGCTTCGACTGGCTGCTGCTCGACGCCGAACACGCGCCCAACGACGTGCCGGGCATCCTGGCGCAGCTGCAGGCGATGATGGAGAACACGACGCATCCGGTCGTCCGTATTCCGGACAACGATCCGATCGTCATCAAGCGCCATCTCGACATCGGCGTGCAGTCCTTCCTGATCCCGATGATGGAGACGGTCGAGGAGGCCGAGGCCGCGGTCGCCGCCACGCGCTTTCCACCCGACGGCATCCGCGGCTTCGCCGGGGCCAGCCGGGCCTCGCGCTTCGGCCGGGTGAAGGACTATCACCGCCGCGCCCACGAGGAGATCTGCATCCTCGTGCAGATCGAGACCCGCAAGGGCCTCGACAATCTGGAGGCCATCGCCGCGGTGCCGGGCATCGACGGGCTGTTCATCGGTCCGGGCGACCTGTCGTCCGACCTCGGTTATCTCGGCGACCAGGGCAACCCGGAGATCGTCGAACTGATCGAGAAGACCATCGGCCGGATCGTCGCCGCCGGCAGCCGGGCCGGCATCCTCACCGCCGACGAAACGCTGGCGCGCCGCTACATGGCCGCCGGCTGCGTCTACACCGCCGTCGGCATCGACACCGGCCTGCTCGCCCGCACCACCGAGGCGATCGCCCGGAAATTCAGGGACTGAAAACGACATCGGACATGACCGCCGATCGCCGGCGGCAGTCAAAAAACAAAGTGGAACAGGGAGGAACCATGAAGACCTTGCCGCTTCTCACCATGGCCGCGCTCGCCGCGGTGCTGTCCGTGCCTGCCCTCGCCGACTATCCGGACAAGGCGCTGACGATGATCGTGCCCTTCCCGCCGGGGGGCGCGTCGGACACCACGGCGCGGCTGATCGGACCGAAGCTCACCGAGGCGGTCGGCCAGCCGGTCGTCGTCGAGAACCGGCCCGGCGCCAACGGCTCCATCGGGGCGGCGCAGATCGCGCAGGCGAAGCCGGACGGCTATTCGCTGCTGGTCGCCTCGATCGGCGTCTACGCCATCAATCCGGTGCTCTACAAAGGGCTGAAATACGATCCCAGAAAGAACTTCGACCTGCTGACGGTGGCGGTGCGCACGCCGAACGCGCTGGTGGCGACGCCCAATCTTCCGGTCAACACCGTCGCGGACCTGATCGCCCATCTGAAGAAGAACCCGGAGGCGGTGACCTTCGCATCCTCGGGCACCGGCTCATCGGACCATCTGACCGCGGCGCTGTTCTGGCAGCAGACCGGCACCACCGGCCTTCATGTGCCCTACAAGGGCGGCGGACCGGCCATCACCGACCTGATCGGCGGCCATGCCGAGGTGTCATTCCAGAATCTCGGCGTCGTCACCGGCCACATCAAGGCAGGCAAGCTGAAGCTGCTCGCCGTCACCAGCGACAAGCGCATCCCCGCCTTCCCCGATACGCCCACCATGGCGGAGGCCGGCGTCGCCGGCATCGAGGTCTATTCCTGGCAGGCCGTCGCCGCCCCCGCCGGGCTGCCGAAGGAGGTGAAAGCCAAGCTTGAATCCGGCCTTACCGGCGCGCTGGCCGCCCCCGACGTCAAGGGCCGGTTCGAGGAGGCGGGCTTCGAGGTGGTCGGCACCGGCAGCGCCAAGTTCTCGCAGTTCCTCGACGCCGAACTGGCGCGCTGGAAGTCGGTGGTGGAGACCGGGAACATCACCCCGGACCAATAAGGCAAATCCGATGACGACCTGTTCGCGCAATCCCAAGGATCTCTACGCGGGCGTCATCTACATCGCCGTCGGGCTGGCGGCGGTGTGGATCGGCCGCGACTATGCCCCCGGGACCGGCAGCCGCATGGGACCCGGCTATTTCCCCACCGTGCTCGGCTGGCTGCTGGCCGTCTTCGGCGTGTTGTCCGTCCTCCGGTCCTTCATCCAGGACGGCGGGCCGATCGGCGCCGTCGCCTGGAAGGGGCTGGCGCTGGTGGCGGGAGCAACCGCGCTGTTCGGCCTGCTGCTGGAGCCGGCCGGGCTGATCCCGGCACTGCTGGCCCTGATCCTGGTCAGCGCCGCGGCCAGCCGTATGTTCCGCTTCGACATCCGCGCCGCAGCGGGGCTTGTGGCCCTGCTGGCCTTCTGCGCGCTGGTCTTCGTCAGGGGGCTGGGCGTGCCGATGGCGCTGCTCGGCCCCTGGTTCACCGGATGAGCGGGAGGCCACCATGGACATCCTGGCAAATCTCGCGCTCGGCTTCCAGACCGCGCTGGGCCTCTCCAACCTCGCCTACTGCCTGCTCGGCGTGTTCCTGGGCACCGCCATCGGCGTGCTGCCGGGGCTGGGGCCGGTCGCCACCATCGCCATGCTGCTGCCCGTCACCATCGGGCTGCCGCCGGAATCCGCCCTGATCATGCTGGCCGGCATCTATTACGGTGCGCAATATGGCGGCTCGACCACCGCCATCCTGGTCAATTTGCCGGGCGAATCCTCCTCGGTGGTGACGGCGCTCGACGGCTATCAGATGGCACGCCAGGGCCGGGCGGGCACGGCGCTCGCCACTGCCGCCCTCGGTTCCTTCTTCGCCGGCACGGTGGCGACGGTGCTGCTGGCGCTGTTCGCGCCGCCGCTGGCCGATCTGGCGCTGAAGTTCGGTCCGGCCGAATATTTCTCGCTGATGGTGCTGGGGCTGGTGGCGTCCATCGTGCTGGCGCAGGGCTCGCTGCTGCATGCCCTGGCGATGATCGTCATGGGCCTGCTGCTCGGCCTGATCGGCACCGACGTGAACTCCGGCACCGCGCGCTACACCTTCGACCTGCCGCAGCTGGCCGACGGCATCGGCTTCGTCATCGTCGCCATGGGCGTGTTCGGCATCGCCGAGATCGTCGCCAATCTGGAGAACGAGGCGACGCGGACCACCATGGTGAAGAGCGTCACCGGCCTGCTTCCCTCCAAAGGCGACCTGAAACGCATCGTGGCGCCGGTCCTGCGCGGCACGGCGCTGGGATCGCTGCTCGGCATCCTGCCGGGCGGCGGGGCGATGCTGGCCTCCTTCGCGGCCTACTCCATGGAAAAGAAGGTTTCCAGCCATCCGGAAGAGTTCGGCAAGGGCGCCATCGAGGGCGTCGCCGCACCGGAGGCCGCCAACAATGCCGGGGCGCAGACCTCCTTCATCCCGATGCTGACGCTGGGCATCCCGTCGAACCCGGTGATGGCGCTGATGATCGGGGCGATGATCATCCAGGGCATCCAGCCCGGCCCGTCGGTGATGACCGAACAGCCGGCGCTGTTCTGGGGGATCATCGTCTCGATGTGGGTGGGCAACCTGTTCCTGCTGGTGCTCAACCTGCCGCTGATCGGGCTGTGGGTTCGGATGATCGCGGTCCCCTACCATCTGCTCTATCCGGCGATCCTGGTGTTCTGCGCCATCGGCGTGTTCAGCTTGAACAACTCGGTCTTCGACATCTTCCTGATGGCCGGGTTCGGGGTGCTGGGCTACGTCTTCCGCAAGCTCGACTGCGAACCGGCGCCGATGCTGCTGGGCTTCATCCTGGGACCGATGATGGAGGAGAATCTGCGGCGGGCGCTGCTGATCTCCAAGGGCGACCCGATGGTGTTCGCGACGCGCCCGATCAGCGCGGCCATGCTGGTGGTGGCGCTGGCTCTGCTGGTGACGGTCCTGGCGCCCGCGGTCCGGCGCAAGCGCGAGGAAGCCTTCCAGGAGTGATACCCGTTTCCAAGGAGTGACCGTCATGTCGCCGAAGACCCTGTTCTCCCTGGGAGCCACCCTGTCAGCCTCCCTCGTGCTGCTCGTGACGGCCTGCCTGCCCGTCCAGGCCGCGGAGCGGGCCGGGCCGCCCCTGACCATCGTCGTTCCCTTCGCGGCCGGCGGCCCCACCGATGCGCTCGGTCGCGCGCTGGCGACGGCCATGGCCGACTCCCTGGACCGCAAGGTGCTCGTCCGCAATGTGGATGGGGCGGGCGGCACCGTGGGCGCCGAGCGGGTCGCGAAGGCCGGCCCCGACGGCAACACGCTGCTGCTGTCGAACATCGGGCATGCCACCAGCATGTGGCTCTACACGGCGTTGCGCTACCACCCGGTCGATGATTTCGCCCCCATCGGCATGGTGGCCGAGGTGCCGATGACGCTGGTCGCGAAGCCGGGCCTGAAGGCTGCCACGGTCGAGGAGTTCAAGGCGCTGGTCCGGACGGAGGGAAACCGGCTGTCCATCGCCAACGCCGGCGTCGGCTCGGCCTCCTACCTGTGCGGGCTGCTGCTGATGGACATGCTGAAGACCGAACTGACCAGCGTCCCCTATCGCGGAACCAAACCGGCGGTGATGGACGTGATGAACGGACATGTCGATCTGCTCTGCGACCAGACCACCCACACCTTGCCGCTGATCAGGTCCGCCCGCCTGAAGGTGCTGGGGGTCAGCGCCAAGGCCCGGACAGCGGAGCTGCCGCAGGTGCCGACCCTCGACGAGGCGGGGCTGGCCGGCTTCGACCTGACGGTCTGGCATGGCCTCTACGCACCGAAGGGCACGCCGCTGGAAACGGTCGCCGCGCTCGTGGCGGGACTGCGGGAAGCGCTGGCGAACCCGAGCCTGACGGCGGCTTTCGCCGGCCGCGGCGCCCGCCCGGCCTCACCCGGTGACGCGCAACCCGACGCCCTGCAGGCCCAACTCGCCAGCGAGGTGCAGCGCTGGGGGGAGATCCTCCGCAAGGCGGCCATCTACGTGGAATGACTTTTCCCGCATGACCCTTCCGCTGCCGGCCGGCGCGCGGAAGGGCAAGGACACGGAAGGCGACCGCTTCCCGTGAGCCGGCGATCCATGCCCAAAAATCCTATGCTGAAACTCCGGAGGAGACATCATGACCACATTCTCCACCCTCGGTCGGCACACCCTCGGCCGGCGCCGCTTCCTGCAGGTCGCCGGCGCCGGTGCGGCCATGGCCGCCGGCAACGCCTTCGCCCAGGCGATCCCGTTCACGCCGAACGCCCGCTACCCCGACCCGGCCGTCCAGATCCTGGACCCGAGTTTCGCCAAGTACCGCATCTACAGCAGTTCGGTGGAGCAGGTGGCCACCGGCTTCCGCTGGGCCGAGGGCCCGGTCTATTTCCCGGAGACGGGCACGCTCCTGTTCAGCGACATTCCCAACAACCGCATCATGAGTTTCGACGAGAAGACCGGAAAGACCACGGTGTTCCGCGAAAACGCCAATTATGCCAACGGCAACGCCCGCGACCGGCAGGGGCGGCTGGTCACCTGCGAGCATTCGGTGACCCGGCGGGTGGTCCGCACCGAGAAGAGCGGCGAGATCACCGTGCTCGCCGAGTCCTATCAGGGCAAGCGCCTGAACGCGCCCAACGACGTGGTGGTCAAGTCGGACGACAGCGTCTGGTTCACCGATCCCCTGTTCGGCATCAACGGCGAATGGGAAGGGTTCAGGGCGAAGCCGGAGCAGGAAACCACCAACGTCTACCGCATCGCCTCGGACGGCCGCATCGCGGCGGTGGTCACGGACCTCGTGAATCCCAACGGTCTGGCCTTCTCGCCCGACGAGAGCAAACTCTACGTGGTGGAATGGAAGGGCACGCCCAACCGCAGCGTCTGGAGCTTCGACGTCGGCAAGGACAACACGCTGTCCAACAAGACCAAGCTGATCGACGCGGCCGATTTCGGGGCGCTGGACGGCTTCAAGGTCGACCGCGACGGGAACCTGTGGTGCGGCTGGGGAAGCAACGGCGCCCTACAGGCCGAACCCACCCAGGTCGGCGGCCGCATGGTCTATCCGTTGAAGGGAAAATCCGAAGACCTGGACGGCGTGATGGTTTTCAACCCCCAGGGAAAACCCATCGCCTTCATCAAGCTGCCTGAGCGCTGCGCCAACCTGACCTTCGGCGGGCCGAAGAACAACCGGCTCTACATGGCGAGCTGCCACTCCGTCTACGCCCTGTATGTGGAGGCGCACGGGGCGGTCTGACCCGGCTCTAGATCGTCGATCAGGCGGTGGCCCGTTCCACGATCTCGAATCCGACGTCGATGACTTTCTTGGTCACCCGGTTGCCTGCCAGTCGGGTCAGCAGGGCTTCGGCGGCCAAACGGCCGATCGCCGACCGATCGATGCGCACCGTGCTCAACGGCGGCGACATGTAGGCGGCGAAATCCAGGTCGCCGAAGCCGATAACGGCGATGTCCCCCGGGACCGACAATCCGCGGGCCTGCGCCTCCAGCACCACGCCATGCGCCATGGCGTCGGAACTGCACTGAATGGCGCCCTGGCGGAAGCCGCGGGCCAGCAGTTCTCCCAAGGCCTGCCGCCCCATGGCCATGGAGCTGGGGGCCTCGGTCGAAAGGCAGGTGACCTCCTGGATGCCATGCCGGGCCAGGGTCGCAACGAATTCGCGGGTGCGCAGCATGGCGCGCTCATCCTCGGCACTGATCGCCGCGAACTGACGGTAGCCCTTGTTATGAAGATACTCGGCGACACCCCGGCCAACCGCCTCATGGGAGAAGCCCACGGCCATGTCCACAGCCTTGTGCGACAGATCCCAGGTTTCGACGATCGGAATGTTGGCGGCGCGCAGCTGCCGGCGCGTCTGTGCCAGATGGCTGGTGCCGGTGAGATACAGGGCGTCCGGACGGCGGCTGAGGATGGCCTGCAGCAGTTCGCCCTCCCGCTCGGTCGGGTAGCCGGACAGCCCCAGCAGCATCTGGTAGCCGTCCAAAGCCAGCCGGTCGGTGAAGGCCTGGATCGCCCCGGAGAACAGCACATGCGTCAACGTCGGCACGACCGCGGCGACCACCTTGGTCCGGCTCGAGGCCAGTCCCCCGGCCAGCAGGTTGGGCACGTAGCCGGTTTCCGAAATGGCCTTGAGAACGATCTCCCGCAGTTCCGGTGTCACCGATTCGGGACGATTGATCACGCGGGAGACCGTCATCCTGGAAACGCCAGCCAGCGTCGCCACGGTTTCCAGCGTCGCCTTGCCGCTGGTCGGCCGTGTGCCACGGCTCCCGGCGGTCTTCGCCGGCATGACGTCTTTCTTGGCTGCACCCTGACGCGGGCGAATAACTGGTGTGTCGGACACGGCGTAAACCCCAGGATGTAGAGTCTAGATACGGCTTGCGACGGTTCGACGCAAGGACGTCCCGAGGACGGGCGGCGTGCCCAAGCCGGGGGTTGCCCGCAAACGTGCCGGTTACTGTCTCGGCCGATCCCCCCGGCGACTACCTCGATCGTTGGGCCAACGGAAAAAATCGTGGCAAAGCGCCGCAGGCTCTTGCGCCGGCCCGATGTTGAGTTTAGGAGTCACAGCGCTATTGTGAGCGGTAACAAGAGACATCAAGCGCTCTTCCAGCCATAAGAGAGCGCTCACATCAGAATCTTTCTCCCGATAAGCGCGCCTTAGAAAATAACAAACGGCAGCGCAGCATCGGGAATGGAGGCGCCACATGAGTGTCAACACAGTGATGGATCACAGCTCTGTCGCAGGCGCGGCAGCGGCAACAAAAACACGCATCCGTTGGACGATCGTTGTTATGCTGTTCGTCGTGACAGCAATCAACTACGCCGACCGCGCCGTCCTGGCCATCGCCGGCCCGGTTCTGTCCAAGGACCTCGGCATCAATGCCGCGCAGATGGGCTTCATCTTCTCCGCCTTCGGCTGGTCCTACGTGATCGGCCAGCTGCCGGGCGGCTGGCTGCTCGACCGCTTCGGCTCCAAATGGGTGTATGCGGCGAGCATCTTCACATGGTCGGTGTTCACCCTGTTCCAGGGCTTCGTCGGCTTCCTGACCGGCGCCGCGGCGGTGACAGCCCTGTTCGCGCTGCGCTTCGCCGTCGGCCTTGCGGAAGCTCCGTCCTTCCCCGGCAACAGCCGCGTGGTCGCCGCCTGGTTCCCCGGCCATGAGCGCGCCACGGCATCGGCCATCTTCAATTCGGCCCAGTATTTCGCCACGGTGATCTTCGCCCCGCTGATGGGCTGGCTCACCCACTCCTTCGGCTGGCCTTGGGCCTTCGGCTTCATGGGCGCCCTGGGTCTGGTCGTCTCCGGCATCTGGCTGAAGACCGTCTACAGCCCGGTCGAGCACCCGAAGATCAATCAGGCGGAGATCGACTACATCGCCGCGGGCGGCGGTCTGGTCAACATGGACGACGCCGCGAAGAAGAAGACCGATGCGGCGGGCGGCGCCAAGTGGGATTACATCCGCCAGCTGTTCGCCAGCCGGATGATGGTCGGCATCTTCCTCGGCCAGTTCTGCATCAATGCGATCACCTATTTCTTCATCACCTGGTTCCCGGTCTATCTGGTTCAGGCCCGCGGCATGTCGGTGCTCAGCGCCGGCTTCGTCGCCTCGATCCCCGCCATCTGCGGCTTTGCCGGCGGTATCCTGGGCGGCGTGCTGTCGGACGCCATGCTGCGCAAGGGCTTCTCGCTGACCGCGGCACGCAAGACGCCGATCGTTCTCGGCATGCTGCTGTCGATGAGCATGATCGCCTGCAACTACACCGACGTGCAGTGGATCGTGGTCGGTTTCATGGCTCTGGCCTTCTTCGGCAAGGGCATCGGCGCGCTGGGCTGGGCCGTCATGTCGGACTGCGCGCCCAAGGAGATCACCGGCCTGTCGGGCGGCGTCTTCAACATGTGCGGCAACATCTCGTCGATCAGCACGCCGATCATCATCGGCTACATCATCCAGACCTCGGGTTCGTTCAACGGCGCCCTGCTGTTCGTCGGCGCCAACGCCCTGGTCGCCGCGGTCAGCTATCTGGTCGTGGTCGGCGAGATCAAGCGCATGGAACTCAGGAAGTAAACGGCTCCGCCATCCCACGCTGAAGACGCATTCGAGAGGATTTCCCGATGTATATCGGCGAACAGTTGATCAACCCGACAGACAGCCGCCTGCGCCTGTCCGCCCAACTCGGCTGCAAGGGCATCGTCATCGACACCCGCCCCAACAACGCGGTGATCGGCGAGGACGGATTGTGGGATGCCGGCAAGGTCGCGGCGCAGCGCCGGTGGATCGAAAGCCATGGCATGCGCCTGGAAGGCATGGCGCTGGACGTCGGCTCCATCCTGCTCGACAGCCTGCGCGCGCCGGAAAAGGCGGCGGCCAAGGCGAAGGAGCTTCGCCGCAATATCCAAGCCGCCGCCGACGGCGGCGTGGACATGGTGAAATACACGGTCGCCATGGTCGGCATCACCCGCACCGGCGAGGTCGAGGGACGCGGCGGCATGCGCTGCTCCACCTTCAAGGCCGACGAGTACCGGGCGGAGAACGATGCCCGTTTCTCCTACTGGGGCACCGTGCTGCCGGACGACGAGGACGCGCGCGCCGGCGGCGCTGCCGAAACCTGCGGCCAGGTGATAGCCTCCCAGGCCGGCGGCATCTCCGAAGCGGACGGCTGGCGGGCCATCGAGTATCTGGTGGAAGCGCTGCTCCCCACCGCCGAGAAGGCCGGCGTCAAGCTCGCCTGCCACCCGCACGACCCCGCCTATCCGCCGGGCGGCCTGAACGGCGTGCATCATGTGCTGGGCTCGCTCGATGGACTGAAGCGCTTCGTCGCCCTGGCGCCGGAAAGCAGGTCGCTCGGCTTCAACTTCTGCCAGGGCACCATCGCCGAGATGTCGCGGAACCCGACCGAGACGGTGCTTGAAGCGATCCGCACCTTCGGTCCGCAGAACCGCATCTTCATGGTCCATTTCCGCAACATCAGGGGCGGCTACCTCGACTTCCGCGAAGCGATGCCGGACGAGGGGTCGGTCGACATGGCGGCCTGCATCCGTGCCTACCGCGAGGTCGGGTACAAGGGCGTCCTCTGCCCGGACCATGTCCCCTTCTCCGACGTGGATCCGGA
>NZ_DASPIS010000099.1:0-7701 GCF_035628975.1 Azospirillum sp. | reverse complement strand
AAGGGCCTTGTGCGACCTGAGCCTGCCGGCATCCTGTAAGCGGACGGACGCGGCGACCAGCTTGCTGGTGCAGTCAATCACGCAAGTGTCCCGAGCTTGAACTCAAATCCCAGCTGTCTCATTCGCGTTGACACGTACCGTTGTCTTAGTTAGGCCGTCGCAGCGAGCGTCTGGTTCGCACCTCCGTTGGCACAATTCGGCCGGATGCGTAGTTCTTAATCAGCGCGCGTCGCAGCGAGCGTCTGGTTCGCACCTCCGTTGGCACTCGAGCTTGATCGACGCCAACGTCGCGCTCGTGCCAGTCGCAGCGAGCGTCTGGTTCGCACCTCCGTTGGCACAAGTCCAAGTTTTGCCCCTCATAGACGCTTCCGAGTCGCAGCGAGCGTCTGGTTCGCACCTCCATTGGCACTCCGGCTTCCAACGCACGAACTGCGACAGATCAGCGTCGCAGCGAGCGTCTGGTTCGCACCTCCGTTGGCACTTCCCAGCCACAACTTCAAACACCCCAGGCCAGGGGTCGCAGCGAGCGTCTGGTTCGCACCTCCGTTGGCACACGCGGATGATGGTGGACCCGGAGTATGTGGCGCGTTGCAGCGAGCGTCTGGTTCGCACCTCCGTTGGCACTAGCTATGACTTTTATCACGGGTCTGGTCGGGCGGGTTGCAGCGAGCGTCTGGTTCGCACCTCCGTTGGCACCCCTGTGGGTATGTGGGCGATGGGGGTAAAGGCCGGTCGCAGCGAGCGTCTGGTTCGCACCTCCGTTGGCACTCTGGATCAGCGGTATTGGGGCTTGGCGCGTTGATGGTCGCAGCGAGAAGCGGTTTCGCACTTCTGTTGGCACCCGGACCCATCCCTAGGAGGCGCATAGCGCGTGGCGGTTTCGCACTTCCGTTAGCACCACCGGATGATGACGGACACGATCCGCGGTCGCATCAAGTCGCAGCGAGAAGCGGTTCCGCACCTCCGTCGGCACCATCCAGCCGCCGCGCCACGGACCATCAGCGTAAGCTGCGCCGAGGGTCAAATTCCCACCTGACACAGCCAGTGCAGCCATGGACGTGCGCCATGTCCGCGTAGGGGTGCTCGATCTTCTGCCGAATGGAGCCGGCGCGCGTCTTCACTTCCAGTCGCTATGGCGTTGCTTAACAGGGAGCAAGCTGCGGTGGTGTGGATCGCTTGCACATGGCAACGGCAGGGTGAGCAAGGAGCCAAAAACCAAAGCTTGACAGTGCTCCTGTTTTTGGCGAACAAAAAGGGAACATAATCCTTCCCTTTCTGTCTCAAGAGACATGCATCCTGAGCCGCGCCCTAGCATCGCCCTACAAGACCTGCGCAACCGCATCCATCAGCTGGAGATTGGCGGGCGGCGCGCCATGCGCGTGCTGCCCTTCGGTATCAGCGAGGTCGACGGTCGGCTGCCAGGTGGCGGGCTGGCGTTGAGGGGCGTCCACGAGGTGGCCGAGGGCGGCGATCTGGGCGTGATCCACGCTGCGGCGGCCACCCTGTTCGCAGCGGGCATCCTGGCTAGAATGACCGGGCCGGTACTCTGGTGTCTGCGGGCGTCGGACCTGTACGCTCCGGCGCTGTCTCAGGTCGGCCTGGATCCGAACCGGGTCATTTATGCCGAGGCGCCCGATGAAAGGACGCTGCCTCTGCTGGTGGAGGAAGGGCTGCGCCACCGCGGGCTCGCGGCCGTGGTCGGTGAACTGGCCAAGCTCCCCATGGTGGCGTCCAGGCGCATGCAAATCGCCGCCGAGCATTCCGGCGTCACAGCCATCATCCTGCGCCGATGGCGCAGCCCGGCCGCGGCTGCCGCCGAGATCGGCCAGCCGACGGCTGCCGTCACCCGTTGGCGCGTTTCAGCCCTGCCGTCCAGCCCACTGCCAGCGCCGGGGATAGGCCGCAGGCGATGGCGGGTGGAACTGGTGCGGTGTCGTGGGGGCGTGGCAGGCGAGTGGGACATTGAGGGCTGCGATGAAGAGGGTCGTCTCGGTCTACCTGCCCACTTGGCCGACGGATCGGCTTCGCGTCAGGGCACGCTCATCGAAGGAACGGCACGAGCGGTCGGGCTCCGGTTCGGCACTTGAGGCCGACGAGCCGCCCGGCACACCCTTCGTCATCGCATCGACTGGCGCACAGCGCGTCATCACCGCGGTGGACGCCGCCGCGCATCGGCTCGGCCTACGCCGGGGCATTCCGCTCGCCCATGCACGGGCGAAGGTGCCCGGCCTGACGATAGCCGACGCTGATCCGGATGCCGATGCCGAGGGCCTGCACCGTCTGGCACTGTGGGCGCTCCGCTATAGCCCGATGGTGGCAGTGGACCCGCCCGATGGCCTCTGGATCGACATCACCGGCGCCAGCCATCTCCTGGGTGGCGAGCGCCCGCTGCTCGACGATCTGATCAGCCGCCTCGCCGGCATGGGCGTTGCTGCGCGGGCTGCAGTCGCCGGTACGCCGGCGGCAGCCAATGCCATTGCCCGCTTCGGGCATCGCCCAGTGTCTGTGATCGACGATGCGCTGGAGACGGTGTCCTCGTTGCCGGTGGCCGCCCTCCGGCTGGGATCTAAGATGACCGTCGAACTCCGACGCCTGGGCTTCGAGACCGTCGGCGATCTGGAGGCGACGCCGCGTGCGCCTCTGGCCCATCGTTTCGGTACATTGCCCGGCCGGCGGCTGGATCAGGTCTTCGGCCGCGTTGCCGAACCGATCGTGCCTGTCGTGCCGGTCGAGACCGTCCAGGCACGACGCAGTCTGGTCGAACCAATCAGCACGGCCGAGGCACTACAGGCCGTCATCGGGGCGCTGGTGCAGGACCTCTGTGGGCAGCTGGAGCAGCATGGGCTGGGCGCCAGGACGCTGGACCTGCTCTGGCACCGCGTGGACGGCACAATGCAAGCTATCCGCGTCGGCACGGCGAAGCCGGTGCGCGCAGCTCCACACCTCACCCGCCTGCTTGTTGAGCGCATCGACAGCGTCGACCCGGGATTCGGGATCGAGATCGCCATTTTGACGGCCACGCTTGCGGAGCCATTGTCGGCTGAGGAGGTCGGCCGGCTGGTGGCCGGGGAGACCGATCCCGGGACGTTCGACGAGGTGGCCACCATCGCCGGGCTGGTCGATGTGCTGGGCAACCGGATCGGCCACGACAGGGTTTTCCGGTGCGCGCCGGTGGAGAGCGATGTACCGGAGCGGTCGGTCACGCGCATCCCCGCCCTGGCGCCGCCGGTACCAGCCGGTTGGCCCTCCAAGTGGCCGCGGCCGGGACGCCTGCTGACGCCACCGGAGCCCATTGAGACGATGGCCCTGATGCCCGATCACCCGCCGATGGCCTTCACCTGGCGCGGCGTGCGCCGGCTCATCAAGCGAGCGGATGGGCCTGAGCGGATCCATGGCGAATGGTGGCGGCGTGACCGCGAGATGGCGGCCGCGCGCGACTACTATGTCGTCGAGGACCATACGGGCGAGCGCTTCTGGCTCTACCGATCCTGGGAAAGCTCCCCGGACACCGGGCCGATGCGATGGTTCATCCACGGGCTGTTCGGATGAGCGCGGCCGGGCAGGGGCGGGGTCCCGCAGGCTCGACATACGCCGAGCTCCAGGTGACAACCCACTTCAGCTTTCTTCGCGGGGCCAGCAGCTGCGAGGAGTTGTTCTCGCGGGCGGCGGCGCTGGGAATTTCCGCGCTGGGCATCGTCGATCGGCATTCGCTGGCGGGCATCGTCCGCGCCCACGAGGCGGCGCGGCAGACCGGCGTCCGGTTGGTCATCGGAAGTCGGCTTGACCTAACCGACGGCACGGCCCTGCTGCTGTATCCCATGGACCGGGCGGGCTACGGTCGGCTCTGCCGACTGCTGACGCTCGGCAAAGGCAGGGCAGGGAAGGGGGCCTGCGATCTGTCCTGGGAGGACGTCGCCGATTGGGCCGAGGGCCTGCTGGCCATCCTGGTGCCGGATGAACCGGACGACCGCTGCGCCCGGCAACTGGCGCGGCTGCGCCACACCTTTCCCGGCCGGTGCTACGTGGCCCTGACGCTCCGCCGGCGACCGGGCGATGTCCTGCGGCTGCACCTGCTGTCAGAACTGGCCGCGACCCACCGTGTGCCGACTGTGATGACCAACGACGTCCTCTATCACGCGCCGGACCGGCGCATCATGCAGGACATCGTCACCTGCATCCGCAAGGGCTGCACCATCGATAGCGCCGGGTTTCGGCGGGAGCGGTACGCCGACCGCTTCCTCCAGCCACCGTCAGAAATCGCCCGCCTCTTTGCCCGACATCCGGAGGCGGTGGCCCGTACGCTGGAGATCGTGGAGCGATGCAAGTTCGGGCTGGACGAGCTGCAGTACCAATACCCTGAGGAGGTGGTAATTCCAGGCCTGACGGCGCAGCAGTCGTTGGAGCAGCTGACCTGGTCGGCCGTTGCCGACCGTTATCCCGATGGCGTGCCGGAGAAGGTCCAGGCCGTGCTCCGGCACGAGTTGCGGCTCATCGACCAGTTGGGCTACGCGCCCTACTTCCTGACCGTCCACAGCATCGTCCGGTTCGCCCGGTCTCGTGGCATCCTGTGCCAGGGTCGGGGCTCGGCGGCCAACTCAGCCGTCTGCTATGTGCTTGGCGTCACCAGCATCGATCCCGAGCGTCACAACCTGCTGTTCGAACGCTTCGTATCGGCCGAACGTCGGGAGCCGCCGGACATCGACGTCGATTTCGAGCACGATCGCCGAGAAATCGTCATCCAGTGGATCTACGAGACTTACGGCCGTCACCGTGCAGCTCTGACGGCGGTGGTCACCCGGTACAGGGCGCGTGGTGCCGTCCGTGACGTCGGCAAGGTGCTCGGGCTCACCGAGGACGTCACGGCGGCACTGGCAGGGCAGATTTGGGCTTGGTCGGATGAGGGTGTCGAGGAGCAGCACGCGAAGGAGCTGAACCTGAACCTGAAAGACCGGCGTCTGCGTCTGACGCTGGAGCTTGCGCAACAGCTTATGGGCACGCCCCGGCATCTGTCGCAGCATCCGGGCGGTTTCGTGCTGACGCAGGACCGGCTGGACGAGCTCGTGCCGATTGAGCCTGCCGCCATGGAGGACCGGCAGGTCATCGAATGGGACAAGGACGACATCGACGTCCTCCGCATCATGAAGGTCGACATCCTGGCGCTGGGGATGCTCGGCTGTATGCGCCGGGCCTTCGAGTTGCTGGAGGAGCACAAGGGCATCCGCATGGACTTGGCCAGCATCCCTGCCGAGGACCCGGCGACCTACGCGATGATCAGGAAGGCCGACACCCTGGGCGTCTTCCAGATCGAGAGCCGAGCCCAGATGGCCATGCTGCCGCGGATCAAGCCGCGGACCTTCTATGACTTGGTTATCCAGGTGGCGATCGTCCGGCCGGGCCCGATCCAGGGCGACATGGTGCACCCCTACCTGCGCCGCCGCGAGGGACTGGAGCCGGTGGACTATCCCACGCCCGAGCTCGAAGCTGTGCTGGGATCGACTCTGGGCGTCCCGCTCTTTCAGGAGCAGGCGATGCGGGTGGCCATCGAATGCGCCGGCTTCACGCCCGGCGAGGCTGACCAGCTGCGGCGGGCTATGGCCACCTTCAAGCTCACGGGTGGTGTCAGCAAATTTTCGAGCAAGCTGGTCGACGGCATGGTGGCGCGCGGCTACAGCCGGGAGTTTGCCGAGGGTACCTTCAAGCAGTTGGAGGGGTTCGGGTCCTATGGTTTCCCGGAAAGCCACGCAGCGAGCTTCGCGCTGATCGCCTATGCCAGCAGCTGGATGAAGTGCCACCATCCCGAGATCTTCACCTGCGCCCTGCTGAACGCTCAGCCCATGGGCTTCTATGCGCCGGCGCAGATCGTTCGGGACGCGCGCGACCACGGCGTCGAGGTCCGGCCGGTCGACGTCAATTCCTCGCGCTGGGACTGCACGTTGGAGCCAGCGGGGCAGGGCAGGTTGGCCGTCCGCCTCGGACTCCGGCTGGTGAGAGGGTTGGCCAACGCCGCCGGCGCCGGGATCGTCGCCGCCCGCGAGGATCGTCCCTATGGCGACGTTGAGGACCTATGGCGTCGGGCGGGTGTGCCGGTCGCGGCACTACGCCAGCTGGCGGCCGCCGATGGCTTCGCCGGTATGGGGCTTACGCGTCGAGAGGCTGCTTGGGCCATCCGGGCGCTCCGGGATGAGGCCCTGCCGCTCTTCGCGGCCGCCGGGGCTGCGCAAGAGGCGGTGGAGCCGGAGGTCACCCTCAGGCCGATGAGCGGGGGCAGGGAGGTGGTGGAGGATTACACGATGATGGGCTTGAGCCTGCGCAGCCATCCTGTTGCTCTCCTCCGCCAGGACCTGCGAGGGCAGGGCAGCATCACCTGCGCCGATCTCGCTCGCACGCGGGACGGACGCAGGGTGACGGTGTCTGGACTGGTACTGGTCAGGCAGCGGCCGGGATCGGCCAACGGTGTGTTGTTCCTGACGCTCGAAGATGAAACCGGCGTCGCGAACATCATCGTCTGGAAGAAGCTCTTCGAGCAGCGGCGGCGTATTATCGTCGGAGCCAGCATGCTAGTGCACTGACTCATTCAGAAGGTGCAGGCAAACGGCTGAGTTTATCGAGGATGGTGTCGGCCGGCCTGGTCCAGACGAAGGGCCTGGATGCCCTGTTGTGCTCGCGGATGTAGCGGGCGATGGCGTCCTGGAGGTCGGCCACGGACTTGAACACGCCGCGCCGGATGCTCCGTCGGGTGATGATGGAGAAGAAGCCCTCGACGGCGTTGATCCACGAGGCCGAGGTGGGCGTGAAATGGAAGACCCAGCGCGGGTGATCGGCCAACCATTCCAGCACCTTGGGATGCTTGTGGGTGGCGTAGTTGTCGACGATCGCGTGGATCACCTTGCCGACCGGCACCACGCGCTCAACGGCGTTCAGGAACTTGATGAACTCCTTGTGGGTGTGCTTGGGCAGGCAGCGGCCGACCACGGTGCCGTCCAGGGTGTTCAGCGCGGCGAACAGCGTGGTGGTGCCGTTGCGCTTGTAATCGTGCGTCATCGTCCCACACTTGCCAGGCTTCAGCGGCAAACCCGGCTGGGTGCGGTCGAGCGCCTGGATCTGGCTCTTCTCGTCGATGGACAGCACCACCGCGTGGCAGGGCGGGTCCATATAGAGGCCGACGATGTCCTCCACCTTGGCGGCGAAAGCCGGATCGTTGGACCGCTTGAAGGTGCGCAGCCGATGCGGCTGGAGCCGGTTGGCTTCCCAGATGCGCTGCACGGCGCGCAGACTGATGCCGACGGCCTTGGCGACCGCTCGGCCGGTCCAGTGTGTCACGGCGCTCGGTGGTTCCGAACAGGTCAGCGCCAGCACCTTGGCCACGGTGGCGGTCGGCAGCGGTGCCCGGCCGGGCTTGCGCGTCTTGTCGCGCAGCAGCGCATCCACGCCTTGTTCGGCGTAGCGCACCTGCCAACGCCAGACCGCCGGGCGGCTGACACCGGCCCGGCGCGCCACCTCCTGCACCGGCAGCCGCTCGGCCGAGAGCACGATGATGTTCACCCGCTGGACATGCTTGTGCGGGCGGTTGCGGTCGCCGAGGAGCGCGGCCAAACGCGCGCGATCCTCTGCTCCAACGATGACGCTGACGGTCTGGGCCATGCCGACAGAATCGCACATCAGCAGGCCGCTGTGAATCCTATGTCTGCGTCAGTGCACTAG